>NZ_JBHXVK010000002.1:0-564943 GCF_042672305.1 Gordonia sp. NPDC127522
GATCCCCCCGACCGAGTTCGAAACGCTTCACTACGCTGGCCTCGGCCCCGAGGACCAGCCCATATTGGAGGCGGCACAGAACCTAGGGTGATTCAGACTCGCCGCCGCCACCGGCATCGCCCTCGGCGCCGCCGGCGCAGCCCACGCCGGCACCCTGCCGATCACCCGCCCCGGCGAACCCACCGTCGCCATGACCATCACCAACCACACCGACAAGCCCGAATACCTCCAAGGCGCCAACGCCGACGGCGGCCAATGGGTCAACGCACCCCACCACATCCTCTACCCCGGAGCCACCGAAACCATCACCGCCACCGCACCCTTCACCAACCACCTCGACGTCAACGCCATCTACCGCATCGGCGCCTTCGGCCCCACCGCCAACTACCAACTCACCAACCACCCCCACAACGTCAACACCGCCATGAGCAGCATCTGGGGACCCCACGCCCAGAACCACTGGATGAACAACCACATCGACACCGGATACCCCCAGGTCAACGTCGGCTTCGACCAGTGGTGAGGACAGTGGACCTGTGGTGAGGAGGAGGGAGGACCGAGATGGGTTCGGGGGGCGGGTCGCCTGTCCCCGAACCCCGCCACTTCCACCACATGTCGACGACGGGGCTTGCCGCAAGGCCCCGGTGGCCGTGCCAATCGCTCGACGACCCCAGACGCGGGAGGCATTCCGGCAGCGCGGTGAAGCAATTCTCTACGACTGACAGCGACGCCGGTCAGTCGGCCGGGTCAGAGCGTTGTCGCGATCCCTCCGTCGACCGGGATGACTGCACCGGTGAGGTAGCAGCCGGCACGGCTGGCGAGGTACACCACCGTCCCTATCACGTCGTCGGCTCGACCGATCCGCCCCAACGGCGCCGCCGCCGCGACCTCGTCCCCCAGTTCGGCCAGGATCGGGGCCATCATCTTGGATTCGAAAGGGCCTGGCGCAATGGCGTTCACGGTGACGTGACGCGGTCCGAGGTCCCGCGCGAGATGCCGCGTCAGCTGATGGACGGCCGCCTTGCTCGACGAGTAGGAGTACGACGCGGTGCGCGGCACCCGGATCCCGTCGACACTGCCGATCATGATCACCCGCGACGGATTCTCGGCAGTCGCAGAACCGGTCAGCAACGGCAACAGCGTCTGCGTGAGCACGAACGGCGTCTGGACGTTGAGCTTCAGGACCCGGTCCCACGCGGAGTCCGGGAACTCCTCGAGGGGCGCACCCCAGGTCGCGCCCGCGTTGTTCACCAGGACGTCGAGGGCGTCGGTCTCCGACGCCACCTGCTGCGCGAGGGTTCGTGCGCCCTCGGGCGTCGACAGGTTCGCCTGTAACGCAGTCAGTCCCGCGGCGCGTGCCTCGGCCAGCGCGTCGTCGTTGCGGCCGGTGATCAGCACCCTCGCCCCGCGTTCTTGCAGACCCTGGGCGATCATCGCCCCGATACCCGACGTGCCGCCGGTGACCAGCACGGTCTTACCACTCACATCGAACAGGTCAGCAGTCATCGTCGTCCTTCGGTGCTCGGTAGCCGGAACGGGCGGTCGTCGCCTCGCGTCGATTCTCGAGCAGCGGCCGGCCGTCTGGTGCCGATTCGTCAATCACCGGGGCAGACCGAATTCCCGCCGCCCGGGTCTGACGAGAACTCAGATCCAGCCCAGGTCGCGCGCTTTGATCGCGGCCTCGTACCGGTTCGACGCATTCAGTTTCGACACCGCCGACGACAGGTAGTTTCGCGTCGTGCCCGCGGTCAGGTGTGCCCGGCGGGCGATCTCCTCGACAGACGCACCGTCGAGAGCGAACTCGAGGACGTCGGCCTCACGGGCGGTCAGCGGCGAGTCACCGGTGCTGATGGCTTCGGTTGCGAGTTCCGGGTCGATGTAGCGTCCGCCGGAGTGCACGGTCGCGATCACCTGCGCCAGCGTGGCGGCCGGTGTGGTCTTCGGCAGGAAACCGCGTACGCCCGCGGTCAGGGCGCGCTTCAGATACCCCGGCCGCCCGTGACTGGTGACGATGAGTGTTCCGGCATCGGGGGTGAGTTCGAGGAGCTCGACGGCGGTGTCGATACCGTCCATGCCCGACATCTGCAGATCGATCACCGCAACCGCGGTCGGTTCGCCCGCGTCGCGCCGGGCACGCCAGAGCTCGACGAGTTGCTCACCCGAGTCGACATGGGCGACGACCTCGATGTCGTCTTCGAGGTCGAGCATGGTGGCCATCGCGGTCCGCACCAAGGTCTCGTCGTCGGCGAGCAGGACAGGAATCATGGTGTCTCCCAACGAACCTGTAGGGTGAACAGTCCCTCGGACCGGCTGGTGCGCAGGCTTGCACCGACCATGTCGAGACGTTCGGCAAGCCCCAGCAGCCCCGAGTGCGGGCCGTCTGCCGGCGAGTCCTGCACGGCCACACCGTCGTTGCGCAACGACATGCCCGCGGGGCCGAGGGTGAGCCAGGCCGACGACGCCGATGAGTGTTTGACGATGTTGGTCGTACCTTCGCGGACAACCCATGCGGCGACCTCATGGAACCGGTCGGGCACCTGCGCCGGATCGCCCTCGACCACGAGTTCGCATCCCGCTGCCGACAGCAGGGACCGTGTTCCCGCGACCTCGCCGACCAAGTCGATGTCGCGGTAGCCGCGGACCAGAGCTCGCATCTGTTCCATGGATTGCACGGCGAGCACCTTGATCTCGTCGATCTCCGCTTCTGCCTTGTCGGTCGACCGCGCTCGCAGCAGGGTCCCGGCCAGTTCGCTCTTGACCGCGATCGCCGAGAATCCCCGGCCGACGACGTCGTGCAGGTCACGAGAGAAACGTAATCTCTCCTCCGCCACCCGAAGCCGGGCTTCCACCACCTTGGCTCTCTCCAGATCGTCGATGACCTGCAGGCCCCAGCGAGTCAGCAGCGTCGTGACCATCAGGAGCGTACCCGTCGCAGCCACCACCCCGGTGATCCCCAGCACCCCACGTGGTGAACCCGCATAGGCGATCCCGGTGGCGACGGCGATCACGCCCAGAAGCCACCAGCGGTGCCGGAGGAAAGGCAGCACCGCCATGCCGGCGAGAAAGGCGGTGTACACGCCGACGGGCCGCGCGGTGTCGAGATCATTCTGTCCGGTGAGGACGCGGGCAAGGACCGCGTAGGCGGTCCAGACCCCGATCATCAGACCGACGGCGACGCCGAACAGCCACCGTTGTGCCCGCACCGGTGACCAGATCGCGAAATCCGGCTGGGACTCGAGTGCGAGCACGGCGGCGAATCCGGCGACCCACATCCCGACCATTCCCCACACGGCGGTCGCCGGGATACTCACCGCCACCGCGACACCGACGACGACCAACTGGAGCGTCAGCTGGGTGTAGAGCCGGTACCGCTGCGTTCCGGACTGCGCGCGCCACCAGTCTGTCGTCCGACTCAGCCGCGATCGTCCCACCGGAAGCTCCGCGCGGTCAGTGCGAGCGCCAGAACGGTCCATGCCACCAGTGTCGCAAGAGGCTGGCCGATGTCGCCGAACGTGCCCGCGAAGTCGGCGGCGGGGATCGACTCCGCCACGGTCGCGCCGCGTCCGACAGTCCCGAGCGAGATGAGATCGGAGATCGCGGCGAACGGGGTCCAGGCGGCGATCTCACCGAACCGTTCGGGCAGTACCCCGCGGATGGACGCGAGGCCGACCATCGCCACGACCATCACCGGGAGCGAGGTTATCTGCGCTGCTTCGGCGTTGCGCGTCACGGCGCTCGTCGCGAGTGCGAGCAGGGAGAACAACGCGACCCCGGCGATGAGGGCGATGGCGACGAGAACGGGGTTGACCGGCGCCGGGGCGCCGGCCCCGTAGATCACCGCCGCCACGATCACTGTGCCGATCGCCGTGAGGATCGCGCCGGGTACCGCCGGTGCGGCCATGATCTGCCAGTCCGCGGCCTCGCCGGTGCGCAAACGCTTCAGAACGCCCTCGCCCCGCCGCGTGGTGATCATCGACAGCACCGAGTAGTACTGCACGAAGAGCAGGGCGACCAGCGCAAACGTCTCGAGCGTCGTGAATGTCAGTTCGGGTGAGGTTCCCGACTGTTCGCGGGTGAGGAAGAAGGTGGCCAGCGGGACGCCGATCGGAAAGACGATCCCCATGACGACGAGCGTCTTGTTGCGGATGAACTGCCGGAACTCCGCGATCGACAGCGCAGTCAGCGGTCGACGCCTGCGCGTCGGGGCGGTCGGGAAGGTGTCTGCGGTGGTCATGCGGCTGCTCCGTTCGTGTGGGCGAGTTCGGCCGGGTCGTCGGTGCCCGCCGCGATGTCGAGGAAAACCGATTCCAGTGAGGCCGCCCGGGCTTCGAGTCCGGCCAGCGGCACTGCGTTGACACGTGCCCAGGTGAGCAATTCGTCGAGATGTCCCTGGAGGTCGCTGGTCAAGACCTGCACGCGCGTCGACGCATCGACCTGAGCGCCGCGGAACTCCGGCAGCACCAGTCCGGGATGGTCGAAGGCGATCCGGGCCGGATGCCGGTCGACGATCTCGCGTAGCGTTCCGCGCCGGGCGATCTCGCCCCGGTGCATGATCGCGATCCGGTCGGCGAGAGCTTCTGCCTCGTCGAGGTAGTGGGTGGTGAGAACCATTGTCACGCCGGACGTCTTGAGGTCGGCGAGCAGTTGCCAGGTGCTGCGGCGGCTCTCGGGGTCGAGGCCGGTCGTCGGCTCATCGAGAAACAGCAACCGGGGCCGGCCCAACAAGGCGCACGCGAGGTCGACCCGTCGCCGCTCGCCGCCGGACAGCGCGGCGACGCGGACGTCGGCCCGATCCGTGAGCCGGACCTTCGAGAGCACGTCGTCGACGGTCGTCGGGTGCGAGCACGTCCCGCGCCACATCTCGAGGGTCTCCGCGACGGTGAGATCGGCGGGGAGACCGCCGGATTGCAGCATCACACCGATCTGCGGCCGGACCTTCGCCCGTTCACGCCGCGGATCGAGTCCGAAGATCTCGACCTCGCCGGATGTCGGCGCGACGAGACCCTCCAGAAGGTCGAAGGTCGAGGTCTTACCCGCCCCGTTCGTACCGAGGAGGGCGAACACCTCCCCCTCCGCGACATCGAGATCGATGCCGCGGACAGCCTCGAATGCTGTTGCGCCACTGCCGTAGACGCGGCGCAGGCCGCGTGCACTGATGACGGTGTTCCTGATCGAATCGTTCATGCTCACACCTTCGCGCCGAAGTCGCGAGTTCGGTAGTGCTGTGCATCATCAGGTTTCGCGATGGATGTCATGGTCGGGCCATGACATCTGTCATGTCCGAGACATGCCGATCCGCATGGACATTCGCTGATCGGGTGCACTGTCGTCGACGCCGTTCGGCGGTGAGAGTGGAACACATGGGAAACGACACCTCGAACCTCCTCTTGCGTCCGCCCCGTCGGCGAGTTCTCGGCGCCGCCCTCGCACTGGCGTTGGCGGTCGGCGCGTGCTCCGCGCCCAGCTCCGGCGAGGGTGATCTGGACCGCTTCTACCAGCAAGAGCTCTCCTTCGGACCGTGCGACGACTACCCGTCGACCCAGACCGAAGCCGAGCTCTTCGCCACCGCACCCACGGCACAGTGCGCGCGGATGGATGTGCCACTGGACTACCGGGATCCCGACGGGCGCACCGCACGGATCGCCGTGATGCGGATCCCGGCGCGCGGTGAGTCCAAGGGCTCGCTCGTCCTCAACACCGGAGGCCCCGGGGCCGGCAGCACGGCGATGGCCGCGACGCTGGCAACCACCTGGGCCGATCGCGCGGCAACTGAACACTTCGACCTGGTCGGATTCGATCCGCGCGGGACCGGGGCGTCCGTCCCGGCCGTCGACTGTCTCACCGACGAGCAGCTCGACGCCGGTGAGCTACCCGGTGCGGTCCCGGCCGCCGAGGGGCAATGGACCGCGACGGACACCCGCGCTTCGGTCCAGCGCTGCGCGGACGGCTCCGGTGGTGTAGACGTGCTGTCCCGGTTCGGAACCCGGGATGTCGCCAGGGACATGGACGTGTTGCGTTCGGTGGTGGGCGATGACCGCTTGACCTACTTCGGCCAGAGCTATGGCACCCGCCTCGGAGCGGTGTACGCCGAGATGTTCCCCGACAATGTGCGGGCGATGCTCCTCGACGGTGGCATCGACCCGACCACCTCTTACGCCGACACGCGCACCCATACCTTCGCGAGCATGCAGCGGGCATTCGACACCATGGCGGCGGACTGTGTGACGCGCGCCGACTGCCCGCTGGGCACCGATCCGAGCCGAGCGACCGATGTGTTCTCCGGCCTGGTCCGCCCGCTGGTCCAACAGCCCGTACCCAGCGGAGAGGGGCGAACGTTGGACTTCAACGCTGCGGTCGGCGGCGTGGGTGCCGGCCTCTACGACCCGGCGGCGTGGCCCGCGATCCGGGCCGGCCTCACCGAGCTCGCCGACGGTCGCGGCAACCTCCTGCAGTTGCTCAGCGACTCGTTCGGCGGTCGCGACGAGAACGGACGCTGGAGCAACTTCACCGAAGCCAATCACGCGATCAACTGTGCCGATGAGAATCGCCTGTCCCCCGAGGACGCCCGCGCACTTCGTCAGCGGATCTGGGAGGCCGCACCGTTCATGAACCCGGGCACCGGCTACGACGGCGCCCGCGACGGTTGTGAGTACTGGCCGGGCGAACCGACTCTCGGCGTGCCCTACGCCACCGACGTGAGCGGCCTCCCCGAGACGCTGACGATCTCGATCACCGGTGACCCGAGCACCCCGTACGAGGGTGGCGTCGCGGTGGCAGACGCGCTCGGGGGTTCGCTGCTCACCGTCGAGGGCACCCAACACACTGTGGCGGCTGCCGGTACGAACGACTGCGTAAACACAACGGTGGACGCCTACCTGCTCGATCTGACGCCACCCGCGCCGGGTGCGCGATGCACCTTGTGACGGGTCGCCCCAACCGGGAAGGATCAGGGCCGATCCCGGTCGCACACTCATCACAGAAAAGGACCACCCGATGGACACCACACCGCTGATCGTCGAGGACCTGCTGCTGATGCTGCACGACGACGAGTCCGGCGCGATCGCAGGCGAGGGCACCCTGTTCTACACGCTGGGTGGGGCCGTCCTCGTCGAACTCGGACTCCGCGGGGCCGTGGAGATCGACGACGCCGGCGGCGGACTCACCGGCGCCCGCATCACGGCCGTGCCCGGACCCGAGCCGTCCGACCCGCTGCTCGCCCGCGCCTACAGGACGATCGCCCGGCGGCCGCGTGGCGTGCAGTCGCTGCTGCCCACGATCGGCGCCGATCTCCGCGGCACGGTCCTCGACCGGCTACAGGAACGCGGCCTCATCCGGGAGGAACGGCGAAAGCTGTTGAGACTGTTCCCGATCACCCGCCTACTCCCGGTCGACACCGGCTACGAGAAGGCGCTCCAGGGCCGTGTTCGTGCGGTACTCGTCGACGGCGCCGACCCCGACGCGCGGACTGCCGCGGTGGCCGCCCTGCTGTCGGCCAGTGGCGTGTTGTCGCACCTCCACCCGACGATCCGCTGGTCCGGCGAGGTGTACCGCCGCGGCAAGCAACTCGAGAAGGGGGACTGGGGCGCCGAGGCAGTGAACACGGCGGTCGTGCGGACGGCGGCAGCCATCGCGGCATCGTCCGTCGCGGTCACGGTGGCAGTGGTCGGCACGAACTGACGGGCGATCGCCGCAGCCTGGAAAAACCACCCCGGAGAATCGGACAGACGACGTAGAGCTCGCGCCGGGCCGCTGTCGGGCGGTTTCCAGCACAGGCGGCGCGAGCCGTCACCGATACCCGGCCGCGCGGAGAGCAGCCATCAGTTCCGACCGCGATCCGGCGTCGAGCCGGCGTCGGATCCGGGCGACGTGATGCTCGACGGTCTTCGCCGAGATGTACAGCCGCTCACCGATTTCCCGATAGGTGAAACCCTGCAGCAGTTCGTGGGCGACCTCGGCCTCGCGATCGGTGAGCGGCCCGCCGATCAGCGGAGTCAACCGCCGATCTTCGCCGGCCGAGCGAGCGGTGTCCAGGAGGCCGGCCGCGGTCGCGGGATCGTCGGCGCGCGACGCGGCCATACCCGCGAGTCGCGCTGCCTCCCAGTGCAATCCGATGCTCCGTAGCGCTTCGACGGCGGCGGTGACGGGTTCCGTCGATTCGCCGGCGTCGTTCAGCGCAACCCAGGCGCGCGCACCGGTCGTCAGCGACCCGGCGGTGCGGTTCTGCGCCGCCGCGAGGTCGAGACGAGTCAACCGGTGCGCCACAGCGGACTGGTCGCGCGTGATGGCAGCGGCTTGGACGCCCGCGAAGTCCCACGGCGCCGACCACGCCGGAGGGTCGCCCAGATCCGCGAGCAACCGGTCGGCTGCGTCCACATACCGCGCAATCGCAGGAATCTGGCCCAGTCGCGCTGCGGCGATCCAGAACTCGCCGAGCGAACGCAACAGGTAGAGGTCCACCTCGATGGCGGCGAGGAGCGACAGGCCGTCCTGCCACGCGGCCGACAGCGCGGACAGGTCACCGTGGCGCCGGGCCAACCCGAGCCGGATGGTCTGCACCCGAGAGTGTTCGGACATCCCCTGCGGTTGCGTCGTCGGGAGCAGACGCGCGACCGCTTCGAGATCGCCGACGGCGAGCGCGGCCTCGGCGTCGAGAATGGTCCGGGTCGGCTCCGCCGCCACCGTCCGGATCGATTGCGCGGCAACGGTGTCGCCGAGGTTCAACGCCACCGCGGCGGCCGCCTGCAGAATTCGGGCCGCAGACGGGTCTCGGGATGACGTCGCCCCTGCCGAGATCCCGCGGACCACGGCGTCGACCGCATCGCCGGGAGTCATCTCGGCCGTGTCGTCGAGGGTGGCGAGCAGCCCGCGGACCACCAGCGACCGTGTGGCCCGACTCGCCACCGGCGCGCGGCCACGATCGACCGCGCCGATGGCCGTGGCCGCCGCGCGGTCGCCGACCGCGAGCAGGGCAACTGCAGCCGACAACGACTGCGATGCAGAAAGATCAGATCTCGTCCAGCGATACAGGTCGGCGGCGTGCGAAGCGAGTCCGCGCCGCGCCGCGACTGCGGCGGCGAGCTCCACCCACTCCGCGACCCATTCGTCTGTGGGTGCGGCCGATTCCAGCCGACGGTCGGCCGCGGCACCCGCACCGTCGAGATCCCCCGACGCCAAGGCGCGCTGGGCCATCAGCAGCCGGACGTCATCACGCCCCGGCTCCGCCCGATCGGCGGCCTGCAGGAGGACCACCGCCCGCGCAGCGGTCGCGTCGACCGCGCCGGCCAGCAGCGCGTCGACGATCCGCGGGTCGTCGACACCGGCCTCGGCCGCGAGCAGGGCGGTGTCGGGGGTGAGGTCGGACGCCCGCAGTCCGACGACGACCGAGTTGCGTCGCAGTTCGTCGATCCGCCTGTCTCCCAGAATTTCTCGCAGTGGTTCGGCAGCGGCCGAGACGAAGACGTCCGCGCCGCGTAGCAGCCCGCACCCGCGAGCCCGGTCGACCGCCTCGAGCGCGGCGGCTGGGTCTGTGCCCGCCGCTTCGGCGACGCTGTCGGGGTCGAGGGGCGCCCGGACTGAGGCGAGGGCCAGCACCGCGAGCGTGAGCGGATCGAGCCCGCGCAGCAGCCGATGATGCCACTCGCGGGACACCCGATCGACGACGGCGATTTCGTCGGCACCCGGCTCGTCGATGACGCGCGCGGCGCTGCTCGAGTTGCTCCGGAGCGCCCGCAGCACGGTGTCGATGGGAGCTCGCGCACCGCCACAGCGTCGACGGATCAGCGACGCCGTTGTCGGCGCGAGGGTCAGCCCGGCGCGGGACGCGCGGGTCAGGACATCGGCGGTACCCAGCGCCTCGAGTTCGAGGACCGCTCCGAACGGTCGGGCGCGGTCGCGCAACCGGCGGACGTTCGGGTCCAGTTCCCGCGGTTCGATCGTGGCGATCAGCCCGATCGTTCCCGCGTCGAGCATGCCGAGCGCGGTCTCGAACATGGCCACCGGCCACAGATGCATGTCGTCGGCCAGCACGAACACGGGACCCGCGCCGTCCGCGGCGGGCAGCCCCACACTCGCCGGGAGGTCCCGTCGTCGGAGTTGTTCGTGCACCGCGTTCAGCAGTGCCGAGCGTCCGCTGCCGGGGGTGCCGACGGCCACGGCGCACAGCGGATGGCCCGAGTGCGCGCGATCGACGATGCCCGCCACCCACGACGAGGTGCGCGACGCGGCCGAGGACGGGTCCGGAAGGTCATCGATCGTGGACACGGATGTCGTCGGCGTCATCGAACGGTCCAGGGGTGACCGGGGAGTCAACGGATTCAGCAGTCGATGCCGACGACGCCGGTGACGCCGCACAGCACCCGGCCGGTGCCGTCGAGGACCCCGCCCGGGGTGATGCCGCCACCGCCGGTGTCCGGTTCCGGGTAGTCCGGCGCCGGTGCAGGCGCTGGAGCAGGGGCCGGAGCCGGCGCTGGTGCGGGCGCTGGAGCAGGCGCGGGCGACGGTGCAGGCGCCGGGCGGCCGGGGGTGCTTCCGGGCGCGGGGGCGCCGGCAGACGGGGCGCCGGCAGACGGGGCGCCGGCAGACGGGGCGCCGGCCGCGGTCCGTCGCGGCGCATCGGTTGCGGTGCCCGGAGCCCGGGTTCCCGTACCGGTCACCGGTGCCGCGGTGGTGCCGGGACGCGCACCGGTCGCGGTGGTGCCCGGGGCGCCACCGGGGTTCTGCGTCGAGGTGGCCGTGGTGGTCGCCGCTCCCGCGGGTGGGGGCGTCGCCTCGCCGACCGAGCCGACGAGTCCGGTACCGACGGAGAGTCCGGTTGCGGTGACGAGCGCCAGTGCGGCGGCGCCGACCGTGATGAGGGTGCCGCGCTTACGACGCGAGAACCGGGGAGCGGGCTCGGCGACCGGGGTGCTCGGAGCCGGGACGATCTCGCGGAGCGGCCGCTCCTCGGGCGCGGCCGAGACGAGGGCCGCGGTCGTGGCGGCGGCCGGAGCGATCGCCGACCGGCGCGCGGCGAGCGTCGTGCCGGCCATCAGCGCTCCGCCGGCTGCCGAGGCGGACGCGGGATCGGGGTCTCCGACGACCGGTAGACGCAGGGTCGAGGACAGCATCTCGGTGACGAGCGGGATAGCCGCACCGCCGCCACCGAGCAGGACCGCGGTCACCCCGGCCGGCTTCATCCCGGGGGCCGCGTGCGCGCCCGACGAGTCGTGGCCGACGGCGGACGCGGAGACCGCTTCACGGACCAGCGCAACCGCCTCCATGACCGGTGCGCGCAGCAGGTCCTCGATGTCGTCACGGACCAGCCGCGCCTCGGTACTCAGCTGCCCGATCCGCACGTCGACGACGGTGTCGGTGTCCACCGACAGGGACTCCTTGGCCCGGCGGCACTCTTCCCGCAGCCGGTTCACGTCGTCGAGGATGGCGCCGCTCCGGGCCGGGTCGGCCAGACCCGCGTCCACCTCGGCGTCGGCGCCGGTCACCCGCAGGGTGTGCGCCAGCAGCAAACGGTCGAACTCGTTGCCGCTCACGGTGTCCAGATGCAGCGGACGGCCGACCGAGACCGGATCGGAGCCGGTGGTCAGGACGGAGACGGTGAGCCCCGTGGCGCCGAGGTCGCAGACGACGACCGCGCCGTCACCGAAGGCGCCCTCGGCGTGTTCGGCTGCGGCCAGGGTCGCCCGTGACTCGGGAACCCAGGTGATCGCGTCCGCCGGCACCGAGTCGGGGTGGGCGGCAAATGCCGCCCGGGCCTCGTCGACTGCCTGATCGGACCAGTTGTCGGGGTGCACGACGGTCAGGTGCACGTCGTCGGACGGTGTCGAGTCGACGCTGTTCGTGCCGACGTCGAGCCGGGCGACCAGCGCCGTGACCGCGTCGGCGTAGAGGTCGGCGGCCGCGATCGTGCGGCCGTGGTCGTCGAGCATCGGGACCGGGTCGCCGACCCGTCCGAGGAAGTCGTCGGCATCCACCAGAGCGGACGTCTCGACCGAGACCGCGCCCTCCCAGGACTGTTCCGAGGCGGCTACCGCCACGCTGTTCGCGGACCCGATCTTCACACCGATCCCGATGGCCATGACGCTCACTCCTGTTCGCACCTGCAGACGGTGGGCGGTGACGGTGCCGCGTCGTGCGGGCAATCCGTCGATGTCTTGTGCCCCGGCCCCGGCGGTGCACTTCACCCAGTGTGTCGCGGACCGACCCCCTGGTGTTAGCCCTGGCCGGGGATTAGGGGGAAAGTCCCGACCCCCTATGCCGGCGGCGCCCGGACCCCGTCCCCCGGTCGAAATCCCCCTGGGGGATGACCCACCCCCCGGTTGTCGGCAGGACTGGGGATTCACCCCGATGTCGTCGGGCCCCGAAGTCCATACGGTCGAACTCGACACGGGATCGAACTGCGATCTCCCCGACGCAAGGAACGACGCCATGGCGACCAACGCGGTACTCGACTTCATCCTCGGTCTGCTTCGCGACGAGGAATCCTTCAACGCCTACTGCGGCAATCCCCAGGCCGCGATCGATCGCGCCGGACTCACCGGCGTCACCCCCGCCGACATCTCCGCTGCCGCCCCGCTGGTCGCCGGAGGCGGTCTGGCCGCAGGCGGCGGCCTCGGTGCGATCATCGGTGCCGGCGGCGGCGCGGTCGGTGGCGGCGTGATCGGCGGCGGCGCGGTCGGTGGCGGCGTGATCGGCGGCGGTGGCGTCGGAGTCGGCCTCGGCGGCCTGGAATTCGGCGACATCAACGTCGGCGGCGGAGACGTGAACCTCGGTGACGTGAACCTCGGCGGCATCGGTGGGCTCGAACTGGGCGACATCGACCTCGGTGGACTCGATCTGGGTGGAATCGACTTGGGCGACATCGACTTCGGCGGTCTCCTCGGCGGCATCGGGCTGGGCGGCATCGACCTCTCGGGCCTGTCCCTGGCCGATCTCGACCTCGGCGGTATCGCATTCGGTGATCTCGACCTCGCCGGCCAGCTGGCCGTCGCCTTGGGCGCGGCGCTGTCCGCGGGCCTGGGCGCCGGCGGCGCCATCGCCGCGCAGTTCGGTGCCGCGCTGGGAGCCGCGCTCGAGACGGTCGTCGACGGTGGCCTCGAGCTCGCTGCGGGCATCGGACCGGTCATCGCCGGGACGCTGGCCGGCGCGATCGGCGCCGAGGGCGCCCTGGTCGCCCAGCTCGGGGCTTCGCTCGACGCACTCCTCGCCGCAGGCGCCGACCTCGGGCTCGGACTCGGGGGCGGTCTCGCTGCGCAGCTGTCCGCCGCGCTCGAACTGGGTGGCGAACTCGCCGGCTCGTTCGGCGCGACGCTGGGCGGTCTGCTCGGCGCCACGGTCGGCGCGGGCGGCGCACTCGGCGCCGACCTCGCGGCCGCGCTCGGTGCCGGTCTCGGTGCGGGCGGCGCACTCTCGGCGGTACTCACCGGCGCGCTCGGCCTCGGCGCCGAACTGTCCGGCGATCTGACCGCCGCCCTGACCTCCACTCTCGATGTCGCGGGTGACCTCTCGGCAACGCTGTCGGGTCTGCTCGACGCGCAGGCCATCGCCGACCTGTCCGGCGAACTCGGCGCCACCCTCAGCGGCGCACTCAGCTCGACCCTGGCCGCGGGCGGCACCGCCGCCGCCTCCGTCGGCACCGCACTCGGCGTGGCCCTGACATCGACGGCCGCGGCGACCGGCGGACTGGTCCTGACCGGCGCGGCCGGCGCGAACGCCGTCCTCGGTGGCGCCCTGACCGCCGTCCTCGGTGTCGGCGGCGGCGCTCAGGCCGGACTCGCCGCGGCGCTCGAATCCGTCCTCGAAGCCGGCGGGATCGTCGACGTCGAGGCCCTGATCGAAGCCGGCGGCGATCTCAGCACGACTCTCGCCGGCGCTCTGGCCGCCGGCCTCGAAGTCGGTGGCGAGGCCGCCGCCGGTCTCGGTGCGGCACTGGGTGGCACCCTGGCCGCAGCCCTCGAAGGTGGGCTGGCCGCAGATCTGACTGCCGGACTCGGCGGCGCCCTCGAAACCGGTCTCGGTCTCGGCGGGGCGCTCGAAACCGGCGTCGGCGGCGCTCTCGAAGCGGGACTGGGACTCGGTGCCGGACTGGGCGCGGGTCTCGGTGGCGCGGTCGAGGGCGCTCTCGGCGGCGGTCTCGGGGTCGTGGGCGGCCTCGGCACCGAACTCGGAGCCGCGCTCAACGGACTGTTGTCGGCCGGCGCCGGCCTCGACACCGCGCTGAGCACCGTGCTCACCGGCGTCCTCGGTGCCGCCGCGGGCGCCGACCTGGGGGCCGCGCTGGGTGGCGCCCTCGAACTGGGCGGCGTCCTCGGCGCCGACCTCACGGGTCTGCTCGAGGGCGGACTGGCCACCGACCTGGCCGCGCAACTCGGCGCGATCGTCGGTGGCGGCGGTGAGCTCGCGGGCGAACTCGGCGCCACCCTGGGCGGGGTGCTGGGCGCGGCCGCGGGCGTCGAGGGCATCCTCGACGCCGCCGCCGGTGCCGGCCTGAACGTCGGCGAACTGCTGGCCGCGGACCTCGGCGGTGCACTCGGCGTCGACGGCGCCCTCATCACACAGCTGGGCGGGGCGCTGGACGCCGCACTCGACGCCGGCGCGGGACTGGGCCTGGTGACCGAGACCGCCGCCGACCTCGGCGGAACCCTCGAGGCCGTGCTCGCTGCGGGCGGGGATGTGGGTGCCGACCTCGGCGCGTCCCTCGGCGCCGTCCTCGGGACCGCGCTGAGCGGTGAGCTGGGTGGTTCGCTGGCCGGCCAGCTGGCCGGCGGGGCCGAACTCCCGGCAGCCCTCAGCACCGTTCTCAGCTCCGCACTCGACGTGGATCTGTCGGCCACCGACGGTCTCGTCGCCACCCTGGACTCGACCCTGGAGGCGACGGGTGGCCTGGGCGGGGCGCTGACCGGCGAACTCGAGGCGATCGTCAACCCGAGCCTCATCCTCTCCCCCGAGGGCACCATCACCGTGGGTGGACCGCTCCTGGTCACCGAAACCCTCGGCGGCACAGTGGTCGACAGCCTCACCGGCAACCTGGGCGCGGGCACACTGGCCGGCCTGGGCACCGTCGCCGAGACCGGCACGGACCTGGTCGCCGGGCTGGACAGCACCCTGCGGGGCGGGCTCGAGGGGACCCTCGAGACCGGACTCGCCGGCCTGGGCGGCGGGCTCGGCGAGGCCGATCTGGGAGCCACTGCCGGTGCGGTTCTCGACGGTGGTCTCGGCGCCGGCGGGGACCTCGGCGGAGACCTCGGCCTCGGTGGCGACCTCGGCCTGGGCGGTGCGCTCGACACCGAGCTGCCCGCAGAGGTCACCTCCGAACTGACCACCGCGATCTCCGGCACGGTCGGCGGTGCGGTTGACGCAGCCGGCGAGACCGCGGGCTCACTCGAGACCGGCATCGGCGGCACCCTCGACACGGCCACCGACATCGTCGGTGGGGTGACCGGTGGTCTGACCGGCGGCGCAGTGGTCGGTGGTGGCGTGGACGCCGGCGGCGGTGCCGGCGCGGACGGCGGCCTGGACCTGGGCGGCGTGACCGACACCGGTGCCGAACTCGGCGGCGCGGTCGACACCACCGTCGGCGGCGCGGTCGACTCGACCGTCGGAGGCGTGGCCGACACGACCGCCGACCTCACCGGCGGATTGACCGGCGGTCTCACCGGAGGCCTGACCGGTGGCCTCGGTGGCGACACGGACACCGGGATCGGCGTCAACACCCCGGACGCCGGACCCGACGCCGACTGACCCGGTCACGTCGGCAACCCGCCCCGGGACCGTCTCACGCTCCAGCAACCCTGGGCGTGGGCCGGCCCGGGGCGGTCCTCGTCCGGCCCCGCCTTCGCCCGGCGCGCTCGCACGCACCGTCCGAACGGGTGCGGAGCCCCGCCGATGCGGACCGGACGGGCCGACTCACCGCTACCGTGAGGACACCATGACCACTCCACCCGCCGAACCACCTCGCGTCGGCCGGCACGCCGCCGATCGGGACGCACCTGACCCCGCCCCCACGTGGAAGGCAGCAGCCCCGACCGCGCCGGCACACGCCGCTGCCCCGCCCCGGCCACCCGCGCCCGCGACCACGGCCGCAGCCCCGGCGACCCCGGCAGTGACGATCCCCGCACGGACGCAGGCGCCGAGCACCATCGGCGACCTGCTGACCACGATGTCCGAGGTGGCCCGGGAGGCGGGCCGCAACGATCTCGTGAGCCGGCTCGACGGAGCGCGCACCCGGATCACCGATCCCCGGCTCCGGATCGTCGTGGTGGGACAGCTCAAGCAGGGCAAGAGTTCGTTCGTCAACGCTCTGCTCAACCTCGACGTGTGCTCGGTCGGCGACGACGAGACGACCGCGGTGCCGACCGTGATCTCCCACGCCGAGCAACCGTCGGCCCATCTGGTCGTCGACGGCCCGGCCGCCGACAACCGCATCCCGGTGCCGATGGACGCCATCGCCGGCATCACCCCCGACTCCCCGCTCGCCGGTGGCCGCGAGGTGCTCCGGCTCGAGATCGAGGCACCCGGCCCGTTGCTCGCCGACGGCCTCGTCCTCGTCGACACCCCCGGCGTCGGCGGCCACGGACACCCTTATGCCGCAGCGACTCTGGGCATGGTCGCGGCAGCCGACGCGGTACTCGTCGTGTCGGATGCCAGCCAGGAGTTCACCGCGCCGGAGATGTCCTTCCTCCAGCAGGTCGCCGGACTGTGCCCGACCATCGCGTGCCTCATCACGAAGACCGACCTGTACCCGCACTGGCGCGCCATCGTCGACGCCGACCGCACTCATCTGCAGACCGCGGACCTCGACATCCCGCTGTTGCCCGTCTCCTCGGTGCTGCGAACCCACGCGCTGCGGCTCGGCGACGAGAAACTCAACGCGGAGGCCGGGTTCCTCGATCTGTACCGGTACCTGCGCGAGCGCGTGGTGTCCACCGCACGGCAGGCGACCCGCACGACCGTTGCCACCGATCTGCGGGTCGTCAGCGAACACCTCGCGCTCACCCTGAGCAGCGAACTCGCCGCCCTGCGCGATCCGGAGACCGCCGGCCGCGCCGTCGGCGCACTCCGGGAGGCCAAGTCCGACGCGGAGGCCATGCGGCGTCAGTCCGCTCAGTGGCAGCAGACGCTGGCCGACGGCATCGCCGACCTCGCCGCCGACATCGACCACGACCTGCGGGACCGTCTCCGCGCGGTGACCCGGGAAGCCGAACGCGCCATCGACGAGGGCGATCCGGGGGTCGACTGGGAACAGCTGAGCGAGTGGCTGGCCGATCAGACCGCCGCCGTCGTCGGCGACAACTTCGTCTGGGCACATGAGCGATCGGTGTGGCTCGCCGAGCGGGTGGCCGACCACTTCGCGGCGGCCGGCCAGAACTCGCTGCCCGACATCGACGTCGCCGATCTGACCGGTGTGCTCGATTCCGTGGCCGAGCTCGCCGAACTCGACAGCGGCAGAGTCGGTCTCGCCCAGAAGCTGTTGATCGGCATGCGCGGTTCCTACGGCGGTGTGCTGATGTTCGGACTCATCTCGACGATGGTCGGCATGGCGCTCATCAACCCGGTGTCCGTGGGCGCCGGACTGCTCCTGGGCACCAAGGCGTACCGGGATGACAAGGCGGCGAAGGTCCTCGAACGCCGCGCCAAGGCGAAGGTCGCGGTGCGCGCGTTCACCGACGACGTCAGCTTCCAGGTCGGCAAGGAGTCCCGCGATCGGTTGCGGGTCATCCAGCGAGTCCTCCGCGATCACTTCACCTCGGTCGCCGAACAGACCGCACGCTCGATCTCGGAATCCCTCAGTGCCGCACAGTCTGCCGCGACCCTCGCCGATTCGGAGCGATCCGGACGCGTCGCCGAACTCGAGTCCCGGCTCACCGCGGTCGCCGCGCTGCGCAAGGCCGCCGATCATCTCGACCCGGACGAGCCCGCTGCGGAGCTTCCGCGCCGATGACCGACATCGCCCGCGTCCGAGGCTTTCTCGACGCCACCCGCACCGCCCTCGCCGACGACCCGCACGCACAGGCCGAGCTCGACGTGTGCGCCCACCGGTTGTACCAACCGGTGCGGGTCGCCCTGGCCGGTTCGCTCAAAGCTGGCAAGTCGACGCTGCTGAACGCCCTTGTGGGACAGGACATCGCCCCCACCGATGCCACCGAGTGCACGCGGGTCGTCACCTGGTACCGCAACGGCCGGTCGCCGTCGGTCACCGCACACGTCGACGACGGTCGCGCGGTGGGCATCCCGGTCACCCGCGTCGACGGTCGACTGGGCTTCGATTTCGGGCGGCTCACCGCCGATCGCGTCGACCGTCTGGACGTCGAATGGCCCGCGCGTGCCCTGCAGTCGACGACCATCGTCGACACCCCGGGCACGGCGTCGTTGTCGACGGAGTTGTCCGCGTCGACCATCCGGCTCCTCACCCCCGACGACGGCCAGTCCGGCGTCGACGCCGTCGTCTACCTGTTGCGTTCGCTGACCGCCACCGACACGACGATGCTGCGCCGCATCGGGTCGGCCATCGGCGGATCGTCGGGCCCGCTGGGTGTCATCGGTGTCGTCTCCCGCGCGGACGAGCTCGGCGCCGGCCGGATGGATGCGATGATCTCCGCGCACCAGATCGCCGGACGGTTCGCCGGCGAGCTCGAACGCACGGGCCTGTGCCAGGCGGTCGTGCCGGTGGCGGGACTGCTGGCACTGGCCGCCCGCACCATGCGGGAGGTCGAGTTCCGCGCGCTGGCACAGCTGGCCGCGACCCCGGCACCCGACCTCGAGGCGGCCTTGCTGACGATGGACCGGTTCTCCCGGCCGGACATCCTGCCCGACATACCCGCCGAGCTCCGGCGCTCGCTGGCCGAACGCTTCGGCGCCTTCGGCATCCGAATGGCGGTCACGCTCATCCGGTTCGGTGCCGGCTCGTCGTCGGCGCTGGCCGCCGACCTCGTCGAGCGCAGCGGGCTCTCGGAGTTGAGCGCCATCATCGACACCCAGTTCGGGCAGCGCGCGGACCAGCTCAAGTCGCACTCCGCGCTGGTGACGATGGATCACCTCCTGGCCGCGTCATCGTCGGCCGGGGCGCGCGACGTCCGGGCCGCGGTTCGCCGGGAACTCGCAGACGTCCACGGTTTCCGAGAGCTGCGTCTGCTAGCCACCCTCCGGGCCGGGGGCGTTGACCTCCCCGCTGACCAGACGGCCGAGATCACCCGACTCATCGGCGGGTCGGGCATCGATCCCGCGGCCCGCCTCGGACTGCCCGCGACCGCCGACGTGTACACACTGCGGGACGCGGCGATCGACGCCGCGCGGACCTGGCGGGCACGTGCCGGGCATCCGCTCCTCGCGCCGGCCTCGGCGTCGGCGTGTCAGGTCGCGGTGCGTAGTGCCGAGGGCATCGTCGCCCAACTCGGTGAGGCAGTCCGGAGCGGCGGCCAGGGTTTCAGCGCAGGGATGCCGTGACCGACCGCGTGTAGGACGCTCCAGTGGCGACGACCGCGACGAGGGCGGCCACCGCCGGAATCCACTGGGCGACAATCGGAAGTCCGGCGTCGGCGAGTGCGGTCCCGGACGGGCTGACGGTGAGGTGGAAGGCCACGGCGCCGGCCACGGCGACGACGGCGCCGGCCGTCAGGATGCTCCGGCCGGACCGTCGACTGGCCCAGAGTCGCGCGGACCCGTACAACCCGAGGAGCACGACGACCAGCGCGATCGCCCCGCCCACCATCAACGAGATGTCCACGGCGCGTGCGGCATCGGTCCCGCTGCCCGGATTGGTCCGGACGAGATCGGCGGCCAGGACGGAACGAATGTCGTTCAGTGACAACAGTGTCAGACCGACGATCACCGCGACGAGGGCCACCGACACCAACCAACCGAGGATCACGTACCGAGTGACCGGAGAGCGTCCGACCGGCCGCTGCGGGCGCAGCGGCGTGACGGCGACGCGCGGGCGGGGCGGCGGAGAGCCGTCGGCGTTCGACATCCCTCGATGATAATTGCCTGCGCGTTCCGCCACCCCGAACCGGCGCAACCCCGGATCATCGTTCTCGAAGCCACCCGTTGACCACCACCGCATGTCCCCCGATCGGTGGAGGCGCCGTTCACCCCACCCATCACCCGGTCAGCGGAATCCCTTCACGCCCCATCCCGAGCAGAGTCAGTGGTGTCACCAACACAACCCCCACACCACATTCGGAGCCCACCATGAAAACCACCACCCGCATCGCCACCGCCACCCTCGGACTCGCCGCCGCCACCGGCATCGCCCTCGGCGCCGCCGGCGCAGCCCACGCCGGCACCCTGCCGATCACCCGACCCGGCGAACCCACCGTCGCCATGACCATCACCAACCACACCGACAAGCCCGAATACCTCCAAGGCGCCAACGCCGACGGCGGCCAATGGGTCAACGCACCCCACCACATCCTCTACCCCGGAGCCACCGAAACCATCACCGCCACCGCACCCTTCACCAACCACCTCGACGTCAACGCCATCTACCGCATCGGCGCCTTCGGCCCCACCGCCAACTACCAACTCACCAACCACCCCCACAACGTCAACACCGCCATGAGCAGCATCTGGGGACCCCACGCCCAGAACCACTGGATGAACAACCACATCGACACCGGATACCCCCAGGTCAACGTCGGCTTCGACCAGTGGTGAACGACCGAGAACGCAGAATGCGTCGTGGGTACCGGTTTCCGGTACCCACGACGCATTCTGTGTGGGTCGTACCTCAGGGGCCGGCGGTGGCCCCCGTCAGTGGTGGCGACGTCGCCAGCACTTCGTTCTCCTCGTCGGTGAAAGTCCGTGCACGTGAGAGGAAACGAACCCCTTCCGGTGCCTCGAGACTGAATCCGGCACCGCGACCCTTCACGACGTCGAGGATCAACTGGGTGTGTTTCCACAGCTCGAACTGGTCACCGTTGATCCAGACCCGAACGGCCGGAATGGGTTCGGGTAATTCGATCTCGCCGACCAGCACATCCCGCTGGCCCACGCGATACTCCCCGACCGGATAACACATCGGGGCCGAGCCGTCACAGCACCCACCGGACTGGTGGATCATGAGGCCGCCGTGCAGCTCCGACAACTTGGTCAGGAGCTGCACGGCGGAGTCTGTGGCGACCACGCGATCAGGAACACTCTGCTCGGCGGTCATCGTCAATCACCTTCTCTTCGCTTGTGCATACACCCTTCGCGACCTCGGTCGCCAGACCCTTCGTGACGCGCCCTCCGCAAGCTCCGGGCGCTACTCAGGGAGCAGGGGTTATGCGCCTCTTTCGGATTGGCGAGCGATGCGAAGCCGACGCCCCTCTGCTGCCTGAGGAGGCCGGAGCTTGCGGAGGCCGTCACGAAGGGTCCTGGTGAGATGCGTCGCCAAACCTTTCGTGGGCTCGAAGGGTCAGAAGAAACCCTTGGCGCTCTGAGCGTAACCGACCAGGAGGTTCTTGGTCTGCTGGTAGTGCTCGAGCATCATGAGGTGGTTCTCGCGGCCGATACCGGACTGCTTGTAGCCGCCGAAGGCGGCGTGTGCCGGGTAGTCGTGGTAGGTGTTCGTCCACACCCGGCCGGCCTGGATCTCGCGGCCGGCCCGGTAGGCGGTCGCGCCGTCGCGGCTCCACACTCCGGCGCCGAGTCCGTAGAGGGTGTCGTTGGCGATGTGCATGGCGTCGGCGAAGTCCTTGAAGGTGGTGACTGCGAGGACCGGACCGAAGATCTCTTCCTGGAAGATCCGCATCTTGTTGTTGCCCTGGAAGACAGTCGGTTTGATGTAGAAGCCGCCGGCCAGGTCGCCGTCGAGCTCGGCTGCCTCGCCGCCGATCAGCACCTCGGCACCCTCGTCCTTGCCGATGGCGAGGTAGGAGGAGATCTTCTCGAACTGATCGTTCGAGGCCTGCGCGCCCATCATGGTGTCGGTGTCGAGGGGGTTGCCCTGCTTGATCTTTCCGACGCGGTCGACGGCCTTGGCGATGAACTCGTCGTAGATGTCCTGCTGGATCAGCGCGCGGCTGGGGCAGGTGCACACCTCGCCCTGGTTGAGCGCGAACATCGAGAAGCCTTCCAGCGCACGGTCGAGGAACCCGTCGTCGGCGGACATCACGTCGTTGAAGAAGATGTTGGGGCTCTTGCCACCGAGTTCGAGGGTGACCGGGATCAGGTTCTCCGACGCGTACTGCATGATGAGCCGGCCGGTGGTGGTCTCACCGGTGAACGCGATCTTGCGGATTCGGTTGCTCGAGGCGAGCGGCTTGCCCGCCTCGACGCCGAATCCGTTGACCACGTTGAGGACTCCGGCGGGCAGCAGGTCGCTGATGAGGCTGACCAGGTACAGGATCGACGCGGGAGTCTGCTCGGCGGGCTTGAGCACCACCGCGTTGCCCGCGGCAAGGGCGGGTGCCAGCTTCCACACGGCCATCAGGATCGGGAAGTTCCACGGGATGATCTGGCCGACGACGCCGAGCGGCTCGTGGAAGTGGTAGGCGACGGTGTCCTCGTCGACCTCGGAGATCGATCCCTCCTGGGCGCGCAGCGCGCCGGCGAAGTAGCGGAAGTGGTCGATGGCCAGCGGGAGGTCGGCGGCGAGGGTCTCGCGGACGGCCTTGCCGTTGTCCCAGGTCTCGGCGACGGCCAGCTTCTCGAGGTTCTCCTCCATGCGATCGGCGATGCGCAGCAGGGCCAGCGAGCGCTCGGCGACGGGGGTCTTGCCCCATCCGGGTGCGGCCTTGTGTGCGGCGTCGAGCGCGAGATCGATGTCCTCGGCGGTCGAGCGCGCCACCTCGCAGAACACCTTGCCGTCGACGGGCGACGGGTTCTCGAAGTACTGACCCTTCACCGGCGGGGTCCACTGTCCGCCGATCCAGTTGTCGTAACGCGACTCGTAGCTCATCACCGAGCCATCGGCACCCGGCTTTGCGAAGACGGTCATGGTTGCTCCTTGCGTGTGGGCCTCAGCTGAGGACGCTCTGCGGATGTCACACGGGACACCGATGGCGTCCGTTGTGATCTGTTGCACACTCTACGAGCGGGGTGGTTGCACGCGCGTTGCAACGTTGGCCAACTGCCGTTCACGCAGCGCAGACCGGTTACGCCCCGTACCTCTTGTCCAGGAGTCGGATGCGGCCGCCGACAACGGCACGGTCCGGGTCGCCGGTGGGCAGGCGATGTTCGAGGCGTCGCCAGGCGGCGAGGTCGTCGCGTCCGTGGGTCGACGACGTCCACCGCCGCAGGGCCGCGACGTCGCCGGTCGCGAAGAGCCGCGACCGCAGGTCCTCGCGGAGTTCCTCGAAGATGTCGACGATGCCCGGTGCGCTCGATTCGGCGAGCAGTCCGCCGCGGCCGAGGTCGTCGACGACCGACGCGAGGTCCGTGCCCGACGAGATGCGCGACCGGAGATCGTCGACGTCAGAGGTGATGTCGAGCGTGAGCCGGTAGGGCCGGCTCGCGACGACGTCGGCACCGAGGTCGCGGCGGAGTCGGGAGATCTCGGCCCGCACGGTGACCGGGTCGAGCCCGTCCTCGGCCAGCTTCAACGCGAGCTGCTCGGTGTTCAGACCCTCCGGAAATGCTTGCAGCAGAACGAGGATCTCGGCGTGCCGGCGCGACAGGGTGCGGGCGCCGGGCCCGTCGGCGGCGCGATGCCAGCGTCCCGGACCGTCACCGAGTACGGCGAGGTGGGCCGCGGCCCGCGGGCTCGCTGCCGGGTCGAAGGTGGCCGGGTCGGCGAGATCGACGGCGCCCGCCCGCAGTTCGCGCTCGACCGCGGCGACGACCGACCGGACCGCCGCCAGCGCGAACGGCGCCGCGACCTCGCGCCCGCCGGTCACGTCGATGACACCGATCACGTGCCCGGTCAGCGGATCGTGCACGGGCGCCGCCGCACAACTCCACTCCTGCACGGGTCCGGCGAAGTGCTCGGGCCCGACGACCTGGACGCTCCGATCGACGGCCAGTGCCAGTCCCGGGGCGTTGGTGCCGACGACCTCCTCGCTCCACACCGAGCCCTCGACGAAGTCGATGTGGCCGGCGCGATCGCGAGCGGCCGAGTCGCCCTCGATCCACAGCAGACGCCCGGACTGGTCGGTCAGTGCGACGACGACCCCCGTGTCGGCGATGGCGTCGACCATCAGGGACTGGACCAACGGCCGGACGGCGGTGATGGGATGCGCGGCGCGGTAGGCGGCGAACTCCGCAGGCGACATCGCGGAGGCACGATCGCCGTTCGGGGTCGCGTCGCTGGGGTCGACTCCGCCGGTCAGGGACCTCGCCCACGAGTCGCGGACGATCGATCGAACCGCATCGGCCGGCGGATTGCCGCCGGAGAGGAAGTCCTCGTACGCCCGGCGGATGCGCGTGGCCACCGAAGCCGCGTCCGTCATGCACCCTCCGTCGATTGCCCGATATGTCGACGATTCTGCCTGCCACGGTGTGATCTCGGCAACAACCACCGAGGTCGTCGTCGTCGCGCCCCGCTCGACGTACCCGGCCTAGCCGAACCGCGCGGAGAACGTCCGCGGGGTCAAACCGGTGACGGTCTTGAAGTCACGCACGAAGTGCGCCTCGTCGGCGTAGGACAGTTCCGCCGCGAGCGAGGCGAGCGTTCCCGACCGGTCGCGCAACCGCTCGGCCGCCTCGTGGAGCCGTCGACGTTGGATGAGCCACTTCGGGGTGAGACCGAGACGGCGCCGGGTCAGCCGCTGCAGGCTGCGTTCGGTGAGGTGAAATCGCTCGCAGATCTGCGCGACTGCCACGACCGACGAATCGGTTTCCACGTACTCCACGATCGCGTTGATCAGCCGGCCGTCGTCGTCGAGCGGCAGATACGACCGAAGCCAGTCCTCGACGCGGTCGGTCGCGGCCCGCTGCGTCGCCTCGACCCAGGGTTCGACGGCCATCACCGACCGCACCGACCGCTCGAGGTCGGTGCCCCGCTCACCGAAGACCTCGGAAAGTTCGGCATGCCGATCGGTCCATTTCCCGACGTCGCCGGTCAGCACTCCCCCGGCGCCCGGCGTGAGCATCACCCCGACTGCCCAACCGTCGCCGGTCAGCACCGTCTCCGACAACCCGGTCACCACGCCGTAGAAGCGGGCGTAGGTGTTGCTGACGACGATGAGACAGACGGGGTACTGCAGGACGCGCTGCGGCGCCTCCGCCCCGGGCGGGACCCACCACACCGGCACCCAGAAGCGGCGCACCAGTTCGTCCAGATCGGGGCTCGGCGCCCACCGTCCGATGCGAAAGCTCGCGTCCGACGGGTCGATGAGGTGCGCGCGCTCGACGTCGTCGAGCCGCGCCGGATTGTCGGGTTTCATCAATCACCGTCCCGTGGTCTCGCGGTTGACTCTCATCATGACCGCAATCAACGACACCTCACCATTGCTCGACCACTACGTCCGCCTCGCCGACGGCTTCGCCACCGTCCTCGACGCCGCGCCCGCCGGCACCTGGACCGCGGACTCGCCGTGCGAGGGATGGACCGGACGCGATGTCGTCGGCCACGTCATCGACACCCAGCGCGAGTTCTTCTCCCGCCACGACATCGATGCCGGACCGGCACCCTCCCTCGACGACCCGGCCGCCGCCTGGCACACCCACCGCGACACCGTCGCCGGACTGCTCGCCGACCCGACCGTCGGCGAGCGCACCTTCGACGGGCACTTCGGACCGACCACGATCGGCGAGACCCTCATCCGCTTCTACGGTTTCGACATGGTCGCCCACCGCTGGGACATCGCCCGCGCCGCCGGTGCCGAGCACCGCTTCAGCGACGACGAGCTGTCCGAGATGGAAGCCGCCGTCGACGGCTTCGGCGATGCGATCTACGCCGAAGGCGTGTGTCGCAAGGTCGAGATCCCGGCCGGCGCCGATCGTCAGGCGACGCTGCTCGCCCGTCTGGGTCGCGTCGCGTCCTGAGGTCCCTCTGCACCCTGCGGCGTGAGAGGTGCAAGCGACAGCCCCCGCCCCTGAGCCTGCGGAGGCGCACCACCCCCGCCCCCTGGGGAGCGCCGGAGCCTGCGGAGGCGCGTCACCCCCGCCCCCTGAGGAGCGCCGGAGCCTGCGGAGGCGCGTCACCCCCGCCCCCTGAGGAGCGCCGGAGCCTGCGGAGGCGCGTCACGAAGGGCCCGGCGACCGAGTCATCGGAACCCCTTCGCGACGCTCGCGTACTGGCCCCGTTTCGTGAAAGGGCAGACTTCAACTCGACTCCTGGACCTCGATCGAAGTCCATCGGTCGTTGAAGTCTGCCGGTGGCGAGCCCGAAGGGGCGGAATCCGTCTCACCAGGACCCTTCGTGACGCGTCCTCCGCAAGCTCCGGCCGCTCCTCAGGGAGCGAGCGAAATGACGCAGCGCAAGCTCGGGCCGCTCCTCAGGGAGCGAGCGAAATGACGCAGCGCAAGTTCCGGCCGCTCCTCAGGGAGCGCGGGGCGGGGCCTCGCCCGCAACTCAGGGAGCGGGGGCGGGCCTCGCGCGCAACTCAAACAGCGCGGGGCGGGGCCTAGCCCGCAACTCAGGGAGCGCGGGGCGGGGCCTCGCGCGCTACTGAGGGAGCGGGGGCGGGGCCCCGCATGCACCTAGGGAGCGGTGCGCAGAACTCACGGAATCCAGCCGTTGTGCCGCGGGTAGCGCGCGCGGAGGTGGCCGTAGACGTAGGTGCTCGCGAGCAGCGCGATGCCGGCACCGATCGACGGCCAGAGGAACGCGTTGTCGAGCGAATCGCGGACCGCCGCGACGGCCCAGCCGATCACGAACAGTACGAGCGCGATGGTCGCCAGAATGCGGATCACGAGCACGACGGTGGCGAGCACCGCCCACACCGCCTCACGCGCCCGCCCCGGACTTCCCGCCACGACGGTCATCGTAATGTCGGGCCGGGCCGCGGGCAGGCCTCGCGCGTCTCGCATTTGTCCCCACCGGTCGGCGCCGCATGGACAATGGTGGGATGAAGACCATCCTCAACGTCATCTGGCTCGTCCTGTGCGGACTGTGGATGGCGATCGGCTACGTCGTCGCCGGCATCATCTGCTGCATCCTGATCATCACGATCCCGTTCGGCATCGCCTCGTTCCGGATGGCGAGCTACGCGCTCTGGCCCTTCGGACGAACTGTCATCCGCAAGCCGACCGCGGGCGTCGCGTCGACCATCGGCAACGTCATCTGGATCATCGTGGCCGGTTTGTGGCTCGCGATCGGGCACATCACCACCGGCATCGCGATGTGCCTCACGATCATCGGCATCCCCCTCGGCATCGCTAGTTTCAAGATGGTGCCGGTGTCGCTTCTGCCCCTCGGCGCCGAGATCGTCCCGACCGATCAGCGGATGCCCGGCGGTACGCCTGTGCGGATGTGATCCGCCGAGCGTCGCGCTGACCTCCCGCGACCCATCCGTCACCGAACCCATCCGGGATGCCGATGGATCCGAACAGGTGGCATGACACTCGGGTCCCAGACTGACGTCGCGAGCGCGTGGCCCGGCACGGACGCGGCGCTGCCGCCGGTGGCGACGGCCTGCCTCTCGCCGTACGCGACCGACGCCCGACTCCACCGCGAGTCGTTCAGCCGACGGCCCGCATATCCCGGACACCAGCAGCGCACGTCATACTTCTTGCCGCAGCCCCGTTGCCTCCAGGCCCACGCGGAAACGTGACGCCCGCCCGCCGAGAGCGGCGTTCGGGGGGACAGCAACAGATCGTTCGACGACGGCAGGAGGCACGTGATGGCTGATCATCTCGATCCCGACGCTGCCGAATTGCTGGAGATGGCACCGCTGGTCGCGCTCGACGCACTGTCCGCCGACGAACTGCGCGACGTCCAGGCTCGGGTCGCGGCCGCGCCGAAGGATCTGCAGACCTTGTTCGACAAGCAGGTACGCGCGACCCGCGAGGCGCTGGCCGCGATGAGCAAGACGACGGCCACGCCGCCCCCGCCGACGCTCCGTGATCGCATCCTCTCCGCTGCGCGTGCCGACGAAGGTCTCGACGCGCCGGAGGTCGCCGGCCCGCGCGCCGAGGCGCCGACCGGGCCGGGATCGCCCCCGCCGCAGCAGCAATCCGCTCCCGCGGCGACCGACCCGAGCGTTCCCGCCCCCGTGGCGCCCACAGGCGAATCGGACGATCGCCGACGCCTGCCTCGCCGCTGGACGTATCTCGCCGCCGCGGCGGTGGCGGCCGTCGCCATCGGCGCCGCCGGGTGGGTCATGGGAGAGTCGAGCTCGCCGGAACCGGAGGTGCGCCCCCTCGCCTCACCGGCCGAACAGGTCTTCTCCGCGGAGGACCTGCGGTCGACGGGCGGCCCGGTAGCGACCGGAAATGTCACCGTCTATCTCGCCAAGTCGGCGGACACCGGTGTGTTGGTCATGGATTCGGTCCCGCCGCCCCAACCGGGGACCGTCTATCAGATGTGGCTCATCGGGCCCGGCGGCGCTCGCTCGGCCGGCACGATGACCGACAAGGACGTCGAACCGGTCACCACCGCGGTGCTGTCCGGGATCAACGACGCCTCGACGCTCGCATTCACCGTCGAACCGCCCGGCGGCTCGGACCAGCCGACCACGACTCCGGTCGCCCAGCTGTCGTTGCTCTGAGCATCTCGCCGAAAACCACCCTGTGGAACCGGACACGCGACGCATCGTAGGCTGTCCGTTTCCTACGGGTGGATTTCGGACTCACTTCAACAGCGCGCGAATCGTCTCGATGCTGTCGGCCTGCTCGGGGGTCTTGTCCGGGCGGTAGCGCACCACACGCGCGAAGCGAAGCGCGACCCCGCCCGGATACCTCGAACTCCGTTGCGCGCCATCGAGTTCGATTTCGACGACGATCTCCGGACGCAGGTACACCGTGTACGAGTCCCGGTGCGTCTCGTGCTTCGGGAACTCCTCGGTCTGCCAGCGAAGGAGCTCGTCCGTCAGGCCCTTGAACGTCTTGCCGACCATCACGAGCTCGCCCGTCTGGGGATCGCGGGCGCCGAGATGCAGATTCGACAGCCACCCCGACCGCCGGCCCGAGCCCCATTCGGCACCGAGCACCACCAGATCGAACGTGTGCGTCGGTTTGACCTTCTGCCAAGCCTTTCCGCGGCGACCCGCCACATACAGGCCGTCGAGCGACTTCACCATCACACCCTCGTGACCGTCGGCCATCGCGGCGTCGAAGTGGCTGCGGGCCTCCTCGACGCTCGGCCGGGTCACGGCGGGGATACGCAACTGCGGCGCAATCGAGTCGATCGCCGCGAGCCGCTCGGACAGCGGGCGGTCGATGAGGTCGACGCCGTCGAGATGCAGGCAGTCGAAGAAGAACGGCTTGAGCAGGCGTTCGGGTTCACCGGCCGCGGTGGGCCCGGAGCCGAAACGGCTCATGGTGTCCTGGAATGATCGCGGGCGCCCGTCGTCGGAGAGCATCAGCGTCTCGCCGTCGAGAATGACCGAGTCGCAGGGCAGGGAGGCGATCACCGAGACGAGGTCGGGGACGTTCGCCGTCACGTCGCGCAACGTGCGGGTGAACACCGAGATCTCGGTCCCCTTGCGGTGCACCTGGATTCGGGCACCGTCGAGCTTGTAGTCGACGACGAGGTCGGGCCCGAGGAGCGCAAGCGCGGAGTCGAGGTCGTCGGCGGGTGTCGCGAGCATCGGTTCGACGGCGCGTCCGACCTCCAGGCCGACCCCCGCCAGCGACTCCGCGCCGAACCGGGCCAGCGCGGCGGTGACCGGCAGCGAACCGGTCAGCATGTTCGCGCGGCGCACCAGAGCCAGATCCTGGCCGGTGACCTTCGCGATGGCGTCGGTCATGACACCGGCCAGCGCCCCCTGCCGCAATTCACCGGTGAGCAGTGCCACGAGGAACTTCTGCTCGGACTCGGTCGACGCGGCGAACAACGACGCGATGATCTCGCCGCGCCGCTTCGTCGAACCCGGACCCGACGCGGACGCGAGCGCGCCGAGCGCGGCGTCGACGGCAGCGACCTCGAGGGTCGGCGAATCGGCCGGTGGTGCCATCAGTTTGAACAGGGACCGCCACCCGACGCCGAGCCGGCCCTGCGGGATCTCACCCGACAGCCAGGCGACGACGACCGGCAGTTCCTCGTCGGTCGCCTGGGAGAGCGCGTCGGCGAGCACCGTCGTCTTACGGATCCGCGACCGGTCTCGAGCGACATCCGCGGAGGTCTCGACGACGTCGATCAACCTCATGTCGTCTCACCCGGTGCCGGACGCGCATTCACCTGTCCGACGGTACGCCGAGCCCCCGACAATCCGTCCGGACTCAGACCTCGGTGAGGTCGACGGACTTGGTCTCGCGGACGCTGAGCAGGGCGATCATCGTGGCGCAGGCGGCGACCGCGAGGTACACGCCCACCCAGCCGACGCCGTAGTCGGCGACGATCCACGTGGCGATGAACGGCGCCACGGCGGCGCCGAGGATCGACGCCACGTTGTAGGCCACGCCCGAACCCGTGTAGCGCACGTTGGTCGGGAAGAGCTCGGGCAGGATCGCGCTCATCGGCCCGAAGGTGAGACCCATCAGCGTCATTCCGAGGATCAGGAAGAACAGCATCATGCCGTCGGTCATCGACGCCGGGTCGAGCAGCCACTGGAAGCACAGCCCGAAGACGATGATCGCCGCGGTGATCACGATGAGGAAGGCGCGGCGGCCATACCGGTCGGCGAGGCGACCCGAGATCGGCACGCACGCGGCGAAGAAGAGGACCGCGACGAGCTGCAGCTGCAGGAAGTCGACGTAGCTGATGGAGAGCTTGACGCCCGATTCGTCGGTCACCTTGCCGGTGCCGTAGGAGATCACCCAGGTGGTCACGATGTAGAACAGCGTGTACGTCGCGACCATGATGAACGTGCCCGCTATGAGCGGACGCCAGCTGGTCTTGACGACCTCGGCCAGCGGCGCCTTGACCTTCTTGCCGTCGGCGACGGCCTTCGCGAAGACCGGTGTCTCGGTGAGCTTCAGTCGGACATACAGTCCGACGGCCACCATGATGGCGCTGGCCAGGAACGGGATTCGCCAGCCCCAGGTCATGAAGGCGTGGTCGGGGTCGGCGGTCGCGGCATCGAAATCGAGGGCGAGCATCAGCAGCAGGAAGGTGCCGTTGGCGAAGAAGAACCCGATCGGCGCGCCCAGCTGCGGCCACATCGCGGCCCACGCCCGTTTGCCCTTCTCAGCCGTCTCCGTGGCGAGAAGCGCTGCGCCCGACCACTCCCCGCCGAGCCCGAGGCCCTGGCAGAACCGCATCAGCGCCAGCAGCGCGGGCGCGAGATAGCCGACGGAGTCGTAGGTGGGCAGCAGGCCGATGACGAAGGTCGCGATGCCCATGGTGAGCAGCGACCCGACCAACGTCGCTTTTCGTCCGATGCGATCGCCGAAGTGCCCGAACAAGATCGAGCCGATGGGCCGCGCCACGAACGCGAGACCGAAGGTCGCGAACGACGACAGCAGCGCCGCGGTGTCGTCCCCCTTGGGGAAGAACAGCACCGGGAACACGAGGACCGCGGCCGTGGCATAGATGTAGAAGTCGAAGAACTCGATGCTCGTCCCGATCATCGACGCGACCACGATGCGGCTACGGGGCACCGGCGCCTGATCGGGATGGTCGATGTTGCGGACCGCGGAATCGCTCATTGGCGCGACGTTACGCTTGCGGGCCGGCAGCCAGGTTTCGACCCCTGAGAAAACCCTGAGCGGAGGTCTGGACGATGCCGGGTGCATATGGGCCCCGGGATCGGCGTCAGACAGGGCCGACCTCATCGATCGGTGGCGGAAGCCGGGGACACGGCGGGGTGGGTTGTCAGCCCGGAAACCGTGGGTCCGCCGGACGCCCGCTTCGGCCTACCAGCGCGTGCGAAAGCGTGTGTCGACGCGACAGTCGACTCAGGCCCCGGCCGCGAGTACAGAGCCGACACGGGTCAGGGCGCGCGCCACGTCGCGAGGCGCCTGTAATTGCAGACCGTGACCGACATTCGGGAGTTCGGCGACGACGCAGTCGGGTCGCACTCGGGTGATCGCTGCGAGATCGGCGTCTGTGAGCAGACCACCAGCGTCGGGATCCGCGCGCAGGACACCGAGCGGTATCGCGCGGTGGCTTCCGAGATCTCGCGGATCCAGGGTCGCGTACGTGTCGTCGAAACGATTCAACACGGCATCGATGAAGTCGGGATCGTGCGCGGCGAGAGACTGTGCCATCTCGACCAGATATGGATGACGGTCCCCGAACATCTCGCCCAACGAGGTCCCGGACGGACCTGCAGCAGTGGCGAACAGACCGTCGTAGACGGTGTCCGGATCGGAGGATCGCGCGAGCGTCATCCACCTCTCGGTCATCGTCCTGTTCTGGGCGTGGTGCTCGTGCATGCGCGTACGTGTCATCGGCGCGTCACCGATGATGAACGCGCGCAGGAGCTCAGGCCGACTGGCCATCACACGAGCAACGACATGAGCGCCGTGTGAATGACCGAAGACCACCGCAGGGCCGTCGAGAACCTCGGCAAGAGCATCGGCGAGGACCGCGGCCGTATCGTCGAGTGAATAGGCCCCGGTCATCCATCGGGAACCGCCGTGCCCAGGAAGGTCGACCGCGACGCACCGCCAGCTGTCGCCCAGATGCTCGTGGGCGGTCGTGAACCATTGCCGACGACCCGAACCTCCGTGTACCAGAACCAATGTCGGCCCGCTCCCGGTCACCTCGAACGAGAGTCCCGCAGCGGAGCCCTCCGAATGCTCTCCCATTGTCATCTCCTCCTCGAACCGCCGGGCCCACCGCGAGAGCTGATCATGATCCGTCGATTCGCGGCAACCGAATTCCAGGCGGGCGGATCGAGCTTCCGCTCGGTCGTGGCCGGGGTGGCATCTCGCCGGACATTGCACTGTATTGACGCTGCGGCCGGCATCCGGCCGACCTGGTCGCTATGGGCGACGCCCTGACCGGAACTCGCCGCGGAGCGTCTTCGAGGCGAGTCGCGACCTCGCTGCGCCAGTTGCCGTCCGAACCCGGTCTGGGTTGCGACCCATGCTGTTCAAACCCGTGACCGGAGCTTCGCAGGTTCTTTTCGGAGGCTAGGGCAGCACGGAGTCGACGTACCCGCCGTCAACCCGTAGCGCCCCGCCGGTGGTCGCCGAGGCCAAGGGCGAGGCGAGGTAGGTGACCATGTTGGCGATCTCCTCGGGCTCGATGAGTCGCTGAATCAACGACTGCGGGCGGTGCTTACGCATGAACTCACGTTGGGCCTCCTCCCACGGCAGTTCCTTGTCGACGAGCTGATAGACGAAGTCCTCGACCCCCGCGGTGTGGGTGGGGCCGGCTATGACGGAATTGACCGTGACCCCCGAGCCCGCGGCGTCCTTCGCGAAGCCGCGCGACAGGGCCAGCAGTGCGGTCTTGGACACCCCGTAGTGGATCATCTCCTCGGGAATGACGATCGCCGAGTCGCTGGCGATCTGCAGTACGCGACCCCAGCCGTGCTCGACCATTGCGGGCAGATACAAACGGATGAGGCGGGCTGCCGCCAGGACGTTGACGTCGAAATAGGTTCGCCATTGCTCATCGGTGATCTCACGAGCCGCAACGGCTCCGAAGATGCCCAGGTTGTTGACCAGGATGTCGACGTCCGGGTGCTGTTCGTGGACTGTCTGTGCGCCATCGGCGGTCGCGATGTCAGCGGCCACACCGGTGATGTCCCCGTCGAGCCTCGCCACGGCGTCGTTCACCTTGTCGCGGCTTCGGCCGTTGATCACCACCCGCGCACCGCTGGACGCCAGGCCCTCGGCGATGGCGAGCCCGATCCCCTGCGTCGAGCCGGTGACGAGTGCAGTCTTTCCAGTCAGATCGATCTTCACAATCGAGTACTACCCGATTCCGGACCGAGATCATTCCCCATCCCGGTGTCCATGCCTGATGCCCTGCACAAACTGGTGAACGCGGAGGCGTCGCACGAGCATCATCCGGCAGGTCGTAGCAGCGCTGCGATCAGGGTGGTTCGCACCCATTCTTCGAACTCGTCGTAGGTGAAACCGGCGGTGACGACGAGCTGTTCGTGCGTGTGCGGGCTCGCGATGACCCACGCGGTGTCGCCCGCGGTGTCGGGGGTCAGACCGGGACGCAGATCTTCGGCGGGAATCGAGGCGACGATGGATCGGATACTCAGGCGCCGGATGTTCATCAGTGCTTGCCAGTCCTCGGCGGCTTCGGGATCGACCGCGGCCGCCTGGGCGTAGGTCTGCCAACCGAGAGCTGCGCGTTCGGCGAGCGAACGGAACTGACGAACCGCGTAGGCGATCAGCGCACGCGAATCCACGCCCGTGGCAGCAACATCACCGACATCCGACATCGGCAAGTTCTCGCTGGTCAATGCCCCGGGCTGGTCACCGAGTACCTGCGATTCCATCATGCCCCGCAGCAAGCCCCGCTTGTTTCCCCACGCCGAATACAAGCTCTGCACGGACACGTCCGCGCGCTCGGCGATCTTCGACACCGTCGCAGCGACGTAACCGTGCTCGGCGAAAACCTCGATGGCGGCAGCGAGAACGCGGCGTCGGGTCTCGGCGCGCGTGACCGCCCCCGCTTCCCGCTGCCGGGTGGACCTCCGCGACGCTCTCTCCTCGCTGCTCTTGCTCATGTCTCCAGTGTATGCCATTCTTTGGAATGTCATTCCAAACCTTTAGAACAGCATTCCAAAAGATCCGCAGCCTGCGGTTCATCCTCTGAAGGGCGCCATCATGGCCATCTCATCACCCACCACCGATCGACCTGTGAACACGCGCGCGGTCATGGTCGTCGTATGCCTCGCGCTCGCGGCGGTGGTCGCCGCGATGTCCTCGCTGAACGTCGCACTGCCCGACATCGCCCGGTCCACCGGGGCGAGCCAGACCCAGCTGTCGTGGATCATCGACGCCTACTCGCTGATCTTCGCCTCTTTGCTGCTGCCGGCCGGTGCGATCGGCGATCGATACGGCAGGCGTAGGACGCTCATCGCCGGTCTCGCCATCTTCGGCGCGGGCTCCATCGTTGCCATGACGGCCGGTTCACCGGGCGAGCTGATCGCGTTGCGCGGCGTGTTGGGCCTCGGCGCAGCACTGGTGATGCCGGCGACCCTGTCGACGATCACCAGCACTTTCCCGCCGCAGAAGCGGACCCAAGCAGTCAGCATCTGGGCCGGGGTGGCCGGCGGCAGCGCGATCCTCGGCCTGCTGACCTCCGGCATCCTCCTCGAGTTCTTCTCGTGGCGTTCGGTATTCGGACTCAACGTCGCCTTGGCCGCAGTGGCGATCGTCGCCGCATGGCGGATCGTTCCCGAATCCGCCGATCCTGACGCACCCCGACTCGACCTCGGCGGCGCGCTGCTGTCGATCGCGGGCCTGGCCACCCTGGTGTACGCGATCATCGAAGCCCCGGAGGCGGGATGGCTGTCGGGCCAGACACTGATCGGGATCGTCGGCGCGTTCGTCATCCTCGCCATGTTCGTCGCCTTCGAACTCCGCCAGAAGGCCCCGATGCTCGATCCCCGGATCTTCGGCCACCGCGGACTCAGCGCGGGCAGCCTGTCCATCTTCATGCAGTTCTTCGCCTTCTTCGGCTTCATCTTCGTGGTGCTGCAGTACCTGCAGCTCGTTCGGGGCGACTCTGCCTTGATGTCGGCGATCTCGATGCTTCCGATGGCGGCGGTGATGATGCCCGCGGCCCGATTGTCACCGAAGCTTGCCGCCATGTTCGGCACCCGCGTGGTGTGCGTGACCGGGCTGGTGATGGTGGCGATCGGCCTGGCGGTGCTCGCCCAGCTCGGCACGGACAGTTCGTACTGGCTGGTCGTCACCGGTCTGCTGCCCTTGGGATTCGGAATGGGCGCGGCGATGACACCGGCAACAAGCGCCATCACCGGGGCCTTGCCGTCACAGCAGCAAGGTGTCGCCTCGGCGATGAACGACCTCTCACGGGAGGTCGGCGGAGCACTCGGCATCGCTGTCCTCGGCAGCCTGCTCACCGCGGGCTACCGCAACGCGCTCGAGTTGCCCGGCGTACCAGCGGAGCTGGTCGACAGAGCCCGCGATTCGTTCGCCGGGGCGTCCCATGTCGGCGGGCAGATCGCCGCACACGCCGACACCGCCTTCAGCAGCGGGATGCACGTGTCGCTTCTGGTGGCCTCAGGCGCGGTGCTCGCCGCCGCCATCGCCGTCGGGATCCTGTTGCCGCAGCACACCGACCACGATGACCTCGCCGGCTCGGACGGCAACGACGCCATACCCAGGAGCAACCATGTCTGACAACGACATTCCCGCCCGCAATGTAGCCGTGGTGCTCTACGACGGCTTCGAACTCCTGGACGTGTTCGGGCCGGTCGAGATCCTCAGCGTGCTACCCGAACACTTCCAGATCACGATGGTTTCCGCAGAATCAGGTCTGATCGCGAGTTCCCAGGGAACCAGAGTCGAGACAACCCACAGCCTGTCGGGTCCTGAGGCAGACATCGTGCTGGTGCCCGGCGGCATCGGTTGGCTCACCATGGTGGAGGACACCGACTTCCTCGACCAGCTCCGCGCCTATGCCTCCGGCGCGAAGCTCGTGACCTCGGTGTGCACCGGCTCGGCGATCCTCGCGGCGGCCGGACTGCTGGACGGCTACCGGGCGACGTCGAACAAGAGATCGTTCGATCACGTTGCGCAGTACGGTAAGTCGGTGTCGTGGCAACGTCGGGCCCGATGGGTGCACGACCGCGACCGCTGGACATCGTCGGGAGTCTCCGCCGGCATCGACATGACCGCCGCCTTGATCGGTGACCTCGTCGGCGAAGAACTCGCCCAGCATGCGGCCCGGGTCATCGAGTTCGAACCCCACACCGATCCGCACAACGACGCCTTCGCCGACTGAACGACGGCACACCCCACAGCGTCCGGTACATCGGACACCAGCCGCCGGAGCGCCCTACGCCGACCGGCCCGACCCAGCGGCGACAGAGAGCGACGAGAGAGTAGTAGAGAATGACCAGCAGCTCCGAGAGCGGCTTCGCGACCTACGTGCACGCGATCGAGGACCGGCTCCGACGCGACCTCGCCCGCGAGGTCCTGTCCGACGAGCGCCGGCGTTACACCGGCCGCGATCTCCTCGATCTCGTGGGCAGGTTCGCCGCAGCGCTCCACCGCCACGGCATCGATCACGGGCATCGTGTCGCGCTCGTCGCGCCGGTGACCGGGGAGGCGATCGCGGTGCGGTACGCCGCCGCACTCCTCGGTGCGGTCACGGTGTACTGCCCCGACGCCGGGTCGCCCGAACGATTGCAGGTGTTCCTGTCCCGCATCGACGCGGACGTCGTCGTCGTCTTCCCCGAGACCGCGGCGGCCGTCGGGGCGTCGTCCCCCGCGACCGTCCTCGCGGTCGGGCCGGTTGCCGACGTGGTCGATCTGCTGACCGCCGGGGACACCTCTTTCGACGCGCCGGGATCGGTGCCCATCTCGCCGCAGGACGACTGCGTTCTGGTGGCCACCGGCGGGACGACCGGTGTGTCCAAGGCGAGCGTCCGAACCCACGCGGAGTACCGGCGGCTGGTCGACCTCGGACCGACACCGGGCCGGCGTCAACTGGTGTGTACTCCGTTGGCCTACATCGCGCAGACCCTCGTCGACACGGTTCTCCTCGGCGGCGGGCGAGTTCACCTACAGAACGGGTTCGCGCCGTCGGCGGTCCTGCGGACGATCACCGACGCGCGCATCACGCACCTCGCCCTCGTGGAACCGCTGCTCGTCGATCTGCTCGACAGCGACGACCTCCCGGATGCCGACCTGTCCTCGGTGGTCGGGATCAGCCACGTCGGTGCCGATGCTGCGGCGTCGTTGCGGCGCCGACTGGTGCGGCGAGCGGGCCGCCCGATACTCGTGAACCCCTACGGCGCCAGCGAATTCGGCGTGGTGAGCATGCTCGCGGGCACTGACTACGTCGTCGACTCACCACATCTCGGCACGTCGGGACGACCGCTGCCGACGACCGAGGTGCGGATCCGCACCGATGAGGGACTAGCCTGCGCACCGCTCGAGGAGGGGGTCATCCATGTACGGACGCCTGCGCAGGCCCACGGGTACAGCGTGGCGCCACCGCATTCCGGCTTCACCGACGACGGGTGGTTCGTCACCGGCGACGTCGGAGTGATCGATCACGACGGATATCTGCTCGTACGAGGACGCGCCGCCGACCGTCGGTTCGTCGGCGCGCAGTCGGTGCTCCCGGTCGACATCCAGGAGGCCCTGTGCGCCCAACCGGAGGTTCGCTACGCCGTCGCGGTACCCGCGCCCGGTACGGTCGACCCGGTCTTCGGCGCGGTCGTCGTGCTCGACCCGGCCGCCTCGCTGACCGTCGACGACCTCGACGCGCGGTTGCGGACGACCGTCCCGGACACCGTCGAGATGACATACGCGATCGTCGACACGATCCCTGCCACCGAACAAGGAAAGCCGAACCGGCCGTTGATCACCTCACACCTGTTCGACATATGAGACGGATAGACCGATCGAGCCACGACACGTCCCGTGGACCCCTGGAGTCTGAACAATTCCACCGCCGGTAGCCGGCCGAGGAAGTGCCCTGTCGCCTGTCAGCTACCGCGTTTGATCCACTCTTCGAGATGAGGGGCTTCGTCACCGACAGTCGTGCCGTCGCCGTGTCCGGTGTAGACCTTGGTCTCCGGGTCGAGGGTGAAGATCTTCTCGGTGATCGAGGCGATGATCGTCGGAAAACTCGAGTACGAGCGGCCTGTTGCGCCGGGCCCGCCCTGGAACAGGGTGTCGCCGGAGAACAGCACCTTCGCCTCGGGCAGGTGGATCACCGACGAGCCCGGCGAGTGGCCCGGGGTGTTGATGATCGTCAGCTCGGTCCCCGCGACCCCGATCTTCTGGCCGTCCTCGAGATCCTGGTGCGCGACATCGGGATGAGTGTCGTTCCACAGCATGTCGTCGCCGGGGTGCAGCAGGATCGGCGCTCCGGTGGCCTGCGACAGTTCCGGGGCAACGGTGACGTGGTCGTTGTGCCCGTGGGTGAGCACGATCGCCTTGACCGTGCGGTTGCCGACGCCGGCGAGGATCGGCTGCGCGGAGTGCGCGGCGTCGATGATGATGACCTCGTCGTCGTCGCCGACCAGCCACACATTGTTGTCGACGTCCCAGGTGCCGCCGTCGAGACTGAAGGTGCCCGAGGTGACGACGTTGTCGATACGCAACTCGCCGCTCACAGCTCGACCACCGATCGCAGCACCTTGCCGGCCTCCATCGCCGAGAACGCGGCCTCCACATCATTGATGCCGATGCGCTCGGTGACGAACTTGTCCAGCGGCAGACGACCCTGCTCGTAGAGATCGATCAGCATCGGGAAGTCACGCTCGGGCAGGCAGTCGCCGTACCACGACGACTTCAATGCACCACCGCGGGAGAAGAAGTCGACCAGCGGCATCTCCAAGGTCATCTCCGGGGTCGGCACACCGACCAGCACGACGACCCCGGCAAGATCGCGCGCGTAGAAGGCCTGCTTGTAGGTCTCCGGGCGGCCGACCGCATCGATCACGACGTCGGCGCCGTTGCCGTCGGTCAGTTCCTGCACCGCGGCGATCACATCGTCGACCTTCGAGCCGTCGATGGTGTGGGTGGCACCGAGATCGGTGGCCCATTCCAGCTTCGACGCATCGCGGTCGATCGCGATGATCGTCGTCGCACCGGCCAACCGGGCGCCGGCGATCGCGGCATCACCGACACCGCCGCACCCGATGACCGCGACCGAGTCGCCGCGGCCGACGTTGCCGGTGTTCATCGCCGCACCGATACCGGCCATCACACCGCAGCCGAGCAACCCGGCCACCGCCGGGTCGGTGTCTGGATTGACCTTGGTGCACTGCAATTCGTGGATGAGGGTCTTCTCGGCAAACGCACCGATGCCCAGCGCCGGGGTCAGTTCGGTGCCGTCGGTCAGGGTCATCGGGACGCTGGCGTTGAAAGTGTCGAAGCAGTACCACGGACGGCCCCGCTTACACGCCCGACACTGCCCGCACACCGCCCGCCAGTTCAGGACGACGAAGTCGCCGACCTCGACGTGGGTGACATCGGAACCGACCGACTCGACCACACCCGCGGCCTCGTGGCCGAGCAGGAACGGATACTCGTCGTTGATGCCGCCCTCGCGGTAGGCCAGGTCCGTGTGGCAGACACCGCACGCCTTGATCGCCACCACCACATCACGCGCACCCGGGTCCGGGATCACCACATCCACGACCTCTGTCGGCGCCTTCTTACTGCGCGAGATGACTCCCTTGACTGTCTGCGACATACGTTGTTCCTTCCGCAACTGCGTTGTTCGTGGTACGGGTGCGACGTGTGCTGCGAGTGCGGCGACGCATGGGTGACGTCGCCGGAACACATCGCCACAACCTTATCGGTACCGACCAAAGCTGACTACTCAGAGTAGTCGTCGTCTACTGTGATTATCCAGGCGCCCGTTCGGACGTAACCGTAGACCGACGAACCGCACACCCGCGCCGGGTTCGGTCATCGTGAACACAGCGTCGATCCGTCCACCCCGATCCCGTTGTTTGACCACCGACGCATCTGGCAACCCTGGTGCGGACACCGCTCATCTCCACCACGAGGAGGTAGACCATGGCAGAGAACAAGAAGGACCCTGGACCTTCGGTCAAGGACGACGAGCTCTACGAGAAGCTGCGCGACGAGGGCAACTCGAAGGAGAAGTCCGCCCGGATCGCCAACGCCGCGGCCAACAGCTCACGGTCGGACGTCGGCAAGAGCGGCGGCAAGTCCGGGTCCTACGAGGACTGGACGGTCGACGAGCTCAAGGACCGCGCCAAGGAACTCGACCTCTCGGGTTACTCCGACCTGAAGAAGGACGAGCTCATCGAGAAACTGCGGGACCACTGAGACCCGTCTGCTCGGAGAACAGCGAAGCCGCCGACCCGAGGGGTCGGCGGCTTCGCTGTGCACAGGGACGGTGCCGGTCAGTGCGCCTCTCGGCAAACAGGCCGCTCGAAGCGGCAAAAGGGTGGGACCCGGGGCATTGAGTCCGTCACCGTCGCGGGGTACAACTACGACCCCGCTCGGGATATTCCGGCCCTTCCGACGTGACCTGCCCGACACCCACCGATGAGGCCGACCGGCCGGTCATCGGACCAGCCCGACCCGCTGGAACGCGGTCAGCGCCGTCTCGCCGGTGTTCCACAGCCCGGTCACGTCACCGCGTGCCCGAGCAGCGGTCGCCGGATCCTGGAGCGCGAGTCCGTTGCGGAACGTCAGCACGTTGTATCCGACGTCGGCGGCCCGCAGCATCGGCCCGGTCGCCCGGCCGGCTCCCACGACGCGGTCGAGGCCCTCACCGACCACGTAGAACCGGAAGATCGGTCCGAGGTTGACGCCGTATTCGCGGAGTGTCGCGGTGACGATCGAATTTCCATGTGCGGCAATGGAGTCGACGATGAAGAAGAAATCCCGCGCATTCGCCGTCGTGGCCCGGGCGTCGGCGGTCGCATAGGCGAGGTCGACGGTGATGTGCGCGTTGTAACCGGCCATCGCGACCCGTTGGCCGGGGACGGCGCAATCATCGGCCATGTCGAAATAGTGCCGCCACTGGGGTGCGACCGGTCCGCCGCCGAATTCGCCTCGCACGGCGTCGAGGAACCGGTTGAGGAGTTCGAGGCTGATGACCGGGGCCCACCGCGGGGTCTGGAAGACGCGCGGGTTGTTCTGCAGCGGCATCACCGCGTCGCGTTCCACCGCGGCCAGCCCGAGGGCGAACAATCCGCGCCGGTCGCGGCGGTCGGTGAGGATGTCGACGATCCCGTACAGCTTGTCGACGTTTCGTCGCAGCTGCATGAGAGGGAGGTCCTTCGAATCCCGATCGTAGGTACTGAGTTCGACGATCCGCTCGCGGTCGGCAGGCCGGAGATCGGTGCCACATGTCTCGGCGGGTGCCGCCGTCGACGTTGCCGGCGTAGCGACGACGAGTGTTCCGATGAGGCCGAGGGCCAGCAGTGCCGCTGAGAGTGCTCGCATGGGACCCGGTGATACCCATCTGCGCGCGGATCAACCCCTCCGACCGGGGACGCGAGACCCTTCGTGACGCGCCCTCCGCAAGCTCCGGGCGCTCCTCAGGGAGCAGGGGTTGGTCGCCGCCCTCCGCAAGCTCCGGGCGCTCCTCAGGGAGCAGGGGTTGGTCGCCGCCCTCCACAAGCTCCGGGCGCTCCTCAGGGCCAGGGGACGCGTCAGGGCAGCAGACCGGCGCTGCGGGCGGTCACCACGGCTTCCAGCCGCGACGACGCCCCGAGCTTGCGCATCGCATCCTTCATGTAGCCCTTCACCGTGTACACGGTGACCCCGAGGGTCTCCGCGATACGGGCGTTCGAGTAACCCAGTGCGGCAAGGGAGATCACGTCCTGCTCCCGGCCGGTCAGTTCCACCTGTGTCTTCGATGCCGGGCTCGCGGCGATCAGGGCCTCGGTGATCGAAGCGAGTTCGTCGGCGAGCCGGGCGTCGTCGACCGTCTCGGCCAGCGACCGAAGCCGCGCGTAGGCCGCGGTCATCCGGTCGCGCATCTCCGCCTCGTCCTGGGCGGCGTGCTCGAGCCGGGCGCGGGACGCGACGATCTCGTGTTCGACGGTGCGGGCCTCCATCGCGAGGACGTCGAGCATCCGCCCGCCGATCGGGTCCGGGGTGTGCAGCGCGCCGTAGAGCACCGCCACGGGCGTCCGATCGACGATGACCGGAGCGGCCATCATGGCGCGCAACCCTTCCCGCTCGATGATCGTGTTGTAGCGATGGGTGATCCGTGGCGTGCAGAGGTAGTCGTCGACGACCATCGGGCGGTTCAGCGAGACGACCTTGCCGCCCAGCCCGTGCCCGACGTCGACCGACACCCCGTTCAACGCGCCCACGGTCGTACCGGCGAAATGCTGTAGACGCAGGTTCGACGGTCCGTTCAGGACACCCGCGAAGGCCAGTGGCACCCCACTGGACTTGCGCACCCGACGCAACGCCTCGGTGACGATCCCGCTCAGTGGCTCGGGCATCTCACCTCACTTCTCCCCCTCTTCCGAGGGTGTTCCTGGGGCCGGTCGCGGAGGACACTGTGACTCAGCTTACTCAGTACGGAGCGAGGTTCACGATGACACAGGCCACCACGACCCCCACCGACATGGTCGAACGATGGTTGGCAATCTACGGGGCGTCCGACGCCGATGCGGCGGCACTCCTCGTCGACGGGCACGATCCCGAGGCGATCGCCTTCACGGTGATCGAGGTCGAGCAGACCGACGATCAGCAGTCCGGCGGCGTACGTCCGGTCACCACCGACATCACCTACGGCGAACTGGCCGAGAGGTCCAAGAGACTCGCGGCGGCCCTTGCGGAGATGGGCATCGGTCGGGGCGACACGGTGGGCGTCCTCATGGGCAAGCGCGAGGAGCTCGTCGTCTCGCTGCTGGCCATCGCCCGCCTCGGCGCGATCTACATCCCGCTGTTCACCGCGTTCGCGACACCCGCGATCGAGATGCGGCTGCAGGCCGGCGCCGCGAAGGTCGTGATCACCGAGTCGAGTCAGGCGGACAAGCTCGCGAGCATCGACGGGATCACCACGGTGATCGCCGGCGACCAGTTCGAGGAACTCATTGCTGCGCACGAGCCGGTCACCGAGTCGGTCGCGGTCGGCGGCGACGGCACCCTGGTCCTGCTCTTCACCAGCGGCACGACCGGCGCGCCGAAGGGCGTCCCGGTCCCGGTCAGGGCGCTCGCCTCGTTCGTCGCCTACATGCACTTCGGCCTGGATGTCCGCGCCGACGACGTGTTCTGGAACGCCGCCGACCCCGGCTGGGCCTATGGCCTCTACTACGGCGTGCTCGGGCCGCTGGCCGCCGGCCGGCGCAACCTCCTGCTGCACGCCGGCTTCACCCCCGAACTGACCGCGAAGATCCTCGGCGACCTCGGCGTCACCAACTTCGCCGCGGCACCGACCGTCTACCGAGCGCTCAGCAAGGACCCGCGCATCTCGGGCTTCTCGCTACGCCGCGCGTCGTCGGCGGGCGAACCCCTGACCCCCGACGTCATCGACTGGGCGCTGCGAGCCATCGGCACCGAGGTCCGCGACCACTACGGCCAGACCGAACACGGCATGTTCATCAACAACCATTGGCACGAGTCGGTCCACGAGACCCTTGTCCCGGGTTCGATGGGACAGCCGATGCCCGGCTTCGCCGCGGGGATCGTCGACGGTCAGATCGCCATCGACGTCCCGGCCAGCCCGCTGATGTGGTTCGAGGGGTACCTCGACGCTCCGGAGAAGACCAAACAGCGCTTCTCACCGGACGGACGGTGGTACCTGACTGGCGACACCGGGCGGGTGGACGACGAGGGCCGCTATTTCTTCACCGCACGCGACGACGACGTGATCATCATGGCCGGCTACCGGATCGGCCCGTTCGACGTCGAGAGCGTGCTGATCACCCATCCGTCGGTCGTCGATGTCGCCGTCGTCGGGCGCCCCGACGAGCTCCGCGGCGAGGTCCTCGAGGCGTTCGTCGTCCTCGCGGACGGGGTCGAGGGCACCGATGCGCTCGAAGCCGAGCTCCAGCAGCTGGTCAAGACGCAGTTCGCCGCGCACGCCTACCCGCGCACCGTGCATTTCGTCGACGCCTTGCCCAAGACGCCGAGCGGCAAGATCCAGCGGTTCCTCCTGCGCCAGCGATGAGCGCCTGCCGTTGCGCGCCAACCCGGCGCGTAACGGCGCCACCGTGCGCGAACGATGAACCGACTGTGCGACCCGCAGTCGGGCCGCGCCAACAGCCGATCGCGTCGGGCAGACTTCGACGACCGCGCCTGCCCCACGACGCGATCACCGGACGCGCAACCAGCGGGTCACACCCCTATCCGCTGGTTGCGCATCTCCGTCTCCGGCGAGATCAGTCCACGAGCGCTCGTACCGAGTCGGGCGGCTCGTCGCCGCTGTAGGTGACCGGGGCGTCGTACACGGTCCGCACGGGAACCACGCCGGTCCAGTCCGCCGACTCCCCACCCGGCCCGCCCGTCCGCGCCTTGGCGATCCACTGGCCGTCGACGATCGGCAGTCGCAGGGCCACCGTCGCTGCCAACTCTTTGCGCGTCGTCGGCCGGACCTCGGCCACCCTCCCCGGAATCAGCTTGTCGGACAACACTTCCAAAGCCAACTGCGCGTCGTCGGCGACTTCGAGGACTCCGCGTACGACCGCCGACCGGTAGTTCGCCGAATGGTCGAAGAGGGTGTCGGCGACGACGAGCCCGTCCAGCGCGAACACCGTGAACGTCACCGGCGCACCCGCGGCGACGTGCCGGAGCGCACCCGCCCCGGTCGATCCGTGCAGCAGGATCGAGTCGCCGTCCCGGGCGAAGAGCATCGGCACCGACCATGGCATTCCGTCGACGACGGTGCTGAGGGTCCCCACCTTGGTCTCGTCGAGCAGCGCGTCGAGCAGCTCGCGATCGGCTGCCCGATCGGGCTTGCGCGTCAACGACGCCAGCCGCGAAGTCACGTCGGACGGGGTACCGCCGGTCGAAGTCATGCGGAAATGGTCGCCCCCGAACGCTCGCGGCTCAACAGATTTGCTTGCCGGCGTCGGTGACCGCAGAGGGGGATCCACCCGCAGACCCTCTAATCCCTGAGTCCGAGGCGTGCCGCCCCCCGCTTCCTGAGGAGCGCCCGGAGCTGCGGAGGGCGCGGCCAACCCCCGCTCCCTGAGTGCGGAGGGCACGTCAGCCCCCGCTTCCTGAGGAGCGCCCGGAGCTGCGGAGGGCGCGGCCAACCCCCGCTCCCTGAGTGCGGAGGGCACGTCAGCCCCCGCTCCCTGAGGAGCGCCCGGAGCTTGCGGAGGGCGCGTCACGAAGGGTTCGGCGACTGCGGTTGCGAGACCCTTCGTGACGCTCGCAGGCTCGCTCCTCAGGGAGCAGGATGACGCTCGCAAGCTCGCTCCTCAGGGAGCAGGATGACGCTCGCAAGCTCGCTCCTCAGGGAGCAGGATGACGCTCGCAAGCTCGCTCCTCAGGGAGCAAAACGACGCTCGCAACCTTGCGCCTCAGATAACGAGAGAACGAGGACCGGAATTGTCCTCCATCGCTCATAGCGTGGTCCTCACACCAATCGAGAGGACACCCGTCATAAGCACCTACACCTCCACCGAACTCAGCGTCGACGTCACCGGCGAGAAGCGCGACCTGCTCATCCTGCTGCAGGATCAGCGCAACATGCTCAAGATCACCGCACGCAACCTCTCCGACGACGATGCCCGCAAGCAGTCGACGGTCAGCACCCTCACGATCGGCGCGCTGATCAAGCATCTCGCGCACGGCGAGGAGAATGCGGCCCGCGTCGTCACCGAGCGGGACGAGAACGCCGAGTTCGACATGAGCCAGGCCATGACCGAGTACGAGATGACCGGCGACGAGACTCTCGCCGACTGGCTGGCCGAGTACGACCGTGGGGCCGCCGAGTTCGACCGCGTGATCGCCGACGCCGAGAGCCTCGACGAGCTGATCCCTCAGCCCACGGCGCCGTGGCAGCCGGAACGCGAGTGGCTGTCGATCCGGGTCATGATCATCCACCTCATCCGGGAGACCGCACACCACTGCGGCCACGCCGACATCATCCGGGAGGCGCTCGACGGCCAGACCACGATGGGCGCCATCTCCGAAGGGCAGGAATGGGCCGAGCAGTGGGCCGACGCCGACTGGGCGAAGTGACGCCTGCGCGGTGAGCTACACCGGGCATTCGACGATCAGTCTCATCTCCGACCAATCCGCAGGCGCCCGGGCGCCGAAGACGTTGTGAGGCTGCCGGCCAGGCGCAGTCGACACCCCAACACAGATTGGATCGACGATGATCAAGCGAATTCCCCGTGTAGCAGGAGCGTTGACCGGACTGGTCCTCGCCGTCGGCGTGATGGCCGGTTGTTCCAGTGACGATTCGGACACCTCGAGCGAAACGACCGGCGCGGCAACCGAATCCAGCGCCATGATGAGTGAGAGCGCGATGGCCGATCCGGCCGCCAACCTCGTCGGGCCGGGTTGCGCCGCCTACGCCGAGGCCAATCCCTCGGGACCGGCATCGGTGAACGGGATGTCGACCGTGCCCGTTGCCACCGCGGCGGCCACCAACCCCGAGCTCACGACCCTGACACAAGCACTTTCGGGTCAGCTGAACCCCGAGGTCAACCTCGTGAAGACCCTCAACGAGGGTGAGTTCACCGTGTTCGCGCCGACCGACGACGCATTCGCGAAGCTGCCCCCGGAGACCGTCGAGCAGCTCAAGACCGACGCTGACCTGCTCAACAAGATCCTGACCTACCACGTGGTCGAGGGCCAGGCGACCCCTGACCAGATCGTCGGGGAGCACACCACTCTCGAGGGCCAGCAGGTCAATGTGACCGGATCGGGCGACAACCTGAAGGTCAATGAGGCCGGCGTGGTCTGCGGTGGCGTCACCACCTCGAACGCGCAGGTGTACCTCATCGACAGCGTGCTCATGCCCCCGGCCGGCATGTGATCTCTCCGTAAACACTGCGCGAGAGCGCTTTCCACGATTCTCACCGACGCGATCCGTCGGTGAGAATCGTGCTGCGTGACCCGGGTGCGATCCGTTCGCCTCGAACACGGAAGAGTCCGGACTCCGTGGGCGGGATAACGTCTGGACGCACGGGACACCGCGCCACACCCTGAACACACACCGGTTCCCTGCGCGAGCATCACTGCTCGTCTGGGGAACCGGTGTGTGCGTTCAGGTTCGAGCGGGTTGCGCATCCGTCTCGGACCGTACCCGGCTCTCGGTCATCGCCGACACCTGGATCGGCACGCCGGTCATGTTCGCCATCCCGGCGAGCCGCTCGAGGTCGGCCGGGGCGGACGAGATGAGTGCGTTGACGTTCACGCCGCCGGCACCCAGATCGTTCTGCGCAGCCGCGTTCGCCTGCGTCCAACCGCCGGAGCCGTTGTGGCCCCACCCATGTGGGATCGCGACGACGCCGGGTTTGATGTCCTCGGTGACGGTCACGGGCAATGAGATCCGACCGTGCCGGGACTCCACCGTCGCGAGGTCACCTTCGGCCAGCCCGCGTGCCGTGGCATCGTCGGGGTGCATCCGGGCCGCGTGGGACCGTCCGCCGCGCAACAACATCGGCGCATTGTGCTGCCAACTGTTCTCCGACCGGATCTCACGCATCCCGATGAGCCGCAACGGATACCCTGCGTCGTCATCGACACCGAGTCGCTCGACCTCGGTCATCAACTCCGGTGCGGTCAACCGGATCCGGCCGTCGAGGTACGTGACGTTCTTGGCCAGCTGCCCGGGGGCGAGGTCGTCGGCGACCACGACACCGTGCGGGTGGTCCTCGACGAGTCGACGGTAGGTGAGCCCACCGCGTCGGAGGCCGAATCGGTCTCCTCCCAGCCCCATTCGGATCACCAGGTCCGAGACCCGGCGCGGGGTGACCGGCCGGCCCACGCGTCGCGCCAGCTGGTTGCCGACGTGCAGCGAACGGATCAGCAGGCTCTCCGACGACAGGAAGCCGATGAGTTCGTTGATCACCGTCCACTCTTCGCGCGCTTCACCCTGCGGTGGGATGACCGCCTCGGTGGCCTGCTTGAACGGTGTGGTGAACAGGGCCTGGAACGGCAGCAGGAAGTCCTCGCGTTCGTACATCGTGGTGGCCGGCAGGATGTAGTCGGCCCGGGTGTTGGTTTCGTTGCGGTAGATGTCCAGGGACACCATGAGGTCGAGTTCGTCCAGCGCCGAACGTAATTCGTCACCGTTCGGAACCGACAGCACTGGATTGCCCGCGCTGACGAACAGCGCGCGCAGCTGCCCGCGGCCCGGGGTGGTGATCTCCTTGGCCATCAACGACGCCGGCGCGGTCCCGAGGACCTGCGGCAGACCGCCGACGCGGCTCCGGCGCCCCGCCCAGCGAAAGCTCGAAAGCCGTTGCAGCGCGGCGACGCCCAGGCGCTGACCGGGAATCCCCAGATCACCGAACATCGACCCGCCCGGTACGTCCAGGTTGCCCGCGACGAGGTTCACCATGTCCAGCAGGGCGGTCGTCAGCGTGCCGGTGCGCCCCAGTGAGGTACCCACCCGTCCGTACACCGCGGCCCGCTCCGTACGGGCGAGCGAGCGGGCGACCGCCCGCACACGCTCCGGATCGATGTCCGTCCGGCCCGCGGTCACCTCCGGCGCATAGGCCCCGACGAGCGCCTCGAGCTCCGCCACGCCCCGCGCCTGCCGCCGGAGCCGGTCGCGGTCGGCGAGGTTCTCGTCGAACAGCACGTGCAACAGCGACAGCAGGAACAACGCATCGGTGTCGGGCGTGATCGGCAGCCAGTCGAACTCGCGGGCCGTCTCGGTGTGCCGGGGATCGACGACGACGACGGACCCGCCGCGCGCGGTGATCGCGTTCAGACCCTCACGGATACGTGGCGAACTCATCACGCTGCCGTGCGACACGACCGGATTCGCCCCGATGATCACGAGGTAGTCGACGCGGTTGATGTCGGGAATCGGGGCGGTCAACGGGTTGCCGTACAGGAAGTGGCTGGCGACGAAGCGGTTGTTCACGTCCTGGGATCCCGCCGAGTACACGTGCGGCGTGCCGAGGAGGTTCATGAAGATCGCGGTCCACAGCGTGTGTCCGGTCGAGAACGTCGCTGGGTTGCCGAAGTACCAGCCGATCGAGTCGCTGCCGGATTTCTGGTGCACCTCGACGAGCCGGCGGCCGATCTCCTCGAGCGCCGTGTCCCACGAGATCTGCTCGAACTCGCCGTCGGGGCGTCGCCGGAGCGGGTGCCGGAGACGATCGGGATCGTTGACGATCTCGGTGAACGCGATCCCCTTCGGACACGCGAAGCCCCGCGACAGCGGGTGCTCCTTGTCCGGCCGCAACGAGATCAGCCGATCGTCCTCGACGGTCGCGATCATGCCGCACAGCGGCTCACAGATTCGGCAGTAAGTGTGTTTTTCCATTGGCATCTTGCGTCCCCTGACCTCGCGCGATGACTGGCCGCAGGCGGGCAGGCCTACGGTTGGTGTGATTCCGTTCACATCTGAAGACAAGTGTTGCATGATGACAGCACCTGAGGCATCCCCACCGAGGAGGTCCCCGTGACCGACAGCGAACCGAACGCCACACAGCCAACCGTGCGCGACGTGATCATCATCGGCGCCGGCTTGTCCGGCATCGACTGCGCCTATCGGCTGAAGGAGCAGAATCCCGACGCCGACTATCTGATCCTCGAACGCCGCGAACGCATGGGCGGCACGTGGGACCTGTTCCGGTACCCCGGCGTGCGGTCCGACAGCGACATCTACTCGCTGAGTTACCCGTTCGAGCCGTGGCGCAAGCCGCGGGCGCTGGCGCACGGAAACGACATCCGGGAGTACATCGAGGACACCGCCCACAAGTTCGCCATCGCCGAGCACATCCGGTTCGGTCAGCACGTCCTGACCGCCGACTGGGACTCGGCGACCGACACCTGGACACTGGGGGTCGAGGTCGGTGAGGACCGGCGCCGTGAGACCCACCGCGCGAGGTTCGTCATCTTCGCGACCGGTTACTACGACTACGACAACCCCTACACACCGCGGTTCGCCGGTGCCGACGACTTCACCGGGCAGATCGTGCACCCGCAGCACTGGCCCGAATACCTCGACTACCGGGGCAAGCGCGTCGTGGTGATCGGCAGCGGCGCGACGGCGGTCAGTCTCATCCCGAGCCTCGCCGAGCAGGCCGAGCACGTCACGATGCTGCAGCGCTCGCCGTCGTACATCTTCTCGTCCAAGCAGAAGCAGTACCTGGCACCGCTCGTGCAGAAATTGTTGCCCCCGCAGGCGGCGCACAAGGTCATCCGCACCCGGTACGCGGCCCAGACGGCCGCGATCGTCCACCTTACCCACCGGTTCCCGAAGCTCGGACGCAAGATGATCCGGAACAATGTCGTCGCGAACCTGCCCGAGGACTATCCGGTCGACTTGCACTTCAATCCGACGTACAACCCGTGGGACCAGCGGATGTGCATGGTTCCCGACGCCGACCTCTTCGCCGACATCACCGCGGGCAAGGTCGAGATGGTCACCGACCACATCGACCGTTTCGACGCCTCGGGGGTCACCCTCACCTCGGGCAAGCACCTCGACGCCGACATCATCGTCACCGCGACCGGACTGCAACTGCTCGGCTTCGGCGGTACCCGGCTCCGCGTCGACGGCGCCGAGGTGAAACCGCACGACCGCTTCGTCTTCAAGAGCTACCTCATCGAGGACGTCCCGAACCTCGCCTGGTCGGTCGGTTACACGAACGCCTCGTGGACCCTTCGCGCGGACATGACCGCTCGCGCCGTCGCCGACCTGATCAGGTACATGCGCACCAACGGCTACACCCATGCCTATCCGCATCTGGGTTCGGAGGTCATGGGTTCGCGGCCGCTGTGGGACCTCAAAGCGGGGTACGTCGAACGGTCCCCGGATGCACTGCCGAAGTCGGGCACCCGCGGTCACTGGCAGGTGCGGCACAACTACTACCGCGACGCCATCGACCACCGCATCAACAAGGTCGAGGAATCGATGGTGTTCGGCCGGGCCTGACCCGGCTCCGCGCGCGGGGCCCGGACTGGTGTCGGTGCCCCGCCGCGCGGCGTTACAACGGTGTGGTCCAAACGGTCGAGATTTGCCGTCGACGACGTGAAAATGCTGGTCAAGCCTTGCTCCCGGCTCTGTGACGCGCCGATACTGGGCTCGGGTCGAACGATTGCCCGCCCGGGCAGGAGTGGACCAGTAGGAGCTGCGCGATGACCTATCCACCCGGTCCCCCGACCCACCCGTCGACCCCGTACGGCGCGATCCCGCCGCAGCCCGACGGCCGTCGCACACTGACCCTCGTACTGAGCGCCGTCGTGGTCGTCCTCGCGCTCGTCCTCGCCGCGGGAATCGTCTTCGTCGTCAAGGCCCGCGACGGGGACATCTACGTCCCCGGCCTCACCCTGACCGCGGCGAACGACCCGGGGATCGATCCGTTCACCGATCCGGTCCTCGTGTCCGGGGCCGGCGACCTCCCGGCGAACGTGGCACTCACCGGTACCGCGGGTGCAGCCGACCTCGGCGGCCGCGCGGTCAACGGCACCGACGCCGGGCTGTATGCCGCGGGAGACACCGCCGCCTGCGACACCGCGGCACTCAGCAACCGGTTGCTCGCCGATCCCCCGGCGGCTCGCGCCTGGGCCGGCGTCTACGGCATCGGCACCGCCGACATCCCGCACTATCTGAACACCCTCAACCCCGTGGTGCTGACGAGCGACACCTGGGTGACCAACCACTCGTACACCTCCGGCCGAGCGGTCCCGTTCCAGTCCGTCCTGCAGCGTGGGACGGCGGTCTACGTCGACTCCGCCGGCGTCCCGCGCGCCATGTGCTCGTGCGGCAATCCGCTCGCCCCGCCGGCCGCCGCCCCGCTCGGCGGGTACCGGCTGGAGGGCCGGACGTGGGAGGGGTACAAGAGTCGATCGGTCACCCGCATCGCGTATACCAACCAGAACGTCACCGCGGTCGGCAAGTCGACGATCATCGTGCCCGCGCCGTCGGTCCCGGCTGCCCCCGGCACCCCGGTCGGCAATGCCCTCCAGTTGCTGAATTTCCTGACCGGACAGATCTTCTCGCAGCCGCTCGGCGGACTGCTCGATCTGAGCCGCTTCCCGCCACCGTCAGGTCCCCTGCCCACCCCGGCCGCGCTGAACACGCCGTTCGAGGCGTACACCGAGGAAGACGCCGAGCACAACGGACTGATCGCGCCGGGCGATCCCGCGGCCGCCCCGGCCCTCGAGGAGCGCGCCGCAGAGCACGGCGGTCTGCCGGAAGGAGCTCCGGACTCGGACTCGGCGGCTCCGGACTCCGCTGGACCGGACTCGTCCGAATCGGACTCCCCGGTGCCACCCGCCGCGCCGGGCAGCCCGGGACCGGCCTCGGACGCGCCACCTCCGGATGCATCGGTCCCCGCCTCCGACGCCCCGGTCCCCGAGGCGCCCGGGTACGAGGCGCCGGGTCCGGCGGCGCCCGAACCCGGGTCGGAGCCGGGCGTCCCCGGCGCGCCGGCACCGGAAGCCCCGGCCGAGGCCCCCGCGACGCCGACCTCGTTCAGCGGTTCCGGGGAGTTCATCGGCAGTTTCAGCTTCGACGACGCCGGGTTGTCGGTGGGCTGCACGACCCCCGGCAGCTCTTCGGCGGGTACGGTCGCCCTCTCGTGCACCGACGGCGTGACCCGGTCGGTCGCCGGTTCGGCCCTGCAACGCACATCGGTGTCCGGCTCCACCACCAGCACCGGGGTGTGGACCTTGACGCTGACGGCGGTCGGCGCGTCGAAGACGGTGACCGTCCGGTCGGCGAACTGGATCGTCGTTCCGCCCGCCGCCCCGGCTCCCGAACCGTCTGCGCCGGGCCCCCTGACGACGGATCCGCCCGCGCCGGACCCCTCCACACATGCCGCGCCGCCCGCCGCGGAAACCCCGGACGAGACGACCACCACGACCACCACGGAGAACTCACCCCCACCCGAGGCTCCCGCGGGACCCTGACACCTGCGGTGACACCCCTGCTGTGAGCTGCCCAACAGCAGGCGTCGTGGGACGTCCGTACCATCGCGCGCATGTCTGCCCTCACGACACCGACGCCGAGCCCCGCCCGTGACCTCCGTCCGGAGTCCGTTCGCAGACGCATCCGGCGGCGGGTGGCGAGCGTCGCGGTCGTGGCGACGATGGTGTCGCTGGTGATGCTCGCGCCCAGCGCGCAGGCCGATCGGATCATCAACGGTCACGTGGTCGGCGGCAAGATCGGCGAGGCCTACTCGTCGACGGGCGGCTTCTTCAAGTGGGGCGTCCCGACCGGCCCCGAGCGCGCGGCCGCCAACCGCGGCAGATTCCAGGTGTTCTCGCGCGACACGTCGTTCTACTGGCACCCCGCCGCCGACGGCGGTACGGCACACCAGGTCGGCGGCGCGATCCGGAGCCGGTGGCAGAAGGCCGGGGCCGAGCGCGGCGCGCTGGGCTATCCGGTCAGCAACGAGTACCGGTCGGGCAGCGGACGAAGCAACGACTTCCAGGGCGGAGTGGTCACATGGTCGAAAACCGGTGGCGCGCAGATCGTCTGGGGCCAGATCCGGCGCAAGTGGGAGGAGACCGGTGGAGCGGGCGGGTACTTCGGGGTCCCGCTCGGCGGTGAGTACCGAACCGGCAATCGATTCGCCCAGGACTTCCTGAACGGCACCATCTTCTGGCCCTGACGGACAGGCCCGGGGTCCTGATGGGCGGATCCGCCACGGTTCACTAGGACGTCCAAGTATCGTCGTCGGCATGGCTCCGCAATTCTCTTCCGCCAACACCATCGACGGAATCCTCCGCAGGTCCGCGGCGCGGCATCCCGACCGCACCGCGTTGGTCTTCGACGACCGTTCCTTCACCTATCGACAACTCGACGATGCGGTGTCCGCTGCCGCCACCGGGCTGCTGGCCCGCGGACTGCAGCAGGGCGACCGGGTGGCGGCATACGGCACGAACTCGGACGCGTATGTCATCGGTTTCCTGGCGTGCTGCCGCGCGGGACTCGTCCACGTCCCGATCAACTACGCGCTGCGCGGCGACGAGCTCCGCTATCTCGTCGTGCAGTCCGGGGCACGCGCCGTCCTCGTCGACCCGGCCCTGTCCGAACGGATCGACGAGATCCGCGGCGATCTCGCCGAGGTCGAGGAGATCGTCCCGCTGCGCGACGCCGACGATTCGCTTCTCGAGACTGCGACCAGACCGGCCGGCCAGTTCACCTCGGCGGCCGACGGCGACGATCTCGCCCAGCTCCTCTACACCTCCGGAACCACCTCGAAGCCCAAGGGCGCCATGATGTCTCACGCGGCACTCATCAGCGAGTACGTGTCGTCGGTGATCGCCCTCGATTTCACCGCGGATGACAACCCGCTCATCGCCATGCCGCTCTACCACTCGGCGGGGATGCACGTCTTCATGCTTCCGTACCTCTCCGTGGGCGCGACCGTCCGGCTGATGGCGACCCCGGACATCCCGGAGATCCTGCGACGCGTCGAGGCGGACCGCATCGGGTCGCTGTTCCTCGCGCCGACCGTCTGGGTTCCGCTCGCCGGTCACCCGGACCTGGCGACCAGGGATCTGTCCTCGTTGCGCAAGGCCCAGTACGGCGCGTCGATCATGCCGGTGACCGTGCTGAACCGGCTCCGCGAGCAGTTCCCCGGCATGCAGTTCTACAACTGCTTCGGGCAGTCCGAGATCGGGCCGCTGGCAACGGTTCTGCGCCCGGAGGAGCACGAGGACCGGCCGTCGTCCTGCGGCCGGCCGGTGTTCTTCGTCGAGACCCGGGTCGTCGACTCCGACGGCAACGACGTCGAACCCGGGGTTCCCGGCGAGATCCTCTATCGTTCGCCGCAAGTGTGCCGCGGTTACTGGGAGAACCCGGCCGCCACCGAGGACGCGTTCCGCGACGGCTGGTTCCACTCCGGCGACCTCGTCACCCGCGACGCCGAGGGTTTCATCACGGTGGTCGACCGCATCAAGGACGTGATCAACACCGGCGGCATCCTCGTCGCCTCCCGCGAGGTGGAGGACGCGATCTACACCCATGAGGCGGTCTCGGAGGTGGCCGTCATCGGCGAGCCGGACGAGAAGTGGATCGAGGCCATCACCGCGGTCGTCGTGGTGCGGGACGGCCGGTCGGTGACCGAGCAGGAACTGATCGAGCACGTCCGGTCCCGGATCGCGCCGTTCAAGGTCCCGAAGAAGGTACGGTTCGTCGACGAGCTCCCCCGCAACCAGAGCGGCAAACTGCTCAAGCGGGAATTGCGCTCGCGGTGACGGACGCGCGGCGCTACGGACCTGACATCGTCAGAACCGTTGCGCCGCAGCCACTGCCGCGTCGATGTCGGCGTGAGCGGCCGCCGGTCCGAGTATCCGCCGCAAGTCGGCCGCCGTCGGCGCATCACCGGAGGCGACCATCGCCCGCAGCCGGGTGTCGAGGTCGGCCGGCGACGCGAGTCCCAGCTCGCTTAACCAGTTGCCGAGTAGATCGACGAGTGCGTCGCCGGTTGTCTCGTCGTCGGTGAACGGCAGAGCCAGGCTGGTGAAGCCGTCATCGGCGTCGTAGTCGGACCGCATCCACCGGCCGTCGAAGCCGTAGATGAACCCGATCCACATCCCCTCGGTGCGCTGCCGGTCGAGGTACGGCACGATCGCCGCTTCCCACCAGCCGGGCGCACCGTCGAGCAGGTCGGTCTCCGGCTCGCCGAAGTACGACGCCCCCTCGCGGAAATACGTCTCGGAGTATTCATGGTCGTGCCCGACGAGCACCGCGCGGCCGGAACCGGCCGACACGACGTCGGCCCAGTTGCCTCCGCCGTCGTCGTAGTGCCACCCGTGAGCGGTCGCATGCGCCCCCTGCGCCCAGCGTTCACCCCGCACGGCCAGCAGCGCCGCGTACGCAGCCCACCTCGGTTTCATCTCCGCCGGGGTCGGCAACCCGACCGTCCGCAACGCCATGCCGTGACACCTCTCTGCCGGGATTGTCCGAACCAGGGTATGGCCGTGGCCGACGGTCCCGCTCCCGGCGCACCGAAAGGAACTGAGCGATAACGGAACAGGTGAGGAATCGACGACCGGCACCCGTTCGCAGTACGGTGTGGATCGTGACGCGATGGCACCGCAAGGTTCTGACACTGGCCGTGTGTGCGGCGGTCGCGATCGGCGGTTCCGGAGCGGCCGGGACCCTCGCCGCCGGCCCGGCGATCTCCTCGCCGTCGAATCTCGGCGACGCCGGCGCGGTCGTCTCCGCCAGGCCGCTCGCCCCGCAGTTCTGGGTGCCCGGCTCCGCCGACGCCACCGTCCTGACCTATGTCACGACCGACGCTTTCGGCAAGAAGGCGCTCAGCACCGGGACCGTGTTCACCCCACGGGGGACGGCACCGCCGGGCGGTTGGCCGGTGATCTCGTGGGCCCACGGAACGTCGGGGATCGGCGACGACTGCGCCCCCTCGGTCCGGGGTCCGGGCCTGCCCGAGCGCGACCTGCCGTACCTCGCCAAGTGGATGCAGCAGGGCTACGCCATCGTGGCCAGCGACTACGCCGGCCTGGGCACCCCGGGTCTGCACGCCTACCTCGACGGCCGCACGACGGCCCACAACGTCGTCGACATGGTGCGAGCGGGCCGGGAGTTCTCCTCGACTCGACCTGTCGCACAACGGTTGTCGCGCTCCTGGGCGGCGGTCGGGCAGTCACAGGGCGGCGGCGCGGCCATCTACACCGCGCGCTACGCGACCGAGTTCGGCGGTGGAGAGCTCGACTACCGGGGTGCCGTCGGCACCGGCACGCCGGCCTACATCGAACGACTGGTCCAGATCGCGGGTCCGGGCGTCCCGCCGGTGGCGATCTCCCCGGCGCTGACCGCCTACCTCAGCTACATCCTCGCCGGACTCCGATACGCACACCCCGAGCTCGGCATCGATCGCATCCTCACGCCGACCGGCCGGAAGTATGTGGCCCTCGCCGAGACCCGCTGTGTCGGCGAATTCGAGGAGCAGCTCCGGGGCATCTCGCTCGGCGACTACTTCACCGCCCCGCTGACCAGTCTGCCGAAATTCTCGGCGACCCTGGCGAATTACCTGGGTATGCCTGAAAAGGGTTTCGACAAGCCATTTTTCATGGGCCACGGCCTGTTCGACACCGACGTGCCGTATCCCACCACCGCGGCCTATGCGGCGACGCTGACCGCCAACCGCCAGCCGGTGACCTTCCGGACCTATCCGAGCGACCACAGCGGCACGCTGGTCCGGTCGCAAGCCGACACCATCCCCTTCCTCGGCCGGCTCTTCGGAAAGTAACCGCCGAGGGCGTTCGCGCACCCCGGTACCGGCGTGGCGTCATGCCGTGGCACGATGGGATCACCGGTTGAGCAGCTGCCGTCGTACATCTCCCGGGACGGGGCCGCAAGTCGGGCTGCCGCCGTCCCCCGTAGAGAGGGCCACCCGATGCAGGCAGAGAATCCTGATGCTGTGATCGTCGACGACAGTGGCCTGAGTGCCGGACGCGCGCTGATGTCGGTGGTGTCCGCAGCACATGAGCAACTGGTGATCCTGACCGTGGAGGGCAGCATCGACGTGCTCACCGCCCCGCAATTGTCCGACGCCGTGTCGCAGGCGCTGAGCGGACAACCCGACGGTCTGATCATCGACCTGACGACCACCGAGTTCCTGGCCTCCGCCGGGATGGCGGCGCTCGTCGCGGCACACGAGGCCATCGCACCCACCGGCATGTTCGGAGTCGTGGCCGCCGGACCGGCGACCGCCCGCCCCCTCACCATCATGGGCCTCGACCAGACGATGGTGCTCTACCCGACGCTGAACCATGCGATCACGGCCATGACCACCACAGAGGGGCTGGCCGACCGTCCGGCTGGTTAGTCACAGATGGTTCGGATCTCATCGGCTCACCGAGACCCCGGCGACTCGGACGGGACGGACGCGACCGGTCTCGCATTTTCGGTCACGGCCTCTCCCGAGTCCGCCTACCGCTTCCGGCAACAGTTCGCGCAGTGGCTGGACGCGACGATCAGCGTGGACGCCGAGCGTCGCAGCGACATCGTCCTCGCGGTCTACGAGGCGGTCGCCAACGCGGCCGAGCACGCCTACGCCACCCCATCGCCCGGCACCCGGCCCGGTGCCATCGATGTCCGGGCGCGGAAGACGCGCGACGAGTCCCTGGAGGTCATCGTCACCGACACGGGGCAGTGGAAGACAGATGCGTCGTCGTCGCCGTACCGCGGTCGCGGACTCGCCCTGATCTCGGCACTCTGCGACGCATCCGACGTCACCAGCGGACCGCACGGGACCTCGGTGACCCTGAGCTGGCGTCAACGACAGAGCGTCTGAGAACCGCCCGAGAGACGGGTGTCCCCCGGGCTGGGGACACAAGTACTTCTTGTCGGTTAACAACCGATGCCTGAGTCAGCCGGGCCGCCGACCTAGGGGTACGGTTCGGGCAAGGCTTCGTCGACGGGTCTGTTCAAGTGACCAAGTCTGTCGGCCGAGTCACATAACCTGAAGTCCGAAGGCGGGTTCGGGGCCGGCCGTCGAACAGCTCGGTGGAGCGTGCTCCCGATCCTGACATCGCTGCACAATGCGCATGCACGTCAGCGCACGAGGAAGGGAGTCGAGATGACCGACTTCACCGTGGACTCGAACATCGACGACGCGTGGCGCACGTTCGCGTTGCACGTCGGAGATCGTCTGTCGCATCTCGAGCCGGGCGAGACCCTCACGATCCAGCAGGACCCCGCCATCCCGGAGGGTCCGCACGGGACGATGCGATTCTCGGTCACCGGTTCGCGCCGGTTGCGCTGCACCATCGAGGACACCGACCTGCATCCCACGCCGGAGTACTTCGCCGAGCACCTCGACCTCCTCGCCGCCCTCGGGTGGCGACGTCTGCGCAACGGCACCCACATCGTCGAAGTCGGGCGGCGCCGTGTCGATCAGCTCGCGCACACGACGGTGCTGACGCTCCGTCAGGTCTGGGAGGTCGTGCACCCCGCGTTCCTCGACCATTCCCCCGCCGCGCGCCCCGAACCCCAGATCGAGGTCGCGGTTCAGCCGTTCGACGCCGACCATCTGCGGGCATTGCTCGTCGGCTCGCTCGAGGACCTCACCGGCTGCCGTATCCAGACCGACGCCGACGGCGACATCGCCCTGCCCACCAAGCCCGTCTCGTCGTGGCTGAGTCCGCGCAGCGACGCACCCCGCTTCGAGTTCTTCGCGCGCCTCGCCGGTGACATCACCGACCGCCGGCGCGCCGCCGACATCGTCGCCGCCCAGCCGACCATGGGGTCGGCGGTACGTGTGCATCTCCTCGAGGACGAGGTCTTCGCGACGCTGACCGTCGAGTGCGCCGTGTACCATCCGCACAACCTGAGCTCGGCGCTGGCCGAGTGGTTCACTTTTTTGGCCGACTGCGCCCCGTCGGTCATCGCCAAGGTCGGTGAGGACGCACCACTGACCGCGAGGAACGACGGCCGTTTCCCCGACGCTCTGCAGACACTGCTCGAACTCGACCCCGACGGCCGGTCGCTGTCCGCCCGCGAGGTCGCGAAGATCTGCCGGTACAGCCAGGCCGACATCCTCTCGTACATCAACACCAGCGAGGAGCAGCACCTCACCTGGCGGCGGTCGGCGGTCGACGCGGCCGCCGCGTCGGACCCGGCCGAGGCCGACGCGTGCCGCCATGAAGCCGAGGCCTGGAAGGCGACCACGCACAACCTCCGGGCGGCGCTGCGCGTCGTCGTGCTGTCCGACGACGACGCCGCGGATCGCAGCTCACCGGCCAAGTGACTCAGGCAAATCGGTACCGGCAACACCTCTGCACGTAGTCCACGCGGACGATTTTCGACGCGGAGCATCGCACCGCGGCCAGATGAGGCGTTCAATTGGTTAGGCAACCCTCAGCGGTTCCAGTCATCGATCGGAGCCCTCACATGGCCATCACCACGGATCGCGGCGCACTCACGATCACCTTTCCCGAACTGGGTCGCGACGCGCGGTTGCACGTCACGTTCCAGCGGGCTCTGCGCACCCCGGACCCGGTCGGACGGCCCGGCTCGGTCGGCGGCCATGGCGCCCTCCGCCTCGCCCAGGGTTCACCAGACGGCGACGCGCACGCGACCATCCCGATGTGGCAGTCGGAGGCCACCTGGCTCGACTTCTCCTCGCCGCACCTGCACCCGTTCCTGGTGATGGTCGGCGTCGACGGTGTCAACGTCGTCAGCGGTAGTGCGTTCACGGGCGTGCCGGACTTCGACGCCGGCGACTACCTCGAGGTGCCCACACAACCGTCCCTCGCCTCGTATCGGAGCCTTGCCGGCGACAACCGTCAGTTCGTCGCACCGTCGACGCACACCGTGGGAAGCGCCGCCGGGACGCTCGTGCAGTTGACGGTCATCCCGATGCGCGCCGAAGCGTGGGCCGGACGCCGCCGTCATCTGCCGTCGGCGTCGGGGACCTGTGTGCTCTGCGACATGTCGCGAGCCGGGCAGTCCGGTGCGCATCCCCGGCTCCCCGCGCCGCGCGTGATGGGTCCGCTGGAGTCCGCGGACACCTGGCATCCGACGACGTCCGACGCCGCCGCGGTCCGCATCGTCAACTCGATCACGTGGAAATCGCTCACCGGGGAACCGGTACCCCACGTGGCGCTGACGAGCACCGACTACGCCGACCACGATCTCCCGTGGGACCCGGTCTACGACGAGACGATCGAGCACTCCGCCCCCCTGTAGTTCTGTTGCGGGTGTCGCCACGGGTGTCTGCGCGGCGTCGTACTATTCGGATCCGGTCCGCGTACGTCCCGCCCACGAGGAGCCTGCATGTCCCCCGATTTCGACGCCGACCTCGAGGCGGCCTGGCGGGACTTCGCCGACACTCTCGCGGTTCGGGTGCCACGTCTCCTGCCGGGTCAGACGCTGTCGATCGTCGAGGCGGCCGCCGGAGGATGGCGACGACGGATGACCTTCGCGGTGGCCGGAGGTCCCGAGTCGGCAGACCGCCTGCGCTGCACCATCTCGGCGGGGGACCTCACCTGGACCGACAAGGACCGGTGGATGCGCCAGGCCACCTACATCGTCGACCGTGGCTGGTGCCGGCTCGAGGGTCGCAGCGCCTTCTGCTTCGAAGCCGATGCCGTTCGGTCCGGCGACCTCGCCGGCGCCGCCGTGCGGGCGTTGCGCGAGGTGTGGGGTGTCATCCACCCGTCGTTCGTGAGCATCGGCGACCCGTCCTTCGCTCGACACCACTCCCCGGCTGACGGTATCGACACCGACGACGCCGACGAGACCGACGCCGGCCGGCCGGTTGACTCGGATCGAGTCGGCAGCACGGACGCCGACACCCTGCGCTTCACCGCCCCGGCCCGTTTCCTCGACGCCCCCGTCGAGGGCGGGGTGGTGCCGCAGTCGAAAGACCATCTCGTCGAATTGGCCCGCGCCGCGATGAGCGCGGCCGGACGTCCCGCCGTGGTGAGCCCACGCAAGGCCATCTTCCTGCGGTCGACGGGCACCTCACTGCTCCGACCGACCCGAGACGCCCGCTCCCTGGAGATCGTGACCATCCTCAGCTCGTCGGTGCCCGCTCCCTCGCTGCTCGGAATGGTCGTCGCCGAGTTCTCGCCGCGGTGGCCCGAAGTCGCGCTGGTCGTGCGCAACGGGCTCGTCTTCGCCCAGCGCCGCATCGACGTCGCGGTCTTCAGTCCGGCCAATCTCGATGCCGCACTCCGACGCTGGGACGACTTCGCCCGGTCGGCGCGTGGGGAGATGATCCGACGCCTCGAGAGCGGCCCCAAACTGGAGCACCGCCGCCGTGGCGATCGCCTTCCCGTGGCGCTGCAGGGGCTCCTACGGGTCAACCAGAAGCTCGACAACAAGCTCTCCCCGACGACCGTGCTGGCCATGTGCCGTCAGGATCGTGAGCGCGTCCACGAGTTCTTCGACATCTGCGCGGCCGAGATGCGGGAGTGGATGGACAATCTCACGACCGCCCGCAAGGCCGAACTCGGCGACGAGGAGATCGCGCTCTGCGAGGCCGAGCACCAGGCCTACGCCCGCGTCGCCCGGTTGCTCCTCACCGCGATGGACCTCGCCGACGGGCCTTCTTCCGCTCCCTGAGGTGTCGCTTCGCGCGCTCTTCAGAGAGCGGAGACGCCCGCACCTCTGAGTCCAAGCCGTCAGCAGCCGCTCAGTCGGTGGAGCTGTACGACAGGTGCACGACGCCGTTGTCGAACACGTCGGTGCCGACGAGCGTGAGCGGCAGGTCCGTCAGACCGTCGAACAGGCGGGCACCGCTGCCGAGTACGACCGGATAGACCAGCAGGTGCAACTCGTCGATCAGCTTGTCGCGCAGCAGCGCCCGCACGAGGGTGCCGCTGCCGCTGATGTAGAGGTCACGGTCCTTCTTGAGGTCGCGGATCCGGTCGGCGTCGTAGGCCCCGATGACCTCGGAGTTCTGCCACCCGGTCGCCTCGTCGAGGGTCGAGGACACCACGTATTTGGTGGTGTCGTTGAAGAACGGGGCGCCGGGATCGTCGTCGACGGTCCGGTCCGACCATGCCGGGCCGAACATCTCGAAGGTGTTGCGTCCGAGCAGGATTCCGGTGCAGTCGTTCATGAACGAACTGAGTGTCTCGCCGAGCGCGTCGGGGAACCCGTACGGCATCGTGAAACTCGGGTCCTCGTAACTGCCGTCGAGGGTGATGAACTCGTGGACGTGGATCTTTCCCATTGCGCTGCCTCTCGTCACTTCGGTGAACGTCACGATGTCAGACCGTGGGGCGGCGGGAAAGTCATCGGCGTCGAGAGTCTCGTGACTCTGTCGGGACCCTTCGTGACGCGCCCTCCGCAAGCTCCGGGCGCTCCTCAGGGAGCGGAGGGGGGCGCCCTCCGCAAGCTCCGAGCGCTCCTCAGGGAGCAGAAGGGGGTGAGCCCCTTCCCGCCGGCTGAGCCTGTCGAAGCCCCTCCGTCTGGTAACTCTGGACCCACACATCGGCGATCGAAGGAGATCCATGGACGTCGCAGGCAAGGTTGCCATCGTCACGGGTGGCGGTGGAGGTATCGGCGCGGCGATGGCGCACGCCCTGGTCGGTGCGGGCGCGCGGGTCGTCGTCACCGATCTCGACGAGTCCGGAGCCCGGGCCGTCGCCGAGGAACTAGGCGATTCGGCGGCCGCGCTCGCCGGTGATGCCTCGTCCGACGAACACATCGACGCCGCGGTCCGGTTGGCGGAGAACACCTTCGGTCCGGTCGACCTCTACTTCGCCAACGCCGGCGTCGGACTGGGCGGGGGCGTCGACACCGGGGAGGACGTGTGGGATCTCGCCTTCGACGTCAACCTCCGCGCCCACATCCGAGCAGCTCGACGCCTGATCCCGGGCTGGGTGGAGCGAGGCAGCGGCTACTTCGTCAGCACGGCGTCGGCCGCGGGTCTGCTCACCCAGATCGGCAACGCGCCGTACTCGGTCACCAAACACGCCGCAGTCGGTTTCGCGGAGTGGCTCAACATCACCCACGGGGACGACGGGGTCCGGGTCAGCTGCCTCTGCCCGATGGGCGTCGACACCAAGCTGCTACGGCCCGACGGTGATTCCGCCACCGCCGAACAGCGGTTGATGCAGCGGGCGGTGGAGAGCGCCGGCGCGGTGCTCACCCCCGGGACGGTGGCCGCGATCGTGTTGGAGGCCGTCGCCGACGAACGCTTCCTCATCCTCCCGCACCCGGAGGTTCTCGACATGTACCGCCAGAAGGGCGCGGACTACGACCGCTGGCTTCGCGGGATGCGCCGCTACCAGGCGAGCTTGCGGTGACCCTTTGCGTTCGACAACCATCGTCGTCTCAGGTCCCAGGTGCCGACAGCGCCCAGCAGGAGCGAGCTGACGAGCAGACCCGAGCCCGCACCGATGCTGCCCCAGGTGCCCGCCAGCACGAGGGTGACCGGAAAGGTGATGACGAACACCACCGTGTTGCATCGCAGGATCGTCTTGGTGTCCAACTCCGCCCGGAGCACTGACATCCAGATCGAATAGGGGACGCGAAGGACCGAGGCGGCCGCGAGCAGGCACAACGACGTCGTGAACTCCGAGCCCGAGTAGGCCGGGCCGAAGATCTTCCCGACGATCGGCGAGGCGGCGATCAGAACCCCTGCTCCGACCACGACCAGACATTGCGAGATGGCCCAGATTCGACGGATCTGCCCGGCCAGTGCCGCTGGATCGCGCGCGAGATGTGCGGTGAGCGCTGCTCCGATGCCATCCGGCACGAAGTCGAGCACCTGTGCCACCGCGAGCGCCAAGGCCAGAGTCGCACCCGCGACCGGTCCGGCGACGAGCGTGGTGAGGAACGGCAGCACGAGGATGAGTCCGAACGAGGTCGCGCTTCCGATGCCATCGCGAAGAGCGAACATCGGCATCTGGGCGCGATCCACCACCACGACACGGTGCGGGCTTGTGCGGTTCTCGGGGCGCCGCAGAATCCGGGGCACGAGGATGACGAACACCACGCACGCCCCGAGCGCGGCGGGCACGATCGTGGCCCACACCGCAGCGAGCGATACGACACTCGCCAACACGCAGACCAGGGCCACTTTCAGAACCACGGCGGCCACATTGACGATCGGAAGCCAGCGCGAGGCGTGCAGTCCGATCAGAGCGGCGTCCTTGAGTACGAACAGCGCCATGACGACGGACCCGCAGGCCACCAGCACGACGGTCGCCACCCGGTACTCGAGCATGTCGCCCGCGATCATCCCGCCCATCACGCCGAAGACGGCGGCCGAGCCGATGGTGATGAGCAGGCCCTCGAGCAACCGTTCGCGACGTGGGCAGTCGGGCGTCGACAGCATCGCCTTGTAGGCACTTCCCACCCCGTACGCGGTGATGGTGCCGACCGTCGTGACAAGTGACAACAGCGCGGTCTGGATGCCGAGCGCATGTGGAGGGATGACCCGGGCCGAGACCACCCAGAAGAGCATTCCCGCCCCAGCCGTGACGAAGAAGCTCGCCACCACGGCGACGGAGTCCACCGTCATCGCCCTCGAACCGAGCATCACCGGCCTGCTCACGATGCTCATGTCTGAGGACTCAACTCGCGCAACGTGCTTCGCGCTTCGGTCATCATCGCGAAGAGGTAGCCCAGACCTGCTGCGACGACGGTCCCGGCGAGAACGGTGCAGCGTCCGAGACCTCCGGGATCCGTCCTGCGCCGCTCGACCGTCACACCGTCGCAGAAGTAACGCATGATGGCCGCCGGGACCGTCCTGGCGAGATACGAACGCTCCGAGCTCGTGGCGTCCGCCGCCCCGACGAGGCCACTGATCTGTCTCTTGGAGACGCCCTCGCCGAACGACCGTCGCAAGACGTACCGGACGTGTGTCCTGTTCCGGCTCACATGGTGTCGCACACGGACATCCGGGTCGAAGATGATCCTCGCAGCCGGGTCATGACGGGCGATCCGGATACACAACTCGGTCTCTTCGCAGCCCACCGGCAGCGTGCCCACCCGTCCGAGGTCGGTGTCGAATCCCCCGACCTCGAGCAAGGTCCGGCGACGGAACGCCATGTTGCACCCCATCAGGTTGCGGACCGGCGCCGGCGCGGTCGGCAAACCCGCGTAACTGCATCCCACCGTCCAGTCACATTCCCGGGGAAACCAACGGGGTCGGTCGCCGGGCCACACCGGCTCCGCGTATCCGCCCACCGCCGCAACATCCGAATCGGTGAACTGCCCGGAAAGTCGCCGACGCCAACCGGGTTCGACGGCGGCGTCGTCATCGACGAACCCGACGATCGGACCGGAGGCGAGACGGGTGCCGCAGTTGCGGGCACCGGAGAGACCGCGCTTCTCGTCGTTGGCCACCACCCAGATCAGCGGCTTGAGCGACGAGGCGAACTCCCGCCTCGCCAGGTCGAACAGCTCGTCGTTGTGGTCGATCACCACGATCAGTTCATCGTCGTCGGTCAGTTCGCGTTCGGCGGCGTCGACCGATCGGATCAGGTCAGCCCATCGGTCGGTGGTGTAGGCACAGATCACCACCGACAACTTGCCGATGTCACTATTTCCCATCAGTCCTCTTCAGTTCCGGTCGAAGTCTTCGCTCGTGCAAGGTCATTCCTCGTACGACCACACCGCAGCCCAGTCCACGAGAACCCGGCCGCGGTTGTTCCCGTCGCCTCGGGTCTCGGTCTGCAGTTGCCAGCGCATCGGTGTCGTCGGGACCCACTGCGTGCTGTCCAGGACCACGGTGTCGTCGAGCAGGTACCGCACACGCCCCGGCGACCATTCGATGGTGTAGGTGTGCCAGTCGGTGAAGCGCGCCCCGATGTCCCGGGACGGGATCTTGCACCCGTCGCAGGAACCTTCGCCGGCGAAATGCTGCCATCCACCAACGGTTCTCGACAGCCAGCCCTCCGGAAAGTCGAGTTCGCCGTCCCGCGGCCACTGTTCCGATTGCGGCCACAGGAGCCATGCGACGTAGTACTCGTCGAGGTCTGGTGTGTCGACCCGCATCCGAACCGAGTAGCGCCCGTAGGTCTGGTACTGGCTGCCGGTGTCGAGTGTCGGTGATGCACTCGCCCCCGCCGGAACCCCGTCGACGTTGTGCAGATCGAAGACGAGGTACCCGTTGTCCACACTCAGTACCTCGTCCGCTCGATACGGCCGACGGTCGAAGGTGTCCGGGAAACACCGCGGATAGGTCAACCACTGCTGGCCTTCCGCGCCGGTGTACACGACGTCGTACGGGGAGCACTCGTTGGCCCAACTCCCCACCGGCGCATCACGATCGAAGTCGTCGAAGAACACCTGCTTCCAGCCGGGGAGGTCTCCGCGAGGAAACCCCCGCGCCGGTGTCATCCCACATCCGACTATCGGGGCGAGGAGAACCACCGTCAGCACTTGCAGGAATGTCCGGAACCAACCACCTCGCGCACGCGTCATATCCGGCCCACCATGTAGAGCAGGGCGGAAGCGCAGGCGATCGCCGTGGTCGTGATCGCCACGACGGTGAGGAGATGTGACACGCGATCGGTGCACACTACTCCCCGTGGAGGGACCCGATGCTCGCGCCGAACGCTGGCGGCTACGAAAAAGGCTGCGGCCGTGACGAACAGCAGAACGGTCGCGATCACGGCGCGGCCTCCAGATCGATGTCGGGCGCCCCCAGGCGCTTCAGCACGTGGACCTCTCCGTCGTCGTAGGCGGAGACGAAACCGTCCCGTTGCACCATCAGCGCGAGTTGTCGGGCGACCTCGTCCGGGCTGATCCCGTACCGGTACTGCAAGAGTTTCTCGTCCTCCTCGGATACCAGCAGATAGTCGATGTCCTCAGCCGCAGTGCATTCCGCCAGTTCGCGCTGTTCGGCGATGCACGAGGCCCCGATGTCGTAGGCCCGCGGCAGTCCGATCGTCGAGCCGTGCCCCCAGTAGGCGATCGCGGACGACGGCGCCTGGGTCACCAGCTCGTCGGAAACCCGCACGGTGGCCGGCCGCGAATACTCGAACGAGGTGTTGAGCGCACGATTGGAGACCCCCAACACCGCGACCACGAGAGTGACTGCGACCGCGCCGATCGCGAACACGGTGGCGGGCATGCGCGCGGAACCGCGGATTCGACGCGCCGCACCGACCACGGCGAGCGCGGCCAGTGCGGCCAGCGCGGGTGACGCATACAGGAAGCACCGTACGAGCACCTCGCCGCCGTAGCTCTGCACCACGACGAGTGCGAACGGGACCAGAGAGAGGATGGCGAGGGGTGATCGGAATCGGCTCTTGCCGAGACGGAACCAGCTGATCGTGGCCACCAGGAGGAGCAGGGCGGTGCCACCGATCCTGAGGTACTGCATCCGACCGTAGACCGGATCCCCGGTGATTCTGTCAGACAGCCCGGAGCTGACACTCGCGGTGACGTCGCCGATCTCGGTCAGGATCTGATCGAGGTGCCCGAGCCAATACCCGCTCGCACCGAAGGTGAACCAGGCACTGAACAGGAGCAGTCCGGCCAGCCAGAGCAGTTTGTGTCGTGTGGACCCGACGAGGGCGAGCCCCGCCAGGGCGGCAATGGTCACCATCGGGGTCAACTGGTGACTGACCACCATCGCGGCGATGAGGACGATCACAACTCCCTCGACCGCGTATGAGAATCCAGGTCCACGACCACGTGGTCGTCCTGGCACGCGTCGCCATGCGCGCCAGAAGCCGACGGGCGGGAGGGGTGAGACCCTCAGCTGCCAGATCAGCACAGCCACGATCGTCACGTACAACTGCATCGCGAGCGCCTGGGGCGCAAAGTAATCCTGCTGGTACCAGTTGAAGAGAATGTAGATGGTGACGGTCCCCCATCCGACGCGCGCGCTTCCGGACACGCTGTGTCCGAGTGCGTACAGGGGAAACATCAGCAGAGTTCCGAAGATCAGCGACGCGCTGGTGAGGAAGACCGTGCTGTCGTCGAGCCCACCCGTCCTCATCACATGCGCCGCGCCCGCGAAGAAGCCGCTCCAGCTGATCCGGCCGTCGACCGCGGGCGGCAGCGCGCCGAGCTCGGAGTACCAATCGGTCAGGAACCGGTGCACGTAGGCGGTCGGGAAAGGCGGTGTGCCACTAGACCATGCGACCGGCATGCTCATGTAGACGATGAGCATCACGTTGGTCGCAGCAAGACCCGTCCGGTGCAGACGGCGTCGGCGATACTCTCGGAACAGGGCCACGCAGAGCGCAGCCAATCCGACGAAGTAGGAGACCCCGAGGATCGGCACGAGCCCGTACACGCCCGCCTGCTCGGGATGCAATCGGGCGACCGCGATCAGAAACAGGACGAGGGATCCGCCCAGCAGCGCCGCGGTGACCCGATCGAACGTCCGGACCGACGTGATCACCGCCGACGCCGCCGCTCCGGCGCCCGCGCGCAGGTCGGACGACGGACGCGGACATCGCGCTCTGATGAGTACACCGGTTGCGACGGCAGCGATGACGAGGATGACCCCCTGCGCGAGCAGCGGATGCCAGAAGCCGGCGAGGAGCGAGGCCAGCGCGATGATGGCGGTGATGCTCAACGACAAGGCGATGGCGACGCTCGGCAGAAGTCCGTTGCGCGGCCACACGAACAGCCCCGCGATCGGTAGCCCAGGGAGAACCAGGGTCACACTCACCACCGCCACGGCGCGGAGCCCTTCGGGAAGGAGCTGAGCCACCCCGGACGCCGTCAGAACGCCCATCAGCGCCGAGACCGCGATCGCCATCATCGACAGGAGCGCGACGACGGCCGGTGCACGGTCGGGGATCGCGTGCGCGGTCGGCGGGGTCGGTACCGCCCGCGCGACCGCGCCCTCGAGTCGGTGAACCACGGCTATCCGTCCGTGGCCCGGCCCGAGCCGATCGCGGGGCGGTAGAAGGATGTCACCGCGGAAGCAACCCGGTCGAGATCCGCTTCGCTCATGTACGAGTGGAGCGGAAGGGTCAGAACCCGGTCGGCAGCGGCTTGGGTCACGGACAGATCGCCGCGTCGGCTGTTCCGGTAGTAGCTGAATTCATGCGCCCCCTGAAAGTGGATCCCGGTGGCGACCCCGGCGGACTTCAAGTGTTCGACCAACCGGGCGCGTTCGGCGCGACCCCCGGTCCTGATCACATAGATGTACGGTGCGACGTCAGACCAGTCCGTGTCGAACAGCTCGAGCTCGGGGATGTCGGCGAACGCCGAATCGTAGTGGCGGCAATAGCGTTGGCGATTGGCGATGAACTCGTCGACCCTGGCCAGTTGGGACAGACCGATCGCGGCGGGCACCGAGCCCAGATGGCACCGGTAGCCCTGCCGCACGACGTCGAAGTCCCAGTTGCGCTGGTTCCGGTATCGCGCGTCGGTGTCGGAGTCGATACCGAGATGGCGAAGCTCCCGAAGCACCTGCAGGTCAGCCGGATCGGAGGTGACGATCGCCCCGCCCTCGAGCGTCGTGATCATCTTGACCGGTCCGAAGCTGAAACATGTGATGTCACCGTGTGATCCGACGCGGCGTCCAGCCCGGATGCTACCGAAGGCGTGGGCGGCGTCCTCGATCACCCGCAGCCCGTGCTCGCGCGCAATGGCCATGAGCTCGTCGAGATCACACGGGAAGCCGAGGTAGTCGACCACCAGAATCGCCTTGGTGCGAGGCGTGATCAGCTCGCGCACACGCTGCGGGTCGATGTTGAGGTACCGGGGTTCGACGTCACAGAAGACCACCTCGGCTCCGGTCCGTGTCAGCGCCTGATGACCTGCCACGTAGGTGAACGACGGACAGATCACTTCGTCGGACGGGCCGAGTCCGATCAGCCGGGCCGCCAGATGGAGGGCTTCGGTACACGAATTCGTCGACACAACAGTTCTTTCGGACGCACCGAGGTAGGTTCCGACTTCTTCCTCGAACTGTTTGCTGAGTGCACCCATGCCCAGCCATCCGGCCGCGAGGGCATCGACCGCAGCCTGCTGGACATCCTCGCCCAGGTAGGGGCGGTAGACGGGCACCGTCGAGGTGGCTCGTTCCATCGACATCGTCATGACCAGCACCTCCACGGCGCCTCGCCGCGATCCCAGAGATCATTGAGGAAGACCTTGTCCCAGATGGTGTCCATCCCGCGCCAGAATCCGTCGTGCTGGTATGCCGACAGCTGCCCCTCAGCGGACAGGGTCTCCAGCGGCTCCTTCTCCAGCAGGGTGGCGTCGCCCGCGATGTAGTCGAGGATCTTCGGCGACGAGACGAAGAAACCGCCGTTGATCCAGCCGCTGCTGCCTTCCGGCTTCTCGACGAATCTGGTCTGCGACGACGAGACGTCGAGCGTGCCGAACCGCCCGGGCGGTTGCACGGCCGTCACCGTCGCGATGCTGCCCGACATCTCGTGATGTGCCAACACCTTTCGGATGTCGACGTCGGCGACTCCGTCGCCGTAGGTGAACGAGAAGGTCTCGTTGCCGATGTGTTCGCGAGCGCGCAGGAGGCGGCCGCCGGTCATCGTGTCCAGACCGGTGTCGAGGAGGGTGACGCGCCACGGCACGCCGTTCGACGAATGGTTCTCGATCGCGCCGGTGCCCAGATCCACGGTGACATCGCTGGCGTGCAGGAAGTAGTTGGCGAAGAACTCTTTGATCATGTAGCCCTTGTAGCCCAGCAGCACAACGAAATCCGTGACGCCGGCGGCCGCGTAGATCTGCATGATGTGCCAGATGATCGGGCGTCCGCCGATCTCGACCATGGGTTTCGGCCGGTCGACGGACTCCTCACTGATCCGGGTGCCTCTGCCTCCGGCGAGGATCACCGCTTTCATGACCGATCACCCGTCCATCGCAGATCGGCGTCGAGCGCGTCGGCGTCGAGGAGCTCGCGCAGGACTCGCAGCCGGACGAAGTCGTTTCCGTTGAACCGGTCCGCGCTCAGGCCCGCGTCGACGTAGGCGGCGTGGATCTCCGCGATGCCGGTGGCCAGGGTCCACTGCGGCGCATAGCCCGGTAGCGACGTCTCGATCTTGGTGAAGTCGACGACGTAGTTCCGGATGTCGGCGACGACGTCGTCGGCGAAGGCCACCTCGCACTCGGGCACGATGTCGGCGACCATCTTCGCGACATCCCGGATCTGATGGTTGTCGCTGTTGCGACCGACGTTGAACACCTCGTTGTGCACGGTGGCCGGTGGCGCCTGCAGGACCGTGACGATCGCGTGCGAGATGTCGCGGACATGGACGAGCGGTCGCCAGGCGGCGCCATTGCTCATCAACAGCACCTTTCCGGACGTGACCGCATGCCCGACGAGGTTGTTCACCACGACATCCGTGCGAAGGCGACGAGAGATCCCGTACGCGGTGGCGTTCCGGAGAAAGGTAGGGCAGAAGGTGTCGTCGGCCAGCTCGGTGATCGCCTGTTCGGCGCGGACTTTGGATTCGCCGTACGGAGTGACGGCCTCCATCTCGGCATCCTCGCTGAGCGCACCCTCCGCGCCTGCCCCGTAGAGGCTGCACGACGACGAGAAGACGAAGCGGGTTACACCGGCCGCCTTCGCGGCTCGGGCGATGCCCACGCTGGCCTCGAGATTGATGTCGTAGGTGAGCTCCGGGTTCAGCTCGCTGACCGGATCATTGGACAGTGCCGCCAGGTGGACGACGGCGTCGAAGCCCGCCAGATGACGCTGCTCGACGTCACGGATGTCCATGTCGAGCGTGGGTACGCGCAGCGGTTCCGTGCGGAAATCGCGGTCCCGGTAGTAGTCGGTGTCGAGCCCGACGACGTCGTGTCCGGCGTCGACGAGCATGGGGACCAACTCGGCTCCGATGTAACCGAGATGTCCGGTGACGAGAACCTTCATCCCCGTCCTCCTGTTCGTTGGCTGTCGAGGTGCCGAGTGGGCGCCTCGCTGAATACCGGGTCGATCCCGGCGTAGATGTGTCTGATCTGTTCCGTCATGCGGATTTCGCTGAATTCATCCGCTACGGCGAACGCTCTGTGCGCGAGCCGATTCCACGACGTCCGATCGGTCAGCACGTCGTTGATCCGGTCGGCACGGTCGTCCGCCTGCGGGTCGATGGCGACCCCGCACGACCTCTCGTTCACGATGTGTGCGATCTCGCCGCACGGGGTTGTCGCCACCGGCGTGCCGCTGGCCAGCGCCTCCAGCGCCGACAGCGGTAGTCCCTCCCACCGCGATGTGAGCAGGAACATCCGGGACCGGGCAACCTGTGCGCGTGTATGCGCGTGGGTGTCCCCGACGCTGATCTGGACCACGTCCTCGAGACCCAGTTCTTGGCGTCTTCGGAGAAAGTCGTCCTGCAGCGGTCCCCTACCGGGAGAGATCCACAGGCAACGAAGACTTTCCCGCCGCTCCGAAAGCTCCTTCACCAGTTCGAGGAACAGCAGCGGGTCCTTCTGCTCGTCGAACCGCGCGACGTTCACGAGGTCGTATGACCTGTCCTCATAGGCGGCCACGCCGGCGCCCAGCTTCCGTACCCCGTTGTGCACGACCGAGACCCGCTCAGAAGACACGTGTGGGAAGTTCGCGAGCAGTGACGCCCGGACGGCGCCCGACACCGCGACGATCCGCTGCGTGCGATACGACAGGCCGCGATGGTCGGTGAGCACGTTGTGTACGTGTTCGACCGTGCGGGAACCACGCCCGAGCGCAGCGGCGATCAGTCCGAGAAATCGTTGCTGACAATGGATCACGTCGGCGGATCGCAGTGCGCGGAGTGCTGCGGAGTCGGTGAGACGAAGCCGTCGGATGCCGGCATCGGCGAGCCGATGGTCCCATTCACCGGCCGCCAGCGACAGCACGTCGACCTGATGTCCCTCGCCCGCGAAGTGGGTCGCGACCTGCAGGATGAAATGACTCACCCCGCCGGGACTCATCCGATCCGTCATCACCACGATCCGACCACGCCGCTCACCGGCGTCGTCGACCTTGACGGAGGTCACGGCTCAGCCGGCCGGGTGACCCGAGGAGACCTGGGCGGCGCCTCGATGATTGTCATCAGGACGTATCGTCGCCGGCCGCCTGCCACCTCGCGCCTGCCACACGGTGCGCAGCACCCGTCGGCCGTCGGAGATCGCGTTGAGATTGGAATTACCTGTGCGACGGGGCATTTCCAGGCTCGGAACCTCAGCGATCCGCAGGCCGGCCTGCACCGCGCGGACAGTCATCTCGGCCTCGATCTCGAAGCCGGTCGCCTGCAGATCCAGAAGATCCAGGTATCGCCGATGGAAAGCGCAGAAGCCGTAACACAGATCGGTCAGCTCGGTTCGGTACAAGCTGTTGAAGAACGCGAGCAACCCGTAGTTGCCCAACCGCCGGAACCGGGTGATGTCGAGTGACCCGCCCCCGCCCATGAACCTCGAGCCCTTGACGAAGTCGTAACCGTTCTCGAGAAAATGCAAGAAATGCGTGATCTCCTGCGGAGCCATACTGCCATCGGCGTCCATCATGACGATCATGTCGGACGTCGCGGCGGCGAAACCGGTACGCAACGCACTGCCCTTGCCGGGTCCGCTCTGTTGCACGACCTTGATGTCGGGGCGGTAACTCCGCGCGGTGATAAGTGTTGCGTCGGTGGAGTTTCCGTCGATGAGGATGATCTCGTCGATCCGCTTGGGGATCTGTTCCAGCACCCACCCGATGTTCCGTGCTTCGTTGCGAACCGGAATGATGAGGCTCACCGTGGATGTCGTGGGGCCACGATCTCGGTGAGTGCCGAATTGCGTGTTGCTGAGTCGATGCTGGGCATCTGGTTGCGCCGCAACAGTTGCGGTCCCGTTGTTCTGGCCGGTCATTTCGATCACTGTGTCCATTCCCGCGCACGGTCCAACCACACGTGTGTGTACGAGACTTCCCCCCGGAAGCATCGACTGAACGAGTCGAGCGAGTGCGCGTTCTGAAGTAGAGAGACAGGGCCGTCCTCCCCGACGACCCGATTCGGACACTAGCAGAGGATTGGCGAGATGGGGAGGCGTACAGCGCGCCTGTGAAGCTTCGCAGAGTGAACGGATTCTGAATTCGGAACGCGCCGCAGCGCAACCGAACTCGTGCCTGGCCTACGTACCTGACGGTACGGACAGGCATCCTCCAGCCGCGGAGCACACGTCCCGGGTTAATGGCTGATACACGCGGTAACGCAATGCCTCCCGGGCGCGAAAACGGAATGAAACCACAGCACAGCGGCCGGCTTCCACACGCGGTCGGCGGAGTCAGTGAGTCGCCGTTACACACGCTGCGTCGTCGACCCGCGACTCACAGCTGGGTTCGAAGCGTCGTCCGACGACCGCGGTCCGCGGCCCCGAGCCGGGGACTCACGCCTACGCCGCGTGGTCAAGAGTCGTTCGGTTTCGATCCCAGAATCGAGAGTGTGATTCGCGGCACTGTTCGAGATCCACCCGGCGGGCTCCAACGAATGGAAAGTGACCCCCGAGGTCGTCAGACACGAGCAGGAGAGGCTGCCGGCGCGCGATGAACTCACCCACACCTCCGTCCCCGTCACGGTCGGCGCCGATCCCCGCGCCCCGAGACGAGAAGCCGGGGCGACCCCCGGAACCGCGGGTCGAGCAGCTCATCGCGGAAGCGACCGCGCTCTTTCAGGACGCCGGCTACCGGAATGTGAGCGTCGAGGAGATCGGCGCCGCCGTCGGACTGACCGGGCCGGCGGTGTACCGATATTTTCCGTCCAAGCAGGACATTCTGGCGAAAGCGCTGGCGACGCAGGTGGAGGGGGTACGCGCACTCCTGACCCAAGCCGAGGAGCGCAGCGAATCGCCGACCGAACAGCTCGGCGTGTTCTTCGACCTGCTTGCGACCAGGGCGGCGCACGGCGATGTCTCGACACTGTGGACCCGCGAGCGACGGCATCTCGACCGATCCGATCTCGACGACATGGACGCGCACCACCGCACCCTGATCGACGCATTGGCGTCGAAGTTCGACACCACCGAGGCCGGCATCGACCCCCAGACCGCGAAACTCCTCGCGACCGCGGCGGTCAGCGTGTTCTCGAGCACCGCCGCGATGCGGGGTTCGCTCACCCCACGGCGGCTCACGCAGATCCAGCGGGCGGTCGTGGACTCGATCCTGAGCTGTTCGCTTCCCCGCGGGGCACAGTCCCGTACGCGGTTCGCCGATGGATCCAGCCGGCAGCCCGCTGCGCGGCGTGATCGGATACTCGCCGCCGCGACCCGGATGTTCTTCGCGCGCGGATTTCCCAACGTCCGCATCCACGACATCGCCGCCGAAGCGGATGTGTCGCCGGCGACGGTCTACCAGGAGTACGCGGGAAAGACCGACATCTTGATGACCATCATGCGTCGAGGTCTCGAGAATCTGCACTGGATATCCGTCGACGCACTGGCGGAGTCCTCGGCGGTCGAAGCGCTGGACGTCCTTGTGGGTGTGTTCCTCGAGTACTCGCTCGGCCCGAACGGTCGATTGTTGGCCATCGCCATCCAGGACATCGTGTATCTGCCGGAAGCAGACCAGGTCTCACTTCGCCGGACGGCGTCGGATTACACCGCCGAGTGGACTGCCGCCATCCTGGCCCGTTCACCGACCCTGACGCACGCCGACGCCAACGCGCTCACGCAAGCACTCGCCGGATTCGTCTACCAGGTCATCTCGTCGCCGGAGCTCCGCTCGCGGCCGGGCATCGAAGGCGAGTTCCGTGCGCTGGCATCCGCCATCCTGAGCCCGGTCGAACTCTGTGGCGGTCCCGGTACCCAGGGCCTGAGTCCGCGCCGGCTCGCCGATATTCCGCGAAGCGAAGTGGTCCGTGCATCGCGGCCCTACTCGAAGTAGCGGCGCGGCACGTCGACGAGCATGGTCGCGATGTCGGCCTCACTCACACCGCGTTCCCGCAGGGCCGGCAACACCTCTTCACTGATGTGCCGGTAGTTCCACTTCGGGAGTGCTTGCTTCTTGGCCTCGTGGTCGAACCAGTCGATGAAGCAGGCGGCGTCGTGCGCGAGCGCCATGCGGTCGGCATAGCCGCGCTTGCACAGTTCGGCGACGGTGTTCACCCGTTCGTCGAATGGCAGGAGGAGGTCGAGCCCGAAACGATCCATGCCGAGGATGGAACCGGCGTCGGCGAGCTTCATCAGGTAGTCGAGGTCGACGCTGTCACCGGAGTGGCCGATGACCACCTTCGTCAGGTCGGCCCCTTCCTCGGCGAAGATCTTCTGGGCGACCAGTCCCGACTGGCTGTGCGGATCGGTGTGGACCGTGATCGGCGCACCGGTCTGGGCGCTCGTCTGTCCCACCGCGCGCATCACGCGCTCGACACCCGGTGTCAATCCCTGTGATTCGATGGCGCACTTCAGGAAGGCGGCTCGCACACCGGTGTCCGCGATCCCCTCGGTGAGGTCCTTCGTGAACAGGGTGACCAACGGTTCCGGGACGTCGAACAGCATTCCCGGTCCGGCATAGTGGAACTGGAACGGGATGTCGTTGTAGGTGTAGAGGCCGGTCGCCACGACGATGTTGAGGTCGATCTGTTCGGCGATCCGTTGGATACGCGGGATGTACCGGCCGAGACCGAGAACCGTCGGGTCGAGGATCGTGTCGATCCCGAGCTCCTTCAGTTCGGTCAGGTCGCGGACCGCTTCGGCGACCTTGTCATCCTCGTCCCAGTCATCCTGGTAGTTCTGCCGGAACTCCTCGCCGAGGACGAACACGTGCTCGTGCACCAGCACGTTTCCGAGGTCTTCGGAATCGATCGGGCCGGTCGCGGTGTGGACGGTGGCCATGGAACCTCCTCACCGAGAGGCCGCATTGCCTCCCACTCCGCCGAACCCTAGTCGACGCCCTGATGTGGCAGGCGGCTTTCGCCGTTCGTTGTCGCCGGCGACCGCCACGGTCCTCACCGGCCGGGTCTCAGGCAGCACGTGGCGCGGTGAGTTTCTCCATGGCCCAGTACGACGTGCCGGCGACGACCGCTCCGGCGAGCCACGACAGATCGATCCCACCGAGGGCGACGGCGACGGGGCCCTGCAGCACGGGCAGCATCCCGTACATGAACATCCACGTGGCCGTCACACCGAGAGCCAGCGCGACCAGTGCGGTCGGCCGCACCATCGGCAGGACACTGTCGGCCGGTGCGGCGAACAGGCGCTCGGCGTCGATCTGCTGCCGGGCGATCAGGAACCAGTGCACGAGAACCACGCTGCCCCATGGGCTCAACCATCCGACGATCGAGATCAGCCAGAAGTCGATCGTGGTCGCGAAGTCGCTGTTGAGCACGAAGTAGACGACGATCGCCATCGCCACGACACCGATGATCAGATTGAGCACACGTCGGTCGACGCGGATGTCGAGTGCCTGCGTCGACACCGTGCACGTGTAGATGTTGAGGATGTTGGTCGCGAGTGGTCCGTGGATCACCAGCAACAGAACCGGCAGTGCGAGAACGCCATACGCGTCGACGATGATCTCGCCCGGATCGGCGGAGTCACTCAATGTCGCCAGGGACGCGCCCAGCACACCGAGCCAGACGACCGGGATGAACTGTCCGAGTGCGCTCGCGAGAAACAGCTTGCGCGACGGGACGTCCCGGGACACGAAGCGCGAGTAGTCGCCGGCGTAACCGATCCACGTCAGGCCCCAGCCGATGCCGATCGCGGTCATCACCGCGGTGATCGCGCCGATGTGGGCCGACCCGGTCAGCTCCGGCGCGGTCGTCTGCCCCCAGTTCACGTCCAGGCCGACCCACGCGACGACGGTCATGACGAGCAGGATCGCGACCGTCGGGGGCACCGTCCACCGCTCGAAGGCGGAGATCACCCGATAGCCGAACCACGCGATCGTCACCTGCATAGCCATGATGACCGCCGCCACGACGATCCGTGCGCCGTTGTTGTCGAGCTCCGGGTCGACGAGCCCCAACTCGCCGAGCAGCGCCATCACCAGATCGAGGACGATCCAGGTGTTGACCGCGCACCAGCCCATGCAGACCAGGGCCTGCACGGCGGCGGGGACGTAGGCACCCCGACGCCCGAAGACGGCCCGCGAGAGCACCATTCCGGTGACCCCGGTGCGTTGGCCGATGACGACGAAGATGCCGAAGATCGTCATGCCGATGGCGTTGCCGACGACGAGGACCGCCACCGTCTCCCACAGGCCGAGGCCCATGGTGACGCCGAGCGCGCCCAGGACCCAGTTGATGGGTGCGATGTTCGCACCGGCCCAGATCCAGAACTGTCCGCGCACATCGTGGGTCTTGGCGGATTCGGGGATGAGTTCGAGTTCGGCCTCGGCCTGCGGGATCGAATGGTTCGGTCCGGGTGCCGACGGGGACGCGGCGTCGAGTGCGGTCATGGAGTCCGTCCAGAGATCTCGGCCCCGAGGTTCGGGCGCGGTCGGGCAGGGCGCGCGACGATGCGCAGTGTGTCCATCGTGGTCCGTCGCATCCGGACACGACAGCTACAGAACGCCCGCATTCTGTCCACCTGACACCGACAGTCTGTCCCGCCGCCGCTCGCGAATGGGCACGCGGGGATCAGGGTGCGCTTTGTCCCGGGAACCGGGAGAAAGCGCAACGGGATCCGATCTGTCAGGCCACGTCCTGCACGTCGGCGGCCGACGCGCCGGTGATGATGTCGAGGACCCGGGGGTATTCGGGTGCGTTCGAGGCGACCACCGAGCCGTGGTTGCCGCCCGGGATGAGTACGGCCTCCGCGTCGCCGCCGGCCTTGACGACGGCGGCGGCGTACCGCTGTGAGTTCGCCGGTGAGACCATTCGGTCGGCGGTTCCGTGGACGGCGACCACCGGGGTGTCGGGATCGATGTTCTGGATGGGATCGACCATCGTGTACCGCTGCGGAACCTGGGTCGGGGTGCCGCCGAGGGCGGTCACGATGCGGTCGTCGCCATGCGTTGCCGCATAGGTCATGTCGAGTGGACCGGCGAGGGAGACGACGCGCGTCGGGCGGAACAATGGTCGGGCACCGACCTCGTCGTCCTCCAGCTTGTGCCGGGTACCGCCCCACACCGCGAGTTGTGCACCCGCGCTGTGCCCGACGATCAGCTCGTCGTCGGTGTCGATCTGCGGGAACTGCCGGTCCACGACGACGACGTGATCGAGGGCGCTCGCGACGTCGCGGAACGTCGTCGGCCATCCACCGCCCGAACCGACTCGGCGGTACTCGATGTTGTAGACGGCCATGCCGCGGCCGGCGAGGTCTTGCGCCAGCGGCTCGAAGATGTCCGCGCCGAGAGCGCTCTGCCACGCACCGCCGTGGATGAGGACCACGAGCGGAATCGAATCGACCCGCTGCTCACCCGCGGGTAGATACAGTTCGGCCCAATTCTGCTCGGAGTCACCGTCATCCGGCGTCGGGTAGTCGACCCGGTGGACGGTCACCTCGTCGAGGTACTCGGCCGGGGCCGCCGTCGCACTGCTGGACGGGGTCGTGGTCGTCGTCGATCCGCCGGAACACGCGGACAGACCGACCACGCTCGCGACGAGAACGGCCGATGCGATGCGGCCGCCGACCGACGACGTCCTCACCGCGCGCTCAGGGGCACGGGGGTGATCGACGGGCCACTGCGGACGGTCGCCGGAAGCGGCCCGAATCCCGGCCACAGATTCACCGGCACCGTGACCGTCGCGCCCGCGGGCAGCGAGATCGACGTCGGGCTGACGGCGATCCGATCGGTGAAGGTGTCACTTCGTTCGACCTCCAGACGCAGTCGCTGCGCCCGTCCCTCCGACCGGACGGTGACACCGGTACTCGCGGTTCCGACCGACACCGCGGAACCCGGGCCGACGGCCAGCTGGGTGGTCTCGGTCGACAGCGAGCGCAGCGAGTTCTCGGTCGCGACCTGGAACTCGGCAGTCGATGCTGCCGACGAGGTCACCCGCATCCCGTGGCGCGCCGGGTCGGCATCGATGGCCGCGACCGCGCCTGCGGGCACCTCGAGATCACCCATCGCCACGACACCACCGGCGCTGAGCACCGTGGCGTCGATGTCCGCGGTGCGACCCGCCTCCACCCCGTCCACGATGATCCGGAACGGGCGGTTCGCGGGGACCGTGAAGGTGGCGGTGTTGTCATTGTTGAACAGGATCTTCTTGTCGACGCCCGGGATCGTACGACCCGCGGGGTCGGTGACCCGCACATCCCAGTCGACGTCGCCGGCGCCGCGGGCGCCACCGTTGTTGTCCGAGACGATGACCACGGTCTCGTCGCTGCGCAGTTCCGGATCCTGGTGACGTGCCAGGATCGGCGCCAACGGGACGAGCATCATCTTGTTGAGCGGGGAGCCCTGGAACAGCAGGGTCGGCTCCGACGGATTGGTCGCGGTCGAGTAGTACCAGCTGTTCGCGGCGGGGTCGGCGACGATCATCTTCTCGACGCCGGGGAAGTTGTTGTCGTACACGACGATGCCGCGCTTGCCCTGGCCGAGGTCGCGGATCGCGATCGGGTTGATGGCGTGTCCGGCGCTCTGTTCCTCGTCGGTGTAGATCGCCAAGACGTAGTTGTCGTTGCGCGCCCACGCCGACCGCAGACGGGACAGTGCCTGGGTGACCGTGACCTCGGACTGCGCCAGGTCGGTGGGCGGGAACCCCTGGGTGATGAACATCCGGGCGATGAGTTCGTCGAGCGGTGCCGACGGGCGGATGCTGTAGATGGACTGCCACGGCATCGCCAACGGGAACGGGTTCAGACGCTTGGTGGCATACAGTCCGGCGAGTGCGGCCATTCCGAAGCAGTGCCCGCCCGCCATCGACTCGTTGAATTCCTGCTGCACGAGTTCGGCCACCGTCGTCGGCGAACACACCCCGAGCACGATGCGGGCGCAGACCTCGTCACCGAAGACGGCACGCATGCCCTCGATGCTCAGGCCGCGGGTGTGCAGAGCATCATTCGGTCCCCAGTTCTCGAACGAGAATCCGTCTCGCCGGACCTGGAAATCGGTCTGCGCGACGAGCTTTCCGGCCCCGGGGTTCACCACGGGCGCAGCCTGCGACGGTCCGGACGAGACGATGGACAGACCTGCGGCCACGACCAGCACAAGTGCTGCCGCGGCGAGTCGGATCTGCCATCGATTTCCGCGTGCGCCAGTGAGCATTGCTAAACACTAGCGGACATTTCCGGCGTCGCCGGACGAGCTGACCAATTCGCGAAATGATCCCGGTAATGCGTCCCGAAATCGTCGCTCAGCACTTACCGAAATCGCACCGTGAATGTATGTACAAAAGGTCGACTCCCGACACAGCACACCGCCGGCCGCTCGGGAGAGCGACCGGCGGCTCGGTACCGGATGGGTGGGTGGGGTCAGCTGTAGAAGGTGACGGTCTTGGTCTGGGTCGTCCCGGGCTCACCCCAGTAACCGCGGATGACGGCCCGGTACTGGGTGTCCTCATACGCGGTGGCGAGGCTGCGGCACGTGTTGCCCGCAGAGCCGCCGGCGTAGGTGTTGCGCTCGGTGAAGTCGTGGCTCGGGCCGGGGCGACTGATGGCGGTCAGGGTGACCCGGACCGTACGGACTCCCTCGGTGTTCCACGCGAAAGCACAGAACCGGTCGCCCCCGTCGTCGTAACTCGCTGTGCCACCATGCGTGCTGGTGGAGAACGAGTTCGCCGACGCACCCGGCGAACCCACCACGCTGAGGACCGCCGCCGCGCCCATCGTCGCGGCGACCACCGACATCTTCTTCACCACAGATCGATTCATGATGCCGACCCTAGGATCAAGATCAGCGCATCACGAGGGGCCTCGAGCAGACTTCACCGAGCCTTCACCAGGGGTTCGTCGGTGATCCCTACGCGTCGACCCCGGGCCCGCCGGAGTTCGCCGAAATCTCCCCCGGATGTCCGCAGGTGGCCTACTTGACGCCCGAGAACACGTACTGCAGGACCGCCAGTGCCAGCTCGTTGTCCTGAATCGCCTGCCACAAGATGGTGTCCACCATGTCTGTCTCCGTTTCGATGTCGCGTGAGGTGTCGGGTCCGGCACGCCAGGCGGGAACCGTGGAGTCCCCCGACCCGGCGTCACCGATCTTACGTTGGCTGCCGGGCGAGAGTTCTTCGGGCGATCCGCGCGACGGCCTCATCGACGAGGCGGCCGGCGCTGTCGGTCGCCGCGCCACCACCGGCCGCGTCGAATGCGACCAGGACATCCCGAGCCGTGGCCACCTCGGACTCGGATGGAGCCATGCCGGATCGCGCGGGCGCGATCTGACGCGGATGGATGCAGGCCCGTCCGAAGAACCCGAGACCGATCAGCTGCCTGGTCTCGACCTCGAACGCGGCGTCATCACCGATCGAGGGCGACGCCGCCGCCAGGGGCGGACGGATCTTCGCGGCGGCTGACGCCGCCACCACTTGCGAACGTGCCCAGAGCAATTCGTTGCCGACCACTGGTGAGACACCGAGATCCGCGGCAAGGTCGACCTCGCCGATCTGGACGAACGCCACCCGCGGGCCCGCTGCAATCGCCGCCGCGTTGCACAGCCCGGCACCGGTCTCGATGAGCGGCGACACCGGCGTTCGCGGGCCGCCGAACTCGGTTTCCAGTTCCGTCAGCAGACCGTCCACACGGTCGAGGTTCGCCGCGTCGTCGACCTTGGGTAGCCAGACCCCGTCGGCGCCGGCCCGGACCGCCATGGTCAGGTCGTCGAGCAACTCGGGGCCCGGGTTCACCCGCACCCAGGCGGGCACACCCGCGCGGTCTCGGCTCGCCAGCCATTCGCCGACCGCTATGCGCGCGGTGTCCTTCCCGGCGAGCGGGACCGCGTCCTCGAGGTCGAGGACAATCGCATCGGCGCCAGAACCTGCCGCCTTGTCGAACCGCTCCGGCCGGTCCCCCGGGACGTACAGGAAGATCAGCGCCGGCGTCATCCGACGGTGACGGTGCCGTTGACCAGGGCCTTGGCGATGACGGTGCGCATGATGTCGTTGGTGCCCTCGCCGATGGACATGAGCGGGGCGTCGCGGTAGTAGCGCTCGACGTTGAACTCCGTCGAGTAGCCGTAACCACCGTGGATGCGCATCGCCTCCAGGCTTGCGGTGATCGCCGTCTCGGAGGCGAAGTACTTGGCCATGCCGGCTTCACCGTCGACGCGAGCGCCCGAATCCGCCTTCGCCGCAGCCCAATACGTCATCAAGCGGGCGGCCTGCAGCTGGGTGGCGATGTCGGCGAGCTTGAGCTGGATCGCCTGGAAGTCCGAGATCGGCTTGCCGAACGCGGTCCGCTCCCGCGAGTAGTTCAGCGCCGCGTCGTAGGACGCCTGGGCGATGCCGACACTGCGTCCGGCAATATTGAGGCGCCCGATCTCGAGGCCCGACAGGGCCTGCTGCATACCGCGACCCTCGACGCCGCCGAGCAGCGTCGACTGCGGGACGCGCACCTCGTCGAGGAAGATCTCGCACGACTCCGTGCCCTTGTAGCCGAGTTTGCCCATGTCGCGCTGGACCTCGAAGCCGGGAGTCGTGGTGTCCACCAGCAGGATACTCATGCCCTTGTGTGCCGGAGTGGCGGTCGGGTCCGTCTTCACCAGCACCGGAAGCACATTCGCGTGCCGCGCATTGGTGATCCAGGTCTTGGTGCCGCGGATGACGTAGTCGTCGCCGTCCTTGGTGGCGGTGGTCTTGATGCCCTGCAGGTCGGTCCCGGCCCCCGGTTCGGTGAGGCCGATGCCGGTGCGGCACTCGCCGCTCGCCAGGCGCGGGAGCCACTGCGCCTTCTGCTCGTCGGTGCCGTGGCGCGCGATCATCCAGCAGGACAGATTGTGGCTGCCCAGGATGCCGGCGATGCCCATCCAGCCACGCGCGAGTTCCTCGTACACGAGCGTGAACGACACCATGTCGAGTTCGAGGCCGCCGTACTCCTCGGGTGTGGTGATCCCGAACAGACCCATCTCCCGCAACCGGTCGACGATCTCGGTCGGATAGCGACCAGTGCGTTCCCACTCGTTGGCGACCGGGATGATCTCCTTGTCGACCAGCTGACGCAGGGCGGCGCGGAAGTCGCGCTGTTCCTCGGTGAAGCTGAAATCCATTGTGTTCTCCGTACTGTGAGGATGAAAGGCCGGGAGATCCCGGGCAGGGGCGAGCGTTCAACCGGCCGCGACGATGGCGGCCGCGAACTCGGTGAGCGGCGCCACCGACGGTGCGTCGCACAGACCGAAGACCGCGTCGACGAGAGCTTCGGTGTCGTCTCCCCCGCCGGTGTTGCCCCGGAACTTCTCGGCGACCGCGTCGTCGTCCATGGGCTGTCCCGACGTCCCGCGGCTGCACGGGACCTCGCCGACGACGCGCGTGGAGTCCTCGAAGGTGATGACCGCCCGGCCGGCGGCATCGGCGGCCGGGCGGTCATCGGGTACGGAGACGACCTCGACGAGACCGGCGGTCGTCGCGACCTCGGATCGCGCGATCGAGTGTTCGGCGTAGGTGTCGACGGTCACCGCACCGTCGTGGACCAGTGCGGCGACGCTCCACGGGAGGTCGAACTTCGCGTCGTAGACGCTGCGCGGTGCGCGGGTCCCGGTCCCGGGTCCGCAGACGATGTCCAGGCTGTCGGGGTGCACATCGACGAAGATGCTCGTGATCCGTTGCGGCGCTGGGTCGGCGCCGTCCTCACGCGCGGCCGCGAGGGCGGCGGCAACGGCGTCGAGCGAGGCGTGCATGAGCTGGCAGCTCGGGTACGGCTTGATCCCGATGGTCGCGCCCTCCCAACGGGTTCCGAGGTCGGCGACGATGGTGTCCGGGTCGATGTCGCGGTCGGCGAGCGCGCGGTACAGGCCACGTCGCCCCTCGAGCACCGACTCCGGTCCGCTCGCCCCCGCCACGGCCAGGCGCGCGGCCAGCACACCGCTGAGACCGGCGTTGCCCGGGTGCAGGGTCTTGGTGTTGGCACCGGTGTCGAGGAACTCGAGCAACCCACCCGACGACGACGCGGCGATCCCGATCGCATCGGTGAGCACGTCGGTGTCGGCACCGTAGAGGAGTCCGGCGGCCACGGCCCCGGCGAGGGGTCCGACCACTGCGGTCGCGTGCAGGCCCCGAGCGTGAAACCCGTGCGGAGCCGCCGCACCCAGACGACACGCGACCTCGAGCCCGGCGACCAGTGCGGTCACCGCCTGCGCTCCGGTGGCGCCGACCTCTTCGGCGACTGCGAGAACCGCGGGCGCCACAACGGTCGTCGGATGCACGAGAGCGCCGGCGTGCGTGTCGTCGAAGTCGAGCGCGTGCATCAGCACACCGTTCGCGAAGGCCGCTGCGGGTGCGGAGATCGCCTCGGCGTCCCCGAGTGGATGTGCCTGCGCCGGACCGCCGAGGCCGCGCGCCACGGACAGTCCCGGCCCGCCCTGGTCACGGCGTCGGGCACCGATCCCGTTGCCGAGACCGTCGAGGAGGTGCCGGAGCGCGGCGCGCCGGGTCTTCTCCGGAATGGCGTCGAGGCTCAGGCCGGTGGCCCAGCTCGCGAGTCGGCGGGCGGTCACGACGATTCCGGTGTCCGGTCGACAGACCCGAACGCGCCACCGTCGACGAGACCCCGGATGTCGTCCGCGCTGTATCCCAGCAGGCTCATCACCTCGTCGAAGTTCTCGTTGCGATGTGGTGCCCGACGATACTCGGGCGGCTCGGCGCCGAAGCGCACCGGTGAGGTCACCTGGCGTACCTCACCCCACACCTCGTGCTCGGTCGTCGCGATGAGTCCGCGCGCGAGCGTGTGCTCCTCGGTGAGTGCTTGCTCGACGTCGTTGATCGGGCCGGTGGGCACACCTGCGGTGGTCAGCAACCCCACCCAGTGCTCGACCGAGGCCTCGGCAAACCGCTTCTCCAGCAATGGGAGAAGCTCGTCCTTGTGCTGACCCCGGGCGGCGAAATCGGTGAACCGCGGATCGTCGAGCAGCTCCGCCAGGCCGATCGCCTCGGCGAGCCGAACCCAGAACTTCTCCTTGGCGCAGCCGACGACGAACCAGCCGTCGGCGGCCTCGAACGCCTGGAACGGGACGAGCGAGGGATGAGCCGAGTTCTTGGTCCGGCCGGGACGGTAGCCGGCGTTGAGGTGCCAGGCCGCCGGGTAGGTGAGCATCGAGACCGCGGTGTCGTACAGCGACACATCGCAGTCGCCGCCCACGCCGTCACGACGGGCCGCGTGCAGGCCGGCCAGCAAACTCAGCGCCGCGACGAAGCCACCGGAGAAATCCACAAGGGACAGACCGGATTTGGTGGGCGGGCCGTCCGGGTCACCGGTGAGGTCCATCCAGCCCGCGAGGCCCTGGAGGATGTAGTCGTAACCGGGCTGCTTTGCGCGCGGACCGGTCATGCCGAAGCCGGTGAGGCTGCAGCACACGATCGCCGGGTTGAGGTGCTTGAGGTCGTCGTAGGTGATCTTGATCTTCGCCGGGACGTCTCCCCGCAGATTCGAGTACACCGCGTCGCTGGTCCGCACCAGATCTTCGAAAACCCTGCGCCCGCCGGGTGTTTCGAGGTCGAGGGACAGGCTGCGCTTGTTGCGGTTGAAGGTCTCGAAGAACAGCGAGTCCTCACCGGAGTTGTACGGCGGGACATAGCGTCCCACGTCGCCGCCGGACTTCGGTTCCTCGATCTTGAGCACATCGGCACCGAGATCGGCGAGGTGGACGCTGCCGAACGGGCCGGCGCCGTACTGCTCGATCGCGATGATCCGGACGTCCTCGAGCGGCCTCATCGGACGGCCTCGGAGGTGGCGGTCTCGGAGCTCGCGACGGGGGCGATCTCGGTCAGCGCCGGCGCCTTGACCTCGGGGAAGTAGTTCTGGCCGATGCCGCTCTCGCGGGTCGCGACCATCACCGACCGCTTCCAGGAGATGACGACCTCACCGTCCTGATTGACCCCACGCGTCACCATCGACACGATCCCCGCGTAGGGGCGCGACTTCGACAGACGCAGGTCGGTGCAGATGCTCTCGGCGTAGATGGTGTCGCCGACATACACCGGGTGGGCAAGCTTGACGTCGGTGAACTGCAGGTTGGCCACCGCGTTCTGGCTCATGTCGATGACCGAGAGTCCGAGCACCAGGGCGATGGTCAGGCCCGAGTTCACGATGACCTTGCCGTCGGTGATGGGGTTCGTCGCGGCCAGATGTTCGTTGAAGTGGTTCTGGTTGGTGTTCATCGACAGGCACGTGATCCATGCGTTGTCGGTGTCGGTGATGGTGCGGCCCATCGGGTGTTGGTAGACGTCGCCCACGACGTAGTCCTCGAAGAAGCGTCCGAGCGTGGCGGGATGGGTGGTCAATGGTCCTCCTCAGGGTGCGGCGTCGTGGGGTGCACACAACGAGCCGTGACGCGGACCACCATAAACATCTGATCTTTAGGACGTCAAGGTCGTGTCATTCCTGGCGATACCTCGAATTTACATCCAGGTGTTGCCGAAACCATCGGATGTATTGCATGATGCTCCCGAGCGCATCTATGGCTCAGATCACTCCCGTCATCGGGGACACAGCTGAAGACGTCGGGGTGACGGCATGGAAAGAGGAAGCGAGTTTCGATGAAGCGAATCGGCGTGGATGTAGGCGGCACGTTCACCGACCTGGTCCTGTGGGACGACGACGGGACGGTCACGGTGCACAAGACTCCGTCGACCAACCACGATCCCTCGATCGGCACGATGGACGGGATCGGGGTGCTCGCCGAACGCGCGGGTATCGACGTCGCGGACATCGAGATGTTCTTCCACGGCACCACCGTGGCCACCAACATCGTGCTCGAGCACAACGGCAGCGACGTCGGCATGATCACCACCGACGGCTTTCGGGACCTCCTGCACATCGCGCGCAAGAAGCGCCCCTTGAACTACTCCAATTACCAGGACCTGCCCTGGCAGAAGTGGCAGCTGGTCCCCCGCCGCAACCGGCGGACCGTCGCGGAACGGATCGACGCCGCAGGCAACGTGCTGACCCCGCTCGACGAGGACGCGGTTCGTCGTGAGATCGGCCTGCTCCGCGAGCGCGGCGTCGAGGCGATCGCGGTCGCGTTCCTGCACGCCTACCGCAACCCCACGCACGAGCGTCGCGTCCGCGAGATCATCGCCGAGGAGTACCCCGGCGTGTTCGTCTCGCTGTCCAGCGATGTGGCGTCGCAGTACCGCGAGTACGAGCGCTTCTCCACGACGGCCCTCAACGCCTTCGTCGGTCCCAAGACCTCGCGCTACATCGAGAACCTGGCCGGCAAGGCGAAGGCCGCCCAGGTGGGCGAGGACGTCCACCTGATGACCTCCGCCGGCGGACTGGTGACCTCCCGCAGCGCGAGCGAGGTGCCCGTCTCGCTCCTGACCAGCGGCGTCGTCGCCGGCCTGCTCGGCGGCTGCTTCATCGGCAAGGCGTCGGGCTATCCGAGCGTCATCACCCTCGACGTCGGCGGTACCTCCGCCGACATCGGCGTCGCACCCGACGGCAAGCTCCGCATGAAGCACCTGCTCGACACCCGCATCGGCGACTACCACGCGATGGTCCCGATGGCCGAGGTCGACACCATCGGCGCCGGCGGCGGCTCGATCGCCAGCATCGACGAGGGCGGCATGTTCCGCGTCGGGCCGCGCAGCGCCGGCGCGATGCCCGGACCGGCCTGCTACAACCGCGGCGGCACCGAACCCACATCCACCGACGCGATGGTGGTCATGGGCTGGCTGGGCGCCGACAGCTTCCTGTCGGGAACCATGGAGGTCAAGCCGGAGCTCGCGACCGACGCGGTCAGGACCCACATCGCCGACAAGCTCGGCGCCGATCTCGAGCATGCCGCCATGGGCATCTTCCAGATCCTCGCCCATTCGATGACCGAGGCCATCTCGCTGCACTCGGTCCGGAAAGGCTATGACCCGCGCGAGTTCTCGCTGGTCGCCGAGGGCGGCGCCGGGCCGCTCTACGCCTGGCAGATCGCCGAGCACCTGGGCATACCACGCGTCATCGTCCCCGGCCATCCCGGGATCACCTCGGCGGTCGGCCTGCTGACCACCGACGTGCGCTATGAGGTCCCCACCACCGTGTGGACCTCGTCGGCCGAGCCCGACCTCGACCTGCTGCGTCGTGAGATGGATCGACTGTCCGAGCAGGCCGTGGCCCAGCTTCGGGCCGACGGCATCGCCGAGGACGCGATCACCCTCGAGCGCAGCGTCGACTGCCGTTATGTCGGACAGGGTTACGAACTTCGGGTGCCCGCACCCGCCGGGGACATCACCGCCGACTGGGTGGAGCAGACCGCGGCCACCTTCCACGAGGTGCACGGCCGCACCTACTCGCAACGCTTCGACGACAAGCCGGTCCAGCTGGTCAACATCCGCGTGACCGGTGTCGGCGCGGTCGAGCACATCCGTATCGCCGAGATCGAGAAGGGCGACGCCGACGCCTCGGCCGCGATCAAGAAGACCACCCGCGCGCTCTTCTGGAAGAACGACTCGGCTGATCCGGAATGGGTCGACACTCCCGTCTACGATCGCACACTCTTCAAGGCGGGCAACACCTTCGAGGGCCCGGCCATCGTCCAGCAGTTCGACTCGACGACCATCGTCGGCATCGGACAGAAGGCCACGGTCGACGCCGTGGGCCACATCATCATCGAGAGGAGCGCCTGACATGGCGAAGGCCCTGATGCCCACGGACGGCGTTTCGCTCGCCGCCGAGGCGAACCGGACATGGAACACCGTCGAGGTCGACCCGATCACGCTGCGCGTCATCGGCGGTGCGCTGAACTCGATGGCCAAGGAGATGGCCCAGGTCCTCTACCGGATGGCGTACTCGAGCCTGATCCGCGAGTCCGAGGATCTCGGCGCCGGCATCTTCGACGTCAACGGTCGCGAGCTGTGCGAGTCGGATTCGACTCCCATGCACTGTGGTTCGATCCCGGCCTACATCCGCGGCGTGAACCGCAAACTCGCCGGAACCTACAAGCCGGGTGACGTCATCCTGCACAACCACCCGTATCACGGTGCCGCGCACTCCCCCGACTACGGCGTGATCATCCCGATCTTCTGGGAGGGTGAGCACATCGGTTTCGCCGGCTGCACCGGCCACGTCTCCGACATCGGCGGCAATTTCCCCGGCCTGTGCATGGACGTCGTCGACGTCTGGGCCGAAGGCAAGCTGATGGACTCGATGAAGATCTACGACGGCGGCGTCCGCAACGACATGCTGATCCAGCACATCCTGGACAACGTGCGTACCCCCGAGCAGAACCGCGGCGACCTCGAGGCCCTCATCGCGTGCTCGCGCATCGGCGAGAAGCGGTTCGTCGAGTTGCTCGAGAAGTACGGCCTCGACGTCGTGATGTCCGCCGCCGACCGGTGGATGGACTACTCGGAAGAGATGCTGCGCAGCCGGATCCGCCAGATCCCCAACGGCAGCTACGAGGCGCCTATCGGTTATCTCGACGACGACGGCAAGAATCGCGGTGTGCCGCTGAAGGTCGCGGTGCGCGTGCAGGTCGAGGACGAAGACGTCCTCATCGACCTCACCGGCTCGAACGACCAGGTGCCGACCGCGTTCAACGTGCCGTTCGAGGGTTCGGTGCTGCCGGTCGCGGTCAGCGCCATCCGCACGATCCTGCTCGATGAGCACCTCACCGAGGAGTTCGTCCCGCAGAACGACGGTTGTTTCCGTCCGGTGCGCGCCTACGCGCCGGAGGGCACGATCTTCAACCCGGACTTCCCGGCGTCGTGCTTCGCACGCTTCTCGCAGGTGAACCGCATCTTCGACTCGATCAACCTGGCGCTCGCGCCGGTGCTGCCCGAGCGGGCGATCGCCGGTTCGTCGGCCGCCCTGTGCGCGATCGCCTACTCCGGTCTGGCCGAGGACGGCGAGTCGTACTGGGTGTACATCGAGATCAACGAGGGTTCCTACGGCGCCCGTAACGGCAAGGACGGCATGGACGCCGTCGACGCCCTGATGGCCAACACCCGCAACAACCCGATCGAGGAGCTCGAGCTCAACCACGCGATGCGTGCCGAGCGCTACGAACTCCGCGACGAGTCACCGGCACCCGGCCAATGGCGCGGCGGCATCGGCAGCGTGCGGACCTGGTACATGCAGACCGACACCTTCCTGGGGTCGGAAGCCGACAACCGGACCGACCCGCCCGCCGGCGCTCTCGGCGGCGGCGACGGCGCGTCGGGATCCTTCGTCCGCAACCCCGGTACCCCGGACGAGGAGGTGCTGTTCTCCAAGGTGACCCAGGAGGTCATCCGCGAGGGCGAGCGACTCGAGATCCGGATGCCGTCGGGCGGCGGCTTCGGCGATCCGTTCCTGCGCGACCCGTTCGCCGTCCTCTCCGACGTGTGGGACGAGTACCTCACCGCCGAGGAGGCACGCCAGGACTACGGTGTCGTCGTGAACACCGACGACTGGACGGTCGACGCAGCGGCCACCGAGCAGCTGCGCTCGTCGCGGGTGGCGTCCTGAACAGTTCGACAGGAAGGGCCGGTGATTCTGTCGCCGGCCCTTCCGGCGTCGGTGGCATTCCGCCCGCTCGCTCCGCTCCCAGCGCGGGCGGGAGTTCCTCTGCCGAAATCGTATCGCTCGCTGAGCAATTGAACACGGTGATCTCGTGGGTGCCCGAGGAGCTCGGCGTCGACCCCGGGGTTGAATCCGGCCCGCTGTCCGGGGCGCGGATCGGTGTGAAGGACAACATCGAGGTCGGCGGGGTGCGGTCCACCTGTGGGTCGGAGTACTTCGCCGACCGGGTGGCAGAGTCCGATGCAGCCTGTGTCGGTGCGTTGAAGCGTGCGGGTGCGACGATCACCTCGACGTTGAACCTCGCCGAGTTCGCGGTCGGTGTGACGAGTCAGAATTCGGCCTCGGGCGGGCCGGTGAACCCGTGGGACCCGACGCGTGTGCCGGGCGGGTCGAGCGGCGGTTCCGGTGTCGCGGTGGCGGCGGGAGTCGTCGATGTGTCGCTCGGTACCGACACGGGTGGATCGATTCGTTTGCCCGCCGCATGCTGCGGCGTGACCGGTCTGCGGCCGTCGGTCGGCGTGCTCGACATGTCCGGGATCTTCCCCGTCAGTGCGGACTTCGACACCGTCGGTCCACTGGCACGATCGGCCGCTCTGGTCCGGGACACGTTCGCGGTGCTCGCCGGCACTGATCCGACGCCGCTGCGGATCGGACCGCTGCGCATCTCGATGCCGTGGCCGTTCGTCACCGACGACGTGGATCCGGCAGTACGGGATGCGATGACCGGCGTCGCGGACCTGCTTCGCGAACTGGGCCACAGCATCGTGAATGTGCCGGTGCGTCACAGCGAGTCGGCACAGGACGTCGTCTACACCCTCATCTACTCGGATCTGGCGGAGGTCCACGCTGAGCGGTTGAACGATGAGCCGAGCCGGTTCCAACCCGCGACCCGGGAACGAATCCGTCTGGGCCTGAGCATCTTCGACGAGGAGGTCGTGGCCGCTCGGCGACAGCGTGACGTGTTCCGTGCCGGGACCGCTGAGTTGTTCGGCGAGGTCGATGTGGTCCTCACCCCGGCGATGCCCGGCGACGTCCCGCCGCTCGGTGGAGGTGATGCCGTTGTGGCTCAGGCGCGTCGGATGGGACAGCTCACCTACCCGTGGTCGCTGCACGACGGCCCGACCCTGGCGCTACCGGTGGGCGTGCATCCGTCCGGCATGCCCATCGGGGCGCAGTTGACCGCGGCGAGAGGTGGCGAGGGAACCTTGTTCGCACTCGCCGAACAGTTCCAGGCGCACACCGACTGGCATCGGCGACTTCCGCCGGTGCGAGTCGGCGAGGGCTGACAGCTCAGCCCTGGCGTCGGAGAAGGTCCATCTGTTTGTAGACGTCGCCCAGGTGGTCGAGGTGGCGGCGCATGAGGGTCATCGCGGTCATGGAGTCCCGCGCCTCGACCGCGTCGAGGATGGCGCGGTGATCTTCGTCGACGCACTTCCAGAAATCCTCGGGAGCGGCGTCGCGGCTGAATCGGCTGCCGATGACGCGGAAGACCGGCACGGTGATCAGGTCGAGCAGCGGGTTGTCCGCGGCCCGAAGCAGCACGCGGTGGAACTCCTGGTTGTTGGCGTACACCTCGGGACCGATCTCACCGGTTGGGTCGAAGATGGTGGCGCGCAACTCTTCCAGATGTACGTCCGTGTGCCGGTATGCCGCGACTCCCGCGGCGGGCACCTCGGTGAGCTGCCGGACCTCCATCAGTTGGTCGACGGTGACCCCCTCGGCCGCCGCGAGCAGGGTGACCCCGGCTTCGAGGTGAGCGCTCAGCTGGCCGATGTCGGGGGTGGCGACGAACGTCCCGCCGGTGACGCCGCGCGTGGTGTGGACCAGGTTCTCGCTGGCGAGCGAGCGGATGGCCTCGCGGACGGTGCTCTGCCCGACGCCGAACTCGGCCCGCAACTCGGTGTCGGATGGTAACCGCGTACCGGGGGTCAGCTCTCCCGCCAGGATGCGCACCCGGAGCGCATCGGCCACGACCTGGTACGCCGGGCGCCGCGCCGACTTATTCGCTTCCGTCACAACATCTTCCGATCGTGGATAGGTGTGACCCAACTTACCAGATCGACGAGAACCTCCCGTACTTCCCGACTTCGCTTCGACGACGCGACCTCGATCGAGGTCGCGTCGTCGAGCTGAGGTCTTTCAGTTGTGTGCTCTGGGAGGCCGTCGTGCGGTTCGTCGGCGCGCGGTTCGCCGCTCCGACGCCTCGACCTCCGCAATCGCAGTGCGGAGCATCTCCGCGAAACGACCCCAGTACGCGGCCTCGTCGTCGTAGACCCGAATTGTCAGCGGGTCGATTGCTGCCAACCGGGCACCGTTGGCTCTGCTCTGCCAGTTCTCCCACTGGTCCTCACACACCTCGAGGTAGCCGGCGAGTCTGGCGGCGCCGTGGTCTCTCAGTGCGGCGATCCTGCTCGGCATCGAAGTCCCCTCGTCGGTGTGATTCATGCACACGCTATGCCGTGGGTACGACACTCTCGGAAACCCACGATCGCCCCGGCATGCCGCCGGGATTCTGCAGCGAAAGTGCCTGCTGTACAGTGCCGCCGACCAACTGCTGGTTGAGCCGGTACCGAGAGCAGCGAGGAGCCGGGTCGAAGCCACCCAGCGTGGGCTCGCTACAGAATCCCGGGGGCCGGGTTCGGTCTCACACTGTGGAGTTGTCAAAGGTCGTGTGGCGTCGAGGTCGACGCCGGAGGGGCTGGTGAGGCCGGGGGGCCCGGTTAGACGAGGGCGTCGTCGAGTCGCATGGTGCGCCTGTTGTAGGCAGGCCGGGGTAGGTGTCGCGGGTCGATATCGGCCGGCGGGATCAGCCACGGATGCCGGTCCGGGCCCATCACCACCTGCCACCCGTGATGATGGACTTGGGTGTGACAGCGCTGGCAGAGTAAGCACCCGTTGTCCAGATCAGTCGGCCCACCCTCGCTCCAGTGGACCAGATGATGCACTTGCGTATGCGCGGCTGGCGCACCACATTTCACACAACACTGATCCCGCACGATGATCGCGTGACGGAGATGATGGGGGAACAGGCGTTTGGTGGTCCCCATCTGTAACGGCACGCCTTCGGCGTCGAGGACGATCTCGGCGACCCCGCCATCACACGACAACCGTTGCGTGGTCGACGCCGATACGGCTCCGACCCACGGCAAGCGTGCCGGATCAGCGCCGTCGCCCGGGATGGTGACCAGTAGTTGGGTGCGGGGTGCGCCGGCGGAGGTCATCGCTGCACCGATCGCAGCCTGATCGAGCAGCAACTCCAAACCATCCGCGCGGCGTTGGGCCGCGTCGCGTCGGTCGCCGACGCCGTCGGGTTCGGGACGTGGGCATGATCGTTCGTCGATCATCGTCAGAAACTTCTCGCCGATCGTCGCGGTCACGTCGGCGGTGATCGCGACTCTGCCTTCCTCGGTCATCCGGGTGTGCAGGGTGTTCAGTGATGCATCATCAGCCGCCGGGACCACATCGGAATCGGATGCGGTAGCACGCAGGGCGATAGTGCGGGCGTGGGTGTCGACCTCGGCGGGGGTGGCACCGGAGAACGCCTGCGCGAGCAAGTCACTCTCGAACACCGGCCGGTCCTCGTCGGTCACCGCAGCCGCAGCGTGTTTGTCGATGAACGCGATACCGCGGACGACTGCGTCGACGCACTCGGCAGACAAGTACCCCTCGGCGGCGCAGTGGGCGACTTTCGGCAACGATCCCAGCCCGCCGGCGATCCGCGCGCCCCGGTAGGCGGCCGAGGGTGGCATTCCCATGTCGATCAGCCACGACCGGGTTGTCGACCCGGCACGCACAGCCGCACCCGACGCGTCCAGGAGGGCGATGTGGACGGCGATCTGATGATCGAGAGCATTACGCAACACGCGCAGTTCGTCGAGTCGCTCCATGACCTTCCGACCAGTGCCGTCGTCGGGCGGTGGCTGCAGAGAGATGAGGGTGTCGCGGAGCTCAGTGATCGAGGGCATGACATCAGGGTACTCGCCGACACGTTCGACGACGAGATTTGTCCACAGCCCCATCGGATTCGATTTCAACTGTGCTGCAATTGATGTCACTCACGACCCAGCGGTGAACCGTGGTGAACTGCAGTGAACAGAAACCCCATTCGTCACATGTTCGGCTGTACCAGTGACCGGTCGATCACTGCCATGGCTGTGGATCTGCGACTGTCAGCCGTCGTGACGCTCGAGAGAGGCGCTCCGCCAGGCAGCCCGATTCACCTGGATCGGTCAGGTCGCGCCCGCCAGCACCGCAGCGCCGAGCCAGACGAGTGCGATCACCTTGACGACCTCGAATCCGACGTAGGCGACGTGGGCGTGACTCCGCGGTTCTTCGTGCCCGGCGAGCACGGCGTCGGATCGCTTGGTCAGCGCGGGTCGTACGAACGCCACCTGAATGACGAGCGCACCGATCGCCACCCCCGCTGCGACCGGCTCGGCGAGACCGGGCCACGACCCCAGCACGATCGCGACGAGAATGCCGACCGCCCACACGATTTCGGCCGCGTTCAGGGCGCGGAACACCAGCCGGCCGATGCCGAGTCCGATGGGCAGGGTCACCCCAGGTGCGCGGAACTTCAGCGGTGCCTCGATGAACGAGATGGCGAACACCATGCCGAGCCACAGTAAGGTCAGCGCGGTGACGAGCGCTCCGGAAGTGCTCACCGGGCGGGGTCGACACGAGGACGGGTGTGGGCGGTCCAGGTCTGGCCGTCGTGGTACCGGTCCGCGCTCGTGTCCTGGGGGTCCGGATACCAGCCACCCACGCCCCGTGCGTCGTCGACGGTCGAGCTCTTAGACTTCCGCGACATCAACACGACGATGCCGGCGATGATGCCGCCGAGAACGGCCACCAGCACGAGCAGGGCGAGGAGCATCAGGATGATCGACATGTCCGCACCGTACCGAGCGTGGCGCTCGATGCCACGTCCTCGACGCCGACCGCGCCCCGGTTCCGTCGAACGACGGACCCGCCCGTGAGGGTCAGCCGACGGTCTTCACCGGTATCCCCATCCACTGCGCGCGACGAATCATGGTGACCGCGTTGTCGATCGCTGCACACCCTGGGTCGTTGTTGAAATAGACGTAGACATCGCAGGAGTCGTCGTACGTCTCGGTCAGACGGCGCAACCAGCTGTCGATCGCTCGGGTTCCGTAACTCATCGGCCGCCGCGCCGTTCCGTCGTGCAGCCGTAGATAGCCGAAATCGCCTGTGCGCCAGAGCGGATTGAGTATCCGGTTCTTGCGGTCGGCCCAGCAGAGCGTCGCCTTGTGCCGTTCGAGGACCGACCTGACCTCGTCGGTCCACCAGGACTCGTGCCGGGGTTCGACGGCGACCTGGACCGTCTTCGGGAACAAGGAAAGCGTCTCGTCCAGGGCGTCGGGTGCGGCACGGAGGTTGGGCGGCAGCTGCAGGAGCACCGGTCCCAACCGTCCGTCGAGACCCGCCGAGCGATCGAGGAAGCGCTGGACCGGCTCGGCCGGCTCCTTCAACCGCTTGATGTGCGTCAGGTACCGGCTCATCTTCGCGGCCATCCGGAAGTCGGCGGGGACGGTCTCGGCCCAGTTCTCGAACGCCTTCCTCTCGGGCAGCCGATAGAAGGTGTTGTTGACCTCGGCGGTCGGGAACCGCTGCGCGTAATAGTCCAACCACAACCGCTGCGGGAGCTTCGCGGGGTAGAACGCGCCACGCCAGTCCCGGTACTGCCAGCCGGAGGTGCCGATGAACAGCATCGCGCAACTATCCGTTCGGGACGGGGCTACGAATCCCGTCCACGACGAGTGCCCGATATGCGCGTGGGTGTCGACTCACGGCTCGTGGGTACCCGTCGGTGGCACACGCCAATCACCGAGACGGGAGCACACATGACCAAGCTGGCGATCATCTACTACTCGGCCACCGGACACGGCACCGCAATGGCGCAGGCACTGTCGGACGCCGGTGAATCCGCCGGAGCCGAGGTCCGGGTCCGCCACATCGCCGAGACGAGGGATCCGGAGACGTTCGCCGACAACCCGGCCTGGTCGGCCAACTACGAGGCCACCAAGGACCTGCCCGCCGCGGCCGGCGACGACATCGTGTGGGCAGACGGCGTGATCTTCGGGAGCCCGACGCGGTTCGGCAGCACGGCTTCGCCGTTCCAGACATTCATCGATTCGCTCGGCGGACTGTGGGCCGAGGGCAAACTGGCCGACAAGGCCTACGCCGCCTTCACCTCCAGTCAGACCGTGCACGGCGGACAGGAGACCACCCTCACCGGTCTCTACACATCGCTGATGCACTTCGGCGGCATCCTCGTCCCGCCCGGGTACACCGACGGACTGAAGTTCGCCGACGGCAACCCGTACGGCGTCTCGCATGTCACGGGCCCGGAGAACAAGAACGAGCTCGACGACGCGACGAAGGCCGCGCTCGAACACATGGCGCAGCGGGTGGTGCGGATCGCGGGCCTCCTGGCCGCCTGACACCTTCGCTCACGAGATCCGTTCCCGCTCAGCCGGTTGGTTCGGGCGGGGACGGATCTTGTGAGCGTGCGGCCGCCGTAATCGAGTTGACAGCGAAGGTTCGGCGGTTCACCATCGGTGCTCGTGTATGTCAGTGTGTCGCCCTCCGGGCGTGAGGAGGTCGTCGGCGTCGTGCGCGCCGACGGTTGAGTAACCCGCTCCGATCGGCGCGCGTCCCCGCAGTGGTGGACCGCGCCCGTCGAATCGTGCACTCTTCTTCCTCCTCCGACACCTGAGGTGTACCCACTCATGCATTCCTTGACCGAAACCCAGATCCGCTCGTCGTTCGTCAACGCCTCCCAACGCGAGCGCAAGAGCGTGACCCTCCCACCCGATTTCAGCGACTTCGACTGGGAGCAGCTCGATTTCGTCGGCTGGCGCGATCCGAAACTACCGATGGTCGGATACGTGGTCATCCCGACCGACGACGACGTCGTGGGGATCATGCTCCGACTCGGTGGCCGCCAGCCGCGAACCCGTCCCCTGTGCTCGTTCTGCGAGGACGTGCATCTGCCCAACGAGGTCGCCTTCTTCAGTGCCAAACTCGCCGGCGCCGCGGGACGCAAGGGCAACACGGTCGGGACGTTGATCTGCTCGAACTTCGAGTGTTCGGCGAACGTCCGCGCCAAGCCGTCGGCCATCTTCTCCACCGACGACCCCGAAACCGTTCGACAACAGCGCATTCAGGCATTGCAGACCCACCTCGTGGGATTCGCGCAACGAGTGGCGAGCGGCGACAGCTGACGCGAGCCACTGCTCCCTGAGCTGAGGAGCCGCCGGAGCTTGCGGAGGGCGCGACCAACCCCGTTTCCTGATCCGAGAGAACGACGGATCAGCGGTTCCGGAGTCCGGAGAGCGGCCTGCGGGTCGAACAGATCACAACGGAGGGCGCCGGGCCCGTGACCGGCAGACTTCAACTCGACCGATGGACTTCGATCGAAGTCTAGGAGTCGAGTTGAAGTCTGTCGGTCACGAAAAATGCGGCAGGTATGCGAGACAGCTGCGCCGCCTGAGGCCGATGGTTCGTGCGGGTAGAGCGTTCCGGCCGGCGGGTGAGACCACACGACAGGTGCGCTACCTCGATCGTCCGCGTCACAGTGCACGCGAGTAGCGCAAGTTCGGCCGAAGTAGCGCTTCACGATAGGGCCGCAACGATGCAGTTCTTTCGACCCCACGACGGCCGCAGATACTGAGGAGCGTCCGGAGCTTGCGGAGGGCGCGTCAGCCCCCGTTCCCTGAGCCCTTCCAGCTATTACTAGGAGCGTCCGGAGCTTGCGGAGGGCGCATCAGCCCCCGTTCCCTGAGGAGCGTCCGGAGCTTGCGGAGGGCGCGTCAGCCCCCGTTCCCTGAGGAGCGTCCGGAGCTTGCGGAGGGCGCGTCAGCCCCCCCGTTCCCTGAGGAGCGTCCGGAGCTTGCGGAGGGCGCGTCACGAAGGGTCGTGCCACGCATCTCACCAGTACCCTTCGTGACGCTCGCAGGCTCGCTTCTCAGGGAGCGGGGTCTTCTCGAAGTCCACGATGGCCGCCAGGCCGCAGTAACTGAGGTGCGAGGAGCGGAAGCCGCCGATCCGCGCAATCGACGCAGGAGCGCCTCGAGGTCGAAAGGTCCCCTCTCGGCTCGACATCCGAGATAGTGGACCCATGACGTCGCTGTTCATCCGCGCACTGCAGACCCACCAATGGCTCTACGAGCATTCCGGCGGACTCGTCGGCCATCGGTTGCTGATGGGCAATCCCACGCTGCTGCTGCGCACGATCGGCCGCCGCACCGGTGAGGCGAGGTGCAATGCGCTCACCTATGCGCGCGACGGTGAGGCCTACCTGGTGGTCGCGTCGAACGGCGGATCGCCGCGACCACCGGGGTGGCTCGCCAACCTCAAAGCGCACCCCAACGTCGAAGTCCAGGTGGGTCGTCGTCGGATTCAGGTCACCGCGCGGGCGACCTACCCGGACGACCCGGACTACGCCCGGCGCTTCGTTCTCGTCGACGAAGTCAACAAGGGTCGCTACGCCGGCTATCAGAAGAAGACGACGCGCCCACTCGCCATCGTGGAGCTGACGCCGCGATAGGGGCGTGCCGTTCCGATGACTATCGACCGGCCCGCCGGTCGGTATCTGGGAGACAACGTCAACGACCCCGGGAGAGGCATGCGCACGCTGGCGATCACCCAGAACATGACGCTCGACGGTTCGATCGAGATGCTGACCAACTGGTTCGACCCGACCGTGGAGGCACCGGACCTCATGGCCGAATCGCACCGACAGGACGCCGAGGCCGACGCGCTGCTCGTCGGCCGGCAGACCTTCGAGGACTTCCGCGGCTTCTGGCCGCACCAGACCGACGACGCCACCGGGATCACCGACTACCTCAACACCGTGGACAAGTACGTGGTGTCGAGCACGATGACCGACCCGGAGTGGCAGAACTCGGCCGTTCTGTCCGGCGATGTCGTCGCCGAGGTGACCGCACTGAAGAACGCCGACGGCAAGGACATCGTCGTGACCGGCAGCATCAGCCTCTGCCACACGCTGATCGAAGCCGGTCTGGTCGACGAGTACCGGCTGTTCGTCTACCCGACCGTGCAGGGCGCGGGACGCCGCCTGTTCCCGGACGGCCTCGAGATCCCTGCGCTGCGACTCGTCGACACCCAACGCTTCGAGCTGGGCGTCTCGCTGCTGCGTTACCGGACGGTGTGACCCGATTCAGGCGGGGTCGGAGTCGATCTCCGCGAACGCACGGTCGCGGATCGCCGCGAGATCCATCCCGTATGTCAGTCCGTGAGACTGCTCGTACTCCTCCAACCGCGCAGCCGCCCGATCGTAAAGTCGGCGGGCACCGACGGCGTTCCCCCGACGGTGGTGCGTCAGTCCGACGCAGAGCTGCGCGAGTCCCTGCCACAGCGGCCGCTCCTCCGGCGGACACGACTTCCACCGGGTCTCGAACACCTCGTGCGCCGAGAACGGCCGCCCCTCTTCGAGCAACTGGCACGCGAGCGCGATCGTCTCATCGGGCGGCAACGGCTCCTCGGACACCGGTTCGACGCCCTGCGCGCCATACGGCAACGGCCTGCCCAACTCGTCGCGCGGCCGGGCCTGGCGGGCGCGACCATCGGGGTCGCGATCGCGGGCCTTGTCCATGGCTCACCTCCGGTTCGTCGAGACCGCCAGAACTGGCCTCGCTCACCCATTCAGCATGACGACATCGCCCGTCCTGCCGCGCACACTCTCCTCACAACGCGGAAGGAGTGACGATGACCAGAGAGCTCGGCCCGGTCGACTACGTCGTGGTGGAACTCCCGGCGGGTGCATCGTCCCTCGACAGGACCGTGCGCGACGAGCTCGCCGGGCTGGTCGACAACCACCTCGTCCGGGTGCTTGATCTGCTCGTCGTCAGCCGCCGCGCGGACGGAACCGTCGCGGTTGCCGAATTCGAGGACTCCGACCTGGACGAGCACGACTCACTCGGCAGTTCCATGATCGAGTTGCTCTCCCTCGAGGACGTCGAGAACCTCGCCATGGCCATCTCACCGGGCGGCTCCGGTCTCGCCATCGTCTGGGAGTACATCTGCACCGCGTCGTTCTTCTCGGCGGTGGCGTCGGCCGGAGGTCACCTCACCGCGCACGGACGAATACCTGAGCGAGCCATCGTCGCATCGCTTCGTGCCGCCAGGGAGTCGTCGTGAACGACCTCGTCATCGACTGCGCTACAACAGGTTCTGTTCTCTGGCACGGTCTACGGCATCCCGGCGCGACGACACCCCCAACTTGCGGTAGATCGCCTGCTGGTGGGTCTTGACCGTGTTGACCGACACGAACAGATCCGCGGCGATCTCTGCCGCCTTGTACATCGTCGGCAGGTACCGGAGAATCACCAACTCGCGTTCGGTCAACGCTTCGCCAACCGGTTCGGCGACGTCGAGATCGCCGGTGTGCGGGGCATCGTCGCCGAGGACTCCGAGCAGATCGAGAGCGAAACCGAGATCGACGTGCGGTCCGGCGGTCCGGACATGCCGGGCGAGCAGCACCCGTGCGGGCTCACCCATCGCCGCGAACGGACGGACCTGACCGGTCTCGGCCGCCAGCGCGACCGCAGCAGCCATCTGATCGAGCGCAGCGGATTCACGACGGAGTTGATGAGCCGCGACCGCCCACAGCACCCCGGCATCGACCGCCTGCAACCGGAACGGCGCGTAGTCGGTCAACCGGCCCAGCTGCGCAATCGCGTCAGCCGGCCTGCCGAGCTCCAAAAAGGCCCTGGCACGGGTGATTCGCCGGAGCACATCCGGGTAGGCGCCGATCGATCGCGTACCCGAGGCGTCGTGGACATCATCGAACGGTGCCCGCGCGACGACAGCGGCGTCACCTGCGAGGATGGCCACTTCCGCCGCGACCACGTCACACCAACTGCGCAGGAGCTGCGGCAGCGGGCCACATCGTTCGACGACCACCGCCATCCGACGCTGGGCCGCCCGGGCCGCGAACGCGTCCCGACGCGACACGGAGACGCCCACCGACGCGATCTCCACCAGCAACAACGCCGCGCTGTCGGGAGCCTGCCCGACAATTCGGCGAGCCGCGTCGATGGCGGCATCGGCGGCATCGAGCTCGTGACGTTCCAGCAGGAGCAGTGTCTGCGCCGCATACATCGCCATCATCTGGGGTTGCTGCGTCCAACCGCGGCGCCGGGCAATCGATTCGACGGTCGCGACGCGCTCGGCCGTTCGTGGCAGGTCTCCGACGATCAGATCGGTCAACGCCAGGTGCGCTTGCGTCGCCATGGCCATCAACGCCATCCCGGCCGCCTCCGCGGCCGCGTGCGCGCCCTCCAGTTCGGCTGCGGCCTCGCCGAAGTCACCGCGGTGGACCAGTCCCATGGCACGGTTCGCACGACCGATCAACGCGTAGGCCGGAGCCGCAGGCAGGGCGCTGCCCGATGGTGAGGTCGCCACCCTCGACACGGCTTCGCATCGGGACACGACGTCGTCGACAGCCTCGGCCCGGGCGCGCACCATGGCCGCGAGAGCCAGGATGATCTCGGCGGCCGCCGTCTTCAGATCCTCACGTTGCGCAACCGCGTCGGAGGCCGCCTCCGCGTGATGGAACATGACGCTGAAATCCCGGTCGTGGAACGAGGCGATCACGGAGGCGAGAAGTGTCTCGGCAGTGGGTTGTCGCGCTGCGTGCTCGACCGCGGGCCGCAACGCGGCCGCCAGCTCGCCCGCGTGCGGGGACAGCACGAGCGGAACTGCGGATCCCCCCAGGACCTCCAGGAGCCCGGCCCAATCCTGCGCCGACGCCAGATGCCGGATCGCCGAGATCGGGTCACCGGTACGACCGAACCAGGCCGCCGCCCGACGATGCAGTTCGGCGGGCGCATCCGGACTCTCGGCGGCCAGGCGCTCGGCCAGCAACTGCCGGAACAGCGGGTGGTAGGCGTACCAGTCCCGGCGACCCTCCAATCGAACGGTGAACAGGTTCGCATCGGCCAGCGATTCGAGAATTCGGCGGCAGTCCGGTCGTAACGTGATCGCCCCGGCCAGTGTCGGATCGAGCGCCTCCGCGACGCTGGTCGCCAGCAGGAACTTGCGGTCCGTCGGCGGGATCTGTTCGAGGACTTCCTCGAGCAGGTAGGACGCGATCAGCCGACCGGGTCCTCGCTTCAACCAAGCGCGTAGTCCTGAGGGTCCCGCACTCAGCAGCGCGAGTCGTACACCCGCCGCCCAGCCTTCGGTGCGTACCCAGAAGCCGACCAGATCGTCGTCGGACATGGGTCCTGCGCCGGCAAGCTCGGCGAACTGACCCACCTCGCCCCTGGTCATCGTCAGGATGTCCGCACCGATCTCGGTGAGACGCCCGTCGAGTTGCAGTCGTCGCAGGTGAAGACGTGGCGTCGTGCGCGAGATGACCACCAGGTGGACCTGGTCGGGCTGCGCCGCGATGAAATGCGCGATCGACTCCAACACGTCGCGATCACTGATTCGCTGGACATCGTCGAGGACGATGGTCAGCGGCTCCGGATGTGAGGCGAGGGCGTCGGCGATGAGGCCGACCTCGGCGAGCCCGAAGTCGTTGCCGGGCACCATCTCGGAGAACGAGCCATCGGCCAGGACCTGCGCTGCGGTCAGTGCACCGAGAAGGTCACCCCAGAACGTCGACAATCCGTCGATGTCGCTGACGGCAAGCCACACCGCCCGGTGCCGGTCGTCGCGGGCGGCGAGGTGAGCTGCGACCGCAAGTGTCTTGCCGTATCCGGGTCCCGCCGCGACGACGGTGACGTGGCGCGGTCCCCGAGGCCGCAAGTGCGTTTCGAGCCGGGGCCGCGGGACGAATCCCGGAGGAAGCTCGGGACGGGAGATGCGAAGCCGAAGAGACGGTGGGAGGCGTCGGCTCGCGTCGTTCACCTCGCTGCCTTTCCTCGATTCCCTCGGACCGACGTCACAAGGGTGCCGCAAATAGTAGTCGCGGCGATACGAGCGCGCGCGTAGAAATCGTCCGGTTCGAATGACGACGGCTCGACGACGACGAAGGAGCATCGAGCGGAGTATTCGTCGACCATCGGAGATCTCATGCCCCTTCGTCCCGGCCGGTCCGGCCGTCGGGCCGTCATAGGTCATCCCGTCGTCCGGGTGCTCGCGCGCCCGGGATCCGCGGATCTGATCGACCGATACGCCCGGGGCCTCGCTGCCGAGATGACGCTGCGGCACAACAGATCCGAGACACCGACGTCACCCGAGGGACACAACTGAGCCGCGATACCTGCCGCGTCTCACGGTGACCTCCCGACTGCCGGAACTCATACGAGGCGGGTGATCCGATCGGCACCCGAAGACGTCATCCTGACTCCGGGCTACCTGCCTCCTGGCCGGCTGCCGACACTCATCCTGTTCTGAACCTGGCCCCGAAGGAGAGAATTCATGTGGGATTCGTTCTGGGATTTCATCTGGTACACGCTGGTGATCTTCGCGTTCGTCGCTTACCTGATGATTCTGTTCACCATCCTCACCGACCTGTTCCGCGACCGTGAGTTGTCCGGCTGGTGGAAGGCGGTATGGGTCGTGGCGCTGGTCTTCGTGCCGTTCCTGTCCGCGCTCGTGTACCTCATCTCCCGCGGCAGCGGCATGCACAGCCGCGCTCTCGACGCGCAGCGGCAACTACAGCAGCAGACCGACGACTACATCCGTTCCGTCGGTCCGAAGTCATCCGCCGAGCAGATCGCCGATGCGAAAGCGCTCTTGGACTCCGGCGCGATCGACGACAACGAATTCTCCGCGCTCAAGGCCAAAGCACTCGCCTGATCGAGGTGCATTGCCACCCGGCGTGTAACCGACTCACACAAGGAGTTTCGTCATGACACGGTTGTCCGACGACCTCGCGTCTCTCAGCGCGGACGCGTACACCTACCTCTACTCACTGGTGACGATGGACGTCAGTCGTCGCCAACAGACTGCTCCCGGCGCGTCCGACCGTCCGGGCTTCGGACCCGCCAATCAGTTCCACCATTTATCGGAGTTCCCGTCGGCAGATTTCCGCGCGGTGGTCCGGCCGAACTTCGACACGCTGTATTCGTCGGCCTGGCTGGATCTGACCGGCGGCCCGGTCCTCATCGAGATCCCCGACAGTCAAGACCGCTATTACATGATGCCGATGCTGGACATGTGGACCGACGTCTTCGCCTCCCCTGGCAAACGAACCAGCGGCACCGGCCCTCAGCGGTACGTCGTCGCCCTGCGGGAGCACGACACCTCGCAGATCGACGACGCCGAGGTGATCGTGGCGCCGACCCCCTACGTCTGGGTGATCGGCCGTACCCAGACCAACGGGCCCGCCGACTACGCGTCGGTCAACGAGTTCCAGAAGGGTCTGTCGGTGACTGCTCTGGGGTCGCCGACCACCTCATCCGAGGAACCGGTGGACCCGACTGCCGAGCCGCTGCGCATCGTGAACGCGATGTCGGCCGTCGAGTTCTTCACCCGGGCGGCCGAGGTGTTGAGGGTCGTCCCACCGCACGCCACCGACAACTCCGTACTGATGCGGATTGCCGGACTCGGACTCGTCCCCGGCCGCAGCTTCGACGCGAGTCGCTTCGGCTCGGACGCGATCGCCGAGATCGAACGGGGAGCGAAGTCGGCTCTCGCGTCCATCGGCGATGTCATGCGCCTCGGCAGGGTCGCCAACGGCTGGGAAGTGGTCACGAAATCGATCGGGGTGTACGGCAACGACTATCTGGCGCGATCTCAGGTGACTCTGGTGGGGCTGGGCGCGAATCCGCCCGAAGACGCCATCTACCCGCTGTTGTTGACCGACTCCGACGGTCAACCGCTGTCGGGGGAACACGACTACCGACTTCACTTCGCCGCCGGAGAACTACCACCGGTCGATGCGTTCTGGTCGGTGACCATGTACGACGCCGAGGGCTACCAGGTCGGGAACGAGATCGACCGGTTCGCGATCGGCGACCGCGACAACTTGCGGTTCAACGACGACGGCTCACTGGACCTGTATCTCCAGCACGTCAACCCCGGGCCGGAGCTCGTCGACAACTGGTTGCCCACCCCCCGCGGGCCGCTGGGTGTGACGTTGCGCCTGTACGCGCCGCAACGGGCGGCGCTCACCGGGGCCTGGACTCCGCCTCCGGTGCGGCGGGTCTGACACGATCCGCACCGACGAAAAAGGTCAGGTCGCATGCGACCTGACCTTCTTCATGAGCTCTGCTCTGGTGGGCGAAGGGGGACTTGAACCCCCACGTCCCGAAGGACACTGGCACCTGAAGCCAGCGCGTCTGCCATTCCGCCACTCGCCCGTGGCCACCGGAGTTCCGGTGGGCATGTCGTCGAACTGGGTGTGTCCGGCGACTGGACGACGATAGCAGCACGCCACCGCCGAAACAAAACTCGATCTTCGACGTTGCATTTGTGCAGTACGTCGGGTTACGTCAGATGCCGAATACACACCACTGGGACAGGTGTTGCAGACGGTGCACCAGTTGCCTTGGTGGCACAGTTGGCCGTTGATGTCGCTATCATCAAACAAGGCCAGATGCACGGCGACACGCTCCATTGCCGCGAAAGGAGGTCTCGGTGGGGATCCTGCAACGACTGGAACGCAAGCTCGAAGGTGCAGTTGACGACGGTTTTGCCCGTGTCTTCGGTGGTCAGGTGGCCCCGCAGGAGATCGAGAACGGGCTACAGCGAGAAGCCGAGGAGTCGCTCGAGAACCTCGGTGACGGTACGGTCCTTGCGGCCAACAGCTACACGCTGCTGTTCAGTCCCACCGATCATCAGCACATCGCTGCGGAATACGAGCTGAACCGCAAGACTTTCTCGAAGCATTTGGAAAACTTCATCAAGGACAACGGGTGGCAGACCTACGGCAAGGTCGTCGTAGAGTTCGAGCAATCGCCGTCCTTGCACACGGGGATCTTCCGCGCACGCGGCACGGTCAACCCGGACGCGCGGCCCCGCCCGGTGGCGGCGCGTTCGGAACAGCCGCACGGTGCACCGGTCCCCGGCCGGCCGGCCGGACGCCCGGCCCCTGTTCCCCCACCTACCGACGCCCCCGACCAAGGAGCCCCCAAGATGACTCAGAATCCCGGATACGACCAGCGCAGGGGCGCCGATCCCGCGTACGACCAGTACGGCCAGGGATCGGGACAGCAGGGCGACCAGGGTTACGGCCAGCAGGGCTACGACCAGTACGGTCAGCAGCCCGGCTACGACCATGGATACGACCAGCAGGGCTACGGCCAGCAAGGGTACGACCAGGGTTACGGCCAGCAGCCCGGTTACGGCCAGCAGGGCTACAGCCAGCAACCCGGCTACGAGCAGCAGGGCTACAGCCAGCAACCCGGCTACGGACAACAGGGCTACGACCAGGGTTACGGCCAGCAGCCCGGTTACGAGCAGCAGGGCTACAGCCAGCAACCCGGCTACGGACAACAGGGTTACGACCAGCAGGGCTACGGCCAGCAGCCCGCCTATGACCAGGGTTACGGTCAGCAGGGCTATGAGCAGCAGGGCTACGGCCAGCAGGCCTACGGTCAGCAACCCGCCGGGTACGACTACCAGGGCGGTTACGACCAGGGTTACGGCGCGGGCCGGCCGGCAGCCGGGTACGCCCCGTCGTCGATCACGCTGCTCCTCGAGGACGGCAGCAACCGCACCTTCCAGCTGCACGAGGGATCCAATGTGATCGGCCGCGGACAGGACGCACAGTTCCGTCTTCCCGACACCGGCGTCTCGCGCCGTCACGTGGAGATCCGCTGGGACGGCGCGACCGCCATGCTCACCGACCTCAACTCGACCAACGGCACCACCGTCAACGATCTCCAGGTGAACACCTGGGAACTCGCCGACGGCGACCGCATCCGCGTCGGACACTCCGACATCACCGTCCGGTTCCAGTAGACCCGCATACGCCGAGCGCACGCCCACCGCGGGCGCGCGGCAGTCGACACCGGCCAGAGACCACTCCGGCCGGTTGATACTGAACTGTCATATCCGAATGACCGGGTTCGGCGGATCTGCCCATAAGATGCAGTCGGGTCCGCTCCTTTCGATCGGCGGTCCGACGACTGCTGCCGCGGGTACGACCCGACCGAGACGGAACGCGCTGGAGGTGAACACGACATGCAGGGCTTGGTGCTGCAACTGACCCGCATCGGGTTCCTGTTGTTGCTCTGGTTGTTCGTCTTCGCCGTGATCCGCACCCTGCGCGCCGACATCGCGTCGGCCGGCGGTCTGCGCATCCCCCGGTACTCGGGCGGCTCGGAGAAACGACGCCGCGGTGGTGGCGTCCGCGGCGCGGCCCGCTACCTCGTGGTGACCCACGGTGCACTGGCCAACACGCGGATCAGCCTCGGCCAGCAACCGGTCCTGCTCGGACGCGCGGACGACTCGACGCTCGTGCTCACCGACGACTACGCCTCCGAGCGGCACGCGCGGCTCTCGCGACGCGGCGACGACTGGTACGTCGAAGACCTCGGCTCCACCAACGGCACCTACCTCGATCGTTCCAAGGTGACGACCGCGGTCAAGGTGCCGCTGAACACGCCGATCCGCATCGGCAAGACCGTGATCGAGTTGCGCCCGTGACACTTGTGTTGCGCTACATCGCGCGCAGCGACCGCGGTCTCGTTCGGTCCAACAACGAGGACTCCTTCTACGCGGGTCCGCGCCTGCTCGCACTCGCCGACGGCATGGGCGGCCACGCGGCCGGCGAAGTCGCCAGCCAACTGGTCATCCGCGCGCTCAGCACGCTCGACGACGACGAGCCCGGCGGCGACCTGCTCACCCAGCTCGACAGCGCCACCCGCGCCGGCAACGAGGCGATCGCCGCGCAGGTGCAGGAGTCACCCGAACTCGACGGCATGGGCACCACGCTCACCGCGATCCTCTTCGCCGGTAGCCGAATCGGGTTGTGCCACATCGGCGATTCCCGCGGCTACATGTACCGCGACGGTGCCCTGACCCAGATCACCCGCGACGACACGTTCGTCCAGACCCTCGTCGACGAAGGTCGGATCACCGCCGAACAGGCACACACCCACCCGCAGCGTTCGCTGATCATGCGCGCACTGACCGGCACCGAGGTCGAGCCGACCCTCACCATGCGGGAAGCGCGCGCGGGTGACCGGTACATGCTCTGCAGCGACGGCCTGTCGGACGTCGTGACCGAGGACACCATCGCCGAGACCCTCGGCTCCATCGCCGACCCCAAGGAGTGCGCGGACCGCCTCATCGAGCTCGCACTGCGCGGGGGCGGCCCCGACAACGTGACCGTCGTCCTCGCCGACGTCGTCGACACCCAGTACGGCGACTCGCGGCCGATCGTCGGCGGGGCGGCCGGCGGCAACGAGGAGATCTACACCCCCGATCCCGCCACCGCAGCGGGACGCGCCGCGGCACTACGCCCACCGCCAGCCGAACCGCAGCGTCCGACGGTGCTGACCGAGGCCGAGCCCCCCGCCAAGCAGAAGAGCAAGTACCGCCGCTGGATCGTCGCCGGAGTCGCGCTGGCCGTGATCGCCGCGCTCGTCGTCGGAATCTTCGTCGTCCGCGCCATCGTGCGCAGCAACTACTACGTGGCCGCCGACGACACCGGCGATGTGCTCATCTACCAGGGTTCACCGGAGAAGGTCTTCTTCCTGTCGATGAGCAACCCGGTCCAGCGCGTCTGCGTCGAAGATCTCGACCAGGCGGAACCGAGCTACACGTTCATCTCCTACGACGCCTCCTGCGAGTTCCCGCTCAACGTCGACGACCTGGTGTCGGGACCTGCCCAGTCGGTCAAGAACGTGATGATCCGGAACAAGAGCGAAGAACAGATCCAAGGCGTCGTCACGGACGAGCTCACCTTCCGCTGCGACAACGCACCCTCGTCGCCCTCCCCCGCGCCGACTCCCCCGGCACCGGCACCGTCGGAGTCGACGCCGAGCACCGATCCGTCCGCCCCGGCACCCCGCGCCACCGCGGCGCCGGCACCGGGCATCCCCCAGCAGGGCGCCACCGAATCGGTGGCACCGTCCACCGGCAACGCCGGGCCGGCCGACACGCCCGCACCTGACCAGGACGCCGTCACGAGCTGCCGGCAGCAGGTGAGATGACTCAAGCCGCGCCCGCCCCGCACGCCCCGCCACGCCAACCCGCCACGAGCACCGGCCGCAACGCCGAACTGCTGCTCCTGGGATTCGCCATCGGCCTGGTGACGGTGGCGCTGCTCATCGTCCAAGCCGCCCAGGGCCAGAACCTGACCTGGGACATCCTCAAGTACGTCGCCGCGTACACCGCACTGTTCGGGGTCGCCCATCTGGTGGTTCGCCGCTACGCACCCCACGCCGATCCGATCATGCTCCCCGTCGTGGCCGTCCTGAACGGTCTCGGCCTGGTCCTGATCCATCGTCTCGACCTCGGCACGGGCAACACCGGGGAGTCGGTGAACGCCACCGAGGCGACCCGCAACGCCGACCAGCAGTTGCTGTGGGCAGTGCTGGGCATCGTGGCGTTCTCCGCGGTGCTCATCCTGATCCGCGACCACCGCACGCTCTCGCGGTACGCCTACACGCTCGGCCTCGGCGGACTGGTCTTCTTGATCATCCCGGCGATCCTGCCCAGCGCGTTCTCGGAGATCAACGGATCGAAGAACTGGATCATCACGCCGTTCTTCTCGATCCAGCCCAGTGAGTTCTCCAAGATCCTGATCATCATCTTCGCGGCCGCCGTGCTGGTCTCCAAGCGTGATCTGTTCATCACCGCAGGTCCGCACGTGCTCGGTGTCGACCTCCCGCGCGCCCGTGACCTCGGTCCGCTGCTGGCTGCCTGGGCCATCGCCATCGCCGTCATGGTGGTCCAGAAAGACCTGGGTACGTCGCTGCTGATCTTCGCGACCATCCTGACGATGCTCTACGTGGCCACCTCGCGCGTCGAGTGGCTGGTGCTGGGCATCGGGCTCTTCGCGATCGGCGCGGTCTTCGCGTGGTCGATCTTCTCGCACCTGCAGACCCGGGTCTCGGTGTGGCTGAACCCCTTCGAGGACTTCGACGGCTCGGGCTACCAGATCGGGCAGAGCCTGTTCGGTCTGGCCACGGGCGGACTGTTCGGCACCGGACTCGGTTCGGGCCGGCCCAACATCGTGCCGTTCGCCAACACCGACTTCATCATCTCGACCATCGGCGAGGAACTCGGCCTGGCCGGCCTCACCGCGATCCTGCTGCTGTACATGATCTTCATCCACCGCGGGCTGCGGACCGGCATCGCCGTCCGCGACAGCTTCGGCAAACTCCTGGCGACCGGCCTGGCGTTCACCATCGCGATGCAGATCGTCGTCGTCGTCGGCGGCGTCACCAAGCTGATCCCGCTGACGGGTCTCACGACGCCGTTCCTGTCCTACGGCGGATCGTCGCTGCTCGCCAACTACATCCTGGTCGCGTTGCTCATCCGGATCTCGAACGCCGCGCGGGAACCCGATCCCGGGAAGAAGCGTCCCGCCGCCAAGCCCGTCGAGGCACTGCCGACGCAGGTGGTGAAGCGTCGATGAACAAGCCGATCCGCAATGTGTCGATGGCGGTGATCGTGATGATCATCGCCCTGCTCGCCAACGCCACCTACGTGCAGGTGTTCAAGGCCGACGCCCTCAAGACCGACCCCCGCAACAATCGGGTGCTGCTCGACGAGTACTCCCGGCAGCGCGGCCTGATCACGACCGCCGACGGCACGGTGATCGCGTTGTCGGTGCCGATCGAGAGCCGCCTGAAGTTCCTGCGCCAGTACCCGCGGGAGGGCGCCGAGGCATTCGCCCCGGTCACCGGTTTCTACTCGTTCCAGTACCTTGCGAGCCAGATCGAGCACTACGAGAACAGCATCCTGAACGGATCCGACGACCGACTCTTCGGTCAGCGGTTCATGGACATGTTCTCCGGGCGCGACCCGCGCGGCGGCAACGTCGTCACGACGATCAACCCCAAGGTGCAGCAGGCGGCGTACCAGGCCATGCTCAACGGGCCGTGCGACGGTCCGTGCCGCGGGGCCGTCGTGGCGCTGCAGCCGAACACCGGCAAGATCCTGGCGATGGTCTCGACGCCGAGCTACGACCCCAACCGGCTCGCGAGCCACGACCAGGAGGTCCGCGAGAGCAGCTGGGAGGCGTGGAACCGGCCCGGTGACACCGCGCAGCCGATGCTCAACCGCGCGATCAGCCAGCTCTACCCGCCCGGCTCGACCTTCAAGGTCGTCACCTCCGCCGCGGCCCTGCGCGACAACATCACCCCGGGCATCCGCCTCACCGCAGCTCCGACCTTCCCGTTGCCGGGCACCGACGTCTCCCTCCCGAACTACGGCGGCGAGACCTGCCCCGGGTCGTCGGGCGGAACCGTGTCGCTCGAGACGGCGTTCAAGTACTCGTGCAACACCGCCTTCGCCGAACTGGTGACCGAGAAGATGTCCGACGCGATCCCCAAGTTCACCGAGACCGCGAGCCTGTTCGGCCTCGACCAGCCCGGCCCCGACATCCCGATGCCCGTCGTCGACTCGACGGTCGGGCAGATCCCGTCCCTCGACGTCCTCGCGCAGGCGTCCATCGGCCAGCGTGACGTCCGGCTCACCCCGCTACAGAACGCGATGATAGCCGCGACGGTGGCCAACGGAGGTGTGCGCATGCAGCCGTACCTGGTCGACAAGTTGCAGGCGGCGGACCTGCGGACCCTGCAGACCACACCGCCGACGACGGCCAACAAGCCGATCACGCCCGAGCAGGCCGCCGAGCTGACGTCGATGATGATCGAGTCGGAGCGGTCGACGGCCGGCGCGGGCGGCCCGGTGTCGATCGCGTCGAAGACCGGTACGGCGGAGAGCGGATCGAGCACGGACACCCCGTTCTCGTGGTACATCGCCTTCGGACCGTCGTCGAACGCACAGATCGCGGTGGCCGTCGTGGTGGAGAATGGACAATTCGGCGCGGACTCGGTCGGAGGGACCGTCGCGGCGCCGATCGGACGAGAAGTGATCAACTCACTGGTGGGAGGTGGCAGTCGATGAGCCTGCAGAACGGCACCACCATCGGCGACCGGTATCGACTCATCCGCCTGATCGCCACGGGCGGCATGGGCCAGGTGTGGGAGGCGCTCGACACGCGCCTGAATCGTCGCGTCGCGGTGAAGGTCCTCAAGGCCGAGTACACCAGCGATCCGGAGTTCATCGCGCGGTTCCGCGCGGAGGCCCAGACCACCGCGAAGCTGAACAACCCCGGGATCGCCAACGTCTTCGACTACGGCGAGACCCCGGATTACAACGGCGGCGACCCGCTCGCGTACCTGGTGATGGAACTCGTCGACGGTGAGCCCCTGAACTCGGTGATCTCCCGCCTCGGGCGGTTGTCGCTGACCAACACCCTCGACATGCTCGAGCAGACCGGCCGCGCCCTGCAGGCCGCGCACAGCCAGGGACTCGTCCACCGCGACGTCAAACCCGGCAACATCCTGATCACCCCCGTCGGCCAGGTGAAGATCACCGATTTCGGCATCGCCAAGGCCGTCGACTCCGCCCCGGTCACCAAGACCGGGATGGTCATGGGTACCGCGCAGTACATCTCCCCGGAGCAGGCCACCGGCGACGAGGCGACCGCGGCGTCGGATGTCTACTCGCTCGGTGTCGTCGGCTACGAGGCCCTCACCGGGCGTCGTCCGTTCCTCGGCGACGGTGCGATCACCGTCGCGATGAAGCACATCCGGGAGGCACCGCCACCCCTGCCGACGAACCTGCCGTCCGGGGTCCGCGAGCTCATCGAGATCACGATGGCCAAGGACCCGCGGCAGCGTTACGCCAACGGTGGTGAGTTCGCCGACGCGGTCGCCGCCGTGCGTGCCGGGCGTCGTCCGCCGCGACCAGGTGCGATCGCCGGTGCCGCGGCAGGCGCAGCGGGAGCCGCCGCGCTCGGCGCCGCAGTCGCTCGTGGGGCCACCCCGACGGGTGCGGCCTCGCGGCCGGTGACCCCTCGGCCGACGTCGCGGACCGCGGTGGCGCCACCGCCGCCGGACAACAGCTGGACCACCGGTCAGAAGGTCCTGGCCGGCATCGCGGCCGCCCTTCTCGTCGGTGCCATCGGGCTCATCGGGTTCTATCTGGTGAACAGCGGGAACGGGGACGCGGCGACACCGCCGCCGCCGTCGACGACGGTCGTCGAGACCACGACCGCGGTGGAACCGACGGAGGAGCCCGACGAGCCGACCACGACTCGACGCACGACCCGTACGACCACCAGCGAAGAGACGTCCAGCGAAGAAACGACGACGGAGACGACCACGCCGCGTCAGCAGACCGACACCTCCGAGCCGCCGCCGGACCCCGGTGCCGCCACCGGCACCCCGTGTTTCCCCGGCGTACCGTTCTCACCGCTGTGCTGATGGTGCTGCGTGTACGAGCCGCGCGTTTGAGCCGATAGTTTCCGAATGACCCGTTCTGACCACAGATCCTGAGGGGCGAACCACCGAGGCCGATGTCGACACCACACCACCTCTCCGACCGCTACGAACTCGGCGAAACGCTGGGTTTCGGTGGCATGTCCGAGGTGCACTACGCGCGCGACCTGTTGCTGCACCGCGACGTCGCGGTGAAGGTGCTGCGTGCCGACCTCGCCCGTGACCCGTCGTTCTATCTCCGGTTCCGCCGCGAGGCCCAGAACGCGGCGAAGCTGAACCACCCCACGATCGTGCAGGTCTTCGACACCGGCGAGGCCGAGACCGAGGACGGCCCGTTGCCGTTCATCGTCATGGAGTACGTCGACGGCGACACCCTCCGAGATGTGTTGCGCGCCAACGGCCCCATCTCGCCGCGACAGGCGATGACGTGGATGGCCGATGTCGCCGCGGCGATGGACTTCTCGCACCGCAACGGGATCGTCCACCGAGACATGAAGCCGGCGAACGTTATGATCGACAAGTCCGGCGCCGTCAAGGTCATGGACTTCGGCATCGCCCGCGCGATGAGCGACTCAACGTCGACGATGACCCAGACGTCCGCGGTCATGGGTACGGCGCAGTACCTGTCGCCCGAACAGGCCCGTGGCATCAAGGTCGATCCGCGCAGCGACATCTACTCGATGGGGTGCGTGCTCTTCGAACTGCTCACCGGCGAGCCACCGTTCACCGGGGACTCGCCGGTGGCGGTCGCACACCAGCACGTGCACGAGGATCCCCCGTGGCCGTCGCACGTCCGGCCGGAGATCCCGCGCGAACTCGATTCCGTCGTCCTCAAGGCGATGAGCAAGAACAAGGACAACCGGTATCAATCAGCGGCCGACCTGCGCGCCGATCTGATCCGGGTGCTCGCCGGTGGCAAACCGTCGGCGCCGATGCTGCTCTCGGACGAGGAACGCACCGAGTTCATCGACACCGGACCGCGCCGTCCCACCCGGACGGAGACGACCGGTCCGCGTCGGCCGATCGCGGGCCGGACCTCGAACGGCAACGGCGGAAACCACCGGCGTGACGAGGACACCGAGGAGACACCCCGACGCCGCTCACGGCTCCTCATGGCCGGCGCGCTGCTCGCCGTCGTGGTGCTCGTCGGAGGTCTCTTCCTGTGGTCGCCGTGGGGTTCGGGCTCGGCGGCGGAGGTGTCGGTGCCGGCGGTCTCGGGACTCAGCTCCGACGACGCGCAGGCCTCGCTGGAACGGGCCGGCTTCGAAGTCCGCGTGCTGGAGGAACCGAGCCTCGACGTCGGTGTCGGTCTCGCCACGCGGTCGACCCCGGGTGAGGGCGTGATGGCGGCCGAGGGATCCGAGGTCGCGCTCTATGTCTCGACGGGTCCTCAGCGTGTTCGATTGCCGTCGGATCTCGTGGGCAAGACGCCGGCCGAGGCGCTGGACCAGCTCAAGGTGCTCGGGTTCACCAACGTGCGAACCGACCGCGTGGATTCGACGACCGAGATGAAGGACAAGGTGGTCTCGACGGCACCGGCCGTCGGCGCCGAGGTCCCGGTCAACGGTGCGGTCGTCGTCAACGTGGGCAACGGCCCGCGCGAGGTGACGGTCCGCGATGTCGTCGGCATGTCCGAGAGTCAGGCACGAGCCGTGCTGGAAGAGCTCGGCATGATGGTCGTCGTGGTCGCGGCCGACTCCGAGCGTCCGGCCGGAGAGGTCATCAGCACCTCACCGGGTCCCGGGTCGACCACAGAGCAGGGCAGCACCGTGCAGATCAGCGTGTCGCGGGGCAACCTCTTCACCGTCCCGAACCTCCGGGGCAAGACGCCTGCCGAGGCCCAGGCCGATCTCGAGCGGGCCGGCTGGGAGCGGTCGACGCTGACGCGGCAGACCCGCAACGTGCCGCTCGGCAGCCCCGACGACGGTCGCGTCGTCGGCCAGGAGCCGAATCCCGGGTCCCAGGCCCGCAAGAGCGGTTCGATCACGATCATCGTCGGCCAGGCGAGCCTGCTGCCCAACTGATCGTCTCTGCTGGTTGAGCCGGCACCGAGCGGAGCCGCCGGGCCGAGCAAGCGACGAAGGAGCGCGCCGAGGTCGAGGAGCCGAGTCGAAACCACTTCGGTGACCTCGCCACCGAAGTCAGCCGACCGCGGTCGCCATCTCGGCTTCGAGGGCGGCCACGCGGGTCTCGTCGATCTCGATCCCACATGTCTTGAGCCAGTTGGCGAGCATCCGGTGACCGCCCTGGGTCAGGACGCTCTCCGGGTGGAACTGCACGCCGTGGATGGGCAGTTCACGGTGGGCCATCGCCATCACGATGCCCGACTCGGTGCGTCCGGTGACGACGAGTTCGTCGGGGATCGTCTCGGGCAGCACCGTCAGCGAGTGGTAGCGCGTGGCGGTGAACGGATCCGGCAGTCCTTCGAGCACGCCGGCGTCATTGTGGAAGACCAGTGAGGTCTTGCCGTGCAGGAGTTCGGGTGCGCGGTCGACGGTGCCGCCGAACGCCGCACCGATCGCCTGGTGTCCCAGGCACACGCCCAGCAGCGGCAGTTCCTGTTCGGCGGCGACACGGACCATCGGCATCGTCGCACCGGCCCGCTGGGGCGTGCCGGGACCGGGGCTGAGGAGGACGCCGTCGAATCCGGCAACGGCCTCGCGCAGATGGTCGGGATCGGCCGGGGAAAGTTGCGGGTCGTCGTTGCGCCACACGACGGCCTCGACGCCCAGCTGGCCCAAGTACTGGACCAGGTTGTAGACGAAGCTGTCGTAGTTGTCGACCACCAGAATGCGACTCACGCGAGAAAGGCTACCGCCGAAGCGGGTGGTCGGCGTCGGCGACCTGGTGAGATACCGTAGAACTCGAGTGTTTGCCAGTGGCGGGGACGAGCTCACCTTCTCCCGCCCGCGTACGACCGCCCCGGCGGTGCCGCACAACAGAGGAAGTCATGCCGAAGTCAAAAGTCCGGAAGAAGACCGATTACACCATCAACCCGGCCAGCCGGACGCCGGTCAAGGTCAAGGCTGGCCCTTCGAGCACCATCTATGTAGGCGTCATGCTCGGCCTGATGGTGCTGGGTCTCGCCTGGCTCGTCGTCTACTACCTGGCCGCCACGCCCACCGCGTACGGCGGCGAGGGCCAGGTCCTGCACTGGATGGCCGAGCTCAACTCGTGGAACTTCCTGATCGGTTTCTCGCTGATGGTGGCGGGCCTGTTGATGACGATGCGTTGGCGGTAGACGCCGACGGTTGTTCGCGTGTCGAATGCGCTGAGCTGCTGAAACACACGCGTGTAAGTTATCCACACTGTGGAAATCACATGTGTGTAAGTCATCCCCACTGTGAGTAACTCCTGTGGATAACTCCGAGGTCTCTTACACACATGCGTGGGCGACCCCCGTCGGCGCCGGTCTGGCCGGCTGCCTCGGCGGCGTCGCGTTGGTGGTGGCGGCGGTCGTCGCCGCCGCCGATCCGGCCGGCATGGTCCTGATGGGCGTCGCCGGGATTCTCCTTCTCGTGCTCGGCGCCTACACCCTGCTGGTGCGTCCCCGGCTGGCCATCACATCGGGGCCGAACCCCGCTCTGGTCCTCGGGACCTTGCGAGGCCAACGGACGTACCCCCCGGAACGCATCGAACGGATTCGGACGCTGTCGATCCGTCGGGTCGGCCGGCGGGTCGGACAGTTGGAGATCGACGTTCTCGACGACGACGCAGCCGGCACGACCGCGCACGACCGCGGCGTCGGCCCTCGCGACGACACCCGACTCGTGGTCTTCAGCCGCTGGGACCTCGGGACCGACCTGCCGACCGTGGTCGACGCGCTGCGCGACGCCGGCTTCGTCGTCGACGAGGGATAGGTCGCGCCGCAGCTCAGCGGATGTAGACGAGCCCGTCGTACGCGACGCCCGCGCCGATGCCGAGCCCCAGCGCCACGACGAACAGTGCGGCGAGCGCGATCCAGCCGACACGACTCGCGGCCTGGGGAGTCCGACGACCCGCGGGCAGCACGGCGTCGGGGAGGTACACGATGGCCGCGGTGGCGGCCGCTCCGAAGGCGAGCCCGCCGAGATGCCCGAGGACCGAGATGCCGGGCAGTGAGAACGACAGCACCACGTTGAAGCCGATGATGAGCAGAACCGGGACCGGGGACACGCGGGCCTTGAGGATGATCACGAGCATCGCGCCCATGAGTCCGTAGATGGCTCCGGAGGCTCCGGCGGTCAGGGCGCGGTCGTCCTCGAAGAGCATGACGGCAGCGCTGCCGCCGAGCAGTGCGATCAGGTAGACGGCCAGGTATCGGCCGATGCCGAGGGCGAGTTCGAGATCGCGGCCGAGGATGTAGAGCGACAGCATGTTGACGGCCACGTGCATGACGCTGAAATGCAGGAAGCCCGCGGTGAGGAGACGCCAGTACTCGCCGGCTGCGACATCGCTCTTGAGGAGGTCGCCGGCGCCGAAGATCGCCGCCCCGCCGGGATCGCCCACTCCGGCCTGGAGTACACACAGGGCAAAGATCAGCAGGTTGACCGCGATCAGCGCGTAGGTGGCGTAGGGCTGCGTCGGGGCCGTGCGGGTGCGCGCCATCACGGGGACACCGCGGCGTGGGCCGCCGAGTGATGGCGACCGTTGCACGCCGTCGTTGCGGAGGCACTCGAGACAGTGCTGGCCGACCGATGCCGGACGCAGGCACTCGGGACACGCCGGCCGTCCGCACCGGCTGCAGGACAGGCCGGTGGGACGGTCGGGATGCCGGTAACACACCGCCCGCTGCGGGGCGGTGTGTTCCGGAGAGGTCAGTTGACCTCGATCTTCTCGATGACGACCTCGTCGAGCGGGCGGTCGCTGCGGTCGGTCGACGTCGTGGCGATCGCGTCGACGACCTGCTGCGAAGCCGGATCGGTGACCTCACCGAAGATGGTGTGGCGACGGTTGAGGTGCGGGGTCGGGCCGACGGTGATGAAGAACTGCGAGCCGTTGGTACCCGGGCCGGCGTTGGCCATCGCGAGCAGGTACGGACGGTCGAACTGCAGCTCCGGGTGGAACTCGTCGCCGAACTGGTAGCCGGGGCCGCCCATGCCGGTTCCGGTAGGGTCGCCGCCCTGGATCATGAAGCCGGAGATGACGCGGTGGAAGACCGAGCCGTCGAAGAACGGGCCGGAGTTGCCGCCGGACGCGTTGGGCTTGCTGTACTCCTTGCTGCCGTCGGCCAGCCCGACGAAGTTCTCGACCGTCTTGGGTGCGTGGTTCGGGAACAGGTCGACCTTGATGTCGCCGCGATTGGTGTGGATGACTGCGGAGCTTTTCGGTGTAGTCATCCCTCCATCCAACCACTCACCCGGATCCGCTGGTCGGGACACGGCCCCGAGGTGCGCAGATGCACCGGGCGGGGTGGCAGCGGCGCACACCGGCTGGCACTCTTGAGCCCATGTCCAAGAACTACCTCTTGACCGCGCTGGGTGTGGTCGCCGCGTCCGTCACCGCCGCCGTCGTCGTCGGCTCGCTGCGCCGCGCCCGACGCGTGGTGGCCCCGGTGTCCCCGACCGTCCCGCGGATCGAGGAGGTCCGCGAGGCGCTCGCCGAGAGCACCGAGACGCAGGCTTCGTGACCCGCCGCGGCCGACGCGACACCGGGCCGCTCGCCACGCACGGGTAATTTGGTCTCGTGACCTCAGACGACGAGCGCTCCCCGAACCCGCCGCCGGGGTCCGGCGGCGCAGACGACCGGACCCGCGAGTCCTGGTCGGCGCCCGAGAGCTCCGCACCGACGAGCAACCCGGCGCCGTGGGAAAGGTCCCCCGCACGACCTGCGGGCTCGCCGACCTCGTCGCAGGGAGCCGACGCTCCCGACCGTTCCGACGGTCGGCCGGCGCCCCGCGGTGACTTCACGCCGCCGCCGGGGGGTCGACCGCCCACCAGACCCGGGCCCCCGCCGGGCCGGCGACCGGCCCCGCCGCGCGGTGACTCGTTCGGGACGTCTGGTCCCTCCGGGGGACCGCACCCGCCCGGTGCGCCGCGTCCGCGGCCGAACGGCCCCGGGCCCGCGCCGGCCGGGCCGGTGGCGGGCGGGCCGGTGGCGGGCGCCAACCCCACCGTGCAGCGCCCAGGCGGCAATCCGCCCGGCCCGGGTCCGCGACCGCCGATGCCATCCGGTCCGCCCGGACGCCGACCCCCGCCCGGTCAACGTCCGGGCCCGGGAGGAGCGCCGTTCGCCAAAGGCACTCCGCCGCAAGGCAATAGGACCACAGATGGCTCCCGTCCACCCTTCGCCGGACCCCGGCCGGGTGCAGCCCCGGGCGGACGACCCGACTCCGCCGGTCGGGATTCCGACCGGGACGATCACGCGACACAGGTGGTGGGTGCGGGCGGGCTGGCAATCGGTCTGTCCGGCGATCCGTCCCCTAATACCCGCGTCGTGGACGGTCCCGGAACGGCCGGCGCACCTGCGGCCGACCGCCCGGACACCGAGACCTCGGGCCCTGCCTCCCCGGCGACCCAGGCCTATTCAGCAGTCGAACCCGCCAGAAGTTCGGAGGACAGCGTGGCTCCCCAGTCCGGTGCCGGTCCGCGCGTCAATCGGATGGCGTTGTGGGCCCTGGCGTTGTCGATCCTCGGGATCACCTTCATCGTGGGACTGGTCCTCGGATACCGTGCGCGCACCCAGATCCGGCAGCGTCGCGAGGCGGGTCTCCCCTTCGCCACCGCCGCCATCTGGGTCGGCTGGGCCTACGCCGGGGTCTTCGTCTTCGGGCTGCTCGTCTACGGGTGGATTCTGTTCATCGCCTGAGCCGGACTCACAAGCGGCAAGCCGCCCTCCGCGTCCCCCTCTGCTCCCTGAGGAGGCCGGAGCTTGCGGAGGCCGTCACGAAAGGTCCTGGCGAGATGCGTCACCAACGGGACTGACACGCCCGGTCAGAAGTAGCCGTTGCCCGGCAACGGGGTGTCGTTCACGCGGAGGTCCCCGATGGCGACGGCCTTGTACGACGTGGGGTTGTGCAGGGTGATGGTCCGGATGTTGCGCCAGTGCCGGTCCAGGTTGCGGCTGCGGCTCGCCGACGACGCGCCACCCACGTCGAAGACGGCCGCCGCCGCCGGGAGGGCGATGCGATCGACGTGCACCTTGACGCGCGCGGCGGCGAGCGACGCCTGCGCGAACTGCTCGACGTCGATGACCCCGCGTCGTGCCAACGCGTTCGCGGTCTCGACATGTCGCGCGGCACTCAGGACCGCGTCACGCGCGACGTGTGCGGCCGCGTCGATCTCACCGATCCGTTCCAGCAGGATCGGATCCTGCCGTGGCTCGGGCGACGGCGCATGCTCGAAGGTCCGCGCACGCGAATGCAGCAGCGCCACTGCGTCATCCGAGGCGGACAGGAGGATGCCGGCGATCAGCGCCTGCAGGAACAGCTGCAGGAACGGGCCGTCGTTGGCGGCGGGCGGAGTGGAGTCGTCGAGTTCGACGAACTCGAGGACGTCGTCGGAGGTGACCCGGACATCGTCGAACAGCGTCGAGCCCGTGCCCGTGCGGTGTTGCCCGATGCCGTCCCAGTCGTCGACGACGCTCACCCCGTCGCGGTCTACCGGGACGACCACTTTCACCAGCCGTGAACGCAACGCGTCCGGGACGATCGCGAGCACCGTGACGTAGTCCGCGAAAGCCGTTCCGGTGCTGTAGAACTTCTCGCCGCGCAGGCGCCAGCCGTCGCCATCGGGGACGAGCTGTGTCGCGTACTGCCGTGACCCGGCGGCGACACCGCGTTCACTGGACGCGTTACCGACGATGGCCCCCGCGGCGATCCGCTCGCTCCAGCGGCTGCGCACCGGCCCGACCGGCAGACGTTCGATCTGCTCGACGAACCAGTAGTGGGCGCGCAGGATGTGCGCCGCGATCGGGTCGGCCCGGGCGAGGTCGATGATGAACTCGAAGAGTTCGACGCTTCCGGCCCCGGCACCCCCCGACTGCGTGTCGAGGGACAGCGCGGTCAGCCTCGACCGCCTGAGCAAGGCCACGGCCTCCCGCGGGTCCCGCCCTTGGCGCTCGCGCTCGGCCGAGCCGGCCGCGATCTCGGCGAGGATCTCGTTCCGGTCGGTCACGACCCGCGCGGGTGCGGTCATGCGGGGACCCCCGCGAACGCGCCGCGATAGCGTGCCGCGGGGTGTGACTCCGGAAGTCGGTCACGGCCAGACAGTTTGGCCCGTGAGGTCCCCTCGGCGTACTCCCGCTTCGCCAGGCCCCGCTCGCGCAGGACGGGCAGCACGTGTTCGGCGAACTCGACGTAGCTGCCGGGGATGGTCGCGTTGATGACGTTGATGCCACCCACGCCGGCGTCGCGCCACTGCTCGAGCCGGTCGGCGATCTGGTCCGGTGTGCCGACGACCCGGCCGGTCCGGCTCCGCAACTGGGCGAGATCGCGCACGGTCGGCTCGCGGTCGGGCACGGCTTCCCGGAGCCACAGCAGGAAGCTCTGGGAGCCCTCGGTGTGGATCTGCCCGATCGGGGTGTTGAGGTCGTAGTGTCCGAGATCCACGCCGATGCCGCCGGCCGAGTGGGCGATGATCGTGCTCGGGTCGATGAGCTCGTCGAGTTCGCGCGACTTGCGCGCAGCTTCCTCCTCGGTGCTTCCGATCACGAACGAGAGTCCCTGGAAGAACTGGAGATCCGTCGGTTCCCGGCCGGCCTCGGCTGCCAGCCGCCGGGTGTCGGCGATCAGCGTGCGAGCCGCGTCGGGCGACGGCGAGAGGATGAACTGGGCCTCGGCGTTGCGCGCCGCGAAGCTCCGTCCGGCAGGCGAGGAGCCGGCTTGGAACAGTACCGGGGTCCGCTGCGGGGACGGTGACACCAGATGTGGTCCCTCGACACGGTAGTGCTCGCCGACGTGGTTGATTTTGTGGACCCGGTCGTAGTCCCCGTGCAGGCCGCCGGTCTTGTCCTGGATGAGCGCACCCTCGTCCCAGGAACCCTCCCACAACTTGTAGGCGACGTCGACGTACTCGTCGGCCCACGCGTAGCGGTCGTCGTGTTTGGTGATCCCGTCGTATCCGAAGTTGCGCCAGGCGTTGTCGGACAAGCTCGTGACGATGTTCCACGCGATCCGACCCTTGCTCAGATGATCGAGGGTGGAGACCTTGCGAGCGAAGTCGAACGGGTGCTCCTGCAGGATCGAACTCGTGATGGCGATGCCCAGATGCTCTGTGTGCGAGGCGATCGCGGATGCCAGCACCAGCGGGTCGTTGCTCGGGATCTGCAGGCCGGAGTCGACGAACTTCTTCCAGTCTCCCTGATAGTCGTCGTACAGTCCGACCACGTCGGCGAAGAAGATGAAGTCGAACCGGGCCTCCTCCAACAGTTTTGCGAGGCCGATCCAGTGGTCGAGGTCGTTGAAGCGGTGTTGCTGCGCCTCCGGTGCCCGCCATGCTCCGTGCAGGATGTGCGACGTCGTGTTCATGACGAAGGCGGCGATGTTCAAGGGGGGCGCGGACATGGATGCTCCTGATCACGAGGCGTCGGACTCAGCGCGACGTTACGGCCGACCACGCGTGCGCGGCGACTTCGGATCACGGTGGCCTCAAGGGGTGCCCGACACCGTCCGAAGCCCCTAGGTTGTGGTGATTCCCGTCCCGACGCCGGGCTCGCGCTGTCGTGTCCCACGACCTCGAGCGGCGTTCGCCGCCATCTGTGCTGCCCGAGGAGATGTTCTGTGCTGCGACGAAGTCCTGTGCTGCGACCACCGCGCCGATCCCGCCTGCTGCCCGCGATCGGCATCGCTCTGACCTGCGCGGCATTGCTCGCCGGATGTGCCCAGCCACGCACCGGTGACGGCGAGTCGACAGGGGTCCCCGCCACACCGGGCCAGTACGTCTCGGGCGGAACCATCTCCTACGGCCACGAGCAGGAACCGCCCTGCGTGCACGGTGGGTGGGTCCAGAACGCCTATCTGGCAAGGCAATACCTCGACAACCTGGTGTCGCTGGACGACTCGGGACGAGTGGTGCCGTGGCTGGCCACCCGCTGGGACATCTCCCCCGACGGGCGCTCGTACACCTTCCACCTGAAGCCCGGTGTCGAGTTCAGCGACGGCACACCGCTCGACGCCGAGGCCGTTCGTACGACCTTCGCGTCGTATCTGAATCCGGACAAGCCCAACGGCACGGTGGTGTCCTACATCGGCAAGTACTTCGAGTCCGACGAGGTCGTCGGACCGCTGACCTACCGGATGAACCTCAAGTCGCCGTACACCCCCCTCCTCACCGTGCTGACGCAGGGTTACTTCGGAATCCAGTCGCCGACCGCGCTGGCGCGTGGTCCGAAGGCGAACTGCACCAGCCCGGTCGGGTCCGGTCCGTTCATCATCGAGCGCTGGGATCGCAACCGCAGCATCACTTTCGTGCGCAACCCGAACTACACCTCGCCGCCGGCGAACGCGAAGAACCAGGGTCCGGCCCACGTGGACAAACTGATCTGGAAGTTCCTCAAGGATCCGGTGCTGCGCTACGGATCGCTGCGCAGCGACTCCTCCGACGTCATCTACAACGTGCCGGCCATCAACTGGGCGGACGCGACCAGCCGCTATCAGGTCAGCCGCTACGTGACGCCGGGGCGCCCGAACGCCATCACCCTCAACGTCGACCATGCTCCATTCGACGACGTCCGGGTCCGCCAGGCGTTCGCCTACTCGGCCGACCGTCGCAAGGCCGTCGAGACGGCGTTTCTCGGCGTCGTCCCCTACAACGCCAACGGCGCCCTCAGCCAGAGCACCCCGGATTACGACCCGGCGGCCGGGAACTACCCGCACGATCCGGCGGCGGCCGCGGCCCTGCTCGACGAAGCGGGCTGGACCGGCAGAGACGACGACGGCATCCGCACGAAGGACGGCCGACGTCTGACCGCTCGGGTCGTGTACGCCGCGGACGCGATCGTCGGACCCGAGGGTGCCGCGATCCTGCAGGCGGTGGCTCGACAGGCGCGTGACGTCGGCTTCGACATCCAGCTCGTCCCGGCCACCCAGAGTGCCTACTTCGGCGGGCAGTACGCCAAGGCGCCGACCTACGACGCCTACGTCGGCTATTGGACCAGCCCGACCCCTGGCCTGCTGTACATCAACTGGCGTCAGCGACTCCCGGACAGTCCCAACCCGCACAACACCGCGTACTACAACGACCCACACCTGCAGACCCTCATCGAGCAGGGCAATTCCTCCTCGGATCCGGTGCAGGCCCGGGCGTTCTACCGCGACGCCCAGCGCCTCATCGGTGACAACGCGCTGTCTATCGGGTTGTACACGCAGACAACGTCGTTGGCGGTGTCGCCGCGCCTGCACGGGGTGTGGGTCGAGAAATCACAAGGCGAACCGGTGTTCGCGGATGCGAGGTTCGTGCGATGACCCTGGTCGACGACCCGGCCGCGGCCAGACGCCAGGTCCTCCCCCCGCGGGGCCTGACCCGGTGGGCGGGCAAGATCGGATCCGCTGTCTTCGTGCTGTGGGCCGCGGCCTCGGTCACCTTCCTGCTCCAGGTCCTCGCCCCCGGTGACCGCGCGACCCTGCTCCTCAACCTCTCATCGGGTGAGAGCCGGGAACGCACCCCGGACGAACTCGCCCCGGTCAATGCCGAGTACGGCTTCGAAGACTCGGTGTGGTCGCAGTACCTGGATTATCTCGGTGGCCTTCTGCACGGCGATCTCGGCATCTCGTACCAGCTGCAACAGCCGGTCACCGAGATCATCGCCGACCAGATCGGACCCACGCTCGTTCTCACCCTCACCGCCCTGGTCGTCGCGTGGCTCTTCGTGCTCGTCCTCACGACGCTCACCGCGGGCCGCCGCGGGCCCTGGGGCGCGGCCGGGTCCTTGATCGAGACCGTCAGCGCCGGCCTGCCGCAATACTGGGTGGGATCGATTCTCCTGGTGGTGTTCGCGATCAACCTCGGTTGGTTTCCCGTCGAGAGCGGAACCGGCCTCTGGGGACTCGTACTTCCGGTGCTCACCCTGGCCATCCCGCTGTCGGGGTTCCTCGGCCAGATCGCCCGCGACGAATTCGCCCGCGCACTGGATCAACCCTTCGTGCTCACCGCGCGGAGTCGGGGACTCGGTGACCTGTCGGTCCGATACCGACATATGTTGCGACACTCCGTCCTTCCCGCGATCACGGTCTCGGGTTGGGCGATGGGCGCGCTGTTGTCCGGTGCCGTCATCGCCGAAACCGTCTTCGCGCGTGCGGGTATCGGCCAGACGCTCGTCGCGGCGGCCAGTTCGCGCGACGTCCCGCTGGTGAGCGGCATCGTGCTCTTCGTCGCGCTCGTCTACACGGTCGCCAACCTCGTCGTGGACTTCCTCTACACCGTCATCGACCCCAGGATCGAGGTCCCATGACCCTCACCAATCCGGTCCGGCCCGCACTGACGAACGCGCTCTCGGCGGTCCGCAGGTCCACCACCGGCACGTCTCGCGGGCAGGACGACCACCCGCATCGCTCGTGGCCGCCGGCGACGGTGATCGCCGCGCTCGTGGTTCTCGCGCTACTGCTCGTGGCGGCGGTGGCACCCAACCTGCTCGCACCCTACGACCCGCTCGCCGTCGACCTGGACGCGACGTTGCAACCGCCCAGCTGGGCGCACCCGTTCGGCACCGACCTGTCGGGCCGAGACCTGCTGAGTCGCGTCATCGCCGGGACAAGACAATCGCTGATCATCGGGCTCGGCGCGGTCGCACTCGCATCGGTCCTGGCGGTGTTGCTCGGCATCGCCGCGGGGCTGTCCGGCCGCGTCGCCCAGGCACTGGCCAACAGGTGGATCGAGGTGATGTTCGCCTTTCCCATCGTGCTGCTGGGCCTGCTCCTCACGTCGGTGTTCGGCCCCGGGCAGTGGACACTCATCCTGGCGATCGGCATCGGTATCGCGCCCGGGTACGCCCGCATCGTCCGCGGTCAGGTCCTTGCCGTGCGCAACGCGCCCTACATCGAGGCCGCGACCGCCCTGGGACATCCTCGTCGCCGAATCCTCCTGCAGCACATCGCACCCAATGCACTCCGCCCGATGATCGTCACCGTGACACTCGGCGTGGGGCAGGCCATCATCTGGGCGTCGGGACTGGCCTACCTCGGACTCGGCGTACCACCACCCGCACCCGAGTGGGGCGCACTGCTCGACGCCGGACGCACCTACATCACCGTTGCCTGGTGGCTCGAGATCTTCCCCGGTCTCGTGATCGTCGCGGTGGCACTGGCATTCACGACCGTGGGCCGGTACCTCGGCACTCGCCTGGAAGGAGAACGTCGATGACCGTCGTCACCCGGGAGGCAGTGTCCGCCACCCGTGAAAACCCCACCGACACAACGCTGGCCGAGGTCCGCGACCTTCGCGTCTCGTTCGCCGGCCGCGAGGTCGTGAAGGGCGTGTCGTTCAAGGTCGACGCCGGACAGTGCCTGGCAATCGTCGGCGAATCGGGTTCCGGCAAGTCCGTCACCGCACGCACCCTGATCGGCCTCACCGGGCCGGGAGCCGAAATCGACGCCGCCGCCTTGTCGTTCGACGGACGCGACCTCCGCGGCCTGGTCGACCGCGACTGGCGCGCCATCCGAGGCCGCGAGATCGGATTCGTGCTCCAGGACGCCCTGGTGTCCCTGGATCAACTACGCACGGTGGGCAGCGAGATCGCCGAATCGCTGACCGCGCACGGTGGGGTCGGCCGCCGGACCCCGAAGCGGCTCGGGCGGGCGCTCCGAGAGGAACGAGTCGTCGAGCTGCTCGACCTCGTGGGCGTCCCCGAACCGCGGGTCCGGGCGCGTCAGCGTCCCCACGAACTCTCCGGCGGTCTCCGCCAGCGTGCCCTCATCGCATCCGCGCTCGCCCAGGATCCGAGACTCCTGATCGCCGACGAACCGACGACGGCCCTCGACGCCACGGTCCAGGCACAGATCCTCGACGTGCTGGCCGAGGCGAAGTCGCGTGGCAACGGCATCATCCTCATCTCGCATGATCTGGCCGTCGTGTCACGCCTCGCCGACCGCGTGGCCGTCATGCGCGACGGCGAGATCGTCGAGTACGGCAACACACGCGAGGTGCTCACCGCTCCCCAGCACGAGTACACCCGGGGTCTCATCGACGCGATCCCATCCCGCGCGTCCAAGGGCACGCTGCTCGTCAGCGGTGAACAGCTCGCGACTCCGGCGACGCCGAGACCCGAACAGCCACTCGCCCTGCGTGTCCGCGACCTGCACAAGTCGTTCACCGGCAAGGCGATCACCGCCCGACCGGCCGTGGCCGGGGTCAGCTTCGACCTCGCGCCCGGTCGTACCCTCGGCATCGTCGGCGAGTCGGGCTCGGGCAAGACCACCACCGCGCGGATCATCCTCGGTCTCACCGAACCCGATTCCGGCACGGTCGAATTGAACGGCGCGGCGTGGTCCGGACTCTCCGAAGCCCGCCGCCGCGAATCGCGCCACCTGATCTCGGTGATCTACCAGGACCCGCTCAGCTCGTTCGACCCACGATGGACCGTCGACCGCATCCTGGCGGACGCCCTGCGGGTGACCGGCGTTCGCAGCGCAGACCTCGACCACCGGATCACCGAACTCCTCGACCAGGTCGGACTGCCCGCTGAGTACCGGTACCGGCACCCCTCGCGTCTGTCGGGCGGACAGCGCCAGCGCGTCGCGATCGCCCGTGCGCTCGCGCCGCGGCCGGCCGTCATCGTGTGCGACGAACCGGTTTCGGCCCTCGACGTGTCCATCCAGGCGCGGATCCTCGACCTGCTGGCCCGCCTGCAGGCGGAAACCGGTGTCGCCCTGGTGTTCATCTCCCACGACCTGGGTGTCATCCACCACGTCAGCGACGACATCGCCGTGATGCGTGCCGGCGAGGTCGTCGAATACGGTTCGGCCGATGCGGTTTTCGACGACCCGCAACACCCGTACACCCGCGAGCTCCTCGCCGCGGTGCCGCGGATTGACCCTGCCCCCTGAGCCGGAAGAACTGCATAACCACTGCTCCCTAATCCGAAAGAACCTCAAACCCCTGATCCCTGAGGTGCGAGGAGCGCCAGCGACGAGCCACGAAGGGCCTGGTGAGGCGTGTTGCTACACCCTTCGTGGCTCGCTTCGCTCGCACCTCAGGGAGCATGGAGTTCTGACGCTCACGAGTTGCTTTTTCGCAGTCCACGACGGCCGCCAGGCCGCAGATACTGAGCAGCGAGCTCGCGCACATCACCCCGCACCCTCAGCAGCAAGCTTGCGAGCGTCACCCCGCCCCCTGAGGAGCGAGCTTGCGAGCGTCTCGAAGGGTCCGCCGCGCCGGCATCACGAACACGGCCGCGAGCAGGGCGCACACGAGAAGACCGGCCGTGAGGAGATACGTGTCGGCGATCGCCGAGGCCAACTCGGGCGCGGCGTCGATGCGTTCGGCGGGACTCAATGACATCGCACCCGCCACTCCCCGACCGTCGACCGCCGTACTGCGCGAATTCATCAGGGCCGCAATGGTGGCCGTGATCGCGGCCGACGCCAGCGCGACGGCGAACTGGTTCGAGGTCGTGAGGATGGTCGTGCCGCCCGGGGTGTCTGCGCCCTCGAGGTCGCGGGTGGCGGCCGTCATGGTGGGCAGCATCGTCGCGCCGACACCGATCCCCATGAGAGCGAGGATCGCGACGACGGCCGGGTAGGGGGTCGACTCGTCGAGCAGCGTGGCCATCAGAATCATCGCCGTCGTCGACAGCACGATGCCGCACATCGCAACCCGTCGCGGGTCCACGGAATCGGCGACCCGCGTGGCGATCTGGAGAGTGATGCCGCTCAGGAGCGCGGGGAGGACGAACAGCATGCCCGCGGTCGTGGCCGAATCGGACCGGACCGACTGGACGTAGATGGGCAGGATCGTCATCGACCCGAAGTACGCCCCGGCGAAGAAGATCATCACCACGACGCCACCGCGCAGACGCGCGTGCGCCAATAGCCGGAGATCCAGGACGGGCGTGCGGCTGCGCAGCGATCGTCGGACGAAGTATCCCAGCAAGACCAGTCCGATACCGACCGGGACAAGTATCGATGCCGTGAGCAGCGACCCGGTGTCCCCGGCGCGGGACAGGCCGAGAACCAGGAACGCCCCGCCCGGTGACAGCGCCGCCACGGCTCGCAGGTCGATTCGCGGCATGCCGCGCGTGGCGGTTCGGGGGAAGAACCGCCACGCCAGGGCCGCCGCGATCAGGCCGAGGGGCACGTTCACCGCGAAGACGACACGCCAGCTGCCGTGGTCGACGAGAACGCCGCCCAGCACCGGACCGAGCACGGGACCGACGAGGGTGGGCAGTCCGAGGATGGCCATCATCCGTCCGCGCAGCGCCTCCGGCACCGCCTGCAGCGCGATGGCCATGCCGACGGGTTGCAGCATCCCACCACCGAGCCCCTGGAGCGCACGAAACACGATGAGACTGCCGATGTTCCAGGACAGGGCGGTGAGGAGCGAACCGAGAACGAAGACCAGGAGGGCCGCGCAGTAGACCCGTCGGCCGCCGAAGCGGTTGCTGGCGTAGGCCGACAGCGGCATGACCGCGACAAGGGCCAGTGCATACGCGGTGGTCACCCACTGCACGCTGGACAGCGGCGCGTCGAATTCGGTGGTCAGTTGCGGCAGCGCGACGGTCACGACCGTCACGTCGAGCATCACCATGAGGGTCGGGACGACGAGGATGAGGCCGATACGCCGGCTCGCCGGGTCGAGTGTGGTCACGACGACGAGCACACAACCTCAAGTTCAGTTGAAGTCAAGGGCGGTGTGAAATCCTGCGTCTTGGGGCAAGGTGGAGAGATGCCGGACAACGAGAAGCCCACCTGGACCACGACCGACGATGAAGTGAAGGCCGACCCCGACATGCGGAGCGACCCCGACGAGAATGACGGGCCGGCCTCGGCACTGCCCACCGCAGGAGACACCGAGATCGGCGAGACCGACCGAATCCGGGAAGACAAGGCGTCTTACGACGGAGCACAGCCACCGGCCGACCACACTGACGAGGGTCACGCGGTCGGCGGATCGGAGGGCACGACCGATGGCCAGTGACACCCCCTCCGGACAGAAACGCACCATCGTCCTCACCGGCGCCAGCGACGGGATCGGCGCGATCGCCGCGCGTTCCCTGGCCGGACCCGACACCGACCTCGTCCTCGTCGGACGCTCGGCGAAGAAGCTGGCGCCGATCGCCGCCGAGACCGGTGCGCGGCAGTTCTCCGCCGACTTCTCCGCGCTCTCGGAGGTGCGGGATCTAGCCGCCGAGATCAATTCCGCCGTCGGGACCATCGACGTCCTGATGAACAACGCGGGCGGGACGTTCGACGCGTCGCAGCGGACTTCCGACGGACACGAACCGAACTTCCAGATCAACCACCTCGCGCCGTTCCTGCTGACCCACCTCCTACGGGACCGACTGGCCGCGGCCCCGCAATCGCTCGTCCTGAACACGTCCAGCGTCGGCAACCTCTTCGGGAAGGTCGACCTCGACGACCTGGATTTCGAGAAGCGCCGGACCCTCGCGATGCGGCCCTACGGTACGGCCAAGCTGATGAACATCCTGTTCACACGCGGGATCGCGCAGCGCTGGACCGGTGACAAGATCTATTCCGCCGCAGTGCATCCCGGACCGGCGGCGACGAGCTTCGGCCGCGACTCGCGCTTCGTCGGGCTCGCCTACCGGTCTCCGCTGACGCGCCTGGTGACCATCACCCCCGAGCAGGGAGCCGCCCCGCTCATCGCCCTGGCCGAGCGCGGCGCCGACCCGACGGTCAACGGCGTGTACTTCGATCGCCACAAGGCCAATGGTCGGGAGAACCGTCAGGCCCATGACCAGAAGCTGATCGACGGGTTGTGGCAGCGATCGGCGGAACTCACCGGTCTCACGTGACCTGACCCGTCTCCCCTGGCCTGACCTGGGCCGTGGCCGAGACCGCGGTTGTTCTCTACGTTGGCGGTCGGAGACCGACACCGTCTACCTGGACACAGGAGGTTCAGATGACACGCAACATCCTCTTCATCATGACCGGCGCCGGCAGCTGGACGCTGAATGACGGCTCGAGCCACAAGACCGGGTTCTGGGCCGAGGAGGCCGTCGCGCCGCTGGAAGTGTTCCGCGCAGCCGGCTACAAGGTGACCGTAGCCACTCCGAACGGCGCGAAACCACCCGTCGACGAGACGAGCCTCGCGGTCGAGAGCATCGGCACACCTGAGCGCGCCGCGGAGATCCGCCACGTCGTGGAGACCGCTCCGGAGCTGCAGAAGCCGATCGCGCTCACCGACGTTCGCATCGCCGACTACGACGCCGTGTTCGTCCCGGGCGGCCACGGACCCATGGAGGACCTGGCCGTCGACGCGGACGCGGGAGCTCTGCTGATAGCGGCCGACGAGGCGCAACTGCCGCTCGGAATCGTCTGTCACGGTCCGGCGATCCTGTTGGCGGCGAACAACTCCGACGGCGTCAACGCGTTCGCCGGCCGCACGGTGACCGGCTTCAGCAACGCCGAGGAGGAACAGGCCGGGCTTGCCGACAAGGCTCCCTGGCTCCTCCAGGATCGGCTCACCCAGGCAGGTTTCAAGGTCACCCTCGCCGAACCGTGGACGGTCCACATCGAGACCGACGGCAACCTGCTGACCGGCCAGAATCCCGCGTCGTCGGAATCCTTGGCACGCACCCTGTTGGATCGCCTCGAGAACGTGCCGCAGGGTTCCAAGTAGCACCTGCACCCCCGCTCCCCGAGGAACGCGACCCCATCTGCCCCCTGAGGTGCGAGGAACACACCATGCTCCCTGAGGTGCGAGGAGCGCAAGCGACGAGCCACGAAGGGCTGGTGACGTACGTTGCCACACCCTTCGTAGCTCGCTCCGCTCGCACCTCAGGGAGCAAGAATTGGACGCTCACGAGTTTTTTCGTGGACCACGAAGGCCGCGGGCCACCGATAGCCCAGTCCTCAGTGCCGAGAGTCGTACGGCAGCAACGCCATCTCTCGCGCGTTACGGATCGCGGTGGCTACCTGGCGCTGCTCCTGCGGGCTCAGCCCCGTGAGGCGTCGGCTGCGGATTCTGCCCTTGTCGGACAAGAACTGCCGCAGCAGCGCGACATCCTTGTAGTCCACTGGATTACGACCGTCGACCCGCACGCCCTGTGCGATGAGCAGGTTCCGTTTGCGCTTCGCCGGCACTTCCTCGCGCTGGCGTTGTCTTCTGTTGGCCATCACTGTTCCTAGTAGTCGTAAGTCCGGATCACCAGCTGGACTTCTGGATTCCGGGTAGTTCACCGCGGTGCGCGAGTTCACGGAACCGCACGCGGGACAGGCCCGCCTTGCCGATGTACCCGCGGGGGCGACCGTCGACGGCGTCCCGGTTGCGCAATCGAGTCGGGCTTGCGTTGCGCGGCAATCTTTGTAAGCGTCGTAGCGCTTCCGAACGCTCCTCGGGCGTCGAACTGGCTGCGACGCTCGCGCGCTTCAGTTCGGCGCGGAGGTCGGCATACCGCGCGACGACCTCGCGGCGCTGTTCGTTACGGACGATCTTGGACTTCTTGGCCATCAGCGGTCCTCTCGGAAGTCGACGTGGGCGCGGGCGATCGGGTCGTACTTGCGCAGCACCATCCGGTCGGGATCATTGCGGCGGTTCTTCCGGGTCACATAGGTGTATCCGGTCCCGGCGGTGGACCGCAGTTTGACGATCGGCCGGATCTCGTTGCGCGCCATCAGACCTTCTCCCCTCGGGCACGGATCTTGCGCAGCACCGACTCGATGCCGTGCTTGTCGATCGTCGAGATCCCCTTGGCGCTCACGCGCAGCGTCACGTACCGCCCCTCGCTGGGCACGTAGTAGCGACGGCGCTGGATGTTCGGGTCCCACCGGCGCGACGTCCGCTTGTGCGAATGCGACACCTGCTTGCCGAAGCCGGGTACCCGACCGGTGACCTGACACCTCTTGGACATGCTGCCTCCTGTTCTTATCGATAATGATTGGCATTAACTGTGCGGCCACGGTACCGTCGTCGAAGCACAAATGGAAATCATTCTCAATAGAACGGAGTGGAGTCGTGCTCGACGATCAACCCGCGAACCACCCGCAGGACGCCCCGGGCGACCAACGAACCCCGGTCGTGCTGGTCACCGGGCTCGACGCGTCGTCGATCCACCGGGTGGGCGACGCGTTGGAGTGCGGCGGCGTCGGCAGCGTCCAGGTCCACCACGACCTGACACAGGTCGAGGACGGCCGCGTCGTCCGGACCCTCAGCTGGCGGGGCCCCGACGGTCGCAGCCACCATGACGTCTGCATCGTGGAACTGGCCCACGGTTGCATCTCGTGCACCCTTCGCGAAGATCTGCTCCCTCTGTTGCGGCGGCTGCATCGTCGACCGTCGGTGAACCGGATCGTCCTCACACTCGATCCCGTCCTCGAACCCGAGCAGGTCGCCTGGTCGATCGAGAACGTCATCGTCTCGGACATGCCGGGGTTCGACGACGCCCCGGCGGCGGCCGACGTCCGCGTCGATCTCACCGTTGCCTGTGTGGCCGAGGAGGATTGGCTGACGTCGGCGACCGGCGATCTCTCACTCGCCGAGGGTGGGCATGTCGCGCTCGACGACGACCGCACCCTTGCCCAGGTGGCGGTCGGTCAGGTCGTTTTTGCCGACGCACTGGTGGTCGCAGCATGCGACCCGACCGTCCGCGACGCCTGGGCGTCCGCGCGACTCGTCGCCGTCCTCAAACGGCTCGCGCCGAACGTCCCGATGATGTTCGAGTTGCCGCAGCGCCCGATCACTCCCGTCCTGGCCGAGCAACTGCTCGCCGCGGTACCGCCCCGTTCACGTCGCGGACGCATCGACGGTCCGCACGACCCTCTCCTCGCGGGCGAACCGCCACTGGACTCCGACTGCGGGGTCACGTGGGTCGAGTTCCACAGCGATCGACCGCTGCACCCGGGTCGCTTCCACGAGGCGATCGACGCCCTCCTCGACGGGGTCGTCTGTGCCCGCGGGCGACTCTGGATCGCCACCCAGCCCGACGAGGCGCTCTGGCTCGAGTCGGCCGGCGGCGGACTGCGCGTCGCGCACGGAGGTCCCTGGCTCGCCTCGATGACCGATGACGAACTCGCGCAGGTACCCGACGAGCGTCGGGCTCTCGGTGCACTGCGCTGGGACGAGACCTTCGGCGACCGGCACACCTCGCTCGTCGCGCTCGTCCATCAGGGCGACCCCGCCGAGATCGAGGAGGCCCTCCGCGGCGCCTGCCTGAACGAGGTCGAATTCGCTGCCGGAGAACAGTTCTGGTCGACCTTCGTCGATCCGTTCGGGCAGTTCCACGCCGACCCGTGCGATGACCTCGACGTCGGCGAGTCGACCGTGGACGCATTCCCCGGCGTCGACGCTGATCCCCGGGACAACTGAACCCGCACCGACCCACATCTCACCGGAAGGCACCCACATGAAGAAGGGCATCCACCCCGATTACCACCCCGTCGTCATCCGCGACGGTTCGACGGGCAAGGAGTTCCTCACCCGATCGACGGCGACATCGTCGACGACCGTCACCTGGTCCGACGGCAACGAGTACCCGCTCATCACCGTCGATGTCACCAGCGACTCGCACCCGTTCTACACCGGGGTGAACACGATCCCCGACGTCGCCGGCCGGGTCGAGAAGTTCCGCCGGCGCTACGCGCACCTGAACAAGGACGACTGAGGGACGTCGATGGGCGACGTCAGTTCTTGTCGTCCTTCGGTTTCCCGTTCCCCTTGTTCTCGCTCTTGCCACCACCGCCGTTGCCACCACCGCTGTTGCCCCGCCCGTTTCCGCCGCTTCCGGCCGGTCCCTCCTCGGTCTGGGGGGTGTCGATCTCCGTCGCGCCGGTCGGCAGAGGGATCGGCGCGGGCGGGTCGATCGTGCTCGGCGGTGGAGTCGGCCGTGATTCGGTGGTCGAGGACTCGGCGGCCGGCAGGGAGGTCGGGGTCGCCGGAACTGGGGTGTCGTCGTCGGATCCGGTGGCGATGACGACGACGGCGACGAGAAGGGCGGTCAGCAGAGCGGCGGCGCCGCCCAGCACCGCGATCGACGTTCGACGTCGGGAGCGGTTCGGCCCTTCCGGAAGCGAAGCCGTCCCCGAGGCGGTGCGAGTTGGCGGGGACGGTGGCGGCATCGGCGCCGTGAGCCGACTCGTCCCGTCCGGGCCCATGTGGTCGCCATGCCCGGCCAGCGCCGCGCTCATCGCCGCAGCACTCGGAAACGGCACGGTGTCACCCGGACGCATGGCCCGGTCGATCGTCTCGCGCAGTGCCGGCGCGACATCCGGACGGATGTCGGCCAGCAGTGGCGGCGGCGCGTGCAGGATCGCGTGCGCGACGGCGGCAGGGTTGTCGTGGTCGTACGCTCGGCGACCCGTCAGAGCCTCATATGCGACGACCGCAGCCGCGTAGAGATCGTCGGCCGGTGTCGCCGCCCGGCCCAACACGCGACCGGGACTGAGGTAACAGATGGTTCCGACCACTTCTCCCGTCGCCGTGTGCGCCATCCCGGCCGTCTTGGCGATGCCGAGATCGGCAACCTTCACCCGGTCGCCGGACATCAGCAAGTTCGCGGGTTTGATGTCGCGGTGCAGCACCCCGGCGGAATGGGCGGCGTACAGGGCGGCCAGGACGTCCTCGAGGATCGCGGCGACGCGGTGGGGCGGCAACGGCCCGCCGGCCATGAGATCGCCGACCGTTGTGCCACTCAGCCGTTCCATCACGATGTACGGCGTTCCGTCGTGCTCGCCGAAGTCGTGGACGGCGACGATGTTGGGGTGGTTGAGCGCGGCGGCCGCCCGCGCCTCTGCAATGAACCGGTCACGTGCGACCGTCGGGGTCTCCGGCTCTGAGCGCAGTAGCTTGATGGCGACCGACCGGTGGAGTCGCCGGTCCCACCCGTCGTGGACCACCGCCATGCCACCGCGTCCGAGAACTCCCCGGATCTCGTAGCGTCCGTCGAGCAGGTCTCGGTCCACTTGTTCACGGTAGCGGGTGCCATTCCCGGCCATCGTCGACCCGGAGCCGGAGTCGGACGGCGTGATCTCAGCCCGGCAGCAACCCGTCGACCAGCGCGTCGACGATGTCGTCGACAGGCACATCCGGGAGCAGTGGGCCGGTCAGCTGGTCGAGGAGGAGTCCGTCGACGGCGTAGTGGAAGAGGGCGATCTCCCGGGCCGTCCCCGGCAGGCCGGCTTGTTCGTTGAACGCCACGTCCCCGGTGAACCCGGTCCGACGCCATTCCCCGATGATCTCCGCGACCTCGGGACGTCGAATTCCTTCCAACCGGAGTTCGATCAGTGCGATGGTGACGGTCCGGTTCACCATCAGGCGCTCGACGATGTTGCGGAGATACTCGGCGAACAGCTCGCGCGTCGGTGTCCGTCCGACCCGCTCGGCGATGAACTCGTCACTCGGTGCCAGTCGCTCGTAGATGCGCTCCACCAATCCGGTGAGAAGTGCTGAGCGAGAACGGAAGTAATTCGTCGTCGTACCGAGGGGCACGCCGGCGGCACGGTCCACCGCGCGGTGGGTGAGCCCCCGCGCGCCGGCGTCGGCGAGCACTTCTAGACCCGCATCGGCCAGGGCGCGTCGACGGTCGTCGTTACGGGCCATGAGAAAACGATAGCGCAACCACTACATGTGCTGTAGTTTCTCAACCACTACATCTGAAGTGATTGGGGATCAGCATGCGTGAACTCGTGTACTACGTGGCCGTGAGTCTCGACGGGTACATCGCCGGACCGGACGGCCAGTTCGACGCCTTTCTGATGGAGGGCGATCACATGGACGGCATCAACGAGCGGTTCGCCGACACCATCCCGACGGACTACGCCGCCGCACTCGGGATCGACCAGAGCACAGGGATTTTCGACACCGTCCTGATGGGAGCCGGTACCTATGCCGCCGGGTTGCCAGAGGTGACGAGTCCGTATCGCCACCTCGACCAGTACGTCTTCACCCATCGTCGACGCGACCCGGTGGACGGCGTGACGTTCACGGATCGCGACCCGGTCGAGGTGGTGCGTGAGCTCAAACAGCGCAAGGGAAAAGACATCTGGCTCTGCGGAGGCGGCGATCTCGCGACTCAACTGGCCGACGAGATCGACCGGTTTGTCCTCAAGCGTCAGCCGGTGATGTTCGGGAGCGGCATTCCGCTGATGGCGCCCGGCCGGTACGCGCCCAGGAGGTTTCGACGCGTCAGCGCACACGACTTCGACACCGGCGTGTCGATCGTCGAATACGCCGCAGCGTAGGAGCGGACCTACCTCAGCACCGTGAGCGCGTCGTCGAGTGAGACCAGGTCGGCCATCGTCACTATTCTCTTGGCGCCATGGAGTTCCGTCGCGGCGCGGATGGCGGCCAGCGCCGTCAGTCGGCCCGTGGCGTCGGACTGCCCCGTCCCGGAGGCCTCCCGACGCTCACCGGTGCGCCGATTCTCGGCGATGACGTGCCAGGCATCGGAACCAAGGGGAGGCGCCCACGTCAGCGTGCTGCGCAACGCCGGCACCCGCCCGATCAGGCCGAGCGCCGCGGTCATCGGGGCCGAGCTGAGAGTGAGATACGACCGGACCACGCCGGGTCTGTCGCCGAGAAGGACATGGTCGGGGAAGTCCGCGCGTAGGTAGCGCCGGGTCCGGCCGTCGGGTCCGGTCGCTTGCCGGCTTTCCCGGAGATTCCGCACCGGCCGAGTCTCCGGCGGGCAGTGGACGTCGGAGCCGACCAGTCCGACGGTCCACGCGACCGCGGCGGGACCGTGTTTCTCCCCGGCTCCGAGCATCACCAGCACATCGAGGTCGTCGTCCGGGCGCGAGTCGAGTGCGGCGGTCAGGATCGTGCTGAGCCCGGGCGCGAGGCCTGCCCCCAGGACGACGGGTCCGGTGGCGGTGGCGCGTAGTCGGTCGAGATAGGCACCGGAGGCCGAGATGTCGACCAGCGGCGTCTGCACGATCGCGGCTCCCAGCTCCGGGCGTTCGATGCCGGAGGCGTTGACGACGACATCGTTTTCGGCAGCGAGGTCGCGCAGGGTCGCGAGGTCGCCGCGCAGATCGATCCGGGCGTCCCCGCTCGCCGTGCGACTCGTCACGGTCACGACGTGACCGTCCTGCTCGAGTTCGCGGGCAACGACGGTGCCCACCGCTCCCCGTCCGCCGAGAAGCAGGACTCGGAGGTGCTCACCCTTGTTCGATTCGTTCATCTACTCCCCTTTCCTTGTTCCCGGTTCCTTCGGGACCATGCTCGGGGACGGCGGTCGCGACCGGCGAGGACTTTTGCGGAATCTGCAAAGATGGCGCCATGATCGCTGACCTGGGGGACCTGATCGGCGCGATCGGTCCGCGGCTGCGCGCTCTCCGTCTCACGCGGGCAATGACCCTGACAGCTGTGGCCGAGGAGTCGGGCCTCTCGGTCAGCACGCTGTCCCGGGTGGAGACCGGTAAACGGCAGCCGACCCTCGACGTCCTGCTCCCCCTGGCGCGCGTCTATCGGGTGTCCCTCGATCAACTCGTCGACGCACCGCCCACGGGTGATCCTCGCGTGCACCTCGAACCGCGGTCGATGGCGTCCGGGGGTGTCATCGTTCCCCTCACCGATTACCCCGGACGTGTGCGTGCGTTCAAGCACGTCCTCGGGCCTCGCGAACCGCGCCTGGCGACCCACGACGGACACGCGTGGCTCTACGTTCTCGCCGGCAGACTGCGGTTGCTCCTGGCCGACGCCGAGCACATCCTCGAACACGGCGAGACGGCCCAGTTCGATCCGACGACGCCGCACTGGTTCGGACCGGCCGATGACAACCCGGTGGAGATCCTGCATCTGTTCGGTCCACACGGTGACCGGCCGGTGTCGCGCCTGGACGACGTCAGCCCGCAATGACGGCGACCACGGTGACGTCCCGGACCGCACCGTGTGGCGTCGCCCGACCGACGTACGAAGACCGCGGCAATACGAAAGGCGACGAGGGCTCGTCGAGCCGCTGCGTCGCCTTCGAGGTGAAGTGGTGGAGCCTAGGAGATTCGAACTCCTGACATCTGCCTTGCAAAGGCAGCGCTCTACCAACTGAGCTAAGGCCCCGTGCCGTACCGATCGGTTCGGCGGGATGCGAGATTCCGATGTCCGAAAACATCTGTCGCAGTGGGCCTAGGAGGACTTGAACCTCCGACCTCTTCGTTATCAGCGAAGCGCTCTAACCGCCTGAGCTATAGGCCCTTGAACCGAGGAGTGAGATTACCCGACCGATGCCCCAACAAACAAAACGGCTGGTCAGGGGCTCGCTCAATCGAGGTCGGCGAGAGTCACCTCGGCGCCGCCGACGAGGTCGGCACAGATGTTGTAGATGTAGCTGCCGATCGTCGCGAGCGCGGTCAGCAGGATCGCGTTGATGGCGCCCAGGAGCGCCGCGGCGCCGAAGACGGTGCCCGCCCCGATCACGTCGTTACTCGCGGCCGATTCCTCCGCCATGAGCGTTCCGAAGCTGTTGTTCACCTGATCCCACACGCCCATGCCGTCGAGGATGAGGTACAGCACGGCGACGGAAATCATCCAGATGAAGAACCCGACCACCGACAGCACGGCCGCGACCTTGAACGTCGCCCACGGGTCGATCCGACGCACCTGCACCGAGGCGCGCAGCGCGGTCCCGGCGGCGAGTACCTGGCGAGGCGCCGACCGCGGTGCGGAGGGCTTGGATCCCGGCGCCTGTGCCGTCTCGGGTCGCTTCAGGTCCGCCGTGTGGTGGATCTGATCGAGGTCGGGCAGATCGTTCTCCGGAAGGTGTCCGCGGTCGATCGTGCTGGTGGGTGACTCGACGAAGCCGGGTTCCTCGGTCGCCGTCGCCGTACCCGATCGGCGCGGACTCTCCAGCTTGGTCACCGGGGCCTGCTGGCCGCTCATGCTGGCGGCAGCGGTGCCGCTGTTCGTCACGACGCCACGCGGCGGCGGGCCGCCCGGGTTGTTCAGCGGCGGGCCTGCCGGGCCCTCACCGGTGCTCGGACGCTGGGCGGCGTCGCGGTTGAACGTCTCGGTCGGGGCGGCTGACGGATCGTCGGCCGGCCCCCGCTGCCACGGCGGCACCAGTCCCCCGGTCGGGGTTCCCGTTCCGGGTCCCGCCGGTCCCCCGGCGGGGCGCCCGTTCTGGTCCTGATGCGGCTCGTTCGGTGTGCTCACAGACATTCCCTCACTCAGGCGTTCCTGACGTTGCTCGCTCGGCGCCGGGTCCGAGCCCGCCGTTCCCCGACCCGTCGACTCGCGACGGGTCGAGCAACAGTGGCCTTCACCCTAACGCCTAGGAAGAGACCTCTGTCTCGTCCGGCTCGTCGGCGTTGCGGGCGATGGCGATGACCGTGGTGCCCTCGTCGATGTTCATCAGACGGACACCCTTGGTCTGGCGTCCGGCCTTGCGCACCGATTTTGCCGTGGTGCGGATGACGCCGCCCCCCGAGGTGATGGCGTAGAGCTCGGAGTCGTCGTCGACGATGAGCGCGCCGATCAGTTCACCGCGTCGACGATCGTGGGCGATCGTCAGCACACCCTTGCCGCCGCGACCCTGCACCGGGTAGTCGTCCATACCGGTCCGCTTGGCGTACCCGCCGGACGTGGCGACCAGCAGGTAGGTGCCCTCGCGGACGACGTTCAGTGACAACAGCGTGTCGTCGGTGTTGAACCGCATGCCCTGGACGCCGGAGGTCTGCCGGCCCATCGGCCGCAGGGCTTCGTCGTCGGCGTGGAACCGGATCGACTGTCCCTTCTGCGACACCAGGAGCAGATCGTCGTCGGCGCTGCACAATTGGGCGCCGACCAACTCGTCCTCGCCACGCAGGTTGATCGCCGCGATGCCGCCGGAGCGGTTGGAGTCGAAGTCGACCAGTCGCGACTTCTTCACCAGGCCGTTGCGGGTGGCGAGCACCAGATACGGCGCATCCTCGTAGGTCTTCAGCTGGATGACCTGGGCGATCCGCTCCTCCGGCTGGAAGGCCAGGAGGTTGGCGACATGCTGACCACGGGCGGTGCGGTTCGCCTCGGGCAGCTCGTAGGCCTTGGCGCGGTAGACGCGACCCTTGGTGGTGAAGAACAGGATCCAGTCGTGGGTCGAGCACACGAAAAAGTGTTTGACGATGTCGTCCTGCTTGAGCCCGGCACCCTGCACACCCTTGCCGCCGCGACGCTGACTGCGGTACAGGTCGGTTTTCGTGCGCTTGGCGTATCCGGTCTCGGTGATCGTGACGACGACGTCCTCGCGGGCGATCAGATCCTCGTCGCTGACATCGCCGTCGGCCGCGATGATCTTGGTCCGACGCTCGTCACCGTACTTCTCGACGACCTCCTTGAGCTCGTCGCGCACGATGGCGCGCTGACGCTCGGGCCGGTTGAGGATGTCCTTGTAATCGGCGATCTCGAGTTCGATCTCGGCGAGTTCGTCGACGATCTTCTGGCGTTCCAGGGCCGACAGACGGCGCAACTGCATCGCGAGGATGGCATCGGCCTGGATCTCGTCGATGTCGAGGAGGTCGATCAGGCCGGTACGCGCGGTCTCGGTGTTGGCCGAGCGGCGGATCAGCGCGATCACTTCGTCAAGCGCGTCAAGGGCTTTCACCAGACCGCGCAGAATGTGTGCGCGCTCCTCGGCCTTGCGCAACCGGTACCGCGTCCGTCGCACGATGACGTCGATCTGATGCGCCACGTAGTAACGGATCATCTGGTCCAGACGCAGCGTGCGGGGCACGCCGTCGACGATGGACAGCATGTTCGCACCGAAGCTGGTCTGCAGCTGGCTGTGCTTGTACAGGTTGTTCAGGACGACCTTCGCGACGGCGTCGCGACGCAGCGTCACCACGATCCGCATGCCGACGCGGTCCGAGGACTGATCCTCGATCCGGCTAATGCCCTTCAGCTTTCCTTCGTTGACCTGCTCGGCGATCGATTGGATCAGGTTGTCCGGGTTGACCTGGTAGGGCAACTCGGTGACCACCAGCGTGGTAGATCCCTTGTTCTCCTCGATGTCGACAACACTGCGCATCCGGATGCTGCCACGCCCGGTGGTGTAGGCGTCCTTGATCCCCTGGCTGCCGACGATCAGTCCGGCCGTGGGGAAGTCGGGTCCCTTGATGCACTCCATGCACGCGGCGAGGGTGGTCTCGTCGTCGGCGTCGTGGTTCTCCAGCGCCCAGAACACCGCATCGGCAACCTCGTTGAGGTTGTGCGGGGGCATGTTCGTCGCCATGCCGACGGCAATACCGCCGGAACCATTGATCAGCAGGTTCGGGATACGCGACGGCAGGACCGTCGGTTCATTCGTCTTGCCGTCGTAGTTGGGGACGAAATCGACTGTCTCCTCCCCGATGTCGCGCAGCATCTCCATGGCCAGCGGGGTGAGACGGGCCTCGGTGTAACGCATCGCCGCGGCGCCGTCGTTGCCCCGCGAGCCGAAGTTGCCCTGACCGTCGATGAGCGGGTACCGCATCGACCACGGCTGGGCGAGGCGCACCAGGGCGTCGTAGATCGCGGTGTCGCCGTGCGGATGGTAGTTACCCATCGTCTCCGCAACGGGTTTCGCCGATTTGACGTAGCTGCGGTCCGGGCGGAACCCGGCGTCGAAGGACGCGTAGAGGAGGCGGCGGTGCACCGGCTTGAGACCGTCGCGGACCTCGGGAAGAGCGCGACCCACGATGACGCTCATCGCGTAGTCGATGTAGCTCTTCTGCATCTCCTGCCCGAGATCGACGGGCTCGATGCGATCGCCTTCACCGCCGGCGGGCGGCAGGGTGGTGTCAGTCATGTGTGTACTTTCTCCGATCGGAGCGGAATCGCAGGAACCCGCGATCAGACATCGAGGAAGCGAACGTCTTTCGCGTTGCGGGCGATGAAGCTGCGTCGGGCGGCGACGTCCTCACCCATCAGGATGGAGAACAGTTCGTCGGCGGCCGCGGCATCGTCGAGGGTGACCTGGCGCAGGACACGCACGGCCGGGTCCATCGTGGTCTCCCACAGTTCCTTGGCGTTCATCTCGCCGAGGCCCTTGTACCGCTGGATGCCGTCGTCGGTGTTGATCTTCTTGCCCGCCGCACGACCGGCCTCGAGCAGTCCGTCCCGCTCGCGATCGGAATAGGCGAACTCCGGAGCCGACTTCTGCCACTTGAGCTTGTACAGCGGCGGCATCGCGAGGAACACGTGACCGTGCTCGATGAGCGGCCGCATGAAGCGGAACAGCAGGGTGAGCAGGAGGGTCGAGATGTGCTGACCGTCGACGTCGGCGTCGGCCATCAGCACGATCTTGTGATAGCGGAGCTTGCTGATGTCGAACTCGTCGTGGATGCCCGTGCCAAAGGCGGTGATGATCGACTGGACCTCGGTGTTCTTGAGCACCCGGTCAATGCGCGCCTTCTCGACGTTGATGATCTTGCCGCGCAACGGCAGGATCGCCTGGTACATCGAGTCACGGCCCGACTTGGCGCTGCCGCCGGCCGAGTCGCCCTCCACGATGTAGACCTCGCACTTGCCGGGATCGTTGCTGCGGCAGTCGGCGAGCTTGCCGGGGAGACCACCGATGTCGGTGGCGGTCTTGCGGCGCACCAGATCGCGGGCATTGCGCGCTGCCATCCGGGCCCGCTGCGACTCGACGATCTTCTTGATGATCGTCTTCGCCTCGGCCGGGTTGGCCTCCAGCCAGTGCCCGAGGTGTTCACTGCAGACCCGCTGGACGAATCCCTTGACCTCGGTGTTGCCCAGCTTGGTCTTGGTCTGGCCCTCGAACTGCGGATCCCCGACCTTCACCGAGATCACCGCGGCGAGGCCCTCGCGGATGTCGTCACCCGAGAGGCGGTCTTCCTTCTTGTCCTTGATGAGCTTCTTGTCCACCGCGTACTTGTTCACGGTGAGGGTCAGCGCGGCGCGGAAACCCTCTTCGTGAGTACCGCCCTCGTGAGTGTTGATGGTGTTGGCGAAGGTGTGGACCGATTCGGAATAGCCTGCGTTCCACTGCATCGCGACCTCGACCTCGTGGCCGGTGCCCTGGCCGGTGAAGCCGACGACGGTGGTGTGGATCGACTGCTTGGTCCGGTTGAGGTGCTTGATGTAGTCGACGAGCCCGTCGGGGTAGTGATAGGTCCGAGTCTTCGGCTTGGCCGCGGCGGCGGCCTTCTCCTCCTCGGACTTCACCGCCTCGGCGGCCTCGGTGGTGCCGCTCTCCTCGTCACCGTCGGCGTCACCCGGCGGTTCGATGGCCTGCGGGCGCTGATCGGTCAACGTGATGGTGAGGCCCTTGTTCAGGAAGGCCATCTCCTGCAGACGACGCGCCACGGTCTCGGCGTTGAATCGTGTGGTCTCGGTGAAGATCTCGGGGTCCGGCCAGAACCGCACCGTGGTGCCGGTCTTGCGCGTCGGGGTCCCCTTCTCGAGGGCGCCGGGTGTCGCGTAGGTGTAGGTCTGCTCCCAGTTGAATCCGTCGTTCTGGATCTCCAGCTCCACCTTGGTGGACAACGCGTTGACCACCGAGATGCCGACGCCGTGCAGGCCACCGGACACCGCGTAGGCGTCGGAGTCGAACTTGCCGCCGGCGTGCAGCTGGGTCATAACGACCTCGACGGTCGGCACGCCCGTGCGGTGCATGCCGGTGGGGATGCCGCGGCCGTCGTCGACGACCTGGACACCCCCGTCGGCCAGGAGGGTCACGTCGACGCGCGAGGCGAAGCCGGCCATCGCCTCGTCGACCGAGTTGTCGACGACCTCCCAGATCAGGTGGTGCAGCCCTCGCTCACCGGTGGATCCGATGTACATGCCGGGCCGTTTGCGGACGGCCTCCAGACCTTCGAGGATGTTGATCGAATCGGCGCCATACTCTGACGGCTTCTTCTTGTTCTTCTTCGGTCCGGTGTCGTTGGTGTCGGCCACGAGGTGCGTCCGCTCCTGTTCTGCTCATCGACGGATCAGGTGGTCTCCGGATCCGTCGTCGATCCTTCTCGACGGGGCACACGGCGGTTGCGCGCACAGGAATACCCGGTGGGTACATCCGGGTAGCCTGGAGGCGCTGTCTGTCTGCTGTTGTGCACCCCTGTCGGGACAACTCTCCACAGTGTACTGCCTGACTCGCCCTGGAACGCGCATCCGGGGCCGCTAACAGGCCCTCAGAACGATTTTTTTGCCTCGATCCCGGTTCGATCGTGGCTTGGGGATGGAAAACGGCCCACGAGGCTCTGCAACTAGTAAAGTGCGGTCGAGTCTGCTAGCGGCGCGTCAGCCGTAGGTGTCGCGTGGGCCGCGCCCGCGCACATGCCGTTCACCCTTACGCCACGACGGGCCCTTCGGACCACTGATCCGCAACGAGGTGACCTGGCCGTTGCCGATGGCGGCCGCGATCTTGGCGAGGATCTGGGACTGGATGTAGCGAAGTTGCGTCGCCCACGCCGTCGACTCGGCCTGCACGTGGAGGACGTTGTCGCGCAACGCAACCGGCTTCGCATGAGCGGCGATGTCCGAACCCACGATCTGCTCCCACATCCCGAACAGCGCGCCTTCGCCGATCTTCTCCTGCCACCCGCGATCCTTCGCCAGACCTCCGACGAGCCGGCCGAACGGCTGCGGATCCCGCGGATCCGGACCGGAGCCGGACCAGCGTCGACGCCCCTGGGATCCGCGCGGGACCCGACGGACGGGCGACGCCCGGCCCCGGCCGACCGACTTACCCGCGGCACGGGCCTGTGCCCGGGCCTCCTCGAGCGCCTTGCGGGCACGCTCGTACCCGCCGAGTTCGCCGGGCGGTGTCGGCCGTGGTGCGGGGTCGGCGGGATCCGGGGACCCGGACGGGCGATCGTCACTCATGGGTGTCCTCCCCCCGCTGCCGTCACATCGTCGAGCGCTTCGTCGACGATGTGCGACCGCCGGCCCGCGTCGTCGTCGACCACATCGACGCCGATCCGCCGGCCACCAATCCGCCCGGGGATGTCCTCGGCGACGGCGGCGGTGATGAGGAGTTGCTCGGCGTCGGCGGTGAAATCGACGAGTTGCGCGCGCCGCTTGGCGTCGAGTTCGGCGAACACGTCATCGAGCATGATCACCGGCTCGACACCTTCGGCGCGGGTGAGCTCGACGGAGCCGAGGCGCAGAGCCAGTGCCAACGACCAGGATTCCCCGTGTGAGGCAAAGCCTTTCGCGATATCGCTGCCGAGCACGATGTCGATGTCGTCGCGATGCGGACCGACGAGACACAGGCCCCGCTCGATCTCCTTGTCGCGCAACTCCGTCAGGCGTAGTGCCAGCACGTCGGCGATCGCCTCGGGTGTGTGCTCCTCGATCTCGACACCGCCGGCGGGACGATACCGGAGCACGGCCGGCCGTGAATGCGGCGCGATCGAGGCGTATGAGCCGGTGAAGTGCGGCTCGAGCTCGGCGAGCACCGACAACCGTGCGGCGATCACCTGACCGCCGAGATCCGCGAGCTGACCATCCCAGACATCAAGTGTGCTGACCACCGAATCTGCCTGTTGCCCACCACGTCTCAGCGCCGCGGCGGCAGTCTTGAGCAAGGCCGACCGCTGACGCAGGACCCGGTCGTAGTCCGCGCGGGCGGCGGCGTAACGGGGACCCCGCTGGGCGACCAGTTCGTCGACGAAGCGTCGGCGGTCGCTCGGGTCACCACGCACCAGGGACAGGTCCTCGGGCGCGAACAGCACCGTACGGAGGATGCCGAGCAGGTCGCGGGGCCGCCGCGCCGGGCTCCGGTTGATGGTCGCCTTGTTGGCGCCCTCGGCATTGATCCGCAGCTCGGCGGTCAGCTCACGGCCGTCGTTCTCAACCGTCGCGGTGACCGACGCCGACGCGGAGCCCGCGTGTACGAGCGGTGCATCGGAACTCACCCGGTGTGAGCGCAGCGTCGAGAGATAGAACAGCGCCTCGAGCAGATTGGTCTTGCCGAAGCCGTTGCGGCCGGTGAAGACCGTCGGCCCGGGTGCCAGATCGAGGTCGACGGACCGCCACGATCGGAAATCGCGCAGATGCAGCTCACGGACGAACACGAGTCGGCGTCGATCCTGAGGACGGTGAGGCCGTGGCGGCCGTCAGCCCGGGAGGCGGACGGGCATCAACAGGTAGCTGAACGCGCTCTCGGGAGCGACGAAGGCGCCGGACTCGTCCGCGACCGGATCCTCTCCGCTGGCCGGGCGGAGGACGGCAGGCCGGCTGGGGGTGGTGAATCCGAAGTCCACCGCGTCGGCGTTGATCGCCGACAATCCGTCCTGCAGGTACCCGGGGTTGAACGCGATCGTGAGGGGCTCACCCTGGAACGACACGGGCAGCTCTTCCTCGGCCTTGCCGGCCTCGTCGCCGCCCGCGGTGAGTAGCACGGATCCCTCGGAGAACTCCATCCGGACCTGCGCGCCGCGCTCGGCGACCAGGGCCACACGACGGATCGCCTCGATCAGCGGGCCGCTGTCGATGGTGGCGACGGCGGTGTGACTGGCCGGGAGCAGCTGGCGGAACTTCGGGAACTCCGCGTCGAGCAGGCGGGTGGTGGTCTTCTTGGTCTCGCCGAGGATGCCGAGGATGCCGTCGGATCCGATGGCCGCGCCACCACCGAACGCCAGCGAGACGACGCCGGTGCCCTCGGCACCTGCGGTCTTGGCGCTCTCCGAGAGCGTCTTCGCGGGCACGAGGACGGCCCCCTTGGTGTCGGGATCGGAAGGCTCCCACTGCAATTCACGCACCGCGAGGCGGAATCGGTCGGTCGCGGCGAGGACGACGGAGTTGCCCTCGATCTCGACGCGGACACCGGTGAGCATGGGCAGGGTGTCGTCCTTGCCGGCCGCCACGGCCACCTGCGAGATCGCCTCGGCGAAGAGCTGCGACGGGATCGTTCCGGTGACGGAGGGCACGTCGGGCAACTGCGGGTAGTCCTCGACCGGCATCGTCGGGAGCGAGAACTTGGCGCTGCCACAGGTGATGGCGACGCGTGCACCGTCGAGGGTCACGTCGACCGGCTTGTTGGGCAGGGCCTTGGTGATGTCGGCGAGGAGCCGACCGGAGACCAGGACCTGTCCGGGCTCGGCGACCTCCGCGCCCAGATTTTCCTGGGCCGAGACCTCGTAGTCGAAACCCGAGACGGTCAGGCCGTTTTCGCCGACGTTGAGCACCACGCAGCCGAGAACCGGGACGGGCGGACGAGACGGGAGACTGCGGGCGACCCAGGCGACGGAATCAGCGAACTCGTCACGCGCGACACGAAACTTCATGCTGGGAGGTTGCCCTTCTCTCGTTCTCGTTCCCGCCTGGATCGCCGGGTCGGCGCCGCAGTGGGTCGGCCGGCCTGGAGTGGGATCCCGCATCCGGGAATCCCACTGTAGAACGCCGCCGCCGGAGCCGGAGTGGTTGGGGCCAAGTCAGACCGTCGTCGGAGCCGGCTGCGGCCGACCCGATCGGCGACGGTCTGTGCACAGACCTTCTTACAAAAGAATCTCTTTCTAGAGGGATCCATCTCAGTAATAGGAGTTGTGCAATCTGTGGACAACCATGACATCGGGCCAGTCCGGGCGGGTGTGGACGTGTGCATGACCGGTGGAGCAACGTCGAGCGGATCCGTCCGGGGATGTGGAGTTCTCATGTTGTTCGCGCGGCGTCCACCGCCGATGCACATGCCGACCCTGGTTATCCCAAGGATTGTTCACAGCTGGTGATCGATTCTGAGCAGGGTCGATGTCGGCCGAATCCGGGTGCGGGACGGAGGTCCACGGCGTCGAAGACTCTCGACCTGAGGACCAGACTTGGCATTCGGAGGGGCCATCGGGGCCGCCATCGGATGCCACTGCGGGTGGCGGAACACCCCCAGACGTCCGCACCCCCGGGCCGTCGTGGCCTCGGGGGTGCGGAGAGCTGTACGTGTGAGCGTGTCAGCCCACGGCGCGCTGCTTGATGCGGGCGGTGAGTTCCTGGACGTGGTCGTACACCCGGCGGCGCTCGGCCATCTCCTTGCGGATCTTCCGTTCGGCGTACATGACCGTCGTGTGATCGCGGTCGAAGGTCTCGCCGATCTTCGGCAGCGAGAGGTCGGTGAGCTCACGACACAGGTACATGGAGATCTGGCGGGCCTGAGCGATCGACCGTGTCTTACCGGGACCTCGGAGTTCCTCGACAGAGATGTCGAAGTACTCGGCGGTGATCGCGAGGATGCTCGCCGCGCTGACCTCCAGGGTCCCCGAGTTGGGCAGCAGGGCCTGCAGGACGACGTCGGCCAGGGACTTGTCGAGAGCGGCGTCGTTGAGCGACGCGAACGCCGTCACGCGGATGAGTGCGCCCTCGAGTTCGCGGATGTTGCGCTCGATCTTCGACGCGATGAGTTCGAGGACGTCGTCGGGAACCGCGATGTTGTCCATCTGCGCCTTCTTGCGCAGAATCGCGATCCGGGTCTCCAGATCGGGCGGCTGGACGTCGGTGATCAAGCCCCACTCGAACCGTGTACGGAGCCGATCTTCCAGTGTCGCAAGCTGTTTCGGCGGCCGATCAGAGGAGATGACGATCTGCTTGCTCGCGTTGTGCAGGGTGTTGAAGGTGTGGAAGAACTCTTCCTGGATACCTTCTTTGCCCACGAGGAACTGGATGTCGTCGACCAGCAGCACATCGACGTCGCGATACCGGCGCTTGAACGCCACCCGCCGGTCGTCGCGGAGCGAGTTGATGAAGTCGTTGGTGAATTCCTCGGTGGACACGTACTTGACCCGCATGCCCGGGAAGAGGCGTTGCGCGTAATGGCCCGCGGCGTGCAGCAGGTGCGTCTTGCCGAGTCCGGACTCTCCCCAGATGAACAGTGGGTTGTAGGCCCGGGCGGGGGCTTCCGAGACCGCCACCGCCGATGCGTGCGCGAATCGGTTCGACGCGCCGATGACGAAGGTGTCAAAGGTGTACTTGGGGTTGAGGTTTGCGCCGGTGGCCGGCGGCGTCGAGGTGGGCCGCTCGGCGAAGTACGACGCCCAGTCGCCGGACGGGCGCGTCGACTCCGGCATCGGGGACGGCGCGCGGCCCGCGCCCACGGGAGCGGCCGTGTAGTCAACTGCTGCGGCCGCTCCGGCGATGGGCCGTACGTCGGGAACGGGTGTTTCCGCCACCGGCTCGTCGTTACGCGGGGTGGCGATACGGACGCCGAGATCGACGGGTTCGTCGAGGTGGCGGCTGAGGACCGAGCGGATGGTCTCCCGGAGATTGCGTTCGATCTGTTCCTGGACCAGTGCCGTGGGCACGGTCAGCAGGGCGAAGCCTTCGGTGAGGGTCAGGGGTCGAACCAGTGACAGCCACGCCTTCTGCTGGCGTGTCAGTGGTTCGTGGTCGCGTGCGGCTTCGTCGTCGTTGAGTTCGGCGACGACCTGTTGCCACACCTCGCCGAAAGTGTCTCGGTCTGAAGTCACGGGGCTGGCCTCCTGGTCCGGAAAACTACCAGCGATCGCGAGAGCGGTGGCATCTGCGCCGTAGTGCCCGTCTCTCCACAGGGTTATCCACACCTGTGTACAAAGGTGACGAACTGGGGACTTCGGTCGGAGCCAGGTCCTCGAAGATCTACCTCGACGGGAGGGGGTGGCCGACGCTGTGAGTGAACGTAACAGAGGTCGAGGAGGGCCACAAAGCGATCGGGACGTTTGACTCGATTCTGCTGACAATCTTGCTTTCGTGGCCCAGAACACACTGGTCGCGAACGGTCCCGGAGAACGGACGTCGTCGTTTGATTTGGACGCCCGGTGTCAGTAGTCTCGACTGGTCATCCAGGTTGCGGATTTGCGCGGCGAACTTCCGTGTTCGCCGAGTCATCACCGACACCAGTTCGGCACCGTCCTGGATCAACAGACCAACCACAACATGTGGGTCATGCCCGGGTAACCGGCGTGCCCACAGGGAGCACAAGGAGTCACCGTGGCCAAGGGCAAGCGTACTTTCCAGCCGAACAACCGTCGTCGCGCGCGCGTGCACGGATTCCGTCTGCGCATGCGGACCCGCGCCGGACGTGCGATCGTCAGCGGCCGTCGTTCCAAGGGCCGCGCGAAGCTCACCGCCTGATCGTCGGCTCTCACCGGGTCCCGCACGGGGCCCGGTCAGCTGTTCGATGACTGCGCCCCTTCATCGGATCTCACGGGGATCCGACTTCTCTCGCACCCTCAAGTCCGGTGCGCGGGTGAACAGTCGTGACTTCGTCGTCCATCTCGCGATGGTCGGTCGTGAATGGCCCGACCCCCGCGGCCTTCGACGGGACGTGGCGATGTCCGGCGGTCCCTGGTTCGGTCTCGTGGTCAGCAAATCCGTCGGCGATGCGGTGACGCGCCATCTCGTCGCCCGCCGACTTCGCGCGGCATTCGCCGGCGCATCGCATCTGCTTCCCGACGAGACGTATGTGGTCGTCCGTGCCCGCCGAAGCGCGGCCGAGCGATCCAGCGACGAGCTCGCCGACCAGCTCCGCGACGCGTTCACCAGTCGTCGTGTCCTCGCCCTGTCCGAGGCCGTCGCGGCGTCGGCCGACGGAGCGGGACCGCGGTGATGAGCGGCACTACCGACACCACGCCGTCGCCCGAGACCGAGGCGGATCCGGCGACTCCGCACGCGGCCTCGAGCGGAACCGGCGCGCGCCTGTGGCGCGGACTCCGCCTTCTCCCCCGCCGCACCGTCATCTTCCTCATCGAGCTGTATCGCACCTGGGTGTCGCCGATGCGTCTGCCGTCCTGCAGGTTCGAACCCACCTGTTCGGGATATGCGGTCGAGGCACTGGACCGGCACGGCTTCCTCTATGGCTCGGTGCTGTCGGTCATCCGGCTCGCGAAGTGCGGGCCCTGGCACAAACCCGGCTACGACCCGGTTCCCGAACGCGGCTTCGGCGAACTGTGCCGCGACCTGTGGCGCTCGGCGACCGGCACACACCGACCTCGAAACCATCAGCACGCGTCCGGCGAGACGCCTGCTCTGTGAGTACAACAAGTGAGGGGTAACTGACCCGTGCTCGACTTCATCTATTACCCGGTCTCCGGGATCATGTGGGTCTGGCATTGGCTCTTCAGCCATGTCACGCCCGACTCCCCCGGTGGCGACGGCATCGCCTGGGCCCTGTCGGTGGTGTTCCTCGTGTTCACCCTGCGTGCGATTCTCTACAAGCCCTTCGTGAAGCAGATCCGCACCACGAAGAAGATGCAGGAGATCAACCCGCAGCTCCAGGCGATCCGTAAGAAGTACGCCAAGGATCGGGTGAAGATGACCGAGGAGATGCAGAAGCTGCAGAAGGAGCACGGGTTCAACCCGATGCTCGGCTGTCTGCCGATGCTGCTGCAGATCCCGGTCTTCATCGGTCTGTTCCACGTGCTGCGCTCGTTCAACCGTATGGGCACCGGCATGGGTCAGCTCGGCATGAGCGCGGCAGAGACCCGGTCCCAGGGCAACTACGTGTTCAGCGCCGAACAGGTGCAGAACTTCCTGGACGCCCGCCTCTTCGGTGTTCCGCTGTCGTCGTACCTCGTCGAGCCGGCGACCGAGTTCCAGGCCTTCGTCGAGCCCGGCTCCCCCATCGACTTCACGCGCCCGCAGATCGCGTTCGTCGTCATCCCCATGATGATCGTCGCCTCCATCGCGACGCACCTGAACTCGCGTGCGTCGGTCGCCCGCCAGCCGGAGGCGGCGCTGGAGAATCCGCAGACCCGGATGATGAACAACCTCGCGCTGTACGTCTTCCCGATCGGCATCCTCGTGACCGGTCCGTTCTTCCCGGTCGCCATCCTCCTGTACTGGATGAGCAACAACATCTGGACCTACGGTCAGCAGCACATCGTCTTCGGGCACATCGCCAAGGAAGAAGAAGAGGCCAAGCTCCTCAAGCAGGAGAAGCTGAAGGCCAATGCGCCGAAGCCGGGCGCGCGACCCGACCGGAAGAAGAAGCCCGCCGCGACGAACACCAACGGCGCCGCCTCGACGAACGTTTCCCTCTCGAAGGACGGGTCGTCGGACAAGGCCGGGACCGACGGTGTCGATGCAGATGCGTCGCCCGACGAGTCGACGACCGCCGCAGCGGACACCGGGGCGGGAGCCAAACCCAAGCCGGGTCAGAAGCCCACACGTCCCGGCGCCGGCGCCGCACCGGGCAAGAAGCAGAACCACAACCGCGGAAGCCGTTCGACAGCCAAACGCGGAAACAAACGCGGTGGCAAACGATGACCGCCCCAGACTTGTTCGATGAAGCACAGAAGTTAGGTGAATGAGATGACAGCAGAGACTGCAACTCAAGCCGGTACGGACGCCGAGACCACGGCGGGACCCCAGACCGAGGACCAGGCCGATACGTCTTCGTCGGCCGTCGGCGACGACGGTGCGGTGTCGGACAACGCCGTCACGGAAGCGGCGGATGTCGACGCCGATGATGAGGCCTCGGACGAGTCCGACGTCGATGAGTCCGATGACGACGACTCGGATGAGGACGAAGACGACGAAGACCGTCTGGTCGAAGAAGGCGAGATCGCCGGCGATTACCTCGAGCAGCTGCTCGACGTCCTCGACTTCGATGGCGACATCGACCTGGATGTGGATGGCGACCGAGCAGTCGTCAGCATCGATGGCGGCGACGACCTGACGAAGCTCGTGGGGCGCAAGGGCGAGGTCCTCGACGCGCTCCAGGAGCTGACCCGCCTGGCTGTCCAGCAGGCGACAGGTGAACGCAGCCGCCTGATGCTCGACATCGCCCGGTGGCGGGCTGATCGCCGCGATCGGCTTGCACGCCTCGGTCGTGAGGTCGCCGAGCGAGTCCTGTCGTCCGGCGAGCGCGAAGCGCTGGATCCGATGACCCCGTTCGAGCGGAAGATCGTGCACGACGCGGTCGCGGTCGTCGACGGCGTCGTCAGCGAGAGCGAGGGTGCAGAGCCGAAACGTCGCGTGGTGGTCCTCCCCTCGTAGCAAGCACTCCCCTCCCCCACGAGGTCAACAGGCCCCGACCGTCTCGGTCGGGGCCTGATTTCGTTTTCTGGGTACAGCTTGGTTGGGGCGGACACGAGGACGGCAGTTCATCAGAGCGTTCGCGATGGTTACTTACACGGGTGTTGTTTCACGTGAAACATCAGCCTGGCCGTTGAGGCGACCAGCAGAACGGATGCGCGCGGGGGTGCTGTTGACCGATCGACTCGACGGCCGCCGACCCTGCGACTCGGGTCGAGGTCGTACGTCCCAGGATGTGGCCGCCGGAATAGGTAACCGTCACCTTCGCTCCCCGCGCCCTGTGGCCGACTCAGTCGGCGACTTTGGTTGATCCTGTGTCCGACACAATGTGGTTGCTACACATGGCGGTGGCCGCGAACTCACACTGCATATGTCGCCATAATGCGGTGGATGCCTACGTGTACCGGGCGCGACGAGAGGTGCCCGAAGCCGTTCAGTTCCCGGCCAGGTCGAGGTGCGATCGGTCGAGCGTGGTCGGCGGCGCTGGTCTCGGCGGCCGCTGTAGCGATAGGGCAGATCCGGGTGTTGGCAGCGTGGACCGCGGCGGAGAGTCTCGGGCGGCACTGGCCAATGACACCGCTCGCTGCTCGGGTCCGGATGCAGAGCGAACGAATCGTCACGTGACGTTTCCGTTCGGCACCAGGGTGTGAGTCAGATCGGGTCGTCCTCAGGACCACCGAGGCTCGCTTCGCTCGCACCTCAGGGAGTTGGTCACGCCGAGCTCGCACGTCGGTATCTGTAGCCCGGTGACCGTTGTGGACCTCAAAACAACACTCGTACGACGTCGTGCTCCCCCTGGTCTGAAAGAACGACGTGCCTTCCGCTCTCTAAGGAGCGCCTGGAGCTTGCGGAGGGCGCGTGTGCTTCTGTTCCCTGAGGAGCGCCTGGAGCTTGCGCGTGTGCTTCTGTTCCCTGAGGAGCGCCTGGAGCTTGCGCGTGTGCTTCTGTTCCCTGAGGAGCGCCTGGAGCTTGCGGAGGGCGCGTCACGAAGGGTCTTCGCAACCCGAGTCACCAGGACCCTTCGTGACGCTCGCAAGCTCGCTCCTCAGGGAGCTGGTCGTGACGCTCGCAAGCTCGCTCCTCTGGGGGCTGGTGGTGGTGCTTGCGAGCTCGCTCCTCTGGGGGCTGGTGGTGGTGCTTGCGAGCTCGCTCCTCTGGGGGCTGGTGGTGGTGCTTGCGAGCTCGCTCCTCTGGGGGCTGGTGGTGGTGCTTGCAAGCTCGCTCCTCAGTATCTGCGGCCTGGCGGCCGTCGTGGGCTACGAGGGAACCTCCGCTCCCTGAGGAGGCCGGAGCTTGCGGAGGCCGTCACGAAGGGTCCTGGCGAGATGCGTCGCGAACCCGTCGAGCCTGGTCGACCTCGACCGTGCTGCTTCGTCGCGTGCTGGGCCTGGCGGCTTGTGCTTCTGACACCCCAGCTATCTAGAGGATCTCCCGGACTCGGGAGCGGGAGGGGCCGTAAGCGACGCAGATGTCGATCGCGGGTTCGACAGGTCGTCGCGCTCTGCCCTACCGGGGTGTCGCAGAATAACACTGATGTGTTTCACGTGAAACACCGCGCCCGGACCCCGATGTGCACCGACCTGGCAGAGGGTTGGGTTTCACGTGAAACACTGTCTAGGAATCCCACTCGAACGGAGGCGAAGTGCCGTCTGACGCACAACCCGAGCACGAGCACGATCTTGATGCGTTGGCGGTTCCGCCAGACATCGCGACTGATGTCTTCGGTGACCGGGTGGCGCTGGCGGTGGACTACTGGCGCATCCTCGCCACCGACGGGATCGACCACGGACTCATGGGTCCGAGAGAGGTCCCGCGACTGTGGGATCGTCACATCCTCAACTGCGGCGTACTCGGTGAGCTCATCTCGCGCGGGTCGCGCCTGATCGACATCGGCAGCGGTGCCGGCCTCCCCGGCATTCCCCTCGCCATTGCACGTCCGGATCTCTCGATCACGCTCATCGAACCGCTACTCCGACGCAGTACTTTCCTGGAGCGTGCCACTGCCGCGCTCTCGCTGGACAACGTGGTTGTGGTTCGTGGGCGAGCGGAAGAGAAGGCGGTGCGCGCCGCGGTCGAGCCCGCCGATGTGGTGACGTCGCGGGCGGTCGCGCCGCTCGAACGATTGGCGAAGTGGTCCGCTCCCCTGGTCCGTCCCGGAGGTCAGATGATCGCGATCAAGGGATCGTCAGCCGCCGAAGAGATCGAACGGGATCGGGCGGTGGTCGGACGCTCTGGGATCACAGAACTGACGGTTCACACGTGTGGCGGTCGAGTTCTCGAGACGCCGACGACCGTGATCGTGGGGACGAAGACCGAACGGTCGCGCGGTGGCCGTTCCGGACGGCGCTGAGGAGGCGATCGGATTGGTGTGGAGTCCGCGAAGGGCGCAGAATAGGAAGCGTTCTGTCGGCACCCCCGAAGGTGCTGCAATGGACGCTTCCGCGACCGTGGGGTCGGCAGCTACAGCCGCCGGCGGTACGGACGCGAGTCCGTACGAGGTCGGTCAAAGGAGTGCACGCGTGGTCGATCAAGACCCGAATGTTTCACGTGAAACCCCGGCAGGGGGTCACCCCGGAGTTGACGGCCAGCCTTTCGCCGACACCCCTATCGCAATGGCCGCCGAGCGCGCGAGCCAGGTCCTGACTCCCGGGGGTGCGGGGCAACTACCCAAACCGCCGCATACACGGATCATGACCGTCGCCAATCAAAAGGGCGGCGTCGGGAAGACCACGACGACCGTCAACCTCGCGGCGGGACTCGCCCTGCGCGGTCTTCGCGTCCTGGTTGTCGATCTCGACCCCCAGGGCAACGCCAGTACTGCGCTCGGCATCGACCATCGCGCGCAGGACATCGCATCGGTGTACGAGCTGTTGCTCGGTGAAGTCACCCTCGAGGAAGCGATCCAGGAATCGCCCAGCCAGCGCGGCCTGTTCTGCGTGCCCGCGACTCTCGATCTGGCCGGCGCCGAGATCGAACTCGTGTCGCTGGTGGCCCGCGAGAATCGGTTGCGTAATGCGCTCGCCGACGACGTGCTTGCCAAGTACCAGATCGACTACGTGTTCATCGACTGTCCCCCATCACTGGGTCTGCTCACCGTCAACGCGATGGTGGCCGCCCGTGAGGTTCTCATCCCGATCCAGTGCGAGTATTACGCACTCGAGGGTGTCGGACAGTTGCTGCGCAACATCGAACTCGTACAGGCGCACCTCAACCGTGAGCTCCACGTCTCCACGATCGTGCTGACGATGTACGACGGCAGAACAAAACTAGCCGACCAGGTGGCCGAAGAAGTGCGGCGTCACTTCGGCGACAAGGTGCTGAGCACGATCATCCCGCGGAGCGTCAAGGTCTCCGAGGCCCCCGGATACGGGATGACGATCATCGAGTACGACCCCGGCTCTCGCGGCGCAATGAGTTACCTCGATGCTGCACGCGAACTGGCGTTGCGGGCTGCCGAGGGGGCGCCGGCGTGATGCGGTATCGCCTCGGTTCACGTGACACGCCGGCCCACGACCATCATCGCGAAAGGGAGCACCAATGAGTCAACGAGACGCCGCTCAGCGCCGGGGTGGACTCGGACGAGGGCTCGCGGCGTTGATTCCGACCGGGCCTGCCGACGACCAATCGGGCGCCCCTCGCCTCGGCAACGCCGCAGCGGATGTCGTCATCGGCAAGGGTCCGACGACGGCTGATGATGGCGTCAAAACCTCGTCGACCGCCGCTACGCAGGCGACCGGGACGCAACCTCTCAGCCCGGAAGAGGCGGGCGCGGTGTACCGCGAGCTGCCCCCGAAGGAGATCCAGCCGAATCCAAGTCAGCCCAGAACCGTCTTCGATGACGAGGCGATGGCGGAGCTCGTGCATTCGATTCGAGAGTTCGGACTGATGCAGCCCATCGTGGTGCGCCGACTCAAGCAGCCCACCGCGGATGGGATCGCCTATCAGATCGTCATGGGTGAGCGCCGGTGGCGGGCCAGCCAGGAGGCAGGGCTAGAGGCCATCCCGGCGATCGTGCGGGAGACGCCTGACGGTGACATGCTGCGCGATGCGTTGTTGGAGAACATCCACCGTGCGCAGCTCAACCCACTCGAAGAAGCTGCGGCCTATCAGCAGCTGCTCGAGGAGTTCGGTGTGACGCACGAGGAGCTCGCCTCTCGCCTCGGCCGTTCCCGCCCGCTGATCAGCAACATGATCCGGTTGCTCAAACTCCCGATTCCGGTGCAACGCCGGGTCGCGGCGGGGGTGCTGTCGGCCGGCCATGCCCGCGCTCTCCTGTCCCTCGAGACCGGAAGCGACGCTCAGGAAGCTCTCGCGGCGCGGATCGTCGCCGAAGGATTGTCGGTGCGGGCGACCGAAGAAGCTGTCACGCTCGCCAATCGTGGCGACGGTCCGGAAGCGAAATCTCCGTCGGCACCGAAACGCCGTCCGATGCAGATGCCAGGTCTCCAGGATCTCGCGGAGAGACTGTCCGACAGTCTGGACACCAGGGTTACAGTCAGTCTAGGGAAAAGAAAAGGCAAGATCGTGGTGGAGTTCGGCTCGGTCGACGACCTGGAACGCATTGTCCAGTTCATCGATCCGAAGAAGTGAATTTCGGCGCGGGATTTCCGGTACCACTTAGACGCGGAAGTAATGTCACAGTGACGATTGAGGTAGCCAGCGGGCGCTCGTGCAGCGAAAGCTGTTGTTGCGCTGCTACATTCGGCATCCGTGGAACTCTCGACCGGGGCGCACCGACATGAGTGTGTCCGTCACTCGGTTGGAACTGGGATCCTTCGCCTCGCTCCCCCACCACACCCGCAAATGCGTCTTCTGGGAAGTCGAGCCCGTGGCGCAGACGAGCCGCGGCACGGGACCGGGCCCCGGCGATCTCGAACCCTACGAAAGCGAGTTCGACAAGGAGGCGTGGATCTCGGGTCTTCTCCTCGATTGGGGTGCGTGCGGGCAGGTCGCGATCGAGTCGAGCACGAACACTGTCATCGGTACAGCCTTCTACGCGCCGCCCAATCGTGTTCCGCGGTCGCAGCACTTCCCTACGTCGCCGGTCAGCCACGACGCCGTGCTGCTCACCAGCATCCGTACCGAGCCCGGACACGACGAAGTCGCCACCATCCTGCTGGACGCGGTGCTGGGCGACCTGATCCGGCGAGGCGTCCGGGCGGTCGAATCGTTCGGTCTGGTACGGAACGGGTCCGGCGCGGATCCCTTCGTGCTCGCCGGGAGCGCGGGCGGGGTGGCCGACGATCTCGAGCTCTGGTCGGATGAGGCGATCGTCGAAGTCGCGCGTGAGATCCTCGACGACCCACAGGCCGACCTCTGCACGAACTGTATGAATGACGCGTCGTTTCTGAAAGATTCCGGGTTCGACGTCGTGTCGTCGCACCAGAGGTTCCCGCGTTTCCGACTGGAGCTCGACGAAGGACTCGGCTGGAAGGTCGAGGTGGAGAGTGCGCTGCAGAAACTGGTGGTGATGGCCGAGATGGATCTGGCCGGTCGGCAACGGACGGCGGTCCCGGTGGGAAAAGGGCCGCAGCGGGTCAGCGGGAGCTGTTCTCCGCGGCCAGCAGATCCGCGAAAGTATAAGTGCCCGTAGGACGATCGTCCTGATCGAGCAGGTACAGTCGCTTCACCGCCACCACGATGGCGTCGGCGATGACGTTGCGCCAATCCGAATCAGCAAGCACTGCAGCGTCGTTCGGATTCGTGATGTAACCGACGTCGATGAGGGCCACGGGCATCCTGGTGAGCCGGAGGACATCCCAGGTGCGCTCGTGGGTCCGGCAGTCCGACAACGGCGTGCGTGCCGCGATCTCCCGCTGGATGAAGCCGGCGAGGTTGCGCCCGATCGTCGAGTACGAGTCGTTGTTGCCGAAGTAGAACGATGCGACACCGTTGGCGCGCGCGTTCCGGTAATGGCCGCAGCGGAGCGAGATCATCAAGTCGGCGTCCATCAGATTCGCGACGCGAGCGCGCTCGTCGTCCCCGGGACGTCCCCGACCGTCATGCGACAGGAACGTCTGCATCCCTGCGGCCGCCATCCGGCCTTCGAGACGAGCACCCAGGTCCCACAGCAGTTCCGACTCGCGATCGGCGACCTCACCCGTCGACAGGGCGTGGAGCCCACCGGAGCCGGGGTCGATGAGGATCCGCTTCCCGGACAACTGCGGTCCGGAACGACGGACGTGCTCTTCCTCGCGGATCGCGTACGGCGAACCGCCGGTCACCCTCGTACCGAGGCGCTCCAGCGAACGCAGGGTGGCCGGACCGCAGATCCCGTCGGAAGCGAGACCGTATTCACTCTGGTAAAGGCAGACTGCGTTATGAGTGGTCAGGCCGAAGACGCCGTCGACCAGCGACGTGAAGTAACCGAGGTTCTGCAGCCGGCTCTGCAGGGTCGCGACATCGTCGCCGACCATGGGCGCCGACAGCTGATACGAGAGTACTCGAGCGCCGAGTCGGTAGGACGCCTCGCGCAGGACGCGGTAGGTCGCCGGACCGACGATGCCGTCGACGATCAGGCCGCGCTCCTGCTGAAACGCACGGACGGCCCGGTCACACGCCTCGTCGAAGACGGCTTCGGGGGGATTCCACCCGTTCGCCGAACCACCGTGTGTGGCGTCGGAGGATCCATCGTCGGGCAACAGACCACGGCCGACGAGGATGGCGCGGATCTCGGCCACCGCCGAGCCGTGATCACCAAGTCGGAACAATGGCATCTGGTCACCCCTCGTACGAATCGCGGCAGGTGCGGCTCTGCGCGATGTCCGATGTAGCCATGCGGTACACCGGTGAAACGTCAGCCTGCATTCTCGCAGCTGGACTTCACTACACCAAACTGCACGGAGCCGAATCGGTGTGATCCGGCGTGCAGGGGTCTCCGGTCGAGACCACGGCCGACACTACCAACGCAAACAGTCCGCGGGTGGAACGGCAACGTCGTTCACCCGTCGGACTGTCGCGTCGATGTGCGGAGAATCGCAGGTCGTCAGGCCGACTGGCCGACGACCGAGTCGAGCTCACGAAGCAGAGCGGCCTTGCCCTTGGCGCCCACGATCGTCTTCACCGGCTGACCCTTGTCGAACAGGATCATGGTCGGGATGGACATGATCTGGAAGTCGCGCGCGGTCGACGGGCTCTCGTCGACATCGAGCTTGGCGACCGTCAGCTTGTCGCCGTGGTCGCGAGCGATCTCCTCGAGAACCGGAGCGACCATCCGGCAGGGACCGCACCAGGTGGCCCAGAAGTCCACCAGAACCGGCTTGTCGGCGCCGAGAACGGCGTCCTTGAACGTGGTGTCGGTGACGGCAACGGTGTGTGCACCCATGATCTGATCTCCTTGGTCGGACCGGGCCGTGTGGCCCAGGTGGTAAGTGGTTGACGGTTCAGGCGGGTGCCTGAACAGCGTCGATCTCGGAAACGGAGGCCGCCTCGGCGTCGTCCACGGTGAGGTCGGCTGCCTCACCCTGCTCGGCCAGCCAGCGCTCGGCGTCGATGGCCGCCGAACATCCACTGCCCGCGGCGGTGATGGCCTGTCGGTAGGTGTGGTCCACGAGGTCCCCGGCGGCGAACACGCCGGGAAGAGAAGTGAGGGTCGTACGTCCCTGAACCAGCACGTAACCCTCGGGATCCAGATCGACCTGCCCGCGGACCAGCTCGCTGCGCGGATCGTGGCCGATCGCGACGAACATGCCGGTCACATCAAGGGTGCTGACCTCGCCGGTGCGCGTGTCCTCGACCTTCAGGCCCGACACCGAACCGTCGCCGACCACGGACTGCACCGCGGCATTGGTGACGAAACGGATCTTGTCGTTGGCACGTGCCCGCTCGAGCATGATCTTCGACGCCCGGAACTCGTCACGACGGTGGACCAGCGTGACACTTCGCGCGAACTTGGTCAGGAACGTGGCCTCTTCCATCGCGGAGTCGCCGCCGCCGATGACGGCGATGTCCTGGTCCTTGAAGAAGAAACCGTCACAGGTGGCACAGGCGGACACACCGCGGCCGAGGAGCTGCTGCTCCCCCTCGATGCCGAGATAGCGCGCCGCCGCGCCCATGGCGAGGATGACGGCGCGAGCCCGGTAGATCTCCCCGCCGACCTCGACCTCCTTGATCCGGTCGGTCAGCCGGACGGTGTCCACGTCCTCCATGCGCAGGTCGGCGCCGAAGCGGATGGCCTGCTCTCGCATCTCGTCCATCAACGCCGGACCCTGGATACCGGTCTGGAAACCGGGGAAGTTCTCCACCTCGGTGGTCGTCATCAGGGCGCCACCGAACTGGGTGCCCTCGAAGACGATGGGAGATAGCTCGGCGCGCGCGGCGTAGATCGCTGCGGTGTACCCGGCAGGACCAGATCCGATGATGATCAACTCGTGGATCTGCTGGGTCTCTGGCTGGCTCACTTGTCCTCCGTGCTGTGGGTTTAGCGAGACCCGCCCAGTCCAGGCGGGTCACGGCTGCTTCAACACCAGGGTAGGCGGAGATGTTCCCGCTGACGCGACGCGTGCCCCGGCCGGTCGGCGCAGCCCTGGGTTTCGCGACGTGCCGGTCACCCGCCGACGATGCCCCGTGAGATCAGCGCCGGGTTTCCCAGGTCACAGTCGAGGCCGACGATCAGCGCGTCGAAACGTCCTGCCACGCCCGTCGACAAGAGAATCGCGGCGGCCCCGGTGCCGTCGACGAGGATGCGACCGGAACCCACGATCACCACCTCGACCGGTACCAGGTGCGCGGCGGTGCAGCGGCGGAGCGCCTCCACGGAACCGAACGGTGCTCCGTCGGTACGGCCGAGGACCGAGAGTGCGACCGCGACGCCCGCGGGACCCGCCGGGGTCGGGACCGACGACGACTGGGCGCGCGGTGTCTGCCCGGGACCGGTCGCGTCGGGCGTCGAGACCAGCCGCAGTACCCCGACCGTTCCGACCGCGACGATGATGACCGCGGCGGCAGCCAGTAACAGACGGCCGGCAATTCGACGGTCGTCGCGCGATCGGGAACGGTCGGGTCGACGCCTGCGGCGGCCGGCCGAGATGTCGACCGGTGCGGGATCCGGGCCGAGCGCGGCGAGGGTGGTCGCGACGTCTGCACGGACCTGGTCGGGAACGGGCGCGGGTGCCGGACCGGCGGAGCGCAGATCGTCGGAGGTGTGATCCAACGCGGCCAGGATCGATTGCCCGGCAACGTCATCGACGATGCGGGAACGGATGTGTGCGGCTGTCCGGTCGGGCAGTGCACCGGCGTGCAGGTCGGCGAGGATCTCCGCCGAATACGGCGGGTCCGGTAGATCGCCGGTCTCGTGGTCGTCTGGTCCCCGAGGGGTCATGGTGTCAGTCTTCCATTCCGGGGGATGGCGGGCGTTCGTGGAGTTCGGCTGGTTCACGAGCGGAGTCGGGTCAGAAGGAGGCGGACTCCCGGTCGCGATCCGTCGGATACTTGGACGCGGCCCGCCCCGATTCGGTTCCCCCGGACCGCGATCTGTCGGGAACGGGATGGACCAATCGGGGTGATGACGAGTCAGCCGCTCCGCAGATGTCCGAGGACCTGGGCGAGTTTGAGGCGGCCGCGAGCGCATCGACTCTTGATCGTGCCCTCGGCGACACCGAGGATCTCGGCCGCTTCGGCGACCGTGTAACCCTCGATGTCGACGGCGACGATGGCCGCTCGTTGCCCTTCGGGGAGGACGTGCAGCGCCCGCCCGATCGACACCGACAGGTCGACAGCGGCGATGTCGTCGGTGGTGTCGGCGATGGAGACCACGTCCCATTCCGGCAGCGGCACGGTTCTGCGGACCTTGTTCCGTCGGATGCGATCGAGGCCGGCGTTCACGACGATCCGGTGCAGCCAACTCGTCACCTTGGCATCGGACCGGAAGTCGTGTGCGGTCCGATGCGCGGCGAAGAGGGCGTCCTGCAACGCGTCTGCGGCATCCTCGGGATTCTGGCTGGTCCGCAGCGCCACCGACCACAGGTAATCGAGATGGCGGCTGATGAGATCGGAGAAGGCGTGTGGGTCACCGGCGAGGTGAGCATGCAGAAGCTGCTCGTCGCTACGCGTGTCGATCGCGTCGTTCCCCCCGGGCATGGGCTGAGAGTAGTGGAGCCGACACCGCGTCATCCGTTGGAGCGACGGCTGTGCACAGCTGTCGCCGGGTGACGGATCTGTCCTCAGGCCGGCCGGTCAGGACTCCAGGCGGGCGCGCACCGCAGCCAGCCGCGTCCGCAACTCACTCTCGTCGATGACCCCGCGGTCGAGCAGTGTGTGTGCCAGGGCGACCAGTTGGTTCTCGGGGTAGGGCAGGTCGGCGTAGATGGTCGCCGACAGCCGGTCCTCCTCGTCGCGTCGTTCGACGACGCCGGGGGTACCCGCGCTCACCGCGGTGGAGTCGGCGACCCGGTCGAGCGCATCGCAGAGACCGTCGAGGCTTGTCTTCCACGGTGGAACAGGGTTCTCCACACCGTATTTCGCGGCCATCCGGTGCCACACCTGGTTCCGGTCGACGATCTCCCCGAGTGGCCCGTGGGATGATCCGGTGCGTCCGTCCTCGGTCATCGGCTACTCCCCCGCCGGGTGGACGGCCGGGCGGATGGTCGAGACGACGTTGGTGGTGACACCCGGTCTGGGGAGCGCGACGCCGATGAGGCAGTCGCGGGTGATGATCTCCGACAGCTGCTGCTCGGTCCATCCTTCGGTGCCTGCCGGGCGCTGCGGCATCACCATGAAGCGGTGCTTCTGATTGGAGTCCTGCACGCGTACGGACACGCCCTCCGGGAGCTGGAGTCCGAACTCGGACAGCACCTGTCGCGGCCACCGCACCATCCGGCGGCGGTAGTTCGGCGTTCGGTACCACTCGGGCGAGTTCCCCAGGATCGGGCGCGGATAGCACGAGCACAGCGCACAAACGATCACGTGATGGATTGTGGGGGTGTCGGCGAGGATCTCGAAAGCCGTGAAATCGCTGGGGGTTCCGAAACCGGTCGGTTCGAGCCAGTCGACGCCGACCACCTTGCTGGCGGCCATCGGGTCGTCGAGTGCCAACCGCTCGAACTCGGGGTCGAGCCAGGCCCGGGCGACGAGCGTCGCAGCGGGCGTCGGGCCGATCTGTTCGGCGAACTCGGTGAAGCGGCGGTGCTCCTCGGCGGTGAAGAGTCCCTTCTCGATGCACAGCTCACGCAGCGCGATCTCGAGAACCTCGAAGTCGGTGATCTCGTCGACCATCGGCTTGACCGTCTGGTCGTGGTCGTGGTCGTGGGAGTCGTGATCGTCGCTCATCGGCGATCGTCCTCTCCGCCGGCGGATTCGAGCCAGCGTTCGGGGATCTCGGTCTGCAGGGTGTCGTCGGCGGGCCCGGTGTAGCCGTGCCAGAGGTCGCCCATGGTGAACCGGACCACGTAGAACCACTCCGGTTGGGCGTCGGAGAGACCCCAGGTCTCGTCCTCGGGCGCTGGGCTCTCGTAGGCGACGGCCGCGACCTCGCCGACCGCGCCCCGGACGTATTCCGGTGTCCGCGTGTACAACAGGACGGGCAGCTCGCGGACCCGGACCCGGTCCCCGATGCCGAATGCGGCGTCGCCCGCCCGCCCGGCGTAGATCTGCGGGTCGCCGATTCCGATCGCGTGCCGGTGGTGTGTGTTCCGCGGGACGTCGGATCCGTCACCGACGCCGCGCGGGCGGGCCTCGAGCCGCCGGCCGTCCAGTCCGCCCGCGTATCGCTCCCGAACCTCGAGCATGCGTTCACTGAGCTCGCCGAGCGCGATGTGGTGCTTCTCGACGAGAATTCTGGCGACAGCCAGCAACCAGCGTCCGTAGTACGGGATTCCGAGGTAGACCGCGCGACCGACGTCGACGTTGCCGATCCGACGCCGCTCTTCGGACAACCAGATCCCGCGCCAGGCGAGCACCTCACACATGACATAGGTCATGTGCTCCCATTCCTCGTACGCCTTGCCCTCGTAGGTGATCGGTGCGTCGGGCTCGCCCCCGACGTCGTGCACCGGCTTCATGTAGGCGACGAAGCGATCGTGGTCGAGAAGATCGGGCGTCGGGGCATCCGGCAGCTCGGGATACGAGGACTCAAGTCGCGCAACGAGTTCGAGTCGTCTCGCACGTTGTTCGGCAGTGGTCACCGGACACCTCCCGGACCCTTGTCCGACGGTTGCAGCGCAGTTGCAGGAGAACTTACACTCCGGCCGCGGGGTTCAGGAGCGTTTTCGGCACGCCCTTGCTCCCCGATCCGAACGAACGACAGACCGCTGGCCCGCTCTGCTCCGTGAGGAGCGCCCGGAGCTTGCGGAGCGGGCGACCAACTCCTGCTCCGTGAGGAGCGCCTAGAGCTTGCGGAGCGGGCGACCAACCCCTGCTCCCTGAGGAGCGCCCGGAGCTTGCGGAGGGCGCGTCACGAAGGGTCCTGGTGAGATGCGTCGGCAACCCTTCCTGGCTCGTCGCTTGCGCTCCTCGCACCTCAGGGAGCAGAGGGAGGGCATCGCTGTCACCCCAACACAGCAGCGGTTCTGTAGTTCTTTCGGATTCAGGGAGCGATGGGGGTCACTTCTTGCGGATCAGGGAGCAGCCTCGAAGGGTCAGGTCAGAAGCCGGCCGTAGGCGGCGACGAAGAGCTCCACACAGACGTCGAGGATCTCGTCGAGCGCGTAGCGTTCCGCGTCGGCCTCCCCCGCACCGGCGACGTACCAGTCGACGAGAAGCTGGGTGACTGCCCCGACCAGGCCCACCGACGCCAGCCGTTCGCGGTCCGACGTCGGTCGCGAGCCGCGAGCGAGCGCCAGGATGAGCGCGGCCCAGTCGTGGATCGCGCGCATCCGGACCCGCTCGATGTCCGGGGACACCCCCACCACTTCGACGAGCATCACGCGCGCGCGTCGGGGATCGTCGGCGAGGCAGGACATGAACGCGCCGAGAGCCGCTCGTGTGACCTCTGGAACGCGCTCGGCGGCAACGCCTTCCACCGAGTCCGATGATCCGGGGGCGGCGTCGACGATCGCCGCCGCGGCATCGACGGTCGCCGCCCTGACGAAGTCGACACAGTCGTCGTACACGGCGACGAGCAGTGCCGCGCGGTCGGTGAAGGACTCGTAGAAGTACCGCTGCGTCAGCCCGGCGAGGTCGCAGATCCCCTTCACCGACACGTTCGCGTACCCGTCGGTTCCGAAGGCATCGAGCCCGGCCGCGATCAGGGCGGCTCGGCGTCGTTCGCGCCTCTGCGTCGGATCGGCCCCGCCATAGCGTCGCCCGGGCGGGGTCGCCGTCGACGGGGTCGGTTCCGGTACGGCTGTCACGCGAACTCCCTCCCGGGGTCTTTACAGCGGATCTTCTGACACGTTACCTTGTCAGACGTAAGTGACATGGCGTCGTGTCAGATATCGCTGTGAGGGGACAATCGTGCTGGAGTTCTTGCCGGAGCCGATGCGTGAGCCGACCGTGCTCGCGGTCCCGTTCTTCGTCACCCTGCTGGCCATCGAGTGGTTCGCCGCGGCCAAGCTCGAGCACGATGACACCGACACGGCGCCGCCGGGCGCCTACGACTCGCGGGACGCGCGGTCGAGCGTCTCGATGGGACTGGTGTCGATCGCGACCAGCGCCTTCTGGAAATCCCTCGGACTCCTGCTGTACAGCGTGCTGTTCGCCTATGTCGCCCCGTGGCAGCTGCCCGCGGACGAGTGGTACACGTGGGTGATCGCCTTCCTGGGCGTGGACTTCCTCTTCTACTGGAGTCATCGCGTCTCGCATCGGGTCCGCCTGGTGTGGGCGACCCATCAGGCCCATCACTCCAGCGAGTACTTCAACTTCGCGACGGCGCTGCGGCAGAAGTGGAACATCAGCGCCGCGGTGCTGATGTGGATCCCGCTGCCGCTCCTGGGCATCCCGCCCGCACTGGTGTTCGCCGCCTACTCGCTGAATTTGATCTACCAGTTCTGGATTCACACCGAGCGGATCGGAAAACTGTGGGCACCCATCGAATTCGTGTTCAACACACCATCACATCATCGCGTGCACCACGGACGCGACCCCGAGTACCTCGACCGCAACTACGGCGGGGTCTTCATCCTGTGGGACCGCGTGTTCGGCACGTTCGCGCCGGAGATCCGCCGACCCCGCTACGGCTTGACCAAACCGGTGGACACCTACAACATCCTGCGTCTGCAGACGCACGAGTACGCCGCGATCGCTCGTGATGTCCGCGCCGCATCGTCGTGGCGTGCCCGACTCGGTCACGTCTTCGGACCGCCGGGATGGACGCCGCGCGATCAGGTCGGACAGGAGGCGTCGGTGTCGGCCGCGGATTCCGTCCGTCGATCTCCGTCGGCCGGCCACTGACCGGCGCGACGGGCGCAGGTGACCACCTGTACGCGCGGAGTTGACCCCGTCCCTACGTCATGGTTTCGACTGGGGGCATGCGCACACCCGTTGCCTATCTCGCCTCGTACCTGCTCTCGGTCCTCGGAAACGCGATCGCCGCAGTGGCTTTCCCGCTGATCGTTCTCGATGTCACGGGCAGCGCACTGGGAGCAGGGATCGTCGCCGCGTCGACGGCTGTCCCCGCGATCGTCGCGGGCATGTTCATGGGCGTCGTCATCGATCGGATCAACAAACGCACCTCGTCGGTGCTGACCGATCTGATATCCGCTGCGTGCGTCGCCGCGCTTCCGGTCGTCGACATGATCTGGGGGCTGGCGCTCGGCTGGTTCATCCTCTTCGGGATCCTCGGTTCGCTCGGGGACGTCCCCGGACTGACCGCTCGGGACGCTCTGCTCCCGGCGATCGTGCGTTCCGGTTCGCTCACCTCCGAGCGGCTCGTCGGTCTCCGCGAGAGCTTCGGTGCGGTGGCGCTGCTCCTGGGCCCGGCGCTGGCCGGGACGCTGATGGCCGTGTTCGGTGGCTCGACGCTGCTCTGGGTCACTGCAGCCACATCAGCAGCGGCCGCGGTGTGCACCCTTCTCATCCCTCGTCCCGTCGGGGAGGTGGCCTCGGCAGGTACCCGGGCGGGTGGCGCGTGGGCCGAACTCCGCGCCGGCTGGCGGGTTCTCGCCCGAAGTCGGTTCCTCGTGGCGACGACGATGCTCGGCGTGGCCGCGGTCGTCGTGCTGACCGGCTTCCAGGGCCTGGTGCTCCCGGTCTACTTCACGATGGTCGACGAGCCGGGGATGCTCGGCTTCGTCCTGACGGCGCTGGCCGCGGGATCGCTACTCGGCGGTGGTGTCTACGCGGCCGCCGGTGCCCGTGGGCGGAGAGCGATCTGGCTGGTGGCCGGACTCGTCGGTACCACAGCGGGTTTCGCGGTGATCGCGGGCCTCGCCTCGATTGCCGCGGTCTTCGGTGGCGCGGTTCTGGTCGGGGTCGCGAACGGTGTGTTCGGAAGCCTCATCGGCGTACTGATGATCGAGCGGATCCCCGAAGCGATGAGGGGGCGGATCATGGGGACGCAGAACGCGATCATGACCGCCGCACCCACCGTCGGTATCGTCGTCGCCGCGTTGGTCACCGAGTACGGCAGCGTGGAAGCCGCGGCAGTGGTGGTACCGCTGGTCTGGCTTATCGGCGTCGCACTGTTCACCCGCCCGGTTCTCCGTAACCTGGAGGCCGACGAACAGCGGCCGATCGCACACGAGGCGGTGACAATCGATGCGCAGCGGTGAACTTGCCGGTCTTGCCGGCGTCAGCGTTCGGGCCCTGCGGCACTACCACCAGGTGGGCGTCCTCGCCGAGCCCGCGCGACGCTCGAACGGCTACCGGACCTACGACGTCGAGGATCTGGTCCGGGTTCTGCGCATCAAACGCCTCTCGTCGCTGGGCATTCCACTGGACCGAATGTCCGGCCTCCTCGACGATTCTGCTGGAGCCGGCCCGGGCGCAACCGACTCGTTTCTGGAGGATCTGGATCGCGAACTCGCGGATCAGATTGCGCGACTTCGGGAACAGCGAGCAGCGATCGCGCATCTTCGCACCCATCGCACCTCTCCCGACATCCCGCCCGAGCTCGCCCGGTACTTCGCCGCCTACGCGGATGCCGGGGTGCCTGCAGCCGTGGCGCGAGTGGACCGCGACGGGTCGGTTCTGCTGACCCATCTCGTCGGCGCGGACGGGATGGCCGAGCTCGCGTCCTTCTACGAACGGCTCAGCGACCCGACGATCATCGGTTCGGTCGTCGGTCTCATCGACGAGTTCGGCAGGCTCGGCGCCGATGGCGCCGGCCATGACAGCGCTGACGACATCACAAACCTGGTGGACAGGTTCCTGGCGGTCGTGGCAAAGGCTTTCGCCGACCTCCCGGACCCCGAGCCCCCGATCGAGCTGGGCGCGTCCGCCCGCCTCCTGGGCGAACTCGTCGAGGGGCGTCTCAACGAACGTCAGCGGCAGGCGATTGCGCTACTCACCACGCGCCTGAACACCTGACGATGAGCGTCAGCCGGCCATCGTGACGCGCGAGATCTCGGCCTGGTAGCCGCTTCCCGAACTCGGCAGGCTCGTGAGCCACACCATGACGTAGCGGGTGGTCGGCGGCTGGGCGATCGGAATCGTGGTGGACGCCTGGTCCACCTGACCCGACGCCACCGGCGTCGTCCGGGCGAACGCCGGACGCGCCGACGGCGACGTACGGATCTCGACGCTGATCCCGGGCGTCGGACTCTCGATGGTGACCGACCGCACCGGGCGTTCCGCTCCGAGGTCGAACATGAGGCCCAGCCCCGGCTTGAGTCCGCCGAAGTCCGGACGTCCGCGGTAGTTGTCGGTCTGCCACGGCGGGGCGGCTCCGGTGATCACGTTGCGTACGTTCGCCGAATTGTCCGGCGTCTGCGCGGAGAAGTCGACGACCGAGACCGACTGCAGCGCAATGGGTTGCGGGGCCGCGGGCGTCGGCGGCGGCTGGGCGCCGGGCGGCGGCTGGGCGCCGGGCGGCGGCGAGGGCTCGGTCGTGGTGAGGATCGAGTCGATGTCGCTCGAGCCGCTGCTGCCGCCGAAGATGTTGGTGGCACCCACGATCAGCGCGATCACGATGAACAGGGCGAGGAGTCCGGCCCCGATGAGCAGCGCCAGGTTGCGGCGCGGTGGCTTCTCGTCGCCACCGGCACCCAGTCGGGGCGCCACGCTCACCGGCGGCGGGGCGTCGGCGTCGGTGATGGCCGGCAACATGTCGGTGTTCAGGTCGACGACCGTGGCCTGATCGAGGACGTGCTGCACCGTGGCCGCGGTACGGATCCCGCGGGAACCGTCGAGCGCGCGCGCCGCGACCGCCGAGATCTCGAACGGGATGTCGGGCTTGCTGAGCCGCGGCTCGACCGGCTGGCCGTCCTCACCGGGCGTGGCCACGGGGATCCCACCCACGGGCTCGGTGGAGTCGGCGTTGGTGATCAGCCGGGATCCGTCCGCGGGATCGAGCGCCCAGCGGTTGAGCAGGAGCGCGTACAGCACGGCCCCGAGGCCGCGGACATCGGACGCCTTGTCGTCCCCGGCGAGGGTGCCAGGGAACGCCAGCACGGCATTGCCGTCGTGGCTGATGCGGATGCGGTCGGGATGGTCGATGGACAGCGCGCCACCGGAGCGGTGGGCGATCTCGGCGGCCGCGGCGAGTGAACGCACTGCCCGCGCGGCGCCGATCGGCGACGGTCCCGACCCGGCGACGTCCGCCAGGGACGATCCGGGCACCCATTCGGCGACGACGATGCCGCCCGACGATCCGCGGACGACGTCGAGGACCCGTGCCACTCCGTCGGAGTTGATCTGGCCCAGGCGCAGGGTGCGCGACAACACGGCCTGCGGTCCCTGATCGGACAACTTGGCGGCCTGACCACGCTCGGGCGGCGGTGCGAGTTGCTCGGCGTCTACGAAGGTCAGCGCGACCTCGCGGTCGAGGTTGATGTCCTGGGCCCGCCAGAACTGCAGACCGCGGGTGCCGCCGTGCTGCTCGAGCAGTCGATACCGGCCGCCGGCGACCGCCGCGCCGGGGATGAGGCGCGGTCCGCGGCGGCGTGGGCTCGCCGGGCTGTCGGCCGCACCGGTCTCGGCGGCGGGAGTCGGGGTCGGTGGAGTGGGTGCGTCGCCGGCTCGGGGCTCGGCGGGCGGCCCGGTGGCAGCAGTGGTGTCGACCTCACTGTCACTCACGCGACGGACTCCTCTCCTGCGGTATCTGATGTCGCGCGGTACCGGCGCGCGTTCGGGGATGGGGCGCACATCCCGGGTCGTGCCGATCGCGCCACCGGAGTGTACGGAGTACGACTGCCACGTCGCGGTACCTCTGTCGAAGCGGCGCAGCACCTGTACCTGACCAGAGTACGGGAGCGATTCGTCGCCGGTGACGCGCGGAAACTGAACTGTGATCGCCGGTGACTGTTCACGTTCGGGCTGCGGCGGCGGCGCTAGCGCCGGGATGAACCGGCCGAGGAGACGGCGTACGGCCAGCCCGATCGCGACGACATCCGGTACGCGGGCCGCGGCGAGGCCGGCGTAGGTCACCGCGAGCACCACCGCGGCGGTCAGCCCGAGGTAGAGGACCGACCCCACCTTGCCCAGCCAGCCGATCATGTCGTCGAGGCCGGTGAGTTTCGCTACGGCCCACACGGTGGCGGAGACGCCGACGGAGACGGCGAGGGTGACGACGGATGTGCGTGCGACATCCGAGAGGCGGGCTCCGCGCAGACGGCTGCGGAGCAGGAAGTGACCGACGACGGCACCGACCAGATAGCCCAACCCATTGGACAACGCGAGCCAGCGCACGACGAGTTCGGGATCGTCGAAGAGCACCGGCCCCAGGTACGACGACACCACCTTCACCACGGTGATGCCCAGCGCGATGAACGTCGGGGTCCACGCGTCCTCGCGGGCGTAGAACACGCGCAGCTGGACGAGGGTCATGGAGTACGGGATGAGGGTGAACGCACCCCACGACAGCACCGAACCCAGCTGCGACGCGGAGGCGGCGTCGAACTTGCCGAAGTTGAACACGGCGATGGCGATGGCCGGTCCGAAGAACGTCATGAACGACACGACCGGGACGAGGGCGACCATCGTGAGTCGCGTCGCGAGGGAGAGGTCGTCGACGACGGCCTTGGTGTCGTCGGCGGTGGCGTTGCGTGACAGTCGCGGCATGATCGCGGTCAGGATGGTCACGCCCAGCACGCCGTACGGGAGCTGCAGCAACTGCCAGTGGGTGAAGTAGATGCTGACCCCGGACGCGTCGGCTGACGACGCGATCCGGTAGGTCGCGATCAGTCCCACCTGGAGCAGCGCCACATACGCGACGATCGCGACGGCCATGTTCCCGAACTGGCGCAGGCGCGCGTCGATGCCCCACTGCAGGCGCAGCCGCACCCCCGACTTGCGGAGGAACGGCACCAGTATCAGCGCCTGGAGCACGACACCGGTCGTGCAACCGATACCGAGCACCAGGAGCTGCGGATCGGTCATCCGGACGGGGTTGAGGGTGATCTCGCCGGGCACCGCCTCGTACAGCACGAGCGTGGTGATCTGCACGACGTTGTTCAGGACGGGCGCCCACGCACCCGGCTTGAAGTAGCCGCGCAGGTTGAGGATCGCGATGAACAGCGCGGACAGGCCGTAGAACAGGATCTCCGGCAACAGCAGGTAGGCGAGCGCGGTGGACAGCTCGCGATTGACCTGCCCGTCCCCCAGATTCAGGTAGGTGAGCAGCGGCGCCGCGATCACCGCCAACACCGTCGCGGTCCCGAGGACGACGACGGTGATGGTGAAGATCCGGTTGATGAAGCCCTCGCCGCCGTCGTCGTCCTCGGCCTCGGCCCGGGCGAGCAGCGGGATCACGATCGCCGTCAGTACGGCGCCGAGGACGACCTCGGCGATCATGTTCGGCAACACGTCGGCCGCCTGGAACGCCGAGGCGATGGCAGGGCCGAGCATCGCGAGGATGAGCACGGTCCGCAGGAAACCGGTGATGCGACTGAACAGGGTGGCGATCGCGATCGACCCGCTGGTGCGCAGGATGCTCGAGTCCGAGTCCCGCGCCAGACCGGTCGACGACGCTTTCCCGTCGGGCGCCTTCTCGTCGGGGGTCTTCTGAACGGACACCGCGCCGGCGGCCATCGGACCGTTCGACCGTCGACGGGGATCGGACGCGGTCATGACCCGGGCGTTGTTCTGGTCCGGTGACACGTCCGGCCGCGCCGGCGGGGTCGGTGGAGTAGGTGCCGATGGCGCGGGCGGACGCGGGGCCGAGGGTGCCGGCCCGCCCGGCCGCGGCGGCGCGGGTCGTGGGGCCGCAGACCGCGCGTCGGGCGATCGCGGTGCAGCAGGCCGTGGCGCAGTGGGTCCCGGATCCCGGGACCCGGGCGGGATCCGCGTCGGAGGGACCCGGCCACCCGGAACCCGGTTCGGCGGAATCCGCTGGGGTGCGGCGCGCTCGGGACGCTGGGGCGGCACCGGGCCGGGTGTCCCCGACCGCGGTGCACGCGGCTCATCGTTCCGGGTCACGTCGCTAGGGCCGCCGTCCTCGGGTCGTCTGATGTCGGTCATGGAGGGTCGTCGCCCGGTTCCTCGCCGTGCGTCCGACCCTCGCTCTGCAGGGTACGGCGTCGCTCCTGATACCCGCTTCCGGCAAGCATTCGCTCGAGTTCGTCGGGCTCGGGACGGTCGGCGTCGGCGGGATCGGGCTGGCCGCGGAAACGATGCCAGAGGCGACGCGCGGTGAGCAGGACGAGCGCTGCAGCGGCGATGATCGTGATGTAGAACAGCGGCTTGCCGTACGCGTTGGTGTGCACCGACAGGCTGATCGGCTGGCCCAGTGGCACGCCGGTGACCGTCGACAACCGGATCTGCACACTGATCGCCTCGGAAGCGTCGCCCTGGGTGGGCAGCTGGATCTGCCGGGTGCCGCGCGCCGGGATCTCGATCACCCCGAGGTCGCCGATCTCGATGCCCGCGGGCTCGGACGTGGTGATCCGGGCACGCACCGGGAGCGCGAGATCGTTGCTCACGACCAGCAGCAGCGGACTCCGCTCGGAGGCCAGCGTGTAACGACCGCCGGGATCGAGGATGGTGACCGACTGCGACATCCGGTACAGGGTCGACGAGACCGCGTCGATGCGTTCGGTCTGCGCGCGCCGCAGGTGGGTGTAGACGGCCGACCCCTGGGCATCCGGGGAGCGGATCGCCCGGAGCTGGTCCTCGCGCAGCGGCGACATGTACCGCTCGGGGGTGGCGGCGACATCCGCCGAGCGCACCAGGGCGCCCTCGAACTGCCAGCTGTCCTCGACATTGCGTCGTATCGATCCGGTCGCGTCGCTCGTCAGCACCGAGCCCACCTCGCCCACCGGACCGACCCCGGGCGGGTCGACCAGCCGCGCCTGCTCGGGCGCGGAACCGAGGTCGGCGGCCAGCGTCGACAGCGGAGCCGGTGTCGCGGCACCCGATTCGAGGAGCAGCCGTGCGGTGGTGAACAGGGCCTCGGCGTCGGCGGACGTGGGCGACCAGTACGTCGGGGGCATCAGGAACGCTGATCTGCCGACGACCGGGTCGGGCGACGGGCGTGCCCCGGGTGCGGTCGGACCGGGTTCCGGCGCGGCGATCGCGGGATAGGCGAGGGCACCGATCGCGCTCTGGCGCCTGCTTCCCTCGGACTCGTCGGACAGGTCGACGCGCTGACTCGGAGGCGTCAGAGCGGGGGTGGACGGTGCCGTACCGAGCGCGGCGAACGAGGCGGTGACGGGCGCGTCGTAGGTCTGGGCGGCGAGGTCACCGATCCGGTAGCGGCCGGCGGCGTCGCGGCGACCGACCGGCGCGATGGAGTTCGACGACACCGCGGTCGCGGTCATCTCGGCCTCGGTGAGGGCGGCCGCGCCGTCGGCGTCGATCGCCCCCAAGGCGGGGATCGAGAGACCGCGCACGCTCCGGACGCCGAGCACGGTGTCGATGATGTCCGCCGGTGACCGCAGCGCGGCCTCGGTGAGGCCGGTGTTGCCGATCCGGGTCAGGGAGGTCAGGTCGGCCTGCGCGTACGGCAGGGCCACCACACACATCCGCTGCGCGATCCATCGCAGGGTGGCGAGCCACCGACCGGCGGCCTCCGCGCCGTTGCCGGGCCGGGTCGTCGACCTCGGATCGGCGGGATTGTCGGACACCTCGTACCCCAGCGACATCGCGCGCACCGTGACGACGAGGTCGGGGTCGATCGCCAGGCACATGCTGTCGGCGAGCTTCTCCGATCCGGGCAGTGCGCTTGGTTCCGGGTTCTCCGGTGTCCCGGATGGCGGGGTGTCCGATGGCACCGAATCCGATTGTGCGGGTGGGGGTTCCCCGACGACCCGCTGCAGCGCGGCGAGGAGCTCGGCGAGTCTGCCACCGGCGGCGAGCGACCGCGCCATGTTCTCGTTGATCAGCCGGACCGGTTCGGTGTTGCCGCCCAGCACACCCGGCGCGAGCTGCGGTGGCGCGGCCAACGGCCACACCATCGTCATGCGTGCCGGGCTGGACAGGTTCGCCGACACCGACCCGTCCGGCCCGAGCCCGGCGACCGGGTCGGCGTCGGAGTACTCGGTCGACGGGTCGACGTAACCGGCGGCCCGGGTGTCGTCGGGCGGCAGGGACAACACCGGCAGCAGCATCCGCGATCCCGCGACCTGCGCGGTGTTGCCGTACTCGGGGGTGCCGTTGACGTTGACCTGCATCGGGTACACGCCGGGCTGGGAGATGGCCAGGCCCTGGCCGTCGGGACCGTTGTTGGCCGAGAGTGCCATCGACATGCGGAAGCCGATGCTCTCGCCGGGGGCGAGCGAGTCGGACAGCGCCTCGAAGGGGCCGGCCACGGCGACGGCCGGATCGTCGTCGGCGAGGTCGGTGCGCAGGCCCGCGGCCGACGCCACCGGATCGCCGCGCTCGAGCCGGATGGTGAGGTCGGTGATGGACCGGTCGCCGACGTTGTCGACGCGTCCGCTGACGGTGACCACCGGCCGGCTGGTCGTGGTCACGATGTTCGGGGTCATCGAATCGATGACGATCCGGGCGAAGCGGCTCGGTGACCGGTCCGACGTATCGGAACCGCTGGTGGCCGTCTCCGGCGCCGCCGACGCCGGTCCCACCGCGCCGGACAGGACCGTCAGACCGAGAACGGCCAGGACCACGGCGGAGGCCAGCGTCGCGAGCGCGCCGGACCGCATCGCATGCGAGAAGGCGAGAGAACGAGACGAACGGGGCTCGGCGGCGGACGGGCGCGGCTCAGCCATCGCCGGCCGCGGGCCGTCGTGGACGGCGCCGGCGCCGGCGCGGACGAACCGGGGGCGGTGGCTCGTTGCGGCGCTGGTTGCGCGCGGCGGCGGCTTTCTCATAGGCGTTGGGTTCGGTGCGGATGCTGTCGGCCTCGGACTGGGCCAGCCGGGTGGGGTCGGCGGCGAGTTCGGCGATCACACCCCGGGCCATCCGGGCGAGTCGCCGCTCGTCAGAGTACGTGAGCCGACGCGGGAGCTCGTGTAACGGCACCCAGGCCACCTCGGACACCTCGTAGTCGGCGTCGGACAGCTCGCCGCCCGTGCACCGCAGCAGGTAATGATGCACGGTCTTGTGGATCCGACGACCTTCGCTGACGAACCAATAGTCGATCTTGCCGAGCGGTGCCACCACCGTGCCCTGGATCCCGGTCTCCTCCTCGACCTCGCGGATGGCGGTCTGCTCGGCGGTCTCGCCGGTTTCGATGTGTCCCTTGGGCAGTGACCACATGGTGCGGCCGCGACGGTCGACGCGACCGATGAGCGCGGCTGACAACTGGTCGACGGGGAGGTCGAGGTCGGAGATGACGAGCCCCCCGGCCGAGGTCTCGCGCACGGTGCGGAGTTTCTCGTTGCCCGCGCGGTCGGGGTGGGCGCGCTCGGCGACCGGGCGTTCGGACGCGCGGTCCGCCCGCGCCGTGCGCCGTCGACCCTTCGACGCTTTGCCGCCGGCCTGGGTCAAACCGGTCTTGGTGAGCTTGGCGCTGACGGCGACCATGTCCGACGGCTTCGGCGGGGTGACGCGGGGTCGCGCACGCTCGGGATCGACCGGGAGCTTGTCGACGGGCTCGGCCTCGACCGGATCCGGGCACGCGGGATCGGCGGCCCGGGCGCGGGCGAGGTCATTTGGAGTCGGGTGATGAGTGGTGGGTGCCGGTTCGGAGGCCGGGTTGGGCGAGCCCGGTTTGTGGCCCGGCCGCGAGCCCGCCTGGCCGGGAGTCGGCTGTTTGTTCTTGGGTTGGGCATGACCGCTCTGTTTGTGCCCGTGGGGACTGTGCGCCGTCGGGGTGTGAGCGGGCGCCGCACCTCGGTTCTCGGACTTGCGCCGGCCCCGGCGGCGTCGGCCGCGCCGGGCACGACGCCCCTGGCCGGAGGCGTTCTGCTCGCCTTGTCCGCCACCCTCACCGTGCGCACCCGACGAGACGCCGCTGACGTCTGAAGGGTTGGTCGAGGAATCGGTGGACACTCCACGATGCTAGCGGCTGGTCACCTGCAGTTTGTCCGGACGCCTCCGAGGGCGCGTAGGTTGTGGATTCGCAGTGTCGCGAGTGCGCCGGGCGTGTATGAGTCGTCGCCGACGAGCTGTGCGGCGTCGTCGTCGCGGGTCACGACGGTAGGGTGGCAAGCCGTGAACGACACTTCCTCGTCCGGTGCGGCGGCGTCTGGGCGATTCCGGAATGGGGCAGCCCAGCCGGACCAGGTGCACTCGGCGGACCCGGAACGGCGCACCCGCCTGCTCGCCGCCGCGGCGATCGCACTGCGCGACCTCGACGACGTCCTCGTGCCCCTCGGCAAGCTGTTCGAGACCGCCGGCCACGAGCTGTACCTGGTGGGCGGCTCGGTGCGCGACGCGGTTCTCGGGCGTCTGGGCAACGACCTCGACTTCACGACCGATGCGCGCCCGGAAAAGGTCTCGCAGCTCCTCCGCGGCTGGGCCGACGCGTTCTGGGACGTCGGCATCGAGTTCGGCACGGTCGGGGTCCGCAAGGGTGACCACCTGATCGAGATCACGACGTTCCGAGCGGACTCGTATGACCAGGTCAGCCGCAATCCCGAGGTCACCTTCGGCAAGACCCTCGACGACGACCTGATCCGACGCGACTTCACCGTCAACGCGATGGCGGTCCGGATCGGCTCGGCGGGCGCCCAGGACTTCCGGGACCCGCTCGACGGGATGACCGCCCTGCTGGCCGGGGTCATCGACACCCCCGCCACGCCTGCACAGTCCTTCGGCGACGACCCGCTCCGGATGCTCCGCGCCGTCCGGTTCGTCTCCCAGCTCGGATTCCGGCTCGCGCCGCGCGTGTGGCAGGCGATCACCGACATGAACGGTGAGATCGAACGCATCACCGTCGAACGCATCCGCACCGAGCTGGACAAACTGATCTGCGGCGAGTTCCCGATCGAGGCGATCGACGCCATGGTCGAGACCGGTCTGGCCGAGCGGGTGCTGCCCGAGGTGCCCGGCATGAAGCTCACCATCGACGAGCACCACCAGCACAAGGACGTCTATCAGCACTCCCTGACCGTGCTCCGCCAGGCCATCGACCTCGAGGACGGCGATCCGGACCTGGTGTTGCGCTGGGCGGCCCTGTTGCACGACATCGGCAAACCCGCGACGCGGCGGCACGAACCGGGGGGTGGCGTCAGCTTCCATCACCACGAGGTCGTGGGCGCGAAGATGGTGCGCAAACGGATGCGGGCGCTGAAGTACCCGAAGGCGGTGGTGTCCGACGTGGCGCAGCTGGTCTTCCTGCACCTGCGCTTCCACGGTTACGGCGACGGCGCGTGGACCGACTCGGCCGTCCGCCGGTACGTCACCGATGCCGGCCCCCTGCTCGACAAGCTGAACAAGCTGGTGCGCGCCGACTGCACCACCCGTAACAAGCGGCGCGCCCGGCGGCTGCAGCAGAACTACGACAGTCTCGAGCAGCGGATCGCCGACCTACAGGCGGCCGAGGATCTCGAGAAGGTCCGGCCCGACCTCGACGGCAACGCGATCATGGAACTCCTCGGCGTACCGCCCGGCCCGATCGTCGGACAGGCGTGGCGTCATCTGAAGGAGCTACGCCTGGACCGTGGACCGCTCAGCCGCGACGAGGCGGAGGATGCCCTTCGCGAATGGTGGGCGGCGCGCAGCGGTCAGTGAGGACTGCGAGACTCCCCGGGGCTTTCAGCTCGCCGGCGCGAACACCTCGATCGCGTGCGGTACCGCCTCGAAGACCGCCGGCAGCTCGCCGATGAGGTCACCGTCGACCGACACGAGAGCCGGCGGATCGCAGTACAGCTCGACCTCCGCACCGCGCATGGTCCGGACGTTCGGACTGTCGATGTGCTTGCCGGAGAACACCTTCGGGAAGACACGCGCAATCGTCCAACGTGCCAGCCGCGGTGGGTTGAGCGCGAGGGTCACGTCGAGCCGGCCGTCGGTGATCGACGCCTGCGGCGTGATCTTCATGCCACCGCCGTACGACGTGGTGTTGCCGATCGCGGCGAAGATGAGGTCGGATTCGACGGCCTGGTCGTCGACGCGGACCTGGTAGTGACGCGACCGCAGAGCGAGTAGTTCGAGCAGCGCCGCGATCGTGTACCGGGACTGGCCGCGCGGCCGGCGCATGTCGATGGCCCGCGCGGTGACCGCGGCGTCGAACCCGGTGGCGGCGACCGTGCTGAACAGCGCGGTCTGCCCGTCCGGGAAGCTGACCCGGCCGAGGTCGATGGGTCGCCGGTGGCCGGCCAGGATGACCTCGACGGCGTCGGCCGGATCCAGTGGGATGCCGAGGTTGCGGGCGAAGTCGTTCCCGCTCCCGGCCGGGATGACGGCCAGCGGCTTGCCCGACCCGATCGTGGCCTCGACCGTCAGACGCACCGTGCCGTCGCCCCCCACGACGACGAGGACGTCGGTGTCCCCCCGGGCTGCCTTGCCGGCGAGATCGGCGGCGTCGGCGATGTCCTCGCCGACGATGATCTCCACTTCCACGCCGCGGGCACGCAGCAGCTCTGCGGCGTCGTGGGCGACGCGCAGGCCCGTTCCGTGCCGTGCGTACGGACTGGCCACGAGTGTGGCGTGTTCGATAGTCATATGAGTCGGCCCCCCGCCGTTCAAGTGATCCGTTACAGTGTTACACATCATGGCAATCCGTAACGAGGAGATCGGGGATCTCGTTCTGGATGCAGCACGGAGCTGTCTGCTGCGTAGCGGCGGACGCAAGGTGACTGTCTCCGAGGTGGCCCGACAAGCAGGCGTGAGCCGACCGACGGTGTACCGCCGGTGGCCTGACATCGACGAGATCATCCGCGGGCTGTTGACCCGCGAGGTCCTGGGGGTCGTCGAGGACGCCATCGGCGGACGAGGCGAACCCGCCGATCTGGATGCGCTCGTCGATCGGGTGGTCGCGGTCGTCGGCGCGCTCCGCGACGACGAACTGATCGCCTCGCTGTGGCGCGAGCAGCGAGACTTCATGGCGCCGTATGTCTTCGAGCGTCTCGGTACGAGTCAGCAAGGGGCGCTCGCGATTCTCTCGGACATGCTGTCGCAGGCCCAGGAACGGCGCCACGTCCGGGCGGGTGACGCCAAACGGATGGCGGCGATGGTGCTGCTGATCGCGCAGTCGTTCCTCCAGTCCGGGGCGCTGGTCTCCGACATCATCGCCGAGGGCTGGAGCACCGAGTTGCACGAGATGCTGGCCGGGTATCTGCGTCCGGCCGGTGCGGGCGTCGACGGATGACGTCGTGAGCGCCGGTCGCGCGGTGCGAATCTGATGGCGACCCTGTCCGCCGACACCCGTCGTCGTGCGCTCGACCGTCTGACGTCCGGCGATCCCCTGGATCTGCTGGTCATCGGCGGCGGTGTGACCGGCGCCGGGGTGGCGCTCGACGCCGCGACCCGTGGCCTGCGCGTCGCGCTCGTCGAGAAGGACGACCTCGCGGCCGGAACCTCGCGCTGGAGCAGCAAACTCGTCCACGGTGGTCTCCGTTATCTGGCCAGGGGTGATCTGCGGATCGCGCGCGAAAGTGCCGTCGAACGTCATCATCTGATGACCGCCATCGCGCCGCATCTGATCGCTCCCCTCCGCCAGATCATCCCCGACCGCGGCGGCAGGCAAACCTCGATCATCCGATTGGGCCTCCGCGCGGGAGATGTGCTCCGACGCAACGCCGGTACCCCCGACTCGCTGTTGCCGCCGCCGACCCGGGTGTCGGCGCTGGAGACCCTCGCCCGCTTCCCGGCGGTGTCCCCCCACGGTCTGCGCGGCGGTATCTCCACCTCCGACGGTCAGCTCGTCGACGACGCTCGGCTCGTCGTCGCCCTCGCACGTACGGCGGCTGGCTACGGCGCATCCGTCTGCACCCGGGTGCGGGCCGAGCGCGTGGACGGCCGCGGGGCCACCCTCACCGATCAGTTGACCGGTGAGAGCTTCGACGTCGGCGCGCGGATGGTCGTCAACGCCACCGGTGTCTGGTCCGGCGGCATCGATGATGCACTCGCCGTACATCCCAGTCGGGGAACGCATCTCGTCGTCGACGCGGCGCGGTTGGGATTCCCCGACGCCGCGCTGATGACCCCGCTCGGCACCTCGGTGTCCCGGTTCGTCTTCGTGATCCCCGCGCAACTGGGGCGCGTCTACGTCGGCCTCACCGATGTCGCGGCGCCCGGGCCGATCCCCGACGTCCCGATGCCGGACGAGTCGGAGTTCGACTTCCTGCTCGACGCCGTGAATCCCGCTCTCGCACGGCCGTTGGATCGCTCGGACATCATCGGCACGTTCGCGGGTCTGCGACCGTTGGTCGACACCCGCGGCGGCGGCCGCGACTCCGAGGCCCTCGCCGACGTCTCGCGGCAGCACCACGTCGGCGTCCGCGGCGATGGTCTCGTCAACGTCCTCGGCGGCAAGCTCACCACCTACCGGCGCATGGCCCAGGACGCCGTCGACGCCGCGCTCGCGACCACCGACCTCACCGCCGGGGACTGTGTCACGACCACGACCCCGCTGGTCGGAGCCCTGCGGAGTCCGCGTGAGCAGGGGCTGCCGGCTTCGCTCGTGCAGCGGTTCGGCGGGGAGGCGCCGGCGGTGGTGGACGCCGCCGTTCTCCCCCGTCCCCTGGATCCGATCGTCCCCGGCATCGATGTCACCCGCGCCGAAGTCGAGTTCGCGGTCACGCACGAGGGTGCCCTCGACACCGACGACATCCTGCACCGGCGCACGCGGATCGGCCTCGTGCAGGTCGACGCCGACGCGGCACGGCCGGAGATCGAGCGGATCGTCGGCGAGATCCTCGGGTGAGCGCGCTCGGCGTCGGGTGAGCGTCAGTAGCCCATGGTGCGCAACGTGTCTGCGACGCGGTCGAGTTCGGACCGGCGTACGTCGAGGTGCGGGCTGATCCGGAGGACCGGATGCTCGGTCGCCAGCGGGGCGCGCCAGGTGTCCGCGGCGGTGACCAGGACACCGAGTGACAGCAGCTTGTCGCGGGCCGCGGCGACGTCGTCGAACTGCCATCCGGGCGGTGGTGCGAGGGTGATGATCGCCGACGGCTCGTCGATCGGTTCGAGGACCTCCCAGCTCGCGATGCCGTGGAGTCGTTCGCGGGTGACCCGGCCGATCTTCGCGAGTTCGCGGAAGACGCGCTGCTGGCCGATCTCGAGCAACTCGCGGACCGCGACACCGAGTCCGAGGCGCCCGGCGATGAATGCCTCGGAACCGTCGATTCGTACCGGCCGCAACGAGTCTCGACGCACCGCGACGAACCCGACGCCACGCGGGCCGGTGAGCCACTTGCGGCTGGTGCCGTAGACGACGTCGGCACCGGTGACGGTGGGGACGTGACCGACCGACTGCGCCATGTCGACCACGACGGGCACACCGGCCCGGTGCGCGAGTTCGACGATCCGCGTGACCGGCTGCACCACACCGGACATCGAGCCGATGTGGCAGACGTGGATGAAGTCGGGCTGCTCGAACTGCAGCATGTTCTCGAGCGCGTCGGTGTCGACGTGACCGTAGACGTCCCCGTCGGGCATGGTCCGTACCGCGTACCCGCGGCGCTCGAACTCCTCGAGGTTGGGCCCGAACTCGTTCTTCGCCACCCACACGGTCGATGTGACGGGCAGGCTCCAGTTGGTGAGAAGGGCGCGCAGAGCGGCGCGGGCGCTCTCACGGAAGACCACCTCGTCGCCGGTGTGTCCGATCAGGGCAGCGAGATTCCTTGTGTCGCGCGAGATCTCCTCGGCGCGGTCGTCGGCGGCGACATACGACCCGCGTTCGGTCTCCCGCCAGAGATGCGCGGTCATCGCGCCGATCAGTGCGTACGACGAGCGGCCCGCCGAAGCAGAGTCGAGATGTGCCAGGGCTGGTTCGAGCCGGGCCGCATGCCACTGCTCGCCGAGATCGCTGACGTACATGGGCCACAACCTACCGGGTGGTCGAGGTGTCCACACCCATCGGGAACCGCACAGTGGGAACCCGGGCGCTGGGAACCGATCGATGGGAACCGGATTGGGCCCCGTTGCGTCCAAGACCTCATGGACCCGGCGATCGAGTACTTCTTCGGGACCGGCGACGGTCCGACGACGCGCTGGTCCGGGACCGCCGACCTCGCGCTCGGGGATCCGCGTTCCGATGTCCTGGACGCGATCGGGCTCGACTTCGACGGCGACGGCCGTCGCGATGACGCGATGTGGGACACCGACGCCGACGGTGTCGCCGACGTCGCCGCGCTCGACACCGACGACGACGGCGAGCCCGACGCCTTCTACCGCGACTCCGGTGCCGGTCTGTGGGACCGGCCCGTCGCGCGAGCCGACCTCGTCGGCGAACAACTGCCGCGGCGCGACGTTCCTGAGCGGACCCCGCAAACCCCGCCGGCGCAGGTCACCCGGGTCGACCTCGACGACGACGGCGACCCCGACGTCGAGATCGTCGGCGCCGACCGGGGCGGCCGGATTGTCGGCGAACGACTCTACGTCGACTCCGACGGGGACGGCAGCCACGATGTGATGCTGGTGGACCTGGATGCGAACGGCGTGGCCGACGCCGCCTACGACAACCGGGACCCGCGGTTCACGCGGCGGGGTCGGTGACGGTGTGCCGCACCGTCGTGGGCTCGGCGGACCAGTGCCCACGCGGATGCAGGAGGCGCACCACGAGCATGCCGAGCAGGTACAGCACCACCCCGAGCACGACGAGCCCGACCGCCCGGCCGTCGTCGGGGATCGCGAGGGCAGCGACGGTCACCGCACCCACGTAGGCGATGTTGAACACCGCGTCCTGCACCGAGAACACCTGTCCGCGCACCGCGTCATCCACGTCGACCTGCATCGCCACGTCGCCACACAGCTTGGCGATCTGCCCGATGAGTCCGAGTACGAACGCCGACCCGCAGATCACCGCGAATTCGAAGCTGAGTACGGACAGCTCGGCGACCGCGCCGACGGCCAATGCGGCGAGCAGCGTCACGTACCGGCCCACCCGCGCCACCGCGATCGGTGTGATGACCGCGGCGAGAAGCGCCCCCGCGCCGGTGAAACCGATGACCACGCTGACGCGGTCGACGCCGTCGCCGGGACCCATCTGGCGCGTCAGCACCAGGATCATCAGCGTGTTCATCCCGAACACCAGCCGGTGGGCCCCGATCGCCGACAACGCGGCGGCCACGGTCCTGTGGTGGACGACGGCGCGGGCACCGTGCCAGAGTCCGACCGAGACCGCGTGCACGGCCGAACGACCCGGATCGTCGGGCTCGTCGGGACCGAGTTGCAGGGGACGGAACCGATGCGCCAACCCGCCGGAGACGACGGCCAGCACGATCCCGGCGATCATCGTGAGGGCACTGCCCACGTTGTCGTCGCCGAAGATCGCGCGGAGTCCCAGGGTGATGCCGAGGCCGACGGTGAGCATCGCGCCGCCCAACGTGGTGAACAACGCATTGGTGGCGACCAGCACCTCACGCCGCGCGACGTGCGGCAGTCCGGCCGACAGTCCGGCCGCCACGAACCGGCTCGCACCCGTCGCAGCGAGGGCGGTGATCAGCACCACGACATCGGGTGCGCCGGAGGCGACGGCCAGTGCGACGAGCCCGATGATCAGCCCGCGCAGCAGGTTCGCGTACAGGAGAACGTTGCGTCGATCCCAGTGGTCGAGCAACGCGCCCGCGAACGGGCCGATGAGCGAATACGGCAGCAGCAGCACCGCGAGGCCACCGGCCACCGCGAGCGGATCGGCATGGCGCTCGGGGTTGAACAGGATGCTGCCGACCAGCGCGGCCTGGAAGATCCCGTCGGTGATCTGACTGGACAACCGGACCGACAACAACCGTCCGAGTCCTGGCGACGAACGGAGGGAGTGGACGAACACCGACCACCCGCGTTGGTCACGGGTCGCCTGGGTGCTGCTCACCGATCCAGCCTACCGAGCTGACGATGGACGTCGTCGGCCACGGACGTGCGATGATGGTCGGGTGGCCGGAGGTGAAGACGCAGACGATCCCGCACCGGAATCCCGCCCCGGAGAACACTCGGCGGACAGCGGTGGTGGTGCGCGTATGCCCGGCGTCCCCTGGGATGCCGACCCCACGCCGCGGGTGCGTCCGGGCACCGCGCTGATCGCCTCGACCGATCTCATCGAACCCACCTTCGCCCGAACCGTCATCTACGTCATCGAGCACAACGAGTCGGGCAGTCTCGGGGTCATCCTCAACCGGATGAGCCAGACCGCCGTGCACAACCTCCTGCCGCAGTGGACCGACATCGCGGCCTCGCCGCGCGCCCTCTATGTGGGCGGGCCGGTGAACCAGGAGGCGGCGCTGTGCCTGGGGGTGGTGAAACCCGGCACCGACATCGACGACGTGCCCGCCCTGCGTCCGGTCGACGGCCGGGTCGTCCTCGTCGATCTCGACGCCGACCCCGAGCCCCTCGCCGAGGTCCTCGAGGGTGTCCGGATCTTCGCGGGTTACAGCGGATGGGGCATCGGGCAACTCGACGACGAGCTCGACCAGTTCAGTTGGATGGTCGCCTCGGCACTCCCCCGCGACCTGCTCGCGCCGCCGGCGTCGGACGTGTGGTTCGACGTCCTGCGCAGGCAGGCCTGGCCGAAACCTCTCCTCGCGACCCACCCGATCGATCTCAGCGTGAACTGAGTCCGTCCGTCCGGACGGTGATGCTGAGCATTGCTTGAGACACCCGGTGATCCACGTCACCCGCGGGGTGTTAGGTTGTGGACGCTTGATCAATTTCTCGCTGGACAACCGTGGATTGCTCCAGCGCATGACATGCGGGGGTGTGCATGAGCGGGTCGAAGAGTGCGCGGGTTCTGGTCGGGGTGATCCTCGCGGTGGTCGCGCTGGTGGCGCCCATCGCCGTGGCAGGCGCCGCGCCGGTCGGACCCACCGGCGGCACCGACGGGGCGCGATGGGCAGCGAGCCACGACGGCCCGCAACCCTATGCCGGCGTCAACGTCACCTGGGATGTGCCGATCCGGATGAGCGACGGCACGGTTCTCCGGGCCAACGTGTACCGCCCGGCCGACGCACGTGAGCGCCCGACGTCGACGAAGACCCCGGTCGTCGTGAACATGACGCCCTACACCAAGCTCATCACCACCGTCGGATCCGCGGTGTTGCAGAACCCGGTGCTCGAGCCCTACTTGCTCCAGCTCGCGCGGTCGATCAATCTGTCCGGCACCCCGATCGACGGCGTCAACGACATCGCCCACACCATCCGCGACGGCGGCGCGAAGACCTTCCTCGTCGACTTCGATCTCGTCCGTAGCGGATACACGCAGGTCGTGGTGGACGTTCGGGGCACCGGCTTTTCGCAGGGAGTCTGGGACGTCTTCCAGTCGCGGGAACAGCGCGACACCATCGAGGTGATCGACTGGGCGTCGAAGCAGCGGTGGTCCAACGGCAAGGTCGGCATGTCGGGTGTGTCCTACTCGGCGATCAACCAGATCCAGGCCGCCAACAAGAACCCGAAGGCACTCAAGGCGATCTTCCCGGTCGAGCCGGGCGGCGACCTGATCCGCGACATCGTCGCCCCGGGCGGCGCTCTGGGCGTCGGCTTCCTGCCGCTGTGGCTGACGCTGGTCAACACCACCAAGATGATCCCGAACGTCGCGTCGATGCTGAACGGCACCTTCGACTGGAAGTGGTTGGCGGACCGGATCTCCGACCCGTTCACCTTCTACCCGCAGCTGTTCGCCGCGCTCCTGACCCCCGACATCCCGTCGGTACCGCCGAACCTGAAGGCGTTGCTGGACAACGGTTCCGAGCCGAGGTCGTCGTGGCTCGACCACGCCGACCGCATCACCACGCCGACGTTCATCTACGGCGGCTGGTTCGATCTCTTCACCAACAGTGAAGTCCGGATGTACAACAAGATCCCGCTGCCGCCGGGCCAGAAGCAACTCATCATGGGCGACGGTTATCACCTGACGATCGGCGGCGGCCAGGAGGGCAGACGCAACACCCCACCCCGGTTGGACGTCTTGCAGAAGGCGTGGTTCGACAAGTGGCTCAAGGGAATCGACAACGGTGTCGACGCCTACGGGCCCGTCAACCTCAAGCAGGTCGGCGACTCGTGGATCACCGCCCAGCAGTTCCCGCGGGCCGGGATGGAACGCCAGCGGCTCTACCTGACCGACCGGCGCAGCGGTACCGCGGCCCATGCGGTCCGTGATGGCAGCCTGACGCCGGTAGCACCCGCATCTCGTGCCCGGATGACCATCGCGCCCGGTCTGGCGCCGATGTGTTCACGCGACGCCGCGCAGCAACTGGCCGGTGCACTCGCCATCTTCCCGTTCTGCTCCGACGACGCCCGCATCTCCGAGCGCGCCGCGTTGACGTTCACCACTCCCCCGATGACGTCGACGCGCAGCGTGTCCGGGTACGCCAACGTGCGGTTGAACACCGTGCTCGACGCCACCGACGGGTACTGGACCGCCACCCTCAACGATGTAGCTCCCGACGGGACGTCGAAGGTCCTGACCTCCGGGCAGGTGATGGCGTCGCTGCGCGGATACGACGACGCGAAGTCGCAGTTCGCGCCCAACGGCGATGTGATCGACCCGTTCTACGAGCTCACACTGGCGTCACGCCAACCCGTCGCGCCGGGCCGCCCGGTGAGTGTCGACATCGGTCTGCTGCCGACCGAGGCACTGATCCAACCGGGACACCGCCTGCGGATCGACGTGTTCGCGATGAACTTCCCGCGCGGTCTGCCGTTGCGTCCGCTGCTGAACGAGTCCGGACTCCGGCCGCAACACATCCAGCTCGACCCGAACCGTCCGAGCTTCGTGAACCTGCCGTTGTCGACCCCGGTGGGACCCCCTGCTCCCTGAGGAGCGCCCGGAGCTTGCGGAGGGCGCGTCACGAAGGGTTCGGTGACCGAGGTTGCGAAGAGCCTTCGTGACGCTCGCAAGCTCGCACCTCAGCATCTGCGGCCTGGCGGCCGTCGTGGGGTCGAAAGAACTGCATCGTTGCCGCCCTATCTTGAAGCGCAATCTCTGCCGAACTTGCGCTACTCGCGTGCACTGTGGCGCGGACGATCGAGATAGCGCGGCTGTCGTGCCGTCTCACCGCCGGCCGGAACGCTCTACGCGCACGAGCCATCGGCCTCAGGCGGGCGCGGCTGTCTCGCGTGCCTGCCGCATTTTCGTGACCGACGAACTTCAACTCGACTCCTGGACTTCGATCGAAGTCCATCGGTCGAGTTGCAGTCTGCCGGTCGCGGGCCCGGCGCCCTCCGTTGTTTCTGCTCTACCCGCAGGCCGCTTTTCGGACTCCCGAACCGCTGACCTGGCGTTCTTTCGGTCAGGGAGCCGGGGTGGGCGCGCCGGCCGCTTCGGCGTCGTCCGCCTCGCGTCCGTACCGTGTCGCCAGCCACGAGCAGATCATGAGCTGGATCTGGTGGAAGATCATCAGCGGCAGCACGATGAGGCCGACGGTGGTGCCGGTGAACAGGACGGTCGCCATGGGCAGGCCGGTGGCCAGGCTCTTCTTGGTGCCGCAGAACTGGATGGCGATCGTGTCGGCGCGGCCGAAGCCGAGCCGCTTCGGGAGCCAGCCGGTGATCGCGAGCATCACGATGACGAGCAGCAGCGAGATGACGGTCACGGCGATCACCTGACCCACCTCCACCGACGACCAGATGCCCTGGACGACGCCCTCACTGAACGCGACGTAGACGACGAGCACGATGGCGCCGCGGTCGGCGAGCTTGGTGATCTTCGCGTGCCGGGTGAAGAACGGGCCGACCCACCGGCGGGCGAGCTGCCCGAGCAGGAACGGCACCAGGATCTGCGCGACGATCTTCAGGGCCGACGTCGCGTCGATGCTGATGTCGCCGGCGTTCTGCATCAGCGCGACCACCAGCAGCGGGGTCAGGAAGACGCCGAGGATGTTCGACGTGGATGCGCTGACGATCGCCCCGGCGATGTTGCCTCTGGCCATCGAGGTGAAAGCGATCGACGACTGCACCGTCGATGGGACCAGGCATAGAAAGAGCAGTCCGGCATAGAGGTCTTCGCCGATCAACGGCTCGACGACCGGCTTCAACGCCAGTCCCACGATCGGGAACACGATGAACGTGAACGCGAGGATCGTGACGTGCAGCCGCCAGTGCCGGAGACCTTCGAGCGCCTCGCGTGGATGAAGTCGAGTGCCGTAGAGGAAGAACAGTGCGGCGATCGCGACGATCACCACCCAGTCGAGTGCCTCTGCTGCCGCGCCGCGAGCCGGCAGGAATGCGGCCACCGCGACGGCGATGCAGATGGCCAGGATGAAGCCGTCGATCGGAGAACGATCGAGGAGATTCTTGAGAGTACGCATGGATGTGCCCCGAGATCAGTGGTGTGAGACGACGCCGGCCGGCTCAAGCCTGGGCCGAGTCACCTGCGCAGACGCCGCGCAACGAGCAGGCACCGCAGCTGCTGGTGCCGCAGTCGGCCGCCGGGTCCGAGGGGTTCTCGTCGGCGGCATGGCTGTGGGCGTCGCCGCCGGAACAGCAGGAACAGCCGTCGTCGTCGGCGGGTACGGCTGCAGCGGCGCGTACCCCGATGCCGCTGACCAGTCCGACCACCACGAGCGCGGCCACCAGCGCAACGAGTCCGAAGGCCAGTGCCCACCCGCCCGGGACGGCAACGGTCGCGATGGCCCCCAGCGTGAGGATCACCGACGCGCCGAGGGTGCCCGGTCCGGCGATGCGGTTGGCGATGCGGAAAGCCTCGTCGGATCGCATGGTCTCCGCGGAGCGGACGCCGATCCAACGATTGCGCGGGAGGGTGCCGCGGAGTCCGCGGATTCCTACCACCGCCCAGAGTCCGGCCAGCACGAAGAGCAGTACGGCAACGGCGACGGACACGGCATTCACGACCCACAGCATACGACCGTGCGTCGTACCGAGGTGAATCGGCATCGGACGAGCCGGTGCCGGTCACAGCGGAGGCGACCGGATTGGGGGCGGCGACGGACAGGATTTACCCTGGTCGCGTGACTTCAGCCGAGAAGACGAGCGGCGACACCGCCGGTACGACCGCCCACCGCTACACGGCGGCGGTCGCCGGCGAGATCGAGCAGCGCTGGCAGCAGACCTGGTCCGACGAGCACGCCTACGAGGCGCCGAATCCCGTCGGGCCGCTCGCCGGTGACCTGTCCGCCTTCGGCGGCGGGGACGCCGACGCCGCCGACAAGCTCTTTGTGCAGGACATGTTCCCCTACCCGTCCGGCGCAGGCCTGCATGTCGGCCACCCGCTCGGCTTCATCGCGAGCGATGTCTTCGCGCGCTACCAGCGGATGACCGGCAAGAACGTGCTGCACACGATGGGCTTCGACTCGTTCGGCCTGCCCGCCGAGCAGTACGCGGTGCAGACCGGCACCCATCCGCGCACCACCACCGAGCAGAACATCGAGCGCTACCTGGGCCAGATCCGACGGCTCGGGTTGGGTCACGACGAGCGCCGTCGGGTGGCCACCACCGATGTCGACTTCTACCGGTGGACCCAGTGGATCTTCCTGCAGATCTACAACGCGTGGTACGACACCGACCAGGGCAAGGCTCGGCGCATCTCCGAGCTGGTCGACGAATTCGCTTCAGATGCACGAGCATTGGGTGGAAAGCACGAGGGGCGCAGCTGGGCCGACCTCTCCCCCGCCGAGCGCACCGAGATCCTCGACGACCATCGCCTGGTGTACCTGAGTGATTCGCTGGTCAACTGGTGCCCGGGGCTGGGCACCGTGCTGGCCAACGAGGAGGTCACCGCCGACGGCCGCAGCGACCGCGGCAACTACCCGGTGTTCCGGAAGCACCTGCGGCAGTGGATGATGCGGATCACCGCGTACTCCGACCGGTTGCTCGACGACCTGGATGTGCTGGACTGGCCGGAGAAGGTCAAGACCATGCAGCGCAACTGGATCGGACGCTCGCGCGGCGCCCAGGTGCGCTTCGACGTGCCCGGCGTCGGCGGCATCGAGGTGTTCACGACCCGTCCCGACACCCTGTTCGGCGCCACCTACATGGTCCTCGCGCCGGAACATCCACTCGTCGACGAGCTGACCGCAGGAGAATGGCCTGCCGACACCGACCACCGCTGGACCCGCGGCGCGGCCGACCCCGCGGCCGCGATCGCGGAGTACCGCGCGTCGATCACCGCGAAGTCCGACCTCGAGCGCCAGGAGAACAAGGAGAAGACGGGCGTCTTCACCGGCAGCTTCGCCGTCAATCCCGTGAATGGCGAGCAGGTCCCGGTCTTCGTCGCCGACTACGTCCTCATGGGATACGGCACCGGCGCGATCATGGCGGTCCCGGCCCACGACGCCCGCGACCACGAGTTCGCGACGGTGTTGGGGCTGCCGATCCGCGAGGTCATCGGCTCCGACACCGATATCGCCACCGAGGCCTACATGGGCGACGGTCCCCTGGTGAACTCCGGGTTCCTGGACGGTCGCAACGTCGAGGAGGCCAAGGCGGCGATCGTCGAACATCTCGAGGCCGACGGTGTGGGCACCGGGAGAATCCAATACAAGTTGCGCGACTGGCTGTTCGCCCGTCAGCGCTACTGGGGCGAACCCTTCCCGATCGTCTACGACGCGGCCGGCCAGCCCCATGCACTGCCGGAAACGATGCTGCCGGTGGAGCTCCCGGAGGTCGACGACTACGCGCCGGTCTCCTTCGACCCCGACGACGCGGACAGCGAACCGTCGCCTCCACTGGCGAAGGCCACCGAGTGGATGACGGTGGAACTCGATCTGGGCGACGGCGTGCAGACCTACACCCGGGACGCCAACGTCATGCCCCAGTGGGCGGGCAGTTCGTGGTACCAGCTGCGTTATATCGACCCCACCAACTCGGAAACCCTGTGCGCCAAGGAGAACGAGGCGTACTGGATGGGTCCTCGGCCGGCACTGCACGGCGAGAACGACCCGGGTGGGCTCGACCTCTACATCGGTGGTGTCGAGCACGCGGTGCTGCACCTGCTGTACTCGCGATTCTGGCACAAGGTCCTCTTCGACCTCGGATACGTGACTAGTCGCGAGCCGTACCGGAAGCTGTTCAACCAGGGCATGATCCAGGCGTACGCCTACACCGACTCGCGCGGCATCTATGTGCCCGCCGAAGAGGTCACCGAAGAGAACGGCGAGTTCTTCTACCACGGTGAGAAGGTTCGCCGAGAGTACGGCAAGATGGGCAAGTCCCTGAAGAATTCGGTGGCGCCCGACGACATCTGCCGCGACTACGGCGCCGACACACTGCGCGTCTACGAGATGTTCATGGGTCCGCTCGACCAGTCACGGCCGTGGGCCACCAAGGACGTGGTGGGGTCGCAGCGATTCCTGCAGCGCATCTGGCGACTCGTCGTCGACGAGGAGTCCGGTGCGCTCCGGGTCGCCGGCACCGCGCTCGACGACGACACGAAACGGTTGCTGCACAAGACGATCGCCGGCGTCCGCGAGGACTACGACGCGTTGCGCAACAACACGGCGGTTGCCAAGCTCACGGTGCTGACCAATCACCTCACCAAGAACTTCGAGAAGACCGGCGCCCCCCGGGAGGCTGTCGAGGCACTGGTGATCATGCTGGCTCCCCTCGCGCCGCACATCGCCGAGGAGCTGTGGCATCGGCTGGGTCGGCAGACCCTGGTGGTGCGGACGGCGTTCCCGGTCGCCGATGAGGACTGGCTGGTCGAGGACACCGTCGAGATCCCGGTTCAGGTCAAGGGCAAGGTCCGCAGTCGGATCACCGTCCCGGCCGACGCCGACGAGGAGACCCTGCGTGCCGCGGCGCTCGCCGACGAGAAGATCGTCGCGCTCCTCGACGGCGCCGAACCCCGCAAGGTCATCGTGGTGCCCGGTCGGATGGTGAACATCGTTCCCTGACTCCCCGCGGTGCGAGGAGCGCGACCCCTCTGCTCCCCGGGTGGCTGGGTCGTGACCCCCTACTGCTCCCTGAGGAGCGAGCTTGCGAGCGTCTCACTCCTGCTCCCTGAGGAGCGAGCTTGCGAGCGTCTCACTCCTGCTCCCTGAGGAGCGAGCTTGCGAGCGTCACGAAGGGTCCTGGTGAGATGCCTGGCAGACCCTTCGTGACGCGCCCTCCGCAAGCTCCGGGCGCACCTCAGTATCTGCGGCCTGCCGGCCGTCGTGGACTACGAAAGAACCCGTTGTGCTCGGCGCGAGCCCAATCACTGCTCCCTGAGGAGGCCGGAGCTTGCGGAGGCCGTCACGAAGGGTCCTGGTGAGTCGGGTTGCGAAGACCCTTCGTGACGCGCCCTTCCGCAAGCTCCGGGCGCTCCTCAGGGAGCAGGGGGCAGGGCGTTCTTTCGGATTAGGGAGCAGATATTGACGCTCGCTCCTCAGGGAACGGAGGCCGGTCATATCTACTTCGGCGGCAACTTCCGCGCGTAGTCGGAACCGATCGCGATCCAGCGGGAGAGCTGGCGGTCGGTGGCGATGCCGGCGTCGTCGACGCGTAGCCATCCCCGGAGCTCGCGTTCCGACATCACCATCGGCCGGGTGTGCGGGTACTCGAGGAGGCTCTCGGTCTCCTCGGGTGCGACGCGCACCATGATCCCGCCCTTGCCGCTGGCGGCGACGGCCATGTTGCCGTTGATCAGGAAGGCCAGCCCGCCGAACATGCGCTTCTCGTCGAGGCCGCACTCGGTCGCCAGCAGAGCACGGATGCGGTAGGCCAGTTCCTCGTCGTACGCCACCGGTCCACATTATTCGGCTTCGGTCACGAGCCGGGACTTGGCAACGAACTTACTGCGCAGTAAGGTACTGCCATGGCGATCAACCTGGAGCTCCCGAAGAAGTTCGATTCGACGGTCGAGCGCACCCACATGGCTGCCGAGCACCTCTTCCGGCCGATCTCGCGCAAGTACGACCAGGCCGAGCACGAGTACCCGGTCGAACTCGACGAGCTGGCGAAGCTCGCCAAGCAGAGTCGCTCCACGGACAAGTCCGCCGACGCCGAGAAGTCCGCCTCCGACGCTCCGTCGGTGAACGGCGCGAACATGCGCGGGCTCTTGTCGGCTCTGGAGATGAGCTGGGGCGACGTGGGCCTGCTGCTCTCCATTCCCGGCCAGGGCCTGGGCAATGCCGCGATCGCGGCCGTGGCGAACCCCGAGCAGCTCGAGCGCTTCGGCGACGTGTGGGCGGCGATGGCCATCACCGAGCCGAGCTTCGGCTCGGACTCGGCGGCAGTGTCCACGACCGCGACCCTCGATGGCGACGAGTACATCCTGAACGGCGAGAAGATCTTCGTGACCGCGGGATCGCGCGCCGACCACGTCGTCGTGTGGGCGACGATCGACAAGAGCGTCGGACGCGCGGCCATCAAGAGCTTCGTCGTGCCGATGACCACCGAGGGCGTCACCGTGGCCCGCCTCGAGCACAAGCTGGGCATCAAGGCCTCCGACACGGCGGTCATCCGGTTCGAGAACGCGCGGGTCCCCGCCGAGAACCTGCTCGGCTCGCCGGAGATCGACACCAAAAAGGCCTTCGGCGGGGTCATGCAGACCTTCGACAACACCCGTCCGGTGGTCGCCGCGATGGCCATCGGGCTCGGTCGCGCCTCCCTGGAGGAGCTGCGTCGGATGCTGGAGGAGGCGGGTCACGAGATCGACTACGACCGTCCGGCGTCGTCGCAGCACGCCACCGTCGCCGAGTTCATCCGCCTCGAATCCGATTGGGAGGCCTCGTGGTTGCACACGGTGCGGGCGGCGTGGATGGCAGACAACAAGCAGCCCAACTCGACCGAGGCATCGATGTCGAAGGCTAAAGCCGGTCGGACCGTCACCGACATCACCAACAAGACCGTCGAGATCGGCTCCACGGCAGGCTATTCCGAGACGTCACTGGTGGAGAAGTGGGCGCGTGACTCGAAGATCCTCGACATCTTCGAGGGCACACAGCAGATCCAGCAGCTGATCATCGCCCGGCGCGTGTTGGGGAAGAGCTCGACCGATCTGACGTAAGACTCTCGAGAGTCGGCCGCAGTCGCGACCGCCGAAGAAGGCCACCTGCCGACCGCAACTCGACCGCCAGACCTCGATCGAAGTCTGGCGGTCGAGTTGAAGTCTGGGTGTCGTCGAACGTCCTCAAACCTGCGCGATGAGCCACGTCGCGATCGTCGCAGCGTTCGCGCGGTCGGTGGCCACGCCCGCATGCCCGGTGAACCGGTCGGAGTATGTGACGCGCACCCCGGCACGCCGATAGGTCTGCACCAGACCGGACACCAGCGGTTGCGGCGACACGGTGTCGACGGTGCCCGAGTCGATGCGGACCGGTAGCCCCCGATCAAAACGCAGACGGTCGACGTCGTTGTCGCGCAGCACTTTCAACAATGCGGCCTTCATCTCGTCGCCGCGCGGGCCCAGGAGCTGGGCCGGTGCGAGGCCGCCGAACGAGTCCGGTGAGGTCAAGTCGGCGTAGCAGCGGGCCTCGACCTGCGGACGGAGCCTGCTCGCCGCCGCGCTGAGCCCGCCGTTGGACATCAGCTCGTCGAACCCGGGATCGGCTGCGGCCGCACCATATCCGATGAGGGCGGCCAATCCCATCAGTTCGTTGATCGCGGGACCGGACACCGGGACGTAGGACGCCCCGTCGAGGAGCGCGGCCACCTGCGTCGGCGGTGCGAGTGCCGACACCGCGCGGAGTCGGAGGTCACCCCATTCCGATGACGGCCGCGCCGCGGCGGCCAAGGCGGCGACGGCGCCCTCGGAATGCCCGGCCACGACGACGTCGCGGCCGATCCGTCGGTCGTGATCCGCGACGGCAAGCGCCATGTCGACCGTCGATCGCGCCAGCGAGTCGCTGATGAGATACGGGTGCGGCCCGGGCCCGCCGATGCCCTCGAAGTCGGGCCGTGCCACGGCGAATCCGGCGTCGAGCAACCGGCCGACGATGCCGTCACCTGACGTCATGCGGGGCAGTTCGGAATGACCGGCCCGGGCTCGCGACGGCGCGCACCGGTCTGCGGCGCCGACCGTCATGTGATTCCAGACGGCGAGCGGCCAACCCCCGGCGGGCGGCGGCGTCGACGGTGTGAGCAGCGTGCCGGTCATCTCCGTCGGGAGGCCGCGAATGGACGTCGAGCTGTATCGCACGCGGAGTGTCGAACCCGCTTGGGGGAGTGCGATGACCGGGTCCGTCACGGTCTCGGAGTCGACGATGCGCGGGACCACGTGAACACCGGCCGCCGAATCCGGCCCCGGACCTCCCGCCCTGGCGGGAGCCTGCACGGTCAGCACCGTGGCGAAGGTCAACGCGACTCCGACGACTGCGGCGAGAAGCCGTCGGCCGCCGATCGATCTCGTGTCCTTCGCAAGCAGGGTGGGCAACGTCACCCGTAGCAGAGTAACCGGGATCCGGGTGCGCCGCGCCGCCTCGGTGGGTCGCAGCACAGATCAGCGCAGCAGACGTTGGCGCAGTGCGGCTTCGCGCGCGAGCCGTTCGGTGTCGCGGCGGCGGCGCTCGGCCATGATCGCCGACAACACGTCTTCGAACGGGGCGCCGGGCGGCGGAGCGGGTGCGACGAACGGCGCGACGTCGAACACGATCCTCCGGGCGGCATGGGCTCTCGGCTCGGGCTTCATGCCGTGGCGGCCGTCGAGGAACTGGCGGATGATCACCGCGAGTGGGTCGGGGAGCGCGGCCATGTCGGCGGACACGGCCCACGCGTGCAGGCCAGGTGGCATCTCGATGGGTGCCTGCTCGACGAGCCGGTGGCGGTCGCGGATGACGTAGGTCCCGGCGAGCAGGTCGCCCAGTCGCTTGCTCTTCCGCGAGATGGCCGCCGAGATCAGGGCTGGAAGCCCCAGGCACGCATACAGTTCGACGAAGCCGACGAGGGCGCGGGTCAGCGAGTGGCGGAACCCGGTCGGACCCGCGTCATCGCGGACTGTTCGGAGGCCCAGGACGAGGTGGCCCACGGTCTTGCCCGGGGTCACGGTCTCCAGCAGCGTCGGGAGTGCGACGACGGCGAGGATCGGGATCAGTGTGTTGATGGTTCCCCGCCACGCCTCGCTTGCCTCGCCGGCGACCTTGAACGACAACCACCACAGGAACAACCACAGGCCGAACCCCAGCAGGACGTCGATGATGCCGGAGAGAATCCGGTAGCCGAGGTTCGCGGGAGGCAGAGCGAGCGCGACCGCTTCGCCGGAGACGAGGTCGTTGCGTCCGACGCCGACCGTCGTCGTGGCGCCCGCACCCCACGCGACCGGACCGGGGCGGCCGGCGATGGGTCCACCGGGGACCGCGGGGGGTCGCGGCGGCACGGGATGAGACATCACGCCTCACCCTACGACGCGATCCGTCGAGCGGGCGTCAGGAACTCACAGCCCCGACGTCCGCTGAATGACACCCGCCGCGGACGCGAGAATGCCCGATACGCTGGCCGAGTGGATCTCGACGCCTATGTGTCCGCGCACCGCGCGACGTGGGAACGGCTCGACGCGCTCTCGCGGCGCCGCCGGCTCACCGGTGCCGAGGCCGACGAGATGATCGACACCTACCAGCGGGTGGCCACTCATCTGTCGGTCATCCGGTCGACGGCGCCCGATGCCTCGCTGGTGGCCTACCTGTCCGCTCTCCTGGCCCGCGCCCGCGGTCGCGCAACCGGAACCCGGGTCAGCACCCCGGCGACGGTGATCGAGTTCTTCACCCGCTCGTTCCCCGCGGCCCTGTACCGGCTGCGCTGGTGGTGGCTCTCGGTGATGGGCGGGTCGCTCGGGGCGGCCGTGATCATGACGTGGTGGGTCCTGGCGCACCCGCGGATCGAGAGTTCGTTCGCGTCGCCCGCCGAGATCGAGCGTCTCGTCACCAACGACTTCGAGAACTACTACAGCGAATACGAGGCGACGTCGTTCGCTGCGCGCGTGTGGACCAACAACTTCTGGCTCGCGGCGCTGTGTATCGCGCTCGGCGTCTTCGGGTTCCCGGTGATCTGGATGCTCTACACGAACATCCTCAACCTGGTGGTCGTGGCGTCGATCATGATCCGGCACGGTCGTGGTGACCTGTTCTTCGGACTGATCCTGCCGCACGGAATGCTCGAACTGACCTGCCTGTTCGTCGCCGCGGGAGTGGGTCTGCGGATCTTCTGGGCGTGGGTGGCTCCGGGAAACCGGACGCGTGCAACGGCTCTCGGGGAGGAGGGTCGGGCAGCGGTCGGCGTCGCGCTGGGCCTGGTCGTCGTGCTGCTGCTGTGCGGGGTCATCGAAGCGTTCGTCACACCGTCCCCGCTGCCGACCTGGGCGCGCATCGGGGTCGGTGTGACGGCCTGGTCACTGTTCATGGCGTACGTCTTCGTCGCCGGCCGTCGGGCGTACGAGTACGGCGACACCGGTGACCTCGATGAGGCCGACCGCGGGCTCACCGTCCCCACGGTGCGATAGCGGCCTGTCGACGTCGAGCCGGAAGACGACGACGCCTACGATCACCGGGAGAGTCGACGACGACGAAGGGGAACACTCTGATGGCAACTCGCAAGGGATCACTGGACGCTGTCTCGCTGCTGGGCGGGGGACTGGCCGCGACCGGGGTTGCGCACTTCATCAAGCCCGAGATCTTCGCCCCGATCACCGAGCCGGTGTTCCCCGACGACACCACCACCTGGACCTACCGCAACGGTGCCTGCGAGACCGCTATCGGCCTCGCACTGGTGTCGCCGCGGACCCGCCGGCTGGGCCTGGCCGGGCTGGCCGGATACGTCGGGTTCCTCGGTTATCGGGCGGCAATCGCGAAGAAGTGATCCCCAGTTCCCTGAGGTGCGAGGAGCGACAGCGACGAGCCTCGAAGGGCCACCCCTCTGCTCCCTGAGGAGCGCCCGGAGCCTGCAGAGGCGGCGTTTACTTTTGCTCCCTGAGGAGCGCCCGGAGCTTGCGGAGGCGGCGTTTACTTTTGCTCCCTGAGGAGCGCCCGGAGCTTGCGGAGGGCGCGTCACGAAGGGTCTGGCGACTGAGGCTGCGGGACCCTTCGTGACGCTCGCAAGCTCGCTCCTCAGGGAGCGGGGGGACGCTCGCAAGCTCGCTCCTCAGGGAGCGGGGGGACGCTCGCAAGCTCGCTCCTCAGGGAGCGGGGTGAAGCTCACTCCTCAGGACGCGCGCCGTCAGATCCGGCCGAACTCCGCCATCGCGTCGGCGAGGGTCATGCCGTTGCGGATGGCGGCACGGACGTCGATCTCCTTCTCCGTCATGATCTCCGCTGCCTCGAGCACGACGTCGACGATCCCGGCGGGGATGACGATGACACCGTCGTCGTCGCCGAGGATGAAGTCCCCGGGCTCGATGACGACCGGCTGTCCGGACGCACCCGGCAGGGTGACGGGTTGCTGCCATGTCTCGACGCGCCAACGGCCGCTGGTCTGGACCGCGGCCGGGTAACGGGAGAACGTCGTGAAACCGATCTCGTGGAGCCATTTCCGATCGCGCACACCTCCGTCGAGCACGGCACCGGGTGAACCCCGCTGCATCATCCCGATCGCGACGAGCTCACCGAAGTAACAGACGCCCCGACCGTTCCCCTGCCACACGGAGACCTCGTCCGGGCCGATCTGGCTGCAGGCCTGCGCTTTCAGCGGGTCCCGTCCCGGAGCGTCGCTCATCGCGCCACAGATGGTGAACGCCCAGCCGGCCAACCGTTCGCGCCCGGCCGCACACGTGAAGTCGGTGGCCAGCGCCTGATCACGGTGGCCGAGGTCGTCGAGGACGTCGGCGACATTGGCGACGTCGACGGCGAGGAACCGGGAACGGATGAGCGCGCGGTCGGTGGTGGTGCGCATGGGCATCGGCGGCTGACTTTCGGAGGGAGCGGGCGAGAAGCTCGGGACGAACTGCTGTCGCATCAGGTGTCCTGGCGCGTACGCATCCGGAGGCGGCGGAACGCGGTGAACAGGACGACGACGGCGAGGACGCCGTAGAGGACCCAGGTGATCGCGCTGCCGACCAGCACGCTCGGATCACCGCCGCTCGACATCATCGCGTTGCGCAGGCTGGTCTCGGCGAGGGGGCCGAGGACGACGCCGATCATGACCGGAGCGAGCGGGAAACCGTAGCGGCGCAGCAGATATCCGACGAAGGCGATGGCGATGACCAGGATGAGGTCGGTGATCGCGGCCGAGGTCGCGTAGACACCGAGGACGCAGAACACCGCGATCCCCGCGTAGAGGTAGTGCCTGGGGATCAGCAGCAGCTTCGCCCAGATGGCGGCGAACGGCATGTTGAGGATCAGCAGCATGATCAGGCCGATGAACAGGCTGGCGATGAGCGTCCAGACGAGGTCGGCGTTCCGTTCGAAGAGCAGGGGGCCGGGCTGCAGACCGTACTGCTGGAACGCGGCCAGCATGATCGCCGCGGTCGCCGAGGTGGGCAGGCCCATGGCGAGGAGGGCTCCCATCGCGGTGCCCGACGTCGCGTTGCCCGCCGCCTCCGGACCGGCGACACCGCGGATGGCGCCGTGACCGAACTGGGGGTCGGGTCGTTTGCGGTCGAGACGACGCTCGGTTCCGTAGGCGAGGAACGTCGGCACCTCCGCGCCGCCGACCGGGATGACGCCGAAGGGGACGCCGAAGCCGGTGCCGCGCAACCACGCCGGAAGCGCCTCGCGGAACTCGGCGCGCTTGAGGAAGGGCCGCCCGATGACGGCGTCCGCGTCCGGCGCACGCGTGCGGTGGATGCGGGAGGCGACGTAGAGGACCTCGCCCAGGGCCAGGGTGCCGACGGTGATGACGATGATGCTGATGCCGTCGAACAACTCGGGCGCGCCCATCGTGAAGCGCTGGGTGCCCGAGATCCCGTCGATCCCGATGACCGCAAGGATCAGCCCGATGAGGAGTCCGGTCAGGCCCTTGATGACGGAGTCGGAGACCACCGAGGCAATCGCGATGAAGGCGAAGACGGCGAGGGCGAAGTACTCGGCGGGACCGAATTGGATGGCGAGATCGGCGAGCTTGGGCGCGAAGAACACGACGATGGTCGTCGCGATCATGCCGCCGATGAAGGCGCCGATCGCGGCGGTGGCGAGGGCCTGGGCGGCCCGCCCGCGTTTGGCCATCCGATGGCCCTCGAATGATGTTGCGATGGCGGTGGACCCGCCGGGCGTGTTCATCAGGATGCCCATGGTCGAGTCACCGAACAGGCCGCCGAAGTACACGCCGGCGAACATGATGAACGCGGCGGTGGGGTCGAGGGTGAAGGTCACCGGCAGCAGCAGTGCGACGGCCATCGCCGAGCCGAGCCCCGGGAGCACACCCACCGCGGTGCCGAGCAGCGCGCCGATGAAGACCCAGAGCAGGTTCATCGGGGTGAGTGCCTGGGAGAAGCCCTCCAACAGGAGTGAGACGTTGTCCATCAGAACAGCCCTCCCAGGATGCCGGCGGGGAGGTTCAGCCCGAGACCCGCCGAGAAGAACGCCTGCACCGCACAGGAGACGACGAGCGACACAGCGATGTCGAGGACCGGACGGGTGGAACCCATGGCATAGGCGACGATCCAGAAGAGCAGCGCGGCGGACAGAATCCAACCGAGCGGAACCAGCAGCGCGGTGAAGGCGATGAGTCCGGCCAGGACGAGACCCAGTGCACGCCAATCACTCTGCGTTCGCCACTGACCGGTCGCGGGCGGCACGATGTCGGGGTCGGGCTCGTCGGGGTGACGCAGGGTCTGCACGGTCAGCAGTCCGGCGATCACGTACGCGCAGATCGTCAGGATGATCGGGAAGAACGCGGGTCCGGGAGTCGCTGCGCTACCCGGGATGTCCATCCCGATGATGCCGGCGGTCAGGTAGACGGCAAGTGCGAGCATGAGACCCGCGACGACCAGACCGCTTCGTCCGGTGAGCGGTCGGCGCGCGCGGTCCGATCCGTGTCCGTCGTCGAGCGTCGTGCCGGCGGGCTGCGCCGCCGCATTGTCAGTCGTCATGATGGGCTGCCTTCACTGCCAGTACCGGGACCTCGGCGTCGATGAGGATGCGCTGTGCGTTCGAGCCGAGCAGGAGTTTCCCGACGCGCGACCGGCGGCGCAGACCGACGACGATGAGATCGGCGGACAGCTCCTCGGAGACGTCGATGAGTTCGGCGGCCGGGTCGGAGTCCTCGCGACGGTGGCCGAGCCAACGAATCGCGGTGTTGTTGCCGGCGTTCTCGACAGGGGCGAAGTCGGGCTCGGGAATGCCACCGTCGTCGTCGACAGCGGGGGTCTCCATGTCGAAGACGATCAGTTGAGAGCTCTCGCTGCGCGCGAGGCGTCGGCCGTGCTCGAGCGCCGCTCGACCTTCGGGGGTGTGGGCGAAGGCGACAAGGATGGGCATGGGATCTCCGTGATGTCGTGTGGGTCAGGGGGTTGTGCGGTGCGGGTTCGCCGGCAGGCGGTCCGTCAGTACCCGAGGTCGGCCCAGATGCCGCGGACGAATTCCGACTGCTGGTCGATGACCTGGTTGAATCCGGTCCCCGGGGTGAACGTGTCGGACCAGTTGTTGCGCTGCAGTGCATCTCGCCACTCGGGTGATTCGACGACCTCGGTGACGATCGCCTCGAGCTCGGTTCGCTGGTCATCGGTGATCCCCGGCGGTGCGACGACTCCGCGCCAGTTGGTGAGGGTGACGTCGTAGCCCAGCTCCGACAGGGTCGGCAGATCGATGGCCGGGACGGGCTCGGGGGCCGAGATGGCCAGCGCGCGTAGATTTCCGGCGGCGATCTGGTCGACGAAGTCCTCGTAACCACTGACCGAGGCCTTGATCGTCCCGGACATGAGTGAGGTCGCCAGTTCGCCACCGCCGGAGTAGGCGATGTAGTTGACCGCGGCGGGGTCGATGCCGTTCTCCCGGGCCATCTGACTGATGATCATCTGGTCGACGCTGCCCAGCGAACCGCCACCGAACGTGAAGTTCTTGGGGTCCTTCTTCCATTCGGCCATCAACTCTTCGATGGTCGTGATCGGAGAATCCGCCGGTACGACGACGACGTCGTAGTCGTCGGCGAGCCGCGCGATGGGGGTGACGTCTCCGAGATCGACGTCCGAGCCGTTGATGTTGATCGCGCCCAGCATCGTGATGCCCATGACCATGATCGTGGTGGCGTCGCCGGTCATCCCGGCGAACTGGCTGAGTCCGATCGTGCCCCCGGCACCGGGGATGTTGACGACCTGCGAGTTGTTGACGATGTTCTGGGCCCGCAGCGCCTGCTGCATTTCGCGCGCCGCACCGTCCCAACCTCCACCGGCGGCGGCGGGCGCGATCAGGGTCAGTTGCGATCGCGCGTCGGCGCCGCCCTCGCTCCCGGCCGCGTCGACGACGCCGACGACGACGATCGCCGCGGCGACCAGTGCGCCGAGTGCTTTGACGAGCGTGGGAACACGTCTTGGCGGGCGAGGCGTCGGGGAGGCGTCGGCCGACTCGGCGGCAGCGGGCGGTGGTGAGGTCATGCGGTCCTCGGGTTTCATTCGGGGGCGGATGTGAGGACGACCACATCGGTGGTCACATCAGGAGTGTTGGCGTAACCGGCGTCACAGTCACGCTTGGACGCATAACTATCGTTATGCGCTTTTCGCTCGCTCATTCACAGGTTCGCGACCGTGCTGGTTATAGATTATAACCTATGGCCGTGACGCAAGCCACAAGTTAAATACAGCTGTGTGGCTCGTCAGCCGGCGACAGGGTCCTCGGTGAGAGCATCGATCGCGCGCCGCCCGAGACTGTTGCCGATGTGCTCGCGCATCACCGCGTCGGCGCGTTCGGCGTCACCGTCGGCGACGGCTTCCATGATCGCCCGGTGCTCGGCGGTCACCCGCGACCGGTCGTCGGGTGAGTCGCCCCGGTGGGAGAGGCCGATGACGCGGTAACGATCCGCTTTGTCCCAGAGTCGTTCGAGGATGTCGATGAGCACGGGGTTGCCCGACGCGCGGTACACCGCGCGATGGAACTCCCGGTGTCGGACAAGGGCATCGAGATCGGATGCACTGGCGATGGGCGACAGGCGATCGAAGGCGTTGCTGATGGCCGCGATGTCGGCCGCCGTTCGCGTCTGTGCGGCGAGCGCCGCCGCGAGCGGGTCGAGGTTCTCGCGCACCTGGTAGAGGTGGCGTGCCTCGTCGGCGGACACGGGAGTCACCCGAGCGTCTCGATGGGCCTCGAGTTCGACCATGCCCTCGGCGGATAGCCGGCGGATCGCCTCGCGGAGGGGAGTCGTGCTGACGCCGATCTCGGCCGCCAGCTTGGCCTGGGGGATCACCGCGCCGGCCGGTAGGACCCCGGTCAGAATTCGCCGCTGGAGCTCGGCGTATGCGTAATCGTTCTTGGTGAACATCCCGCCCGGTGTGGTCATGGCGGGCCTCCCGGCAGTGGTCATGGGACGTCGAGGTCCGGCAGTACCGGACGCCGCGATGATAACACCGGTGGTGCAAGTTATAGGTTATAACCTATGGTGGGACGCATGAGTGGAGCTGAACGCCGCGCGCAACCCGATCTGCCGGTGGTCGACGTCGAGCGGCGGGTCGGGTCCGACGTGTACCGGCAGTGGCCCACGGTGGTCCGTCTACTCGCCGAGAACGTGACTCGCCATGCCGACGCCGAGACGCGCGATCGAGCCCTGGACGACATGACCCGCTGGCTTCGCGCCGGCACCAGCGACGCCGAGATCCCGTATGTGCCGGGCCGGTTGCTGATGCACGACACGACCAGCACGCCCGCCCTCGTCGACATCGCCGCGATGCGTGACGCGGTTGCCGCCCGAGGTGGGGATCCGACGGCGTTGAGTCCCCGCCTGCCGGTGGAGGTCTCGGTGGACCATTCGCTCGCGGTCGAGTCGTTCGCGCGCCGCGATGCCGCCGCGGCCAATCTCGCCCATGACATGCGCCGCAACGCGGAGCGGTATCGCTTCCTGGCCTGGGCGGCGAAAACGATGGACACCGTGCACATCAACCCGCCGGGTACCGGGATCATGCACACGATCAACCTCGAACAGCTCGCCACCGTGGTGACGGTGGAGCCGGTGGACGGCGTCGATCACGCGGTTCCGGACATGATGCTCGGTACGGACAGCCACACGCCCATGATCAACGGGCTGGGTGTATTGGGCTGGGGCATAGGAGGTCTGGAAGCCGAGACGGTGATGTTCGGCATGCCGACCACACTGCGGATCCCCGAGGTCGTGGGAGTCCGCCTCACCGGGACGCTCGCCGCGGGCGTGCTGGCCACGGATCTCGCGCTGGTCGTCACGCACCGGCTGCGCGAGATCGGGGTCACGGGTGAGTTCGTCGAGTTCTACGGACCGGGCGTATCGGCGCTGACGGTGGGCGCACGGGCGGTGATCGCCAACATGGCCCCGGAATACGGTGCCACTACCGGGTTCTTCCCCGTCGACGCACAGACCGTCCGATACCTGGCCGACACGGGACGTACCGCAGAACACTGCGAGCTCGTCGAGTCGGTGACACGACGGCTCGGACTGTGGTTCGACCCCGATGCCGAGCCGCGTTTCACCCGCACGATCGACATCGACCTGGGTGCGGTGGTCCCGTCGGTGGCCGGTCCGCGTCGTCCGCAGGACCTGGTCCCGGTGACCGAGTTGCCGGCGACTTTCGACGCCGAGGGGCCTTCTCCATGTGACGACGACATCCCGATGCCCGCCTTCCCGATCGCCATCGCGTCGATCACGAGCTGTACCAACACCTCTGACCCGCGTCTCCTCATCGCCGCGGGTTTGGTCGCCCGCCGCGCACGGGAGCGAGGGATGCGGGTGCCGGAGTATGTGAAGACCTCCCTCGCGCCGGGTTCGCCCTCTGCCGCCGGCGTGCTCGAGCGGGCCGGTCTCATCGACGACCTGTCCGCGGTCGGCTTCGACATCGTCGGATTCGGTTGTGCCACCTGCATCGGCAACTCGGGACCGCTGCCGACGGAGATCACCGCGGTGGCCGAGGCTCGCACACGAAAGCCGGTGGCTGTACTGAGCGGCAACCGCAACTTCCCCGGCCGCGTCCACCCGGACCTCGAACTGGGCCTGCTGATGTCGCCTCCGATGGTGATCGTCTTCGCCCTTGCCGGTGATGCGGCCATCGATCCCACCTCGGAACCGATCGGCGTCGACGCCGACGGGCATGACGTGCTGCTCGCTGATCTGTGGCCCGCGCCGGAGGAGATCGACGCGCTCACCGACGCGGCGCGGCGTCCGCGTGATGTCGTCGACGACTTCGTCTCGGCGTCCCGCAATCCGGCGTGGGACGCACTCGATGTGCCGGATGGGCCGCTGTTTCCCTGGGACCCGTCGTCGACGGCCCTGCGGCGTCCTCCTTTTGCCGATGACGGCTACGCGCACACCATGCTCGGGGAGTACACCGCGCATCCCCTGCTCGTGCTCGGCGACGACATCACCACCGACCACATCTCCCCGGCCGGGGCGATCAAACCCGACAGCCCGACCGGTCGATACCTCGTGGAGCGAGGTGCGGAACCGGGCGACCTGAACGGCTACGCCTCCCGACGCGGCAATTGGGAAGCCATGCTGCGGGGCGGCTTTCAGAACAAGAACGTCCGCAACGCGCTCGCACGGGATGCGGCTCCCGCGCACACCGTGCATGCGCCCACCGGCGAGGTCGTCTCCCTCCCGGAGGCCGCGAGCCGGTACGCCGACGACGGCGACGCGGTGGTGATCGTGGCCGGGGAACGGTACGGCATGGGCAGCTCGCGCGACTGGGCGGCGAAACTGGTGCGCTTCCTCGGAGTGCGGGCCGTGCTCGCGCGCAGTTTCGAACGTATCCACCGGTCCAACCTGATCGGTGTCGGCGTCCTGCCGTTGCTGATTCCCGCTGACGTCGACGGCGGACTGCAGGACCTCCGGCCCGGAGATCGACTGCACGTCGTCGGGACAGCCGACGCCGTCGACCGCGGGACGGTGACGGTCGTGGTCCGACGGGTCGACGGTTCCGAGATGCGTTTCGACGCGCAGGTGGCCGCCGAGACGGATCTGGACCGTCGGCTTCTCCAACGCGGCGGAGTCATCCCCAGCATTCTCGACGAGCAATTCGTGCGATGACCTCGCGGACCTGGGGGTGGCAACGCGCAGCTGCCAGCGAATTCACAGTGATCGGTCAACCCCCTCATAACCTGCGGGTTCACTCTCGACACATGAGAAAGAACAAGCACATCTCCTCGGTCCCGCTCGTGGTCCTCGACGACCCGGCTGCCATCGATCACGCGTACGACCTGTTCCGTCGCAACATCCCGCTGGCTGTCGTCAGCAGTGAGTACTCGGCGGTTCTCCCGTTCATGCTCGGCAACAACGGGCACACCGCGGCATTCGTCGCCGACGTCGACGACCCCGACCAGCTCGCGGAGGCGATCGTGATCATCGAACGTCGTTTCGGCCGTGTCGGTTCGGTCATCCGCTACGCGGCCGACATCCCGGCGGTGGCGGTGTAGGAGGGGTAACAGGTTAGGAAAGTGTCAGAGCAGTACAGGGTGCGTCGTGATCCGTGAAGTGTGGATGCGTGTTGGCGCGCCCGGAGTCGGCGCTCAGCGGACGACGCGGCCCTAGAGGAGCGACTTGATCAGCTTCCGCCCGAGCGAGCTTTCCGAGTCGAGATCGCCCGGTTCCACCAGCGGGTGATGCATGCTCGTTTGCGACTGCCTGCGGGGCCAACGCTGATCACCATGCCGCGGGACATCGACACCACGGTGGCCGCGTGGGCCCGACCGCAGAGCGGCGCGAATTGAACACGATCACGACCACGCGTGACACGAGATCATGACGCAGAACAGACCCCGCCGAGCGACTCTTTTGCATGCGAATCCACCGGCGAGTGCGTCACCGCCGCGACTAGCGGTCCAGTTTCGTTGGGGCGCGCGTCGGGTATGCGGTGCGCAAATGTCCTGCGACCCGTGCCGTGCGCGAAATACGATGCAGTGGTGGAGGGTTCGTCGCCGCTCTAGCCCTCGTTCGCTAGTGTGCGATCAGGCCGCGCAGGGCGGGCTCACCCTACGTGTCGCAAGATCGATCCACCTGGCAGCGGCAGGCCGCGCCCGCCATCTCCGGGACAAGCGCGGCCTCCGAGGTCGTTTGGCATTCACCTACTACTAGCTGCAATCGCGAACTTAGCTGACAACTGACGCCGGCGACCACCAAGCGATCCGGAGAAGGCCGAACCAAGCTGCAGCGCAGATGCGGCCACCGTTTCGTCAGCGCCCCGGTACAACTCCTTCGGAGAGGCTGCTAGATCCAGCCCTCGTGAAGTGGACTTGCGGGTCCATTCCAGCAGCGGAAGCCTGTTCCATATGGCTACACCAGAAATCCTCAGAGCGGCAATGCACTCCTATCTGGATGCGGTGAACAGCGGTGGTGGGAAAGCCGTGCTCGAACTGTTCGCCGAGAACGGCACCGTCGAAGACCCGGTGGGATCACCTCCTGTGCTGGCGCGCGACTTCTTCGCAACGCCCTTCGAAGAGGTTCACGTGCAGCTGGTCTCGCCCGTATCGACATCGCTCGACTGCAGCGCCGCCGCGATGGCGTTCACGTTGGTAGCGACCATCGAGGGCGAGCAATTACGGATTAACGTTGTCGACGTCATGCAGTTCGACGAGGCGGGGCTGATCACGTCGATGCGCGCACATTGGGGGCCCTCGGACGCGACCCCGATCTGAACGACAGAAACCCGGAAGGGCACATGTGGCGGCGCGTGACAGGCTTGGCCACTCCTCGGACAATTCACAGAATCTGCGCGGAACCCGGATCTGGTGCCCTCGATAGGTGCGGCCTCGTCGCAGCCAGCCGACAACTCGAGCTCGCCGCGGACCGGGATCTCTGAGCGACGCCCGTCCGGACATCGGGCCGAGCATGCAGACTTCGTATGGTCAAACGCATTCAGACGCTGTGGAGAACGTCGTGCCCGCTACACTCGACAGCACTCGGTGAGGTTGCACTCTGGCCGGTATGCGCCGACGCCTTGCTGACCAGGTGGTGCACGGAAGGGAGTCCACTGTGGCGAGGGGGCGACTGACTGCCAAGGGCGAGGTGACGAAATCACGGATCATCGACGGGTACGCCGGGTTGGTTGGCAGGTACGGCTTAGCGTCGGTGACCCTCGACGATGTTCTTGCTCAGACCTCGACCAGTAAAAGCCAGCTCTTTCACTACTTCCCGAACGGAAAAGACGATCTGATGACGGCGGTCGCACACCGCCAATCCGAGCTCGTACGCGAAACCATCCGCGACCGAATGCCGCAACTTGTGACCTGGGATGCTTGGCGACAGTGGCGCGAGCAGTTGGTGTCCGAACGAGACATCAAGGGCGATCACTGCCCGCTGGGAGTCCTCGTCATCGATCTGCACCACGCGAGCCCAGGAGCCCGGGCGTTGATCGCGCAGGCGACGTCTCAACTGGCCTTCGAGATCGAAACTGGTATTGAGACAATGCGGAAGGCGGGGCGCATCGCAGATACCGCAGATCCGCATACGATCGCACTGTCTCTCACGGCTGGCATCTACGGGGCCGGCGCACTTCATCTCGCAACCGGGTCTAAGGCGGACGTGGCTGCCTTGATCGACACCACGATGGCCCACCTCGGTGCCAGCACGACCGATCGGTAGACGAATCGTCCTGGAGTCGGGTTGGGTCTGCGCAGAGAAGTCTGAGGTTCTCCTGACAGAGTGGACACGGTCAGCTTGATTGCTGACTTCTGTGCGATGAACCGTCCAGGGTCCGGCGGTGACCGTGATCTCACCAGGTGAATGCCGTATGGTGCACCGAGGAAGTTGATCCAGAGACACGTGAGCGGGCTGCGAGGATGTATCACGATCACCTCGCCGAGCACGGTGGCGGCGAGCTCGCCGCCCGTCAGCATGTGGGCGCATTGCTAGATATCTCCCTGGGAGTTGCAGCTAGCACCGCTCGACGGAATATGTGTACGCGCTCGATCGAAAGCCGGCGCCCCTCGGATATGCCAACGTTGCGATAGACCATCGGCCCGTTCACGCAGCGCGAGAATGGTTCTCGTCGACCAAGGCACCGGGTGGCCGCTAACGACAAGCATCACCAGTTCACATCGACCGCTGACTCTCCGCGTTGAGGGTGAAAGGGCTGGCGGAGTCGGTGGGTCGGGGCTCGGCAAAGCTGTGTACCGTGGCGAGGATTGCACAGGTGCAGGTGACCGAGAGAAGCGCCGATACCCGTCTTAGTGTCTGTGAGCTGATAGGGCTGCTGTGTCCGGTGTGGTGGTGATGGGCGAGGTCGCATAGGCAGAGAGCTGCGCTCAGTGCCGCGGCGCAAATGCACACCAGTACAGCGGGCAATGAGGGACTGACAACTGCGCCGCGTAAGGAGGCCACGGTGACGCACAGACTTGTCAGGTGGGTGCGTCGCCATGCTAGAGCGGTCCGTTCCAGCTGTAGCCCGGTGTCGCGTTCCTCTGCGGCGGTCATGCGGTTATGGCGATCGTGGCGCATAGAACTGCGATCACGCACACGCAGGCCAGTGTGAAGCGCGCGAGCGTAGAAGGTCTCTGCAGCGGTTGATTCTGGGAAATCGCTCGCTGAACCTTGTGCCAGTGGTGGTAGGCGGCCACAGAGAGCGCCGTCGCGGCAAGTACGCAAACGCACGCGAGAACGCGCACCGCGAGAGTGCGTAACGGCGATGCCTCTGACGAAGACAGGTACTCGCCGAGGATGATGCCCGCAGCGAGCAGCGCCAGCGCGGTGCGCATCCATGCCAGGAATGTTCGCTCGTTGGCCAGAGTGAAACGGTAGTCTGGTTCGGCGGTCTCGAGTGGGGTGCCTACCTGACGTCCGGATTTGCCGCGAAACCACCTGTTGGTGCCGAGCGGTCGGAATCTCATCCGACGAACTGTGTGTCGAGAACGCCGCTGTAATCGGGTAGTTCGACGTTCGGTTCGATGTTTCCTTCCGATTTGGCCCATGTCGCGAGTTGTTGCAGTTTCTCGGCCAGATCGGGAGTGAGTTGGACGGTGAAGTCGAACTCGCTCAGTATGGTTCGGATGAGATCGGCATCGAGTTGCGTTGCTGATGCTACAGCGCCGATGGCGTCGGAGTTGTTGTCAGCCAGCTTAACTCCGGCCTGGCGGATCGCAGCGAAGAACTTGGTGATCGCCTCACTCTTGGCTGAGATCGTCGGTTCCGTTGCGAGGTAGAGACTGTGCTGGCTGTATGCTCCGCCGGTGAGCTCGACCGCATCGGGGCCCAAGGCATTGATCGATTGGGCCTGATACGGCTGGAAGATCGATACGGCATCGACGTTGCGCTGCGTGATTGCGGTGACTATCGCGGGTGGTGCAACTTGAACCAATTCAGCGGTGACGTCGGCGGTCTCGAGAGCATTCGAGATGTAGTACGCGGCACTGGTGCCCAGAGGTGTGCCGATGGTTCGACCCGCGAGGTCGTCGACGGTGCGGATTCCGGAGCTTCGGCCGGTTACTATCTTCGAGCCCTCCCATCGTGAGCCGTCGGCGACAATCCGCAAGGAGGGGGTGCGGGCGAGGGCGGCCGAGGTGGGTACGTCTGCGGCGGTTGTGATGTCCACCTGGCCGGCGGTCACCGCTTGAAGCGCTTCGACTCCGGAGGAGAAGTTGATGACGTTGACCTCGATGCCCTGGTCGGCGAATAGTCCGGCGTCTGCGGCGACTGGTATCTGCGCCCATGAGGGGTCCACCACGAAACCTACGGAGAGCGTATTGGTGTCGGAGTCTGTCGCGGTGCACGAGATCAGAGAGACAGCGAGTGCCGCGACGGCGGATGTGTGCAGGAGAACGCGGCGAAGCGACCGGGTCATGACGGCTTTCCTTCTTTGTTTGGGTTCGTACGCCCGCACCAGTGAGGACCACAGGTGTGGGCGTGCGCGAGTGGGCGTGGGGCGCATTGCAGGTCAGTGCAGCGCTTGATCGGTACCGAGTTCGTGGTGCAGTGTCTTGCGGATGTCGCTGTAATGCGGTTGATCGGCGAGGCTGTCAGCAGGCCGCGGTCGACTGAGTGGGTTCGTGATGTGATTGGCGATGACGCCGTTCCGGAGAACTTCGATGGTGTCGCCGAGCCTGATCGCTTCGTCTATGTCGTGGGTGACGAATACGATGGTGCGGTTCAAGCGGGTCCACAGGTCAATAATCAGGTCCTGCATCTTGAGGCGGGTGAGCGCGTCGAGCGCGGCGAACGGTTCGTCCATCAACATGACCTCCGGCTCACCGGCCAGAACCCGGGCGATGCTCACTCGTTGCCGCATACCGCCGGACAGCTCCGTCGGCCGCTGCCTGCCGACCTGCTGAGAGAGACCGACGAGGTCGAGCAGTTCGTAGATCCGCGCGCTCCGTTGTTCGGCTGGCAGCCGGCGTGCGGTGAGGGCGAAGTCGATGTTCTCCGCCACCGTCATCCATGGAAACAGGACATCGCGCTGGAAGGCGACGCCGCGCCTGGGGTTTGGGGAGGTGATGACTTCGTCGTGGTCGGTGACCTGCCCCGAGGTAGGGTTGATGAGGCCCGCTAGGCAGTGCAGCAGCGTCGACTTGCCACTGCCGGATGCGCCGACGAGTACTGTGAAGGAACCCGGCGGGAATGTCATCGATATGTGGTCGAGAGTGGGTTCGGTCGTACCCGGGAAGTGGACGACGAGGTCATGGGTCTGAATGGTCATGTCAGTGTTGCTCTTTCGCCCAGCGGGTCATCGGCGTCGTTGCGGAGTTGATGGCGAGATCGCAGAGAGCGCCGATCGCGCCCAGGACGAGCAGACAGAAGATCAGGCGGTCAGCCTGCGAGAAGAGCTGTGCCTGATAGATGCGATACCCGATTCCCGCTGTGGTGCCCGTCATCTCGGCGACGACGATGAGAACGAAAGCCATGGCGGCACCCACGCGCAGGCCGGATGCGATGTCCGGGGCTGCTTCAGGCAGAGCCACCTTGCGCAGGGTTTGCCATCGCCCGGCCCCCATGCATCGCGCGGCATGGAGGTAATCGGTGGGGGTGCTGGCCAATCCGGCATGACTGTTGATCCAGACGGGCACGAACACTCCCAACGCGATGACCAGGAACTTGCTGTTCTCGCCGAGCCCGAACCACAGGATCGCCAGAGGGACCAAACCAATGGTGGGAATCGGCGAGAAGACACGGAGCACCGGTTGGAGTAGATTGCGGCCACCGGCCGTGGTCGCGGTGAGCACCGCGACCACCACGCCGATGAGCGCGCCCACCGCGAAGCCGACGGCCGCACGGCGGAGGCTGGCGAGGATGTCGTCGGCCAACAGTCCCTCCTGCCAGAGCATCTGACCAGCCGACAGGATCTCGGGGACGCTGGGGAACAGTTGGCGGGGGAATCGGCCGGTTGCCACGACTGCCGACCAGACGATTGCCGCGACCAGCAATCCGGCGAGAGTCCATCCCACCGCGGGCAACCGTGCGGTCAGCGGCTTCAGGTGGATTCGTCGGTGAGCGCGGTGTGGCGGTCCAGCGGGACCGGTGATGTCCGTCGCGGAGGAGCGTTGAGGTATTCGGATGCTCATGGTGTGGACTCAATCGAGGTTGCTGGTCAGGAACGATCGCGGCGATCGACGATCGGGAGTGGCTTGCTCGGCGGGTCGAGTGGCGTCCATTCGAATGGCACGGCCTGTGACCGGTAGACCAGAGGGGTCTTCGTCAGCCGGTCGACCCCCGGCACCCGAACTTGCTTGACTTCCGGCTCGCCGGCAACGCCGTAGCCGAGGTACGGGCTGTGGTACTCCCAGACGACGTCGCCCTGCGGTGTCACCTGGAAGAGCCGCCCCTGCATCCCCTCGGTGATGAGGGTGTTGCCGTTGGGCAGACGCTGAGCGTTGCTGACAAAGGAGCTGAAGAAGGCCCACGGTGGCAGATTGGAGTCCTCTGCGGTGTACTGCCAAACAATTTCTTTGCTGATCGGATCGATCTCGAGAACACGCGAACCGGCGTAGATTCCCAGCGCCGCGGGCGGATATCCGGCACCTCCCTGGTTGTCGAAGACCAAGACATTCCCACCGCCGGGTAGCTCTGGAGCGATCATATGCGGATTGTGTTGTCCCGAAGTCTGATCGAGTGGGCGCGGAACCTTGTGCGCGCTGATGCGCTGGTGCTGCGCTCCGGCGAGAGCGGAATAGTATGGGCCGCACTGCCATACTGGAGAACCGGTGGCTTTGTCGATCACCGCGATGATGTTTGCTTTGCGGAAGCTGATGATGATGTTGTCCGGGGCGAAGGTCGAGTTCGGATCGGCGTCGTGCCACCGGTTGGGGCCGAGCGTCTTGGCGCTGTTCATCTCCAGATAGCCCCAGGGATCTTCGGGATCCCGCGCGACGGTCTCTCGCAGCGCTGCCCAGCCGGCTTCGGAGAAGCCGAACTCGTGGAGGTGGTCGCCGGCCAGCCACGACCAGACGATGGTGCCGTCGGGCGCGACTTCGTGGAGGCCTTGGTCGCCCACTACGTGGTCCCCAAGGCCCGGGACGATACGAGGCACGGTGACCAGGACGAGTCGATTCCCATTGGGCAGGAGTTCCCAGTCATGATTCTGCCGTGCCGCCCCACCGGGGGCCTCAGTGCCCCACTCCCAGCGTCGTTCACCCGCCCAATCCAGTTGTCCGATGGTGCCGTTGGCGTAGATCCCGCCGCGTTCATCGCCGCTGTCGGAGAGCTGCACACCGACGTCTCCGATGCGTCCGCCGTTGAGCTTGGGGTCGAGAATACGAGGGGGGACACCCGCATACGGCCACTCATGCACCACGTCACCGGTCAGGTCGATGACACGAGTCACCGAATCGGCGCCGGTGAACAGTACGTAGCTGTTGTACACGAGCTCGGGGTCGAGGTAGGTCACTCCGTTGAGTCTCACGAAAGTCATGCCAACTACTCCACCAATGCGTTGTTACGAACGTGAGTCCGAGACGTTAAATATCTAATCGATTAGCGTAGTGCGGCGAAGCCGCCGGAGGTCTGTCACAATCAGGGTGCGCGAAACACTCCCAAGGCAACGGAAGGGCATCTACCGTGCGCGAAAAGCGTCCGACGCTGGCAGATGTGGCGCAACAGGCGGGAACGTCGACCGCAGTGGTGAGCTACGTCATCAACAACGGTCCACGCCCGGTCTCGGCGTCTCTACGCGCGAAAGTGATCCGTGCGATCAACGAACTGGACTATCGGCCCGACAGACGGGCGCAGGCACTCCGACGACAACGCCGGTGGCAGCAGATCGGTCTGCTTGTGCCAGACGTGACGCTGCCACTGTTCGGAGAGTTCGTCGGGAGTCTGGAACGGCATGCCCGTGCCCGCGAGCGGCTCACCATGATCGGCAATACCGGGTACGACCCGGCGCGTGAGGCCGAGTTTGTGACGTCCTTCATCGAAGCGGGCATCGACGGACTGATTGTCGTGGGTGCCAGCGACGCCTCCCACACCGAAGAACTCTGCGACCGTGCTCGAATCCCCGTGGTCTGGATGCACAACGTCCGCGGAGCCATACAGGACGTCGACATAGTCGGAGTCGATCACGTCAAGGCTGGGGAACTGGCGATCGATCACCTGGCGAAGACGCATCAATGCGCTGACGTCGCTTTCGTCGGCGGGTTCAGCGACACCGACGTCGTACACGGCGACCGTGAAACCGTCCACCAGCGCTTTCGCGGCGCCACAGCAGGGGGCGCGGCGATTTCTCACATCCACACCGATCTCACCGCCGACGACGCCTACCTCCAGGTCCGGTCCTTCCTCAAAACCGCCGCGGTCCCGGCGGGTGTCATCGTCGGAACGCATGCACAGACCGCCGCCACCACACGCGCACTCTTCGATCATGGGCTACGCATACCGGAGGACGTCAAAGTTGTTGGCTTCGACGGTAACCAGGCTCGGTACGGGCAGTACAACGTGACGAGCATCCAACAACCCATCGACACCATCGCCGACCATGCGCTGGATAGGCTGCTCGCCCCAACTCCCCAGATCGAGATACTGTCTCCCAAGCCAAAACCCCTGCTACACATAGGCAATACCTGCGGTTGTCAACACAAGGCCGGTACCGGCGATAGACGAGGACGAGTGGAAACAAGATGGGACGACTCGGCTTCCACATCCTGAGTGACTGCGCAGGTGGCTCACCGACAAGACCCCCCTCGTCGGCGCTGCTGAACGCACCCGGAATAGGAAAGTGGCTGTTGGGTGATCACTGTCATGAGGAAGAGCGCGGACCGCACCGGTCAGAGCAACCCGCGCGATTTGAGTAACAGATAGTGATCGGCGAGCTTGGCGGGCAGCTTGTCCGGCGGCGCATCCACCACATCGACGCCGAGCCGGCCCACCGCGGTGGCGGTCCGGTCCCGCAGGGTGAGCGTGCGTGCCGCGGCGGCGGCGTCGTAGATCTGCGCGGCGTCGTCGCGCTCGGTGAGCATGACGTCGAGGGCTGGGTCGGCGACGGAGCCGATGATGACCTTGTAGCGTTGCGCCAGCACCGACAGTGGGGGGAGCAGCGACTCCTCGACGGCCGCGGGTTCGAGAGGCGTGAGCAGGACCAGCAGCGCGCGCTGTCGTCCGATCTTGGCGACCTCGGCACCGAGAAGTGGCCAATCTGCCTCCAGGAGAGCGGGTTCGAGATCTGCCATCGCGGTGACGAGGCTGTTCAGCAGCATCGTGCGACCGACGCCGACCACCCGTCGGTGGACCCGCCGGTCACCGGCGATGAGATCGACCCGGTCGCCGGCATGCGACGCGAGTGCGGCCAGCAGCAACGCGGCATCCATCGCGGCATCGAGTCGAGGCGTGTCGCCCACGCGCCCGGCCGACGTCCGCGAGGTGTCCAGGACGATGACGATGTGCCGATCCTTCTCCGGCTGCCAGGTGCGGACCACCGTCGAACGACGCCGGGCGGTGGCCCGCCAGTCGATGCTGCGGACATCGTCGCCTTCGACATAGTCACGCAGAGAGTCGAATTCGGTGCCCTGACCGCGCACGCGCACCGCCGACCGACCGTCGAGCTGACGCAGATGGGCCAACCGTGACGGCAGCAGCCGCCGCGAGTCGAAGGGCGGGAGTGCGCGGACGCGGCCCGGCAACGGCACCGACCGTTGGCGTCCGGCGAGGCCGAGGGGACCCACCCGGCGGACGGCGACTCGGACCGCGAGTCGGTCACCGCGCCGGGTGGGGGTGAGAGTCGTTGTTACCGAGCGGGTCTCCGCGCGGGGGATGCTGACGTGGTGAGTGTTCGACGACGCGCCGGCGGAGGGCTGCCACCTGTCGCGAAACACGCCGCGGAACGTACCGGAACCGTGGTTGGTGACGGCGATCGCACACGTCGTGCTCTGGCCGAGCCGGAGCGGACCGGGTGCCGAGCGCGACATGGTGATCGACTTCGTGGACCCTGCCAGCGCGATGTCGAGGCACACGAGCAGGACACAGAACAGCGCCCACAGCACGGGGACGACATAGTTCGGCCAGACCAGGATGGGCGCCGCACCGAGCAGCACCAGGATCAGAAAGCGGCCGGTGAGGAACATCAGCGGGGGACTGGCACCGAGTTGATCGCGGCGTCGAGCACCGAACCCACCGACACCCCTTCGAGTTCGGCCTCCGGGCGCAACGACAGGCGGTGCGCGAGCGTCGACTGGGCGAGAGCCTGCACGTCGTCGGGGGTCACGAAGTCGCGGCCGTTCAGCCACGCCCATGCCCGGCTCGTGCCGAGCAGTGCGGTTGCGCCGCGTGGACTGACGCCGAGGGCCAGTGACGGCGAGAATCGGGTGGCCCGGGCGATGTCGACGATGTAGGCGGTGACCTGCGGGGCGACCGTGACCCGGCGGACCTGCTCGGCGCCGGCCTCGATGTCGGCGGCCGAGGCGACCGGACGGAGGCCGGCGGCGGACAGATTTCGCGGATCGAATCCGGAGGCGTGTCGCGTCAGCACGGTGATCTCGTCGTCGCGAGGGGGGAGCGGCAGGGTGACCTTCAGCAGGAAGCGGTCGAGCTGCGCTTCGGGCAGCGGGTAGGTGCCCTCGTACTCGACCGGGTTCTGCGTCGCCGCGACGAGGAACGGGCTCGGCAGCGGGCGGGGATCACCGTCGACGGTGACCTGCCGTTCCTCCATCGCCTCGAGCAGCGATGCCTGAGTCTTCGGCGGCGTGCGGTTGATCTCGTCGGCCAGCAGGAGATTGGTGAACACCGGTCCCTCGCGGAACGTGAACTCGGAGCTGGCGGAATCGAACACGAGCGAGCCGGTGACATCACCGGGCATGAGGTCGGGCGTGAACTGCACGCGCTTGGTCTCGACGTCGAGCGCGGCCGCCACCGACCGGGCGAGCAATGTCTTGGCCACGCCGGGAACACCTTCGAGCAGGATGTGCCCGCGGCAGAGCAGCGCGATCAGGATGCCCGCCACCGCCGGGTCCTGGCCGACAACGGCCTTCCCGACCTCGCCGCGGACGGCCCCGAGCGCATCGCGGGCCCGGTTCGGCGCTCCGCCGGGTCGGTGGTGGGCGTGCTCGGGTGGTGGCCCGGCAGGTGCCTTGGTGAACGGGTCTGCGTGTGAGGATGCGTCCGGGGCGAACGGACCGAGGCCTGGGTTGCGGGACGGGTCGACGGTCATGGCGTGTGTCGGACTTCCTTCTCGAGGTTGGTCAGTTCGGCGGTGAAGTGCACGAGCTGGGCGTCGGTGGTGGGGAGCGGACCGGACAGCAGCGACCGGACCTCGCCGAGATCACGGTGCGTAGCCCCCGCCACGGCGAGGACGATCGCCGACACCATCGGGTCCGAGTTCTCGGTCGACGCGACGACGGTGTCCCAGTCGGGTCGCGACAGTGCGTCGGTGGCGCGGGCGGCGTCGAAGGGAAGTCCCAGATACGACGCCAGCGAACCCAGTGTGTGGATGCGCAGCGCCGCCGCGGCGCGCGCGTCGGCACGGGCGCGGTGATACATCCGGCCCCGCGCCCGGGTGGTCTCGACCGCCTTGACGACCGCCGGGAGTGGCTCGGTGACCAGCGGACCGAATCGCCTGCCCCGCCACAACATCAGGGCCAGGACCGCGAGGACGGTCAACACGATCAGCGGCCCGACCGCGGCCGGGATGTCGGACTCCTCGTCCTCGGTCGCCACTTGATCGGTGAAGTAGGGCACGTACCAGAGGATCTCGTCGGAGCTCGCGAAGACCCGCACGGCGACGCCGGCGTTGTCCTGCTGTGCGAGTTGCTCGTTGGTGAGCATCGTGCCGCTGACCACGACGAATTCGGGGCGGTCGGCGGTGCGGGGCACCACGACGAGATTCGATGTCCCGCCGGACGTGAAGCAGGCGGTGGCCGCGGGCGAGGTCGGTGAGTATCCGAACGGACTGAAGTCGACGACGTCGGTGTCGTCGATGCCGGGCGTGCGGCAACCCGCGGGGACCGCTGCCGGGCCTGCGCCGTAACCGGACGTGACGGGCAGGTCGAGCGCGGTGAGCACGGTGGTGTCCGGCGCGATCAGGATCACGCGGTCGGCGTCCTGCACGCGCTCTCGGAACTGTTGCGTCGTACCGGGATTGAGAGATGAGGTCGAGCTCGCCACCACCGTGGTCCCGGAGCCGGGCCGCGGGGCGTCGGTGAACTCCTCGAGTCCGCGCACCTGCCGGAGGTCGGCCCCGTGGTCGTCGAGAATCTGAGCGAGAGCCCGCGATCCGGTGGGTTGGGCGTTGTCGGGGTCGTAGCTGACGCCGGGACCGGGCGTGCCCTGCACCCCGGTGAGTGCTGTGACACCGAGGAGTCCGACGCCGGCGACCACGACGACCACCACCAGCACGATGGTCACCCAGATCCACGCCGGCGTCTTGTTCTTCGCGGGCGCCGGTCGTGCCGGCGTCGACGTGACGGGTCCGGGTGGCGTCGCCTGCACGGTGCCGGTCACCGGGGCACCGCCAGTCGGCTCGACCGGACCGCGTCCTGGTCGACTGGCCGTGCGGACGAGACCCCGCGCTCGACGTCGAGGACCGCGCGCGCGGATTCGGCCGATGCGTGCCGGTCGCCGTAGGCGATGGCATCGAACAGGTCTGTCGCCGTTCGCAACCCGGAGTCGTAGGTCGGGAAACGGGGTCCGAGGTCGACCGCGACTTCGTGGGCGGTCAGAGACGGTTCATCGGCCAGCAGACCGCGCTCGATACCGCGACGGGCCACGGCACGCACGGCGGCGAGCACGCATTCGTCGTACCGGCCCGCGGCGAAGGCGGCGTCGGCGTCGGACCGGAAGTCGGCCGCGGACCGGGCCGGACCTGTCAGCACCGACCCCGTTGGCGGGGCACCGGTGGCGCGGGGAATTCGTGGGTTGCGTCGGAGATGCCGGACGACCGCGACGACGAGCCCGAGGACGAGGGCGATCGCCACGACGATCACGATGCCCCGAAGGGTGTCGGAGCCGCCGAACCAGCCGAAGACGTTGTCGGCGATCCACTCCCAGAGCCGCTCACCGAAACGGTCGAACCACGACGGTTCGGGCGGTTGATACTCGGATTCGGACAGCTCCTCCTCGGCCCACCGGCGTGCTTCGTCGTTGCCGGGGTCCAACGGCGCAGCGAGAACTTCGATCACCGGTCGCCCTGTCCGGAGAAGAACGGCGTCGGGGCCGCCTCGGCGCGTGCATCGTCATAGAGGACGGCCGGGACGACGGTCAGTACCGGCTGCACGACCATCGACGCCACGACGGTGCCGAACACCGCGACGACGGTCTCGGTGCCACGGGCGTCCCGGTCGTCGAACCACATGCCGACGATCGATCCGAGGAGATCGAACGGGTACATCATCGTCGTCATCGCGACCCACGCCAGCACGACCATGACCGCCAGGATGCCGAAGGTCCGCCAGAACCGCTCCGCCGACAACGACCCCGAGCGGGCGATCGCGTCTCGCACGGAGAGGCCGTCGATCACGATCGCCGGCGCCGTGAACACCGTGCGTACGAGCAACCACGTCACCGGGATGAGCGCGACGAGGAAGAGGAGGAGACTCCCGGTCATCAGCACGATTCCGTCGGAGCTGACTCCCAGACCGAGGAGTGCGACGCCCGGGGTGAACGCCGCCGCGACGGCGAGTCCCATGAGTGCGGTCCACCCCGACAGTCGGGCGAGGGACCGGCGTCCCGGGCGCAGGGTGTCGTCGAGCGTCGGTACGGACCCGGCGCGCAGGTGGGCCAGGGGACGGGCGGCGAGACCGCTGAGTGCGCCCGTCATGATGGTCCATTGCGCGAAGACGATGACGACGAACGCGGTGACCGGCGCCAGGCTCGACGCCCAGTCGTCCGGGTCGTCGAGGCTCGGTTCGGCGCTCACCAGCCACCACGTGACGAGCGCGACGGGTGCCGCCGCCGCCCCCCAGCTCACGCCGACGAGACCCAGGAAGACCCGCGGTGCCGCGAACGCGGCCGAGAAGATCTGTTGCAGCAGTGCGCTGACGGGCGTCGGTCGTCGTGGCGGCATCCACCCCGGCCACCCGTTGCCCGGAAGGGGAGCACTCGAACCAGGTGGGGTCGACATCGCCGAACCCCACCGCGGCTGCGGTCCGGGCACGGTCGGCGGCCGCGGTGTGAGTGGACCCTGCGGAGGTCCCGCATCTGGCACCGGGCTCCACTCGTCGGAGACGACGGGCGGCTGCCACTGGGGCGCGCCGGACGGTGGTGGAGGTACGCGCGGCGGCTCGGTCATCGAGAGGTGCACCGGCCTTTCCGCACGCGGGGGAACTGTGCGGCGAACGTATCAAACAACTCCGACCGGGCACCGAAATCATCCACCGGTTGACGGACGCCGTGCTACCGTGCCGAATTAGAACACGTTCTACTTTTCTGGAGGATTCATGACCGTGGAACAAGCCGGGCTCGCCGAGAAGATCGACGCGGCCGTCGACTCTTACATCGAGCTGCTCAACTCTGGTACCGCAGAGCAGATCGCCGACCTCTACGCCGCGGACGCGACCGTCGAGGACCCCATCGGCGCGGACATCCGGGACACCCGCGAGCAGCTCGTGGAGTTCTACTCGGTGATCACCGGTATGGACGAGCGCACCGCGACGCTCAAGTGGAAGAAGATCGCCGGCGACACCGCGGTCTTCGAGTTCACCCTGGTCACCAAGACCGCCGGACTCGCCTTCGAGATCACCCCCGTCGACATCATGGTCTTCGACGCCGAGGGCAAGGTGTCGACGATGCGCGCGGTCTGGCAGCAGTCGGATCTCAAGCAGCTCTGACCGCGATTCCCTCCTGCTCTCTGAGGCGCGAGCTTCGGAGGGCGCGGCCAACCACCGCTCCCTGAGTAGCGCGGCTGTCTCGCGTGCCTGCCGCATTTTCGTGACCGACAGACTTCAACTCGACTCCTAGACTTCGATCGAAGTCCATCGGTCGAGTTGAAGTCTGCCGGTCACGGGCCCGGCGCCCTACGTAGTTATCTGCTCTACCCGCAGGCCGCTTCCGGACCCGGAACCGCTGATCTGGCGTTGTTTCGGATGAGGGAGCGGAGTTCTTCCGTAGTCCACGATGTCGCAAGGCCGCGGATACGCGAGGTACGAGCGTCACCCCCGCCCGGTCGGCCTCAGCACGATTTCCTCGGGGTGGGCGTCGGCCGGGGTGGAGATGGCGTGCACGACTGCTCGGGCGACGGTCGCGGGACGCAGGAACCGCGACCCGTCGTACTCGTCTCCTTCGATGGCGACGATGTCGCGCTGCATGTCGGTGTCGATGCGGCCGGGGAAGACGGACGTCACCCGGAGGGTCGGTTCCTCGACACGCAACCCGTCGGCGAGCGCTCGCGCCGCGAACTTGCTTGCTGCATAGGGGGTCCATCCGGGGTTGACCCGACGTCCCGCGCCCGAGTTGATGAACACGACGTGGCCGGCGGCCGCTCGTAACGCGGGGAGCAGCAACCGCGTCAGTTCGGCAGCGGCGACGACATTCACCTCGAGGACATGACGCCATTCCTCGACGGGTGTCTCCGCGACCGGTTCGAGACTGCTGGCCACCCCGGCGTTGTGGACGAGGACGTCGAGCTCGGTGATCGCCTCGACCGCGGCCTCGACCTCGTCGTAGTCGGTGAGATCGACGGCGAAGGTGCTCGCGCCGTCGAGTTCGGTCGCCAGCCGATCGAGTTCGGGGGAGGGTCGTCCGCCGAGCAGGAGGTCGTGGGTCGGCGCGAGCTGGCGGGCGATCTCGGCTCCGAGGCCGCGGCTCGCCCCGGTGATCAACGCGGTGGGCACCTCTCGACCCTACTGCGAATTCGTGCGCGGCAGCCCCGTCGGGCTCGATGAGCAGACGCCGACGTCGCGGGGCACAATCGTCGACGTGGCCAGGTACGGATTCACCCCAACGCAGCTGTCGGCACGTGCCGCGTACCTGCTCCGAGGCAACGACCTGGGCACGATGACAAGCGCTGCGCCCAAGTTGTATCCGCACATGTGGAGCTGGGATGCGGCGTTCGTCACGGTCGGTCTCGCACCGTTGTCGGTGGAGCGGGCCGTCATCGAGATGGACACCCTGTTGTCGGCCCAGTGGCGTAACGGGATGATCCCGCACATCGTCTTCGCGAACGGCCGCGACGGCTACTTCCCGGGCCCGGCTCGATGGGAGTGCGCCCGACTGGCCGAGTGCGCACCGGATTTCCCCGACACCTCGGGCATCACCCAGCCGCCCGTGCATGCGATCGCGGTGCAGCGGATCCTCGATCACTCCCGACGCCACGGTCGCACCACGCGCGCTGTCGCCAACGAGTTCATCGACCGGCGCTGGAGTTCGCTGGTCCGGTGGCACCGCTGGCTGGCACACGCGCGGGACCCCAACGGCCGGGGGCGGATCACCATCTTCCACGGCTGGGAGTCGGGGATGGACAACTCGCCACGCTGGGATTCCGCATACGCCAACGTGATTCCCGGGGTGGACCTCCCCCCGTACCGACGCGCCGACCTCGACCACGTCGACGACTTCTCGATGCGGCCCACCGACCTCGAGTACGACCGCTACATCTGGCTGGTCGAACAGATGAAGCGCGCCAACTACGACGACGCGCTGCTGCCGAAGGCGATGAGCTTCGCCGTCGAGGATGTGTTCGTCAGCGCGATCTTCGCCGTCGCCTGCGATGTATTGGCGACGATCGGTGAGGACTACTCCAAGCCGCGGTCGGATGTCCGGGATCTCCGCGCCTGGGCCGACCGGTTCCGGGCCGGGGTCGTGTCCGCCGCCAACGACCGGAACGGCGCCGCACGGGATTTCGATCTGCGCGCCAACTCGTGGATCAACACCGAGACGATCGCGGTGTTCGCGCCGCTGCTGTGCGGCGGCCTCTCCCGGGACCGTGAACGCGCGCTGCTGCGACTCTTCGACGGCCCGCGCTACTGCGGCCACCCCGACCTGCGGTACGCGGTCCCGCCGTCGACGTCACCGATCTCGGCGGACTTCCGCCCCCGCGAGTACTGGCGCGGGCCCGTCTGGCCGGTGATGACCTGGCTCTTCAGTTGGGCGTTCGCACGACGAGGCTGGACCGAGCGGTCGGCGCGTCTGCGAGAAGAAGGCCTCCGCCAGGCCACCGACGGAACGTTCGCCGAGTACTACGAGCCGTTCACCGGTGAGCCGCTCGGCAGCATGCAGCAGAGCTGGACCGCCGCGTCGGTGCTGGACTGGCTCGACTAGAGCTCCCGCATCCGACGGCACACGTCGTCGTAGACGTCCACCAGTGGCCGGGGCGCCCCCGACGACCTGGGGCGCTCGTTGATCTCGACCCACTCCTCGAAGGCGCACTGGACCTCGAGATTGGCGATCTCCAGGATCATCCGGAGCTGACCCCGCGTCCGCGCCGAGCTGCGGTCGCCCAGGGCCTCGGGCCGTCGGCGTGACTTGTCGGCGTAGCGGCCGAGGGCGGCTCGGCTCAGGGTGGGTGTCGCGAGTACGAGTTTCTGCACGCGCACGAAATGGGCGGACACGTCGTCGCTGCGATCACCGAACCCCTCCAGGAGCTGCCGGTAGACGCCCTCGATGTCGGCGAGCGACAGGGCATCGGGGTCGATGCCGGCCAGATGGTCGTCGAGTGCCTGGTCGAAACCGAAGCGGTCGAAGAGCACGCACTCTTCCTTGGTCGGGAAGTACCGGAAGAACGTGCGCGGTGAGACCCCGGCGGCAGCGGCGATCTCGTCGACCGTCGTCTCGTCGAATCCGTTGCGCTCGAACAGTTCCACTGCGGCCTCGTGGATCTCCAGGCGCGTCGCATCTCGACGGCGGGCCCGCAACCCGCCGGTTTCGGAGGATTCCGGCATGGGTCGAGACTAGCGGTCGACCGGCGCGGGTGTCAGTCGGTGCCAGTCTGGCAGTCTCTGCCAATTTCCGGTAGCGTCGCCGTGTGATCGACCCGGACCACCACAGCGATGAGAGAACGACAGTGACCGAGAACGCCGCCCTCCCGGGCACCGACAACAGAACCGACACCGGCACGGATCGCAGCGCCGTGCTGCTCATCGGCGTCCTGCTGGTCGCGGCCTTCGTGGTGATCCTGAACGAGACGATCCTGAGCGTCGCGTTACCCACCCTGATGGCCGACCTCGAGATCACCGCCGCCACCGCGCAATGGCTCACCAGCGGGTTCCTGCTGACGATGGCGATCGTCATCCCGATCACCGGCTACCTGATGCAGCGATTCACCCTGCGGTCGATCTACATCGCGGCGATGACGTTGTTCACGATCGGCACCCTCGCGGCCGCCCTCGCGCCGGGCTTCGAACTCCTGATCGTCGCCCGCGTGGTGCAGGCGTCCGGCACCGCGCTCATGGTCCCGCTGCTGATGACGACGATCCTGAACGTCGTCCCGGAGCAGAATCGTGGCCGCACGATGGGACTGGTCTCCATCGTCATCGCCGTCGCGCCGGCCGTCGGTCCGACGGTGTCCGGCCTGATCCTGCAGTCCCTCAGCTGGCGAGCCATGTTCTGGATCGTGCTGCCCATCGCGATCGGTGCGCTGATCCTCGGCGGGGTGTTCGTCCGCAACGTCACCGAACGGCGGCCCGCGCAGCTCGACCTCATCTCGGTCCCGTTGTCGGCTCTCGGCTTCGGCGGCGTCGTCTACGGTCTCAGCAGCATCGGGGAGTCGGCGGGTGGGCACGCCCCGATCCCACCGTGGGTGCCACTCGTCATCGGCGCCGTCGCGCTCGCGTTGTTCGTCCTGCGGCAGCTCAAGCTCGCCGATCGCGGCTTGGCGCTGCTCGACCTGCGGACCTTCGCGATCGCACCGTTCCGCTTGGCCGTCGTGCTGATGGCCGGGTTCATGCTGACGCTCTTCGGCGCACTCATCCTGCTTCCCCTCTTCCTGCAGAACGTGATGGGCAAGGACGTCCTGACCACCGGCCTCGTGCTCCTGCCCGGTGGCCTGGTGATGGGTCTGTTGGCGCCGTTCGTCGGTGCAATGTTCGACAAGGTGGGTGCACGACCACTGGTGCTACCGGGCACCTTGGCCGTCAGTGCCGGCACGTGGCTGCTCACCACGCTCGATGCCGGGTCGTCGTTGGGCATGGTGATCGCGGCTCACGTGATCCTCAGTGCTGGTATCGCCTTCGGTCTGACGCCGCTCATGACCTCAGCGCTGGGATCGCTGAGTCCCGAGCTGTACTCGCACGGCAGCGCGACCGTCAGCACCATCCAGCAGGTCGCGGGAGCGGCAGGCACCGCGCTGTTCATCACGCTGATGTCCCGGGGTACACAGTCGGCCATCGACGACGGGGTGAACCCGTTGCAGGCAGGGGCCGACGGCATTCATCTGGCCTTCGTCGTCGCGGCCTGCCTGTCACTCGTGCTCGTCGCGGCGGCCGCGCTCGTCCGTGGCCGAACGGGTGCGCCGGCGGCCCGGGCCGCCGAGTCGGCCTAGCCGCTCGACCGTCGGCCCGGCCGGCCTCACCGGGTCCGGTAATCCAGCAGACCGGACCAGAACTCGTCGGGGATCTCCTCGCCGGCGCGCAGCACCTGAGCCAGGCCGGCGGCCATGAAGACGCCGAGCAGACCAAGCCACAGCCCGGACACCGAGATCGCCACCCAGGCGATCACGACGGCGGCAGGCCACGGGTCGAGGATCAACAAGACCGGCGCGAAGAAGAAGCCCGCCCCGATGAACCACGAGGACAGGGCGCGGTCGCACCGCATGACCGCGGTCAGCCACCGCGGACTCGAGCCCGTGGGCGCGAGGAGAGCAGCGGGCCTTTCGCCGACGGCGGTCGGTCGGTCGGTCATCGGACACCTCCTCTGCGGATCGTCGTGATCCCAGTGTCGGCGTCAGACGTCGTGAGAGCCACTACCTCTCAGGTAGTCGCCGCACCCGGGCCGATGTCGTGTGCAGGAGCCACCGCATCGTCGGGTCAGGCCGTCGTCCGGTGCTCTTCGTTCGGGAGTGCATGCGGAAAGCCGATGGACCGCAATCGATTCAGTGCATGGGTACGGGCCCGGTGCTGGTTGCCCGGCGGCGGCACGTAGACACCCGCCCAGATCCCGGTCAGGTGAGTCGGATCGTCCAGGGCAAGGCGGGCGCAGCGCGAACGGATCGGACATCGGACGCACCCGTCGAGAGCGTGCCGATTGGCCAGGCTCCGGGCACCGGCGGCCTGCTCCGGGAACCAGGCGTCCGGGTTCGAGGTACACGTGGGTTGCATGTCAGGCACTCCGCCGACACCGACGCGCACTTCGTGCACGACCTGTCGTGCTGGTTGCGCCGGCAACCGTCACCCACTGACGCCGATGGCCCATTGATCCCTCCGATCAAACTGAGAACGTATGTTGTCAGAGTCTGGTCGAAGGCGCAACACCGATCGTGAATCACGTTGCGGCGCTGTCGCAGTCGTGCCGAGCAGGCCCGCGGAGTGGAGTCATGAGACGGCGCCCGGCTGGGTTCTCAACCGGGCGCCTGGGCCGGGTCGCTCGCATGCGGCGGAACCGGCTTGGCGACCGCGGTACCCGACCGACCGGGGGCCGAAACGGTGAGCAGCTGCGGGTCGATGTCTGCATGCCCGACGTCTGCATGCCCGACCGATCACGTTGCCCGGGACGGGCCGGTCCCGTAGCACGCCATTACAGCGCCGTCACACCTACGAAACACGCCCCTTGTTTCATAGCAGGGGACAAAGTCCACTACGGGGAGTCGTGCCGATGGGGCGCGGACCCCGGATGTCGTCGACGTACCGCCGCCCGCGAGTACGCCCAGATCGAACCTGCGAAGGAGCATCGTGACCATCGAGAGTGCCAAGGCCCTGGAGTTCCGCGTGACCAGCGGCGGATACGAGGATCTGCCGAAGATGCCCGAGGCGGAGTACCCGGGCACCGAGGGCTTCATCGGAGACGTCTACGAGAACCCGGACGGAAGCCCCATGTGCAGCGGGTACTTCGAGCTGCGCCACACCGACGAACCGCTGTACTACGAGTACGAATACGACGAGATGAAGGTCGTGCTCGAAGGCGAGTTCCTCCTGGAGAACAAGGAGACCGGGCAGAAGACCGTAGCCAAGGCCAAGGACGCGATCTTCTTCCCGAAGGGGTCCAAGATCTACTTCAGCACCCCCGACTACGCGCTCGCCTTCTACACCGGGTTGCGCGACGCCACCCTCCTCTGATCGCTGCCATGTCGCAGATCGACTTCTCCAGCGTGCCGACGTGGGCACGCCCCGGCGTACCGATCGAGGCGACGACGCCCGCACCGACCGGCAACTCGTACGTGCTGGTCGGTGTCGGGGATGTCGCCGAGACCCTGGCCCGCTGGGAGTCATCACTACCTCCGCGTGCCACCACGCGTATCCACGGGGACACCGACTCGGTCGCCGCCCAGCTCGGCAGCACCCTCGCCGAAGCTGTTGTCGGCGTGCGAGTCTGGATGGTAGCGGAGCCGGGATCGGCACTGACACTGCGCGCGGTCGCACTCGGTGCCGGACTCGAGGACGACGAGATCGCCGTCGTACCGGTGACTTCCGCGCCGCAGACCGTCGTGGAGATCTTCTGCGCACACTGCCGATCGGTCACCCGCGCGGCCGCGGCCGTCGATGACATCGTCGGTTGCGTCGGCTGCCGTCGCGACCTGCTCGTGTACCACCACGTCTCGCGTCGAACCGGACAGTATCTGGGTTTCATGGCCGACGCCGAGACCGCCCAGTCGGCCTGTCCGGGAACCGGACCAGGCGAGGTACCCACCCTCATGAAGGACCCCTCATGAACACCGGAGTGGCCGAGACGAGCACCCCCGAGTCCGTCGTGCGTCCCGGAGCCGGCGCGACGACGCTGGAACTCGTCGTCACGGCTGTCGACGCCCCCGCCCGAGACATCCGCACGATCACCTTCGCCGATCCCGGCGGCAACGTACTGCCCGCGTACATCCCGGGCAGTCACGTCGTCGTGCACGCGGGTGCCTCCACCAATGCCTACAGCCTGACCGGCGACGGCGCGCATCCGTCGCACTACTCGATCTCGGTGCTCCGACTCGATGACGGCAAGGGCGGATCGCGTTGGCTGCATGACGAACTCGAGGTCGGCGCAACGGTGTCGGTGGGATTGCCGCGCAGCGCGTTCGCGCCGGTCGCCCGCGCGCGTAAACATCTCCTGATCGCCGGCGGGATCGGGATCACGCCGATGGTGTCCCACCTTCGGTCGGCCGCTCGCTGGCGCCGGGATGTGCAACTGCTGTACGTCTTCCGTGACTCGGCGGCCGCCCACCTCGACGAGGTCACCGCACTCGCCGGACCCCGTGCCGAACTGTTCACCGACCGGCACTCCTTCGCCGACCGCCTCGCACAGACCCTGCGTACCCAGCCGATCGGTACCCACCTGTACGTATGCGGTCCGTCGGCGATGATCGACGCGGTCACCGCTGCGGCGGTGGACGCCGGTTGGCCGGAATCGCGGATTCATCTCGAGCGGTTCGGGATCGACGCCCTCGATGCCGGCGACCCCTTCCGTGTGGAGCTGACCACTTCCGGGCGGACGGTCGATGTACCGGCGGGGACGAGCATGCTCGAGGCTCTCGAGAACGAGGGCATCGTCGTGCCGAATCTCTGCCGGCAAGGAGTGTGCGGTGAGTGCCGCATCACGCTCGCCGGCGGCACCCCGGTCCACCGCGATCTCTACCTCAGCCCGGAGGAGAAGGACGCGGGCAACGCCATCATGCCGTGCGTCTCGCGCGCTGCGGCCGCCAGCACCCTGGAGGTTCCCCTGTGACAGACACTCTCGACCCGGGCGGAGCGACGACGACGGTCGCGCCGGATCTCCTCGCGGGCTTCCCGTTCCCGTTCCCCGAGGACCGCTATCGCTACAGCACGAATGTCGAACCGGCCCAGACCCCGGTGACCACGGCGGCCGGCGAGTGGGGGTCGGCGGTTGTCGACATCGACTCGGAGTACCGCACCGAGATCGATCAGCGCGCGGTGATCCTGGCCGCCGATCCCACCCGCCATGCCGTGTTGCCGCACATGGTCCCGGCCGCGTGGGACGCGATGTTGACCCTCATGCGCGAGCTCGCCGCGACCTGTCCCGGGTTCCGGCTCGCGTCGACCGGACCCGACACCTGGCTGTGGCACAACGAGATCCTCGACCTCGAGCAACACTTCCGGTACGGTGACCCGGCGTCGCTTCCCGAGGAGCCGTTGCGCTACATCAGCTCTCAGGTCCAGGAGGACATCGCACTGCTGGATCAGCGCAATGGGCAACTCCACGTCGACGCCGGGGTCGTCACTTTCGCTGCCGATTGGAGTTTCGGGTTCGACGTCGGGATGAGCTTCCTCGAGATCCACGGACCGGTGCCGCGCATTCACCCCGAAGGCGTCATCACCCGTGCGCACGAGTTCCTCAAGCGCCTCCAACCTCATCAGCCGTATCGACGAACCAACTGGACGTTGACGATCGACCGCAGGCTCGACGTCTCGACCGAGATCTATCACGAGTGGGGACCGGACCGGGAGGTCATCCAGCAGGTCCCCGACGACGAGTTCGGCAGACGGGTACATCTCCGCGTCGAAGTGCAACACCTCATCCGGCTGCCGGATTCGGGTGCGGTCATGTTCCTCATCCGGACATACATGCTTCCGCTCGCGCAACTCGCCACCATCGACGTCTGGCGGCGGCGAACTGCGGACGTGCTGGCCGAATTGCCCACCGACATGGCCGAATACAAGGGAATCATCAAGTTCCGGGATCGTGCGGCGCAGTGGCTGCGCACGGCCTTCCCGGCGACGCCGGAGCCCAACGGGCCCGGCATGCCGCGGTGGCCCGCCTCGCCTCCGGCCGTCGACACCACCGGGGCGGCGTTCCTCGTGGTGGCGATCGGCGACGATCCGGCGGCCGCGCACGTGTCACGGAACTGGGTGGCGGCCGCCGAGGCCGCCGGAGGGACGCGGTTGGTGGTCCTGGACTCACTGGGCGACGTCGTCGACAGATCGGCGCTGCAGTCTGCTCTGGACGAGTGCCGCACCGGTACCCGAATCCTGGTCACCGGCGGGCAGTACGACGTCATGACGGCACTCGCAATGGCGCGTAACGCGGGGGCGGTGGCGGCCGAACTGTCGTGCTATGTCACGCACACCCGCGACCTACCGCTCTACTGCGCGCATTGCCGCGAGATCTTTCGCGCCGAGGCCGTTGTCGGCGGCGTCGTCGCGTGCCCCGGTTGCGCTCGGGATCTCGAGGTGCACGAACACCATTCACCGGTGATGGGCAGCTTCCTGGCCTCTGCGGTCGGCGGCGACGAATGACCGCGGTCGCCGTAGGGCAGTACCCGGCCCACCTTCATCCGGCCTACGCCACCGGTCCGCGACCGATGCGTGTCCTGTCCGTGCGGCAACTCACCGACGAGGTCACGCATTTCCGGTTCGGCCCCGTCGACGACGCCCACGCGGTCCTGACCGCGTACCAGCCGGGCAGCCATCTCATCATCTCGGCCGGCGGACAGCGGAATGCCTACTCGCTCGTCGACGACGGGATGTACCCGACCAGCTACGGCATCTCGGTGTTGCGACGTGGTGCGGGCGGTGGTTCGGATTGGTTGCACGACAACCTCGTCGTCGATGCCGTCGTCGAGATCGAGGGTCCGCGTTCGATGTTCCCGCCGGTGCTCGATCAGCGCGGCGCATTGCTGATCGCGGGCGGAATCGGGGTCACCCCGGTGCTGTCTCACGCCCGTGCCCTCGCTCGGGACGGGCGCCGGGCCGACATCGTCTACTCCTATCGGCGTGGACGCGGTGCGCACGCCGAGGACCTGCGGGCGCTCGCCATGCAACCCTCCGTGACGCTGCACGAGGTGTCCGGGGCCGCGGCCACCATGCGGGTGATCGCTGAGCGATTGCGGGCGCAGCCGCTCGGAACCCACGCCTATGCCTGCGGTCCCACCTCGCTCCTGGAGGCGTACACGCGGCTCGCTGAGGCGGCCGGATGGCCCAGCGCGCGAGTTCATCTCGAACGTTTCACCGCCCCCGAACAGGATCCCGGCGATCCCTTCACCGTGACGGTGGCGTCTTCCGGCCTCCGCATCGACGTGCCACCGGGTGTGTCGCTGCTGCAGCGGTTGCTCGACAACGGCGTCCCGGTGCCGAGTCTGTGCCGTCAAGGCGTGTGCGGCGAATGCCGAATCCCGGTGCGAAGCGGCCGAATCGAGCACCGCGACTTGGTACTGACCGACGACGAGCAGACCGTGGGCGACGCCATGCTGTGTTGTGTCTCGCGCGGTCAGGACATCGAGGTGGACCTGTGAGCATCGATTCGTTCCCGACCCGCCGGGTCGACCACCTGGCGAACCTGCCGTGGCCGTTTCCGGACGAGATGGACGAGTTCTCCTACAGCGTGAACGTCGAACCGGCGCGCATCCCGCGTCCGACCCGGGCCGGCGAATGGGGCAGGCACCTCGTCGATCTCGGCGGCGCCGAGTATCCGGAGATCATGGCCGAGCGACGGCGGATCCTCGACGCCGATCCGACACGCGTCCGGGTGCGCCCGGGGATGGAACTGGCCTCCTGGGATCTGCTGTTGTACTACCTGCGCGATCTCGGTCACGCCTACCCCGCGGCGATGGAGCTCTCCGAACACGGTGACGGCCGATTCCGTTGGTGCAACCGGCTTCTGGGTACGGATCAGGAGTTCGTCCTGGGTGATCCGGCCACCCTCCCCTGCGGCCCCATGGAATTCCTGGCGCGTGAGGTACCCGACGACCTGCTGCTCGTCACCGAACGCGACGGGCACCTGTACTTCGACGCCGGCGTGGTCACCTTCGCCGCCGCGTGGTCGGTGTCCTTCGACGTCGGGATGGACATGTACGAGATCCACGCGCCCGTTCCCCGTATGCTCCGCGAAGGCATCGTCGCCCGCGCCGAGCAGTTCCTGCGGAGGCTACCCGCAGACCAGGTGTACCGCAGGGTGAACTGGACGCTGTCGGCGTCGGACTCCCACAAACTCGACGTCAGCCTCGAGGAGCTGCCGGAGTGGGCGGGCGACGTCGCGGGCATGATCGCCGACGGCGATTTCGGCCGCGCGCGACTGCGCATCGAGCTGGAACACTTCGTCCGGTTGCCGATGTCGGGTGCGGTGACGTTCAATATCCGGACATTCATGGCCTCGCTCGAGGACGTGAAGCGCATACCCGAGTGGGCCGGTCAATTGGCGACCGTCATCGAGACGCTCGGCGAGGACATCGCCGCCTACAAGGGTTTTCTCGACTATCGCGACAACGTCGTCGCATATCTCCGCGGTCAAAGTCGCCCGTGAGCCCTGGTCCCGTAACACCCGACTTCTCGTAGAGTCCCAGAACCGAAAGATCGCTCATGGAACCCATACTCGCCGCCAATGCCGACCTGGCATGGATGCTGGCGGCCTTCGTCTTCGTCCTGCTGATGTTCCCGGGCCTGGCCTTCTTCTACGGGGGCATGGTCGGATCGAAGAACGTCCTCAACATCATGACGATGGTCATGTCCACCCTGGCGATCACGGCGGTCCTGTACGTCGTGATCGGGCACGGCCTGGTGTCCGGTCCGTCGGTGGGCGGGTGGGGCCTCATCGGCAACCCGACCGACTACATCGGCTTGACCAACTGGCTCACCGACGACGCCTCCGGTGCCACCCAGACGCTCTACTTCGCAGCCTGGTTCATCCTGTTCGCCGCCATCACGATCGCCATCGTCGCCAGCGGCGCGGCGGGCCGGATGAAGTTCTCGGCGTGGCTGGTCTTCGCGCCGATCTGGCTCATCGTGGTGTACTTCCCGGTCGCGCACTGGGTCTTCGCGGCCGACGTGGACGACAACTACAGCGGCGGTTTCCTGCTGAACGACCTCGAGATCGTCGACTACGCAGGCGGCACCGCAGTCCACATGAATGCCGGTGTCGCGGCCCTCGCCCTCGCGGTGGTGCTCGGTGCGCGCAAGCGGCGGATGGAGCGCCCGCACAACGTGCCGATGACGATCATGGGTGGCGGCATCCTGTTCTTCGGCTGGTTCGGGTTCAACGGCAGTTGCGCGCTCGGCGCCAACTTCCTCGCGCAGGCCGTCATCCTCAACACACTGCTGGCCGGTTCGGCGGGCATGATCGGTTTCGCGATCATCGAGAAGTGGCGCGAGGGGCACGTCACCTCGCTCGGGATGATCACCGGCACCGTCGCGGGCCTCGTCGGGATCACCCCCGCGGCCAGCAGCATGGCACCGCTCGGTGCGCTGCTCGTGGGCATCTTCGCCGCGGCGGTCGTGGCGTTCCTGCTCAGCTTCAAGAGCAAGCTCAAGATCGACGAGACGCTCGACGCCTTCGCGGTGCACGGTATCGGCGGCATCGTCGGAACCATCTGCATCGTGCTGTTCGCCACCGAGGCCGCGCCGGCCGGTGTGCAGGGCATCCTGTTCGGCGGACCGGTCGACATCGTCTGGCGCGAACTCGCCGGCATCGTCATCACCTGCACGTACTCGTTCGTGATGACCTGGCTGATCGCCAAGGGACTCGACAAGCTCATCGGCATGCGCGTCGACGAGGAGACCGAGATGGTCGGCCTCGACACCGCGGTCCACGCGGAGACGGCGTACGAGATCCCCGCCGCCTCGGTCGGTCACGCCGGCGGACTCGCGACCATGTCGCCGGCCCGCGCCGCGGACAAGGTGGAGGAGGCGATGCCGCCGTCGACTCCGGCCTCGGCGCCACCGGCCGGGGTCTGATCCATACCGGTCATCGGTTCGGCAACTGCTCGGGGGTTCACCGTTCGACGGTGGGCCCCCGAGCGCTGTGCGTCCGAGGACGTGGAAAACGTTGCCGGACAGATTGACACCCACCGCTCACGGAGTCGAAACAGGGACGAAACATCCTCCGGGTCTACTAATAGTAGACATTGGTTCACGCGAGTGGACATGCGGAACGAAAGCCCTTAGAGTCGACCCCGGAGCACATGATGACAACCACCGAGACGACGACCGGCGAACTCGCCGATCTCTGCGCGACGCACGGCACCAAGTTCATCCTGGCGATGTTCGTCGACCTCCGCGGCAAGCCCTGCGCCAAACTGGTGCCGGTGGAAGCGGTGGACGAATTGGCCACCGAGGGAGTAGGTTTCGCCGGATATGCGGTCGGCGCGATCGGCCAGGAGCCGAAGGATCCCGATCTCATCGCGATCCCCGATGTCCGGTCCTTCCTGCCCATCCCGTTCATCAAGGAGGGGCTCGCGGTCGTTCAGTGTGATCCCCATGTCGAGGGCAAGCCGTGGCCGTTCGCGCCTCGGAACATCCTCAAGGCGCTCATCGCGCAGACCGCGGACGCGGGTTTCGAGCCGTGGGTCGGCGCCGAGGTCGAGTACTTTCTCCTGAAACGGGCCGCCGACGGCTCGCTGGTGACCGCCGACGCCGCCGATGATTCCGACCAGCCGTGCTACGACGTCCGCGGTCTCACCCGGATGTACGACCACCTCACCACCGTGTCCACCGCGATGAACCAACTCGGGTGGAGCAACTACGCCAACGACCACGAAGACGGGAACGGCCAGTTCGAGCAGAACTTCGCCTACTCCGACGCGCTCACGACCGCCGATCGCGTCGTCACGCTCCGGTACCTGCTCTCCGCCCTGGCTGCGGAGAAGGGCATGATCGCGACCTTCATGCCGAAGCCCTTCGCGGAGCGCACCGGGTCGGGTCTGCACTTCCACCTGTCCCTCACGCAGGCGGGCGAGCCGGTGTTCCCGCAGGTCACTGGCGACGAGCGAGGACTGGGGTTGTCGGAGACGGCGTACGGGTTCATCGGTGGGATTCTGGAACACGCACCCGCGCTCCAAGCCGTGATCGCACCGACGGTCAACTCCTACAAGCGAACCGGTGCGACGGCGACGCGCTCGGGTGCGTCCTGGGCCCCGCGGCGGGCCACCTATGGCGGCAACGACCGGACCCACTACATCCGGGTGCCCGACGAGCAACGCGTCGAACTCCGTGGCGGTGACGGGTCGGCGAATCCGTACCTGGCCGTCGCCGCGCTGCTCGGTGCGGGACTCGACGGCATCAAGCGGAGTCTGGACCCGGGGGCCGTCGGGAACTGCCCCGGTCACATCGCCGAACTGCCGCTCACCCTCCTGCACGCGGTGGAGGCGCTGGAGGCCGACGGGGTCGTCGCCGGCACGCTCGACGCCGCGCTTCCCGAGGACTGGCCCGGGGACGAGCAGCGGGTCTCGGCATACTTCGCCGGACTCAAACGCGACGAGTTCTTCGACTGGCACGCGGCGGTCACGCCGTGGGAGGTCGACAAGTACCTGACGGCGTTCTGACCGTCCTTCCCCCAGAACACAAGAACTCTCCACGAGATTCATCGATCGACGTAAGGAACTGATCATGTGCGGAATCGTCGGGCTGCACCTGCGCAACCCTGACCTTCACCCCCGGCTGGGCGAGATGCTCGCCGGGATGCTCGGCGAGATGCAAGACCGTGGCGCGGATTCGGCGGGTATCGCCGTCTACGGCAACCCCAGGTGGGCACCGTCCGGACATGGCTGCATCTCCCTCCTCGAACTCGACGTTCTCCCCGACGAGGTGTCCACGACGCTGAGCGCGGCCCTCGGCGTGCCGGTCGCGGCACAGACGATCGACGTGACGCTGGTGGCCTCCGCCCCGGCGCCGGCCGACGAGCTGCTGGCCGCCGCCCGGGCCGCATACCCGCAGGCCCTGGTGGCCGGTTTCGGGTCGGACCTGACCGTCCTCAAGGGCGTCGGCGCACCCCGTGACCTGACCGAATCCTGGGGCCTGGCCGCGGCGTCGGGATGGCAGGGCGTCGGGCACACCCGGATGGCGACCGAATCGGCGGTCACCTCCTCGGGAGCCCATCCGTTTGCGGTCGGCCCCGAACAGTGCCTGGTCCACAACGGTTCGTTTGCGAATCACGCGACCATCCGGCGTGAACTGCGCGCTGCTGGAGTGGAGTTCGACAGTGAGAACGACACGGAGGTGGGGGCGCGCTTCGTCGCACACCAGCTTGCGGCGGGCAAGGACGTGGAAACGGCACTGAAAGAGGTGTGCGCGACCTTCGACGGTTTCTACACGTTGCTGGTGTCCAATCGTGATTCGTTCGCGGTGGTCCGCGATGCCATCGCATGCAAGCCGGCCGTGATCGCCGAGACCGACGACTGGGTGGCGATGGCGAGTGAGTACCGCGCACTGGCCAAACTGCCCGGCGTGGAGAACGCCCGCATCTGGGAGCCCGAGCCGGAGGTCGTCTACGCATGGACGCGATGACCGCCGAGTTTCCCTCCACCCCAATCGTTCCCGCCTCGAACGACACGGCGAAAGCTGAGACGATGAACCCCCATCACACCTTCGACCTCGCCGAAACCCCGTTGCGCGAGATCAACTCGTTGCTGCACGGGGACATCTCCGGCGAGATCGTCATCGACAACCCGGCCGGAGCCCACAGCGTGGCCGCGGGTGTCAACCTCCCGGTGAAGATCACGATCAACGGCCACGTCGGCTACTACGCGGCCGGGATGAACCAGCAGGCCGAGGTCACCATCGACGGCAACGCCGGCACCGGCGTCGCCGAGAACATGATGAGCGGCAGCGTGATCGTGAAGGGCAACGCCTCCCAGTCGGCCGGCGCCACCGCCCACGGCGGGCTCCTCGTCGTCGAGGGTGACGCCGCGGCACGCTGCGGCATCTCGATGAAGGGCGTCGACATCGTCGTCGGTGGAAACGTCGGGCACAACAGCGCTTTCATGGCGCAGGCGGGTCGCCTGGTCGTCCGCGGGGACGCCGGCGACGGTCTCGGTGACTCCATCTACGAGACCCGCATCTATGTGCGGGGCGAGGTCGCCTCGCTGGGTGCCGATTGCATCGCCAAACCGATGCGCGCCGAGCACCTCGAGGAACTGGCCGGGTTGCTCAAGGCCGCCGGTTTCGGCGACGACGACCCCCGCGACTACACCCGCTACGGCTCCGCCCGCGAGCTCTACCACTTCAAGGTCGACAACACCTCCGCGTACTGACCCGTCCTCCGCTCCCTGAGGAGCGCCCGGAGCTTGCGGAGGACGCGTCACGAAGGGTCTGGGGACCGAGCGTGCGAGACCCTTCGTGAAGCTCGCAATCTCGCTCCTCAGCGGTGATAGCGCCCACCCCTGCTCCCTGAGGTGCGAGGAGCGTTAGCGCGGCCGACCACCTGCTCCCTGAGGTGCGAGGAGCGATAGCGACGAGCCACGAAGGGTCCTGGCGAGACGAGTTGCGAAGACCCTTCGTGACGCCCCTCCGCAGGCTCCGGGGCTCCTCAGGGATCACGGGGACGCCCCTCCGCAGGCTCCGGGGCTCCTCAGGGATCAGGGGGACGCTCGCAAGCTCGCTTGTCGGGAAGCATCGACGGCACGAAACCCTTGCTCCCTGAGGTGCGAGGAGCGTTAGCGACGAGCCACGAAGGGTCCTGGCGAGACGAGTTGCGAAGACCCTTCGTGACGCCCCTCCGCAGGCTCCGGGGCTCCTCAGGGAGGTGAAATGCGCACGACCACACGACGAAAGAGAACCACCATGACCGACAACCTGAGCGTCGAACAGCGCGGCCTGCGCGAGTCTGCCACGTTCGACCGCACCACCATCGCCGCGATCCAGCGCGCGGCCGAGACCGGCATCTACGACATCCGTGGCTGGGGCGCCAAGCGCAAGCTGCCGCATTTCGACGATCTGCTGTTCCTGGGCGCGTCGATGTCCCGCTACCCCCTCGAGGGTTATCGCGAGCGCTGCGACACCGACGTCGTCCTCGGCTCGCGAAATGCGAAGTACCCGTTGCATCTCTCCACCCCGGTGACGATCGCCGGGATGAGCTTCGGCGCGCTGTCGGCCGGGGCGAAGGAAGCGCTGGGGCGCGGGGCCTCGGAGGTCGGTACCTCAACCACCACCGGTGACGGCGGGATGACGCCCGAAGAGCGGGGTCAGTCCAAACACCTCGTCTACCAATACCTTCCGTCGCGATACGGGATGAACCCCGACGACCTGCGCAAGGCCGACGCGATCGAGATCGTGCTCGGCCAGGGTGCCAAACCGGGCGGAGGGGGAATGCTGCTGGGACAGAAGATCTCCGAGCGTGTGGCGGGCATGCGTACCCTGCCGCAGGGAATCGACCAGCGCAGCGCGTGCCGTCACCCAGACTGGACCGGACCGGACGACCTGGCGATCAAGATCAACGAGTTGCGCGAGATCACCGACTGGGAGAAGCCGATCTATGTGAAGGTCGGCGCCACCCGCACGTATTACGACGTGAAACTCGCGGTGCATTCCGGCGCCGACGTCGTCGTGGTCGACGGCATGCAGGGCGGAACGGCGGCGACCCAAGACGTCTTCATCGAACACGTCGGCATCCCGACCCTCGCCGCCATCCCACAGGCGGTGCAGGCCCTGCAGGAGTTGGGCGTTCATAGGGACGTCCAACTCATCGTGTCGGGCGGAATCCGCAACGGCGCCGATGTCGCGAAGGCGATGGCCCTCGGTGCCGATGCCGTCGCCATCGGCACCGCAGCACTGATCGCGTTGGGCGACAACGATCCCCGATTAGCCGCGGAGTACGAGTCGCTGGGATCGGCCGCCGGTTACTACGACGACTTCCAGGACGGGCGTGATCCCGCGGGCATCAGCACGCAGGACCCGGAACTGTCGGCGCGTTTCGACCCTGTGCTCGGCGGAAAGCGCCTGGCGAACTTCGTGCGTGTGATGACCATGGAGGCCCAGACGATCGCCCGTGCGTGCGGCAAGGCGCACCTGCAGCACCTGGAACCGGAAGACCTCGTCGCCATCTCGATCGAGGCGTCGGCGATGGCCCGGGTTCCGCTCGCCGGGACGAACTGGATTCCGGGGGCCGGCCTGTGAGCACCGAGACCGCCTCGGTCGTCATCGTCGGTGGCGGCCTCGAGGGCGCGGCGGCCGCCTGGGCGTTGGGACAACGCGGCATCACCGATGTGATCGTCTGCGAGCGGGACACCGTCGGCGGCGGGATGACGGGCAAGTCGTCGGGCATCGTGCGGTGCCACTACGGCGTCGGTTCGCTGGCGGCGATGGCCGCGGTCGGACTCGAGGTCTTCGAGAAGGCGGAGGAGATCTTCGGCTCCGACATCGGATTCCGTCAGACCGGGTATGTCGTCGGCGTCGGCGAGCCCAATGTCGAGAACATGCGCAAGAGCCTCGCGGCGCAACGTGCGGTCGGCGTGCAGACCGAGGAGATCGACGCCGCCGACGTGGCCGCGATGTGGCCGGCCGCCGACCTCGAACCCTTCGCGGCCTTCGGTTGGGAAGAGCGCGGTGGGTACGGGGACGCGTATCAGACCGCGCAGGCCTTCGCGGCCTCGGCGCGGGCAACGGGAATCCGAATTCGTCAGGGCACCAACGTGACCGGCCTGACCGTAGACGCCGACCGGGTGACGGGAGTCCGACTCGCGGACGGTTCGACGATCGCCGCGGACACCGTGGTCGTCGCCACCGGTGTCTGGTCCAAACCGTTCCTCGCGCCCTACGGGGTCGACATCCCGATCGAGGTGCACCGCGAACAGATCGTGATGATTCACCCCGGTGAGGACCTCGGCGAGGTGCCGGTCTTCTCCGATCTGGTGTCGCTGCAGTACGTCCGACCGGACGTCCGGGGCGAGATCCTGTTCGGCAACAGCGATCTCGCGGCGCTCGACATAGCCGATCCCGACGCCTACCGCAATCGCGCGGACTCTGACTTCATCGACCTCACCGTCGAGAAGGTCGGTACGCGATTCCCCGGCTTCACCGATCCGGCCATCACCACGAGCTACGCCGGGTGCTACGACGTCACCCCCGACTGGAATCCGATCATCTCCACCGGACCACTGGACGGGCTCGTCCTGGCGGCCGGGTTCAGTGGGCACGGGTTCAAGATCTCGCCGGCGGTCGGCCGGCTGATCGCCGATCTCGTCGTCGACGGGCGCAGCGCCGACCCGCGTATCCCCGAGTCGGACTTCCGTTTCTCACGGTTCGCCGAGGGAGACCTGTTGAGGACGCGGTTCCCGTACGTGGGGGCCGGCGAGATGCGCTGACCCGGGGCGACGGATGATCCGAGGCCGTGGTCGTCGACTGGGGTGGGGCCGTGTGTCAACTGTCAGGAAACGTCGTTTCTCACTATGCTGGCGGCGTGACGGACGACCCTTTGATCCGGAATCAGTCCGGCACCGCGCGAGAGAGACCTGTCGACCAGTCGGTCGAGGAGTTGGAGCTCGAGACGGCGATCGCGCACAACGTGCGGCGCCTGCGACGTCAGCAGGGACTGTCGGTGGGGGACATGGCCACTCGCGTCGGCATCTCCAAGGCGATGCTGTCGAAGATCGAGAACGCGCAGACCTCGTGCAGTCTCAGCACGCTCGCCCGCTTGGCCAACGGCTTCGACGTGTCGGTCACCTCGTTGTTCCGCGGCGCGGAGATGGAGCGGTCGGCGGTGTTCGTCAAGGCGGGCGAGGGCTCGGAGATCGTGCGCGAGGGGTCTCGGGAGGGCCACGAGTACGAGCTGCTCGGGTCGCTGCGCGGTGAGCACAAACGCCTGGAATGTCTGCTCGTCACACTGACGGAGAAGTCGGTGACCCAACCGTTGTTCCAGCACGCGGGAACCGAGTTCCTGTACGTCCTCGAGGGCGTGATGGACTACGCCCACAGTCGCTCGGTGTACCGGATGCACCCGGGCGACTCGCTACAGCTCGACGGCGAGGGCGCGCATGGACCCGTCGAACTCGTCGAGTTGCCGGTGCGCTTCCTGTCGGTGATCGCGTTCCCGGATTCGGCCGTGTGACAGCCCGATTCAGGTTCGCGACCGGCTGAGGTCGAAGTCGTGGCGCGAGGTCGGCACCACGTCGAGGTGGCGGTCCGCGCCGAAGCGGGACACGCTCTCGAGCATCAGGGTCATCCGGCGCTCGAGTTCCTGCTGATCACCGCCGCTTCCGTAGAACGCGTGGATGTCGCTGACCGCCGCCATCGGGAAGAGTTCCTCGACGATGGCCGCGACCGGCGGGGTGTCCTCGGTCAACGGTCGCTCGACGATGTTCTGGACGTAACCGAACGTGGCCTGGGTGTCGATGGCGACCTGGGTGTGGTCGTCGAGCCACCGACGAAGCCACTCGTCGCGGTCGAGTTCGTCGGGGCGGCGCAGGAACGCGACGTTGGACAGTGCGTCGATCCGCGTCCCGTCCGCGGGCAGGTCCGGATCCAGCGGTGCCCGCGCGGTGACCTCCCAGGCGGCGATCGGACCGTCGAGCACGTCGCTGATGACAGCGAGTACGGGCCCGGTGTCGGGCGCCCAGAACGAGAGCACGGCGCCGATCGGCGGGTCGAGTTCGTCGATCCGCATGGACCCGGAGACCGCGTCGTCGCTGAGGTTGACCTGCACGCGCGTTGCCCCCGCCGCCGCACAGCGCTCGACGAGATCGTCGGCAGCGGTGCGGCTCGGCCCGTCGCCCCGGATGGCAACGATCACCTTGGAATCCGTCACCCCGCGGACGGTACCGGGCGATGCGCGCGACGGTCACCGATTCGCAGATCCACCGCCGTCTCACCAAGACCCTTCGTGACGCGGCCTCCGCAAGCTCCGGCCGCTCCTCAGGGAGCGGAGGGGTCGCTCCTCGGTATCCGCGGCCTGTCGGCCGTCGTGGACTACGAAGAACCCGTTGTGAATGGGGCGAGCCCTACTACTGCTCCCTGAGGAGGCCGGAGCTTGCGGAGGCCGTCACGAAGGGTCCTGGTGAGATGCGTCGCCAACCTTCCGAGGCTCGTTGACCTCGACGCGCGCCTTAGTCGCTTGCTCGGCCGGGGCGGCTATCGCTCCTCGCACCTCAGGGAGCAATGGATATGCGTTCTTTCGGATTAGAAGGGAGCAGGGGTCGGGCTCGCATGCGCACAGGGAGCGTGAAGCTGCGTGCGCGGGAGGCTCAGAACTCCTCGGCCCCGATGAGGGCGGCGTCGTCGGCGACCTTGTGGTCGTGGGCGACCTTGGCCAGCGACACCGCGCCGAGGGCGACGACGCAGTATCCGGTGGCGAACCACCACGGTGTCGCCTCCGAACCGGTCCACTTCGCGAGGTACGCGACGAGCACGGCCGCGATCGCGGCGCCCATCCAGCGGAGGAAGCTGAACCCGGCACTCGAGACCGAGCGCGGGGTGTCGCCGCCGACGGCCGACATCGCGACGTCGGTGAAGAGGGTGTTGAGCACGCCCGACGGGAAGCCGGAGAGGATGACGGCCAGGCCGATCAGCCAGATCTGTCCGGTGAACGTGCCGATCCCGGCCAGCACCATGACAAGTCCGTATGTCGAGATGGCAACCATGACACCGGCCTTCTCACCGACGACCCGAGCGAGCAGCGGCGCGACGAAGACTCCGGCGACCGCGGTGAGCAGACCCCAGCCGAAGAAGACGAGTCCGGCGTAGATGGGTCGCAGGCCCATCGCGATCGGCGCCCAGGCGATCACGGTGAAGAGCGCGCCGGTGTAGAAGGCAGAACCCACGGACGTGACGAACAGAGTGCGGTTGCGCAATACCTTGAGCGGGTCGACGATCCGGACGCGCACCCGTTCGGACCGGGGGCCGTCGGCGGGAAGCATGAACGCGCACAGGACGGCGCCCGCGAGCATCAGCAGGGCGGTACCGGCAAACGGTGCGCGCCAGGTCCATTCACCGAGCGTCGCACCCAGGAGCGGTCCGACGGCCAGTCCGATGCCCAGGGCGGCCTCGTACATCATGATGGCGCTGTTGCGGTTGCCGACCGCGGACTGGACGATGAAAGCCAGTGCGGTGGCGAGGAACAGCGCGTTGCCGAGGCCCCAGATCACCCGGTAGGCGATGAGCTGGTCGATGTTGTCGGCGAAGGCCGAGACGCCGGCTGCGACGACGATGAGTCCCAGCCCGACGGTGAGTGTGCGTCGCGGCCCGAAACGGTATGCGGCCCAACCGGTCAGCAGCATCGCGACGCACTGGACGCCGACGTAGACACCGAACAGGAGCGTGAGCTTCTCCGGTGGGGCGTTCAGCGCTTCGGCGATGCTGTGCAGGATCGGATCGACGAGGCCGATGCCCATGAAGGCGATGACGGCGGCGAAGGCGGTGATCCACACCGCGCGCGGTTGGGCGCGCAGAGAGGCGAGCATCGACGGTTCGGTTGCGGTGGTGTCGCGCGCAACCGCGGCGGTGTCGCCCGGGGTGTGTTCGGTGACGGTCATTGATTCCTCTGCCAGATCAGGCGGACGGCCGGCGGCGTCGAACCGCGACCGGGCCGCTCACGCACTCGCCGGGCGGGCGGGGTGCGATACCGGGTGATTGTCGAGCTGGTCGCGCAGGGCCTGCAGGGCCGGTCCGGCCGCGGCGATGGCTTCGCGCTGCTGATCGTCGAGTGCGGCGAGCGCACCGGTCAGGATGACGTCCCGCTCCTCGCGGATCTGCCGCACGAGGGTGCGCCCGTGGTCGGTGAGGCCGACGAGCACGGCTCGGCGGTCGTCTGGATCAGGTCTGCGTTCGACCAGGTCGTGCTTGGTGAGTCCGTCGATCACCGACGTCGCCGTCGGCATGCGGATGGATTCGCGGGTGGCGAATTCACCCATCCGCATCGGCCCGTGATCGGCGAGAACGCTCAGGGCGGACGTCTGCGCCGCGGTCAGCTCGACCGACGGTGCGCGACGACGAAGGGCCAGGTAGAGCCTGGTGATCGTCGGCCGCAGGGTCTGGGCGAGCTGGGTGGGGTCGGAAGCGGACACGTTTAGAGAGTCTAATACTTAGGGATTCGAAGTATTAGGGCAGGGGGCTGTGACGCTGCGCACGAACGTGCGGCTCGACTCGTCAGACAGTCAGTGGTGCCCCACGACTCTGAAGAAGGCGATCAGGTCCTCGCGGGCGGTCGCGACGCCGTCGGGCCGGCCGTCGATCTCGCTGAGCAGTCCGCGCTGGAAGATGCCGTCGAGCGCGATGTAGGCGACCGCCGGTGTCACCGCGGGCTGCGTCCCCGACAACTCGCAGAATCTCTCCACCACGCGCCAGATCATCTCTTCGCGCCGGCGCTCGATCTCGATCACGTCCGCGCGGAAGGAGTCGTCGAACATGCTCTGGTTGCGCAGGTCGTACCAGAGCCGATGAATGGCTGCCTCGGAGTGCATGCCTGCGAAGAAGGTGTCGGCGAACTCGTCGCGCAACTGGTCCGCGGTCACCGCGTGGGCCACGACCTCGTCGTAGCGGGTGACGCAGACGGCCTCGTACTGCCGGACCGCGTGGGCGATGAGGTCGAGCTTGTCGGTGAAGTAGTAGTGCAACACGCCGTGCGAGTACTCGGAGTTCTGCGCGATCTCGCGCAGGCTCGTTCGCGCGTACCCCAGTTCGGCCAGCGTCGTCAGAGTCGCCATGGCCAGCTCGTCGCGCTTGGCCTGGAACTTGTCTCGTGCGCGGGCCTCGATGCGGGCCTGTCGGTCGACGACCTGTGTCATCTCGCGGTCCTTGCCGGGGGATTCCCTTGCTCAGGGAGTGATGGAGTTCGAGACCCGAGTGTACCCACCCGGCCGAGTTCGACGCTTGTCGGCGCCGGCCCGGCGGGCACCGGGTGAGGCCTCGATCCGGTCAGCTGAATGCGCCCCGGACCTCGGTCTTCAGGATCTTGCCGACCTTGGACCGCGGCAGTTCGGTCCAGATCTCGATCTCCTTCGGCGCCTTGACGCTGCCGATCCGTTCCTTGACGAAGGCGATGAGCTCCTCGGTGTCGGCGTGGTGCCCCGCACGCAGTTCGACGGCGGCCGTCACTCGTTCGCCCCATTTGGGATCAGGCAGCCCGATGACGGCCGAGTCCTTCACCGCCGGATGGGCCAGCAACGCCTGTTCCACCTCGGCCGAGTACACGTTGAACCCGCCGGTGATGATCATGTCCTTGGCGCGGTCGACGACGAAGAGGTAGCCGTCGTCGTCGAGGTAGCCGACGTCGCCGGTGTGATGCCAGCCGTGTGCGCTCACTTCGGCGGTGGCCGTGGGGTTCTCGTGATAACCGTCCATCACGAGCGGTCCCCGGACGACGATCTCCCCGCGCTCGCCGCGACTCAGCAGCGACCCGTCGTCGGCCATGATCGCGACCGTGGTCAGCGGTGTCGGCCGACCGGCCGATCCGAACCGCTCGGTGGCCATCGACCCGTCGTCATGGAAGTGCTCGGCGGGCGCGAGGGTGGCGATCATGTTCGGCGCCTCCGTCTGGCCGAACAACTGGCCGAGCACCGGACCGATACGCCTCAGTGCTTCTTCCAGCCGCGTGGGCGACATCGGCGCCGCGCCGTACCACAGACATCGCAGCGAGCTCAGATCCCGACTGTCGAGGTCGGGATGGTCGAGCACCCCGTAGATCACCGTCGGCGGGAGGAAGGCGTGGGTGATGCGATGCCGCTCGATCAGCGCCAGGAACTCCCCGATGTCAGGTGCCGGCATGATCACGACCTCACCGCCGAGGCTGAGGATGGGAAACGTCAGCACCCCCGCCGAGTGGGTCAGCGGGGCGAGCGCCAGGTACCGGGGGCGCTCACCGAACGGGTAGCTCATCAACGCCAGCGCCGTCGAGGTCATCATGTTGTCCTCGGTGAGCCGCACCCCCTTCGGTCGGCCGGTCGTCCCACCGGTGCCGGCGAGCATGCACAGACCGCCATCAGGTCGTCGGCGTTCGTCCGGCTCGGCCCGATGTTCGTCGAGCCAGGCGTCGAACGGCGTCGCCCAGTCGACGTCGCCGTCCAAACAGATCAACCGGTCCAATTGTGGGAGCTGATCTTTGATCTTCTCGACCAGACCGGCGAACTTCGCCTGGAAGAACAGCAGCCGGCACCCGAAGAGATCGAACAGCTGTCGGTTCTCCTCGGCCTCGTTGCGCGGATTGACCGGGCACCAGACGGCACCCGCACGCGAGATGCCGAAGACGCACGTCAGGGCGAGCGGATCGTTGGCCGACAGGACGGCGACCCGGTCACCGGCCTCGATCCCGTTGTGCTGCAGCGCACCCGCGATGACTGTGGACCGATCCTGGACCTCGCCGTAGGTCGAGGTGACCCCGTCGGCGGTGAGGCACGGCGCGTCGCGTCCCAGCGAGGCGCCCTTGTCGAGGTACTCCGAGAGTCGCATGTCGTTCTCAGCGGTGCACGGTGACGATCGGGTCCAGGACCAGACCGAAAGCACGTAGGGTGCCCAGCAATTCGCGATGGCCGAACGCCTGGCAGCTCGAGACGAAGCCGACACGGCGGGGCCGGGCCTGGAGGAGTTCGTTCGCGGCGTGCGCGTTGAGCAGGGCGGTCTGCTTGTAGTTGGAGTTGCCGTGGATCACGCAGTGCGCGCGGCCGAGCGGACCGGAGGCGTAGACCGAGTCCAGCGAGGTGTTCAGGCGCGGGTTCTCACGCGGGGGCATCTCGCTGCGGATGGCGGCTGACTGCTCGTCGATGATCCGGTACTTCTCCTCCTCGGACTTGCCCTCCATCTGCTCGAGCGCGGCGGCCACCAGAACCGGAACGCCCTGCATCAGCGGACGATTGAACACGCCACCGAGCGCCTTGGCGGTGGCCACCCGCGGGTCGTTCTTGAACCACACCGGATGCGAGGTGCCGCCCCAGGGCAGAGCGAGACCGAGGTCGTGCTGGCCGGGCACGCTGACCGTGTACAGACCCGCGTCCGCCGGCCATTCGACGTACTCGTTCTCCTCGAGGTAGTACGCCTTCGCGAATGCGGCATTGGTGAGGATCGTGTTGGTCGACGCGACGGTCGGGTGGCCCTTCCAGAACACCTGGATGTCGAGGGTGTCCAGTCCGGGGTTCTCCAGGCAGATGTTCGCGGCGATCTCGCCGATCGAGTACATCTGTGCCAGGCCGGGCGTCAAGACCAGTTCGCGGGAGGCGAATTCGGCTCCGTACTGCGCCTCGGCATCGATCATCCAGTTCTGCTCGCCGTTGGTGTCGGTGTAGTGGGCCCCGATCTCCAGGCACGCCTGGACGACGTCGTGACCGTAGCGGGCGAACGGCCCGACCGTGTTCAGTACGACCTCGGCGCCGCGGAAGGCCTCGGTCAGGGCCTCGACCGTGTGCTCGACCTCGACGATGTCGTATGCGACCGTGTCGATGCCCGGCACCGCCTCGACGGCGCTCTTCAGCCGGGCGTGGTCGCGGCCCGCCGCCAGGAACGGGATGTTGTACTCGCGCAGGTACTCACAGATCAGTCGGCCGGTGTAGCCGGACGCTCCGTAGACGACGACGCGTTTGTCAGTGGGCATGGTGGGACTCCTCGTGTCTGGTTCGGTGTTCGATGCGGGTGTTCGGAAAAGCGTTGCGGCAGTGGACGTCGGCGGGATCACATCCCCATGCCGCCGTCGACCGGGAGGCCCGCGCCGGTGATGAACTTCGCGGCGTCGGAGACGAGGAAGACCACGGCGTCGGCCATGTCGTCGACCTGACCGAGCCGGCCCAGCGGTGTCAGTTCCGCGACCGCCTGGGCAGCGGCCTCCGGAGACTCGAACAGGCCCAGTGCCGCGGTCTCGACGGCCAGTTTGTTGCCCATCGCGGTCGGGGTGAGGGCGGGATAGATCGAGTTCACGCGCACGCCGTAGCCGAGCTTGCCGGATTCGGCGGCCGCCACCCGGGTGAGGCGGTCGATCCCCGACTTCGTCGCGGAGTAGACGCTGATACCGGGGAAGGCGATGGTCGCGGCGACCGATGCGATGTTCACGACCGCGCCGCCCTTGCCGGCGATGCCGCCGGGGCGCATCGCCCGGAACGCGTGCTTGATGCCGAGCGCAGTGCCCAACACGTTGACGTCCAACATCTTCGACGCCTCTGCGGCGTCGAGGTCGACCAGGAGATTCGTCACCTCGATGCCGGCGTTGTTCACGACGATGTCGAGCCCGCCCAGCGACTCGACGGTCGACGCCACGGCTGACTCCCAGGCTGCGTCGTCGGTCACGTCGAGCGCGACGAACTCGGCCTTCGCGCCTTGTGCCCGAAGCGTTTCGACCGTCTGCCGACCGCCGTCGGAGTTCACGTCGCCGATCGCGACGGACGCGCCCGCTGCGGCGAGCGCCTCGGCCATCCCGGCACCAAGACCCTGCGCACCACCGGTGACCAGTGCCGTCCGCCCGGTCAGGTCATAACTCGTCATCGTTCCACCTCCGTGAGACCGCCTCGCCCGAGGCGGAAAAGCAAGACACAGTCGAGACGACATGTGCTGCACGTCACATTAAGCAGAAGCCTGGACAGTCGTCAAGAAAAAGCTTGACGACTGTCATGATTGGGCTGTGGTCAACGGAAGGTCCAGGTCAACGGCTCGGTACCGCTGGACAGTCCTGGCGGGAGATGCAGAACACCCCCGAGCCGGGCCGCAGGGCCGGGACTCGAGGGTGCTCGGATGAAGGGGTGTGGTCAGACGCCGATCTCGCCTCCGTTGTCCCGCCACACGGCGACGACGGACGGCCGGGGTTGGGACTGTCCGCCGTCGGGCCAGTGGGACGCCGGATTGTCCGCGGAGTGGTCGTCGAGTTCGCCGGGGTGCTGTACGGCGATCAGAATGCGGTTGGTGTCGATGATCGGACCGCAGGTTTCGCCACCCTTGGGCACGGTCAGGAACTGCTTGGTCTCGCCGCGCCGGTCACCGTCGAGGGCGACCGCGAACAGTCCGTCGTTGCTGTCGAGAGCGTTGCCGTCGGTGGAGATCCACAGGTTCCCGTGCGGATCGAACGCGACGTTGTCCGGGCACGAGATGGGGCTGACCTTGGTCTTGTCGAACCCGCCGTAGTAGGTGTCGGCAGCAGCCGGGTCGCCACAAACCAAGAGGAGCTCCCAGGTAAACTCGGTGCCGGTGTGGTCGTCGGTCATCTCCAGGACCTGACCGTTCTTGTTCTCGTTGCGGGGGTTCGCCGCATCGGCAGGCGCTTCACCATCGGTGCCGCGGTCGTCGTTGTTCGTCAGTGCGCAATACACTTTGCCGGTCTTCGGGTTCGGCTCGATGTCCTCGGGGCGGTCCATCTTGGTCGCGCCGACGGTGTCGGCGGCCTGCCGCGTGAACACCGCGACCTCGGCGGGGGACATCCCGGGGATGTAGGAACGCGCCGAACCGTCGGCGTTCACCGTCAGCAGTGGCTTCCACGAGCCCTTGCCGGCGAACTTCCCTGACGCGGGCGGGGTTCCGGAACCGTCGACGGCGTCGGGGGAGTCCCCGGTGAAGGTGGCGACATAGAGCGTTCCCTCGTCGAGGATGCCCATGTTGTGTTCGCGTGCCGTCCTCGACAGCCCGGACTTCATCTTCCGGCTCGACACGAACTTGTAGATGTACTCGAATCGCTCGTCGTCGCCGCTGTAGGCGACGACTGTGTCCTTGTCGGGGCCACTGGGGACGACATAGATGTTGGCCGACTCGTGCTTGAACCGGCCCATCGAACTGTGCTTGACCGGAACGGCTTTCGGATCATGCGGGTCGACCTCGACGATGTAGCCGAACCGATTTCCCTCATTCGGTTCGACCGCGAGATCGAAGCGGTTGTCGAACCGCCCCCAGTGGTGCTCGTCGCCGTCGTCCTCGAAGGAGTAGCGCTCGAGCCGCTCCTTGGCCTTGGGGTCGGTGACGGTGCTCGGGTTCGCGAAGTAGTTGTTGAAGTTCTCTTCCCCGGAGAGCATCGTGCCCCACGGGGTGAGACCGCCGGAACAGTTGGCGAAGGTGCCCAGGACAGTGGTGCCGGCCGGGTCTGCGGCCGTCTTGACGAACTCGCTGCCGGCCGCGGGGCCGGTGATCCGGAACGGGCTCGAGGCTGTGAGGCGCTGATTACGCGGCCCCACAACAGGTGTCAGAGCGCCACTACCGGGCTGTGCGGTGACCTCGACGACGGCGATACCGACCGACGCCATCGCGATCCGGGCCTGCTGTTCGGTGGGTTCGCCGTCGGTGTACCCGGCGAACATGAACGGCTCGGTCGGGTACTCGAGGTTGGCGACCAGGTAGAAGTGGTCGGCCACGCCGTCCACGGGGATGAGGCCCGCGAAGTCGTTGTTGAACCCGAACTGTCCGGCCTGTGCCTCCGGGGTCTGGTTGGCGAAGTCGAACTCGGGCGCACCGGGCAGGACCGGGTCGCCCCATCGGATCACGACCTCCTGGCGGTACCCGTCCGGGATGACCACGGCGTCCTCGGTGTTCGGCGCAACGGCGTCGAACCTCATGCCGGGCAGGGCATCTCCAGATGGCGTACCAGAGGAGGACGCCGAACCCGACGAGCCGGAGTCGCCGCACGCCGCGAGAAGTGAGGTCGCACCGACGGCCGCCGCCGCACCGGCCGAGGTCTTGAGAACGCTGCGACGCGAGACCGCGGTGCGGACGACGTCCCGGAAGTAGTTGTTGTCGCTGGTGTTCCCGGGATCGTGGCGGCACGCGTCGCCGCACTTGTAGCGGCAGGTCACGTAGGCGCGGGACGAACGTCCGGCATCCTCACCGGTGGACATGAACAGCTGCAACGGAATACGCACACGGGCTCCTCTGAAAACATGGTCGCGCCACGGGGCCGGCGCACGACTAGGAGCACGTTAGGAGGATGAAACGAACCGATGGCTACCCGTGCGTTAACGGCAGCCCAACACCCCTGTTGGTTCCACGTGGAACATCACGCGGCCGCGTTGATCGACCCGCTCGCTGCGCTCCCGGCGCCGTGCTGATTCGGCCCGCTCGCTGCGCTCCCGGCGCCGTGCTGATTCGGCCCGCTCGCTGCGCTCCCGGCGCCGGGGCCTAGAACCGCCCGCCGGTTCCGATCCGGCCCGACGATCCGGAACCGCCGAACGAACCGGGGCTGCGTCCGCCGCTCCCGAAACCGCCCCCGCCGAAGCCGCCGCCGCCGAAGCCGCCCCCGCGTCCCGCCACGGTGCCGCGTAGGAAGCTGTCGACGAGGATTCCGCCGAGGACCGCACCGGCGGTGGACGAGCCGCCCGGATGTCGCTGTTGCGACTGCCAGTCGACGACGTCGGTCTGAGCGGCCATGAGCGCCTGGTCGGCCAGGGAACCGGCGCGACGTGCGGTCGCGGTCGCCACCGGTGCATCGGTGGCAGCGGCGTCCGTCGCGGACTGCAGAAGGCGCTGCGCCTCCGCCAGTCGGGTACGTGCCGTGGACTGCACGGCCCCCCGCCGGGTGCCGATGAAGTCGGCGGCCGCTGTCACCTTGGCCTGCGCCGATTCGAGTGCCGCGGTGAGGACCTGTGCCCGACGGATGCGCTCGGCAGCGGCGTCCCGCGCCGCGGCGAGTGCGTCGTCGAGATCGGCATCGGCATCGACGAGCGCCGTGAAGGTACCCAGCGGATCGGCGTCGAAGTTGCTTCGGGCATTCGCGACCGCGGCGCTCGCGACCTCGATCGCGGTCACCAGCGAGGTCCCGCCGGTCTGTGCCAGGGCGATGGCCTCGGCCAGTTCGTCGTCCACCTCGGCGATGAGCGCCGGCATCCGCGAGCGGGCGACGGCGATGTTCGCGTCTGCATGATCGATGGCGTCGAGCAGCGTGGTCGCCTGCTCGATCGATCCCTCGGCCGAGCGGATCGCAGCGACGGCCGGTCCCTGCTGACCCACCGGTGCGGCCATGGCGGCGCGCCCCTGATCCGCGGTCGCCTCGGCGAAGTCGATCTGGGCTCGGGCGAGATCGACGTTGTCGAGGATGGAGGTCAGCGGGGCCTCGCCGTGCTTGCCGATGAGCTCGGTCAGCTGCTGCGACGCCGTCTCCAGACGGGCGCGTAGACCGATGAGTTGCTGGGTGATGGAGTCGAATCGCGAGTCCGCATTGATGAGGAGGTTGCGCATCGCGTCGAAATTCTCGACATGGTCGTCCAGTGTGCTGTCGATCTCGGTGCAGGTGGTGATGATCTGGACGAGCATCGAGCATCGAGCATCGAGCGTCGTTCGTCGTCGGTCTCGGGAACGTTGTCATCGAGTCGCTGGCGCAGCGCGAACGCCCGTCCGAGCGCCTGCTCGGCGTGCCGCACGGTGTCGGTGAACGGGGCTGTCTCGGCCTCACCGAACTCGCCGACCGCCAACTGCAGCTCTTCCTTGCTGGTACGGATGGCGTTGTCGAGGTCCGTGAGCACCTCACGCGACCACGGGTCGAGCACCTCGAGGGGTTGCGCGGCCAACTGGTCGACGGTCAGTTCCTGCTCGCGCAGGGACTCGACGCTGTCGTCGATACGACGCTGCTTGCGGCGTCGGTAGTAGAGGTACGCGCCGCCGCCGCCGCCGAGGACGGCCACGCCGCCGACGACGCCGGCTGCGATCAGGCCGGTGTGGTTCGGATCGAGTGCGCCGGACAGTCCGTTGACCGCCGCCAGGCCCGCACCTGCCCAGTTCTCCTCACGCAATTGCGGGACGACGTCGTCGTTGGCCACTTCTTCGAGAGTCGATTGATCGAGACCGCCCACGCTGTCGGGTGCGAAGAGTCGATACCCCCGGTCCTCGGTGGCGACGGCGAGTAGGGCGTCATGGTCACCCAGCTCGCTGGCGGCAGCAGTCCGATCCGCCCATTCCTCGCTGGTCAGACCGTCGAAATCGCGGACGTACACGATCCACATCTGGACCGCGTGGGCGTTGTAGAGCGAGTCGATCGCCGTCTCGAGTTCGGTGCGCTGCGCCGGGGAGATCGCGTCGGCGGAGTCGACGACGTAGTTCGGCAGCCGGGTGGGCGGCTCCGCCGACGCCGCGCCGGGGGACGCCAGGGCCATGAGGACGCCCAGCAGTCCCGTCAGCGCGACCACCGAAGCCGCGCGTGTCAGCAGTTCCCGAAATGCCGGCACTCGATGCATGATCACAAACCTAGCCCTGCGGGCTTGCGGTGTCGTCGACGCCTTCGGGGAGTGTCGGCGCCCGGGCGCGGGTGCGCCCGGGCGCTACGCGGTCAGTTCCGCGAGTCGCGCCACCGGCACAGCGCCTCTAGCGCGGTGAGGTCGTAGTCGGGGCCGGTGACGCCGACGGTCAGCAGCGTGACGCCCTCGTCGGCGAGTGCATCGGCATCGCGCAGCAGCGCGTCGGCGTCCCCGTCGAACTGCACGCCCGACGACCGCTCGATGGTCTCGGGGTCTCGACCCACGGCGGCGCAGTGCTCGGCCAGCACCTTGGACTTGTGCCGGTACTGCTCGACGTCGTTGAAGCCGTGCCAGACGTCGCCGTGCTCGGCGATGTAGCGCAGCGTCTTCTTCTCGCCGCTGCCGCCGATGAGGATCGGGATGGCGCGTGTGGGAGCCGGATTGAGCTTGGCCAGCCGCGACTTGATCCGGGGGAGGGCGGCACCGAAATCGTTCAATCGGGAACCGACGGTGCCGAAGTCGTAGCCGTACTCGTCGTAGTCCTTCTGGAACCAGCCGGCTCCGACGCCCAGGATCAGACGGCCGTTGCTGATGTGGTCGACGGTGCGGGCCATATCGGCGAGCAACTCCGGATTCCGGTACGAGTTGCAGGTCACGAGCGCGCCGATCTCCACCCGGGAGGTCTGCTCGGCCCAGGCGCCGAGCATCGTCCAGCACTCGAAGTGTTCGCCTTCGGGGGCGCCGTAGAGCGGGTAGAAGTGATCCCAGTTGAACGCGATGTCGACGCCCGTGTCCTCGGCGCGGCGGACCGCGTCGCGGATCAGCGAGTACTCGGGTGCGTGCTGGGGCTGGATCTGGACACCGATACGAATGGGGAAGGCCATGCCGACCAGTCTGCCCGCTGACGGCGGAATCGTCGACGGACGTGGTGGCCGCACTCTTGGTGCCGCGTCGACATCGGCGGTACTAAGTAGCGGTGAGCATCAGACCGGTCGCGCCGCCGCTCGACGAACTACGCCGTCGTACGAGCGCGAAGTGGAGCACGCACCCCGACGACGTACTACCGCTGTTCATCGCGGAGATGGACTATCCGCTCGCACCGGTGGTCGCCGACGCCATCATCGACCGGGTACGTGCGTCCGACATCGGTTACGCGGCGACCTCGGGCTCGGCAGGCGAGGCCTTCGCCGGGTTCGCCGACCGTCGGTGGGGGTGGCGGGTGGATCCGGCTGACGTCAGCTCGACGACCGACGTGAGCGTCGTCATCGTCGAGAGTCTGCGCGTCGCGATCAGTCCCGGCGACGGTGTCGTGCTGATGCCCCCGGTCTATCCGCCGTTCTTCGAACTCATCCCCGAGGCCGGTGGTCGCGTCGTCGAGGTGCCCCTCCTCGAGGAACGCGGGTCGTCGTCGACGGCCTGGCGGATGGATCTGGCGGGCATCGAACGCGCCCTCGCCGCCGGCGCCCGGGCGGTTCTACTGTGTCATCCGCACAATCCGCTCGGTCTCGTCCACGACGCCACCGACCTCGAGCGACTGGCCGACTTGGCCGCGGCACATGGCGCGACCGTCGTCAGCGACGAGATCCATGCGCCGCTGGTCCACCCCGGCGTGGAGTTCGTCCCGTTCCTCGCCGTGAGCGACACGGCGCGTGACGTCGGCGTGGCCGCACATTCGGCGAGCAAGGCCTTCAATCTCGCCGGTGCCAAGTGCGCGCTCACAGTTGTCGCGTCGGATCGGAGCCGGGCTCTGATCGCGCGGCAACCCGACGAGGTGCGCTATCGCACGAGCATTCTGGGCCGCGCTGCGACCGAAGCGGCATTGGTGCACGGTGACGGGTGGCTCGACGCCACCCTCGAGGTCATCGGGGAGAGCTTCGATCTCCTCGAACTGCTTCTCGCGCAGTATCTTCCGACGGTGCGGTACACGCGGCCGGAGGCGTCGTATCTCGCGTGGCTCGACTTCCGCGCAACCGGGCTGGGCGACGACCCCGGGCTCGTCATTCTCGACAAAGCGCGCGTCGCCCTGCATTACGGACACGCCTTCGGCAATCCGGGTGCCGGTTTCGTTCGACTCAACGTCGCCTGCTCCGCCGACGTGCTGACCGAGGCCATCCGGCGGATCGCGGGCGTGGTGCACTGACCCGGGGTCTCCAGGTCTCTGCACGGACGACGAGAACGCCCGCACAGTCGACGAAAATGCCCGCACAGTCGACGGGTACGTATGCCGTCGTGACTGTCGAGCACGGGCCGCTCCACGATCACTTCTTGCCGGATCGGCAACCGTCCTTGCCGCTGACGACGGTGCGTGCCACTGTCGAAGGCATGACCACCGAGAACAGCCACCGCCCCGAGGCCGCCACCGAGTCCCGGGGGAGCAATGATCCTGGAACCGCCGAAGGGTGGGATGAGCGGTACCGCAGCGCGGACCGTCTGTGGACCTCCGACGTCAACCCTGCGCTCGTCGCCGAGGTGTCGGACATCGAGCCGGGCACCGCGCTCGACGTCGGGTCGGGTGAGGGGGCCGACGCCCGATGGCTCGCCGACCGCGGATGGCAGGTCACGGCCCTCGACATCTCGCAGGTCGCGGTGGATCGGGCCCGTGAGATCGACCCGCGACCGTCGATCACCTGGTTGCGTGCGGACGTGATCGCCGATGACGTGCCGGCGGCCGGCGTCGATCTCGTGACCATGCACTACTTCCCGATCCCGAAGGAGAATGTCGACGCGGCCCGCCGGCTGGTCGATGCCGTCGGCCCCGGCGGGTCCCTGCTCGTCGTGGCACACGCCCCCGAGGGTGTGCGCGCACATGGCTTCGACCCGGACGCCTATGTGCAGCCCAAGGACTTGGCGGCCTTGCTCGGCGACGGTTGGGAAATCGTCACCGACGAGACGCGGGAACGCGGCAAGGCCGCGGGAGGCGGTCACCACACGCACGACGTGGTGTTCCGGGCGCGGAGACAGGCCGCCTGAGATCCCGTTGCGTTTTGTCCCGGTAGCCGGGACAAAACGCAAGCTGAACTGACGGGTGGCCGGTCGTGAGTTCCGCTCCGCCCAGATTGAGTGCACATCTGTACACTCGGGGCATGACCGCCACGACCACGCGTGAGTCCGAGCTGCGGGCGCTCACCGATCTCGGGCTGTACGAGGTCGGCGCTGCGACGCGCGGCGTCGGAGCGATGCACCGCGTCATCGCCGGGCGCGTCTTCCGAATGCTCCGGCCTGTCCTGGGGAGTTCCGTCGACACCGCGCGGATCGTGCATGACGCCGTCAGCGAGGGGACGTACAACTCGATCACCGCGGCGCTCGACGCCGGTAGGACGGCGGCAGACCATGTGCCCTGGCCGGAGGGCCGTGCGCCCTCGCACACCCCTCGAGGCGCGGTGCTCCTCGGCATCCTCAACGGTCTCATCGGCGATGAACTGGAAACCGCGGACTCGCCCCTCACAGCCGACATGTCGATCCGCGTCGACGGCCGGCCGGTCTCCCCCGACGCCGAGTCGCTCCGCGATGGCTTCCCCGACGCGGGTGGACACGTCGTCGTGTTCCTGCACGGCCTGATGGAGTCGGAGTTCGCGTGGTCGCTCAGCTCGAAACGAACTGGGCCCGCTCGCTCCGCTCCCGGCGCCCGGCGAACTGGGCCCGCTCGCTCCGCTCCCGGCGCCCGGCGAACTGGGCCCGCTCGCTCCGCTCCCGGCGCCCGGCGACCCACATACGGCGAGCGGCTGACCCACGACATCGGCGCCACCGAGGTCCAGATCCGCTACAACACCGGTCGCCACATCAGCGAGAACGGCCGCGCCCTCGCCGACCTTCTCGACGCACTCGTCCTGCTCTGGCCGACGCCGGTGACACGACTGACCCTCATCGGGCATTCGATGGGTGGGCTGGTCGTCCGAAGTGCCTGCCACGCAGCCGATCAGCGCGGCGACTACTGGACGGGCCTGGTGTCGGAGACGGTCTGCCTCGGCACGCCGCACCTCGGGGCTCCACTCGCCCGCGGTGTCCACCTGGCCACGAATGCTCTGAACCGGACGCCGGTCACCCGCCCGATCGGCTCATTGCTGCGTCGTCGCAGCGCCGGGGTGCGAGACCTGTTCCACGGCAGCCTGACCGACGACGACTGGATAGGTCACGACCCGGACGCCTGGTCACAGCCGCCCGGCGCCGACGTGCCGCTGCTGGCGGGCGCTCGCCATCTCTTCGTCACCGCGACGATCACCCGCGACCCCGACCACCCGGTCGGGCGTCTGCTGGGTGACGGCCTGGTGTTGGCGCCGAGTGGGCGCGGGCAGCACACGCGGCAGCGTCGCGGGCTGAAGTTCCAGGAGGGGTTCCACATCGGCAACGCACACCACTTCACCCTGCTGAACAGCGACCCGATCTACGAGTGGCTGCTCGGCCACCTCACCCCGCGAAAGGCTTTGCCGCCCGGTCGGTCGTCGTGAGGGTGCTCGCGGATTCGTCGGCGCGGCGGCGTTCGGTTCAGTGCGGACGGCGCTGCCGGTAACGGCCGCGCGCGGCGAGTACGCCGACGACCCAGCCGACGAGAAAGACCACGGCCAGGATGAACCACAGCGGGGACTCGACACTCACCCAGAACAGGTCGATGCGCACCGTGGTCCGGTTCTGCACGATGAAGACCACCGCGAGAACCGTCAGTCCGATCGCAATCCATTGCGGCAGAGACACCTTCGACAACGCGGACGATTTCCCGGTTGCGGGTTTCGGGGTGCCACGGTCTTTGGCCATGCCAGAGACTGTAGGCGCATTCGACGGCGGTCACCGCAGATCCGTTGCGATTTGTCCCGCAATCCGGGACAAACCGCAACCTGACGCCGGCACCGGGCTCCAGCGGGACGGCTACCGCGCTCAGCGGCAGACCGCCCCTTGCGACGCGGAGGTGACGAGCTTGGAGTACTTCGCCAGCACGCCACGTGTGTACCGCGGGGGCAGGGGAGTGAACTCCTGTGCGCGCGAGGCGAGTTCATCGTCATCGACGAGGAGGTCGAGGAGACCGCGGCCGACGTCGAGCCGAATCCGGTCGCCGTCGCGGACCAGGGCGATCGGTCCGCCGTCCACGGCCTCCGGCGCGATGTGACCCACGCACAGACCGGTGGTGCCGCCGGAGAACCGGCCGTCGGTCATCAGGAGCACGTCCTTGCCGAGACCCGCGCCCTTGATGGCGCCGGTGATCGCGAGCATCTCCCGCATGCCCGGTCCGCCCTTCGGGCCTTCGTACCGGATGACGACGACGTCTCCGGCGGTGATCGTGCCGTCCTCGAGTGCGTCCATCGCGGCGCGTTCGCGGTCGAAAACCCGTGCCGTGCCCTCGAACACGTCCGAGTCGAAGCCGGCGGACTTCACCACGGCGCCCTCGGGGGCCAGCGATCCCTTGAGGATGGTGATGCCGCCGGTGGGATGGATGGGGGACTTCGTGGCCCGCAGGACCTGGCCGTCCGGGTCCGGCGGCGCGATGTGCGCCAGGTTCTCGGCGACCGTCGATCCGGTCACCGTCAGGCAGTCGCCGTGCAGGAGGCCCGCGTCGAGGAGTGCCTTCATCACCACCGGCACACCGCCGATGCGATCGACGTCGGTCATCACGTGCCGGCCGAACGGTTTGACGTCGGCCAGGTGCGGAACCCGGCTGCCGACGCTGATGAAGTCGTCGAGCGACAGTTCGACCTCGGCCTCGTTGGCGATGGCGAGGAGGTGGAGCACCGCATTGGTCGAGCCGCCGAACGCCATCACCACGGCGATCGCGTTCTCGAAGGCCTCGCGGGTCATGATGTCGCGCGCGGTGATCCCGCGGCGCAACATCTCGACGACGGCGACCCCGCTCTGGCGGGCGAACTGGTCGCGGCGCTTGTCCGGGGCCGGGGGGGCGGCACTGCCCGGGATGGACATCCCGAGTGCCTCGGCCGCGCTGGCCATCGTGTTGGCGGTGTACATGCCGCCGCACGCACCCTCACCCGGGCAGATCGCGCGTTCGATGGTGTCGACGTCCTCCCGGCTCATCAGTCCCCGCGAGCACGCGCCGACCGCCTCGAAGGCGTCGATGATGGTCACCTGACGCTCTTTGCCGTCCGACAGCGTCGCGTATCCGGGCAGCGTCGACCCGGCGTAGAGGAACACCGACGCGAGGTCGAGTCGGGCCGCGGCCATCAGCATGCCGGGCAGGGACTTGTCGCAGCCGGCCAGGAGGACCGAACCGTCCAACCGCTCGGCGCTCATGACGGTTTCGACGCTGTCGGCGATCACCTCGCGGGACACCAGCGAGAAGTGCATGCCCTCGTGACCCATCGAGATGCCGTCGGAGACCGAGATGGTGCCGAACTCGAGCGGGTACCCGCCACCCTCGTGCACACCTTCCTTGACCGCCTTGGCCAGCCGGTCCAGCGACAGGTTGCAGGGCGTGATCTCGTTCCACGACGACCCGACGCCGATCTGCGGTTTCACCCAGTCGTCGTCGCCCATGCCCACCGCGCGGAGCATGCCGCGGGCCGCGGTCTTCTCCAAGCCGTCCGTGACGTCGCGACTACGCGGTTTGATGTCGATCTCGGCGTCCGGTTCGGTTCGCTTGGTCATGAGGGCAAGAGTAGTGGTCATCGGCGGCGAGTGGTCGGAACACCCGGTGCCCGGCGACGGCGTCACCAGATCGTGCGCGGACAGCACAGAACCGTGCGCTCGTGACCAGATCGGTGCCCGCCGGAGTGGTTATGGTTCAGCTCGACCCCGTTCTCCCCTGGAAAGGCCGTCGGTATGAACCCCAGAATCGCGCTCCGGACGCTGGCCGGACGGGCAGTGCTCGTCTCGACGCTGATGGCCGCGGCCGTCGGCCTGTCGGTGGTCCCCGCCCACGCCCAGCCGTCGGCTCCGACAGTCGTCCTGGTGCATGGGGCGTTCGCGGATTCGTCGGGCTGGCGCGACGTCGCGCAGGATCTGCGCAGTCGGGGACTGGCAGTCCAGACCTTCGACAACCCGCTGCGGTCCCCGGCGTACGACTCCGAGCAGCTCGAGAAGAAGCTGGCGACGATCGACGGACCGATCGTCCTCGTCGGTCACTCCTACGGCGGCTTCGTCATCACCAACACCAAGGACCCCGACGTCCGTGCCAACGTCTACATCGCCGCCTTCGCGCCGACCACGGGCGAGTTCGTCCAGGGGCTGCTGAACCCGATCACCTATCCCGGTAGCCGGCTCCTTCCGCCGGCCCTGCAGCTGAAGGTGGTCGAAAACGACCCGACCGGCGTGGCCGGACGCAACGTCGACGGCTACATCGCACGCCCGTACTTCCGAGAGATCTTCGCGCAGGACGTGTCGCCCGCGGTCGCCGCCGACATGTTCGCCCACCAGAAGTCCGCGGCACTGCGCGCGAACCTGGAACCGTCGGGGCCGCCGTCGTGGGCAAAGGTCCCCAGCTGGTACCTCGTCTCGCAACAGGATCGGGTGATCCCACCGGCGCTGCAGCGATTCCTGGCCGCACGAGCCGCACCCGGGCGCACCGCCGAGGTCAACGCCTCGCACGCCTCACTGGTCTCGCGTCCCGACGCGGTCTCGCGGACGGTGCTCCGAGCGGTCGACGCGACGCAACCGCGCTGACACACCCCACCCTCCTTCGGGGCACGTAGTGAAGACACGACTCCGAGGCGATGCGCCCGGGGGCGGGAATTGTGCCCTGACCGGCGGTAACACCGTCACCGAATGGTGTTTGCCGGTATTGTTCCGCCTCGACCATCACTGTCGCTCAGCGAACGACCGAGTTGATGGGGCCCGGCCATGACCATCGTCTTCGCCTCGCACGAAGTGGCGGAGAAAGACCGTCGCGAGGCGACCTATTCGGCCTTCCTCGACCAGATCTGGCCGACCTCGGTGGAGTTCGACGACCCACTGCGCACGGACGCGACGATGGAGCGGATCGCCTATGGCAGCACGAGCATCTTCCGCTCCTACCTGACCGGACTCCGCTTGTCGCGCAACGTCGATCAAATCCGTCGTGGCCCGGCCGAGGTGCTGGCGATCGCGGTGCAGGAGCGCAGCGTCGGCGGATTCGATCAGTACGGGCATCAGCGGATGCTCGGGGTCGGCGACATGATGCTGTGCGACCTGAACACGCCCTACGACTACTACTGGCCGGGCAGGGGCGCGTCCCAGGCCCTGTACATCCCGCTCGATCAACTCGACCTGCCCCACGAGGTCATCCGGGGCGCAGCCGGTCGGCTGATCTCGAGTCCGCTCTGTCCGCTGCTGACCGACCGGATCGCTGCGATGGCGAACAACGGTGACATGCCGGTCGCGAATCCGATTGCCGCCGAGGCAATCGGCTCGTCCACCATCGACATCGCCCGGGCGTTGCTGGCCTCTGCCTACGATCCGGACTACGCCCGCGGTGCGATGGCGGTCGTCTTGCTCCCGCGAATCCGCGGTTACATCCGCAGGCACCTCGGGGATCCCGAACTCTCGGCCGGGATGATCGCCGAGGCACACGGGATCTCTGTCCGAAAGCTGTTCCGGCTCTGTGCCGACGCGGGTTTCGGCCTGGAGCAATGGATCATCGCGTGTCGTCTGGAGGGTGTCCGGAACGACCTGGCACGCCCCGATACCCGCCAGCAGTCGGTCGCGCGGATCGGGCGGCGATGGGGGGTGACCAACCCGTCCTTCCTCAGTCGCCGGTTCCGGGAGGTCTACGGCATGTCTCCACGCGAGTGGCGGGTGGTGGCGGGCGTTGTCGCGGAGGACGCGTGAGCACCGGTCGCGAGGTGACCTGTACGGACGTCTCCCGCTGCGGGCCGTGGGAGGGGGTGAGCGGCGTCGACGTCCTGGTTGCCACCCTGCGCCGCCCGGACAGCCCGTCCGCCGGGTTCTGGCCGATGGGGGAGGGCATGTGGTTGACCGAGGTCGATCATGGCGGAATCACTCTCGCGCGCAACAAGATCTCCGCATGGATGGGGCCACCCCGTTGCTCGTCGTAGCAGTGTCCTCGAACGACGCGTGGAACCTGAGTCGCGGTGCCGGTGGACGTGACGGTCCGCGCGATCTGATCGTCGTCGACATGCTGTTGCCCTTCGACTTCCGTGCGCACAGACCCGGGTCGCTCGTCGCCGTGCAGGCTCCGACGGCGTGGATCGGGCTCGCGCCGGAGACGGTTCGATCCGGTGTCGAGCACCTCCGAGAGGGCAACCCGTTGATCGGCTTCGTCCGCGACCACGTCCGACACCTGGCGGGGGTCGCCGCGGAATGCCCGGAGTCTCTCCCGGACCTGGCCGAGCCGACCGGTGCGATCATCCGGTCCATGCTCCTGACATCGGTGGACGCGGCAGAACGCTCGCAGTCCTCGGAGTTGGTCGCGGCCGTCAAGCGCTACATCGACGAGCACCTCACCGACGCCGACCTCGGCGCCCAGACGATCGCCGCCGCCCACCACGTGTCGACCCGAAAGCCATACTCGGCCTGGCCGACTGCGGAAGGTCGGTTGAGCGACTACGTCATCCGTCGGCGACTCGATCGTGCGCGCGACTCCCTCGTCGTCCAGCAACACCGGACGATCCCAGCTGTCGCCCGTGCACACGGCTTCAGCGACGCCACCCATTTCACCAAACGATTCCGGGCTGCGTACGGGATGACCCCGTCCCGGTGGCGTCGCGACCACACGGGCGTCTGAGCGGCGCGTCACCGACAGCACAGAACCGTGCAGCCTCGACACGATCGGCGCTCCGGTTTCCTCCTACGGTGATCCCACATCGACACCGGAGGATCTCGGAGGACCCATGCCCTACGTCACCACGCTCGACGGAACCGAGATCTATTACAAGGACTGGGGTGCCGGACGTCCGGTCGTGCTCAGCCACGGGTGGCCGCTCAACGCCGACAGTTGGGAAGCTCAACAGCTCTTTCTGGCGCAGAACGGGTATCGGGCGATCGCGCACGACCGTCGCGGACACGGCCGGTCGTCGCAGACATGGTCGGGCAACGAGATGGACACGTATGCCGACGATCTCGCGGAGCTGATCCGGCATCTCGATCTGCAGGAACTCACGCTCGTCGGGTTCTCCACCGGAGGCGGTGAGGTCACCCGTTACATCGGGCGGCACGGTACCGATCGCGTGGCGCAACTCGTGTTGGTCTCCGCGGTACCGCCGTTCATGCTCGAGACCGACGACAACCCCCGCGGAGTCCCGATCGAGGTGTTCGACGGCATTCGGTCGGCATCCACCGCCGATCGCTCGCAGGCCTATCGCGATCTCGCCGACGGGCCCTTCTTCGGCAACAACCGAGACGGCCAGAATCCGTCGCACGGCATGCGCGATGCTTTCTGGCGACAGGGTCTGCAGGCGGGCGCGCACAACGCCTACGAGAGCATCGCCGCGTTCTCCGCCACCGACTTCCGGCCCGACCTCGCACGCGTGGACGTCCCCACCCTCGTCATCCACGGCGACGACGATCAGGTGGTGCCTTTCGAGGTGGGCGGCAAGGCCTCCGCCGAACTGGTCGACGTCGCGGAGCTGAAGGTCTACCCCGGTGCACCTCACGGGATCACCGACACGCACAAGGGCGAGCTCAACGACGATCTGCTCGCCTTCCTCGACACCTACACCGCCCCCTGAGCCCACGCCCGGGCCCTGACAATCGGAGACAGCACATGACCACACCGCCGCCCGACACCATCGTCCTCGTCCACGGTCTGTGGGTGACCCCTCGATCCTGGGAGGACTGGATCGCGTACTACCAGGACAAGGGGTATCGGGTCATCGCCCCGGCCTACCCCGGCTTCGAGGTGGAAGTCGAGTCCCTGAGGGAGAACTCCGACGTGATCGCGGATCTCACGGTGCCCGCGACGGTCGACCACCTTGCCGGGACCATCCGCGCGCTGCCGTCGCCGCCGATCATCATGGGGCATTCCTTCGGTGGCGTGCTCACGCAGTTGCTGGTCGACCGCGGGCTCGGTGCGGCTGCGGTGGCAATCAACTCCGCGCCGACCGAAGGCGTACGGACGCAGCCGCTTTCGCAGGTGAAGTCGTTGTTCCCGATCCTCAAGCGCTTCTCGAACCGACACAAGGCGGCCGGTTTCACACCGAAGGAGTGGCACTACGCCTTCACCAACACCCTGAGCGACGAGGACTCGCGCGCGGTGTACGACCGGTACGCGATCGCCGCGCCCGGATCGTGGGTGTGGAAGTACGGCGTGTTCGCGAACCTCACCCCGGGACATCAGGAAACCTGGGTGGACTACCGGCGCGACGACCGTGCACCGCTGCTGTTCATCGCCGGCGGAGCCGACCACATCATGCCGCCCGCGGTGAACAAGTCGAACGCGAAGAAGTACCGCCGCTCCAAGGCGCTGACCGAGTACCACGAGTTCCCCGGGCGGTCGCACTGGACCTGCGGTGAGCCGGGGTGGGAGAAGGTCGCCGACCACGCGCTCCGGTGGGCGGAGGAGCACTCCGCGCGGGGAGCGTTGCCGGCGTAAACATAAGCGCTATCCCCGCTCCCTGAGGAGCGCTCGGAGCTTGCGGAGGGCGCGTCACGAAGGGTCCGGCGACCGAGTTCGAAGGGCGCCCTAACGGTGCCACTCACATTAGCGAGTCCGCATGTCCGACAACCGCACCCGCGGCCGCACCATGTGAGTCGCGGTACGCCTGTAGCGTGGTGTCCTGTCACCACGTGTGCAAGCACACCGGATAGCGAGGACCCCACATGGCACTTCATGCATTGCTCGCCAAGGCCGGCGCGACGGTCGCGACCGGTTTCGTCGGCGCCGTCGCCTACGACGCCGTACGCACCGTCGCCCGACGCGCCCCGCTGCGGGAGGGAGCGGTGGTGGCCACCACGTGGGGCATCCGCGGAACCCGTAAGGCCGAGGAGGTCGCCGAGTCGGTGCGACTCAACACCGCCGACATCGTCGCCGAGGCGAAGGAACGGCTGGGCGAGGAGTCGACCCCGCCGGGGACAGCGGTGGCTCACGACCACGACCACGATCACTGAATCGTGAGCACGTCCGCGCCGACGTACTCTCCCGAACTGCCACCGACCGAGATCGTCGTCCGGTCGTCGGCGGCGGGCCGGGTGCGTATGACGGTTCCGTGGCTGCGGGTCACCGATCGCACTGTCGCCGACCGCCGTGCCGTGGCCATCGAGGAGAGCGTCGCCCGGGTGACGGGTGTTCGCGCCGTGCACGCCTACCCGCGGACCGCCTCGGTCGTCGTGTGGTTCCGGGCGGACACCGACCGGGATGCCATCGATCATGCGATCGCCGCGGCCACGCACGCCGACCCCGCGAATCTCCCCGACCGCGCGCCGCATTCGGCCGACGTCACCAATGCCGACCTGCTGCGGATGGGCATAGGCGCGGGAGCCCTGGTCCTGCTGGGTTTCCGACGGTATGGGTTCCGCCGTCCGCCGCTGCTCGGGCCGGCGTCGCGCACCGTCGCCACCGGTGTCACCATCTTCTCCGGTTACCCGTTCCTCCGCGGTGCGCTCCGCTCGCTCCGTGGTGGCCGGGCCGGGACCGATGCGCTGGTCTCGGCGGCGACGATCGCGAGCCTGCTCCTTCGCGAGAACGTGGTCGCGCTGACCGTGCTGTGGTTGCTCAACATCGGTGAGTTCCTCCAGGACCTCACCCTGCGACGCACCCGCCGCGCCATCGCCGACCTCCTCCGCGGCACCCAGGACACGGCGTGGGTCCGCCTCGCCGACGGCACCGAGGTGCAGGTGGCCATCGATGCGCTGCACGTCGGGGACGCGGTAATCGTGCACGAGCAGGTCGCGGTGGCGGTCGACGGGGTGGTCGTCGACGGGGAGGCGGTGGTCGACCAGTCCGCCCTGACCGGCGAGAACCTGCCGGTGACCAAGCACGTCGGCGACCGCGTGCAGGCCGGCTCGGTGGTGCTCACCGGCCGGATCGTCATCGAGGCCCACGCGGTCGGCGACGACACCTCGATCGGTCGGATCATCGGCCGGGTCGAGGAGGCCCAGCGCGACCGCGCGCCCATCCAGACGGTCGGGGAGAACTTCTCCCGGCGGTTCGTACCCGCGTCGTTCGCGTTGTCGGCGCTGACGCTGCTGGTGACGCGCGATCTCCGTCGTGCGATGACCATGCTGCTGATCGCGTGTCCGTGTGCCGTGGGTCTGTCCACCCCGACCGCGATCAGCGGCGCCATCGGGAACGGCGCGCGCCGCGGCATCCTCATCAAGGGCGGCTCGCATCTCGAGGCCTCGGGACGGATCTCTGCGGTGGTGTTCGACAAGACCGGCACGCTGACCGTCGGGCGCCCGGTCGTGACCAACGTCGTGTCCTTCTCCGACGACTGGCAGCCCGAACAGATCCTCGCGTATGCCGCGAGCTCCGAGATCCATTCGCGCCACCCGCTCGCCGAAGCGGTCATCCGGTCCACGGAGGAACGTCACATCGAGATCCCGACGCATGCGGAATGCGAGGTCATCGTCGGACTCGGCATGCGCACCCGTGCCGAAGACGGGCGCGTGCTCCTGCTGGGCAATCCGTCGCTCCTCGACCGGCACGGTGTCGCGATCTCCGACGACGCCATCGGCTGGGTGGACCGGTTGCGGCAGGCGAGCGAGACACCGCTGCTGCTGGCCGTCGACGGCACGCTCGTCGGTCTGGTGAGTCTGTCCGACGAGCTGCGCCCCGAGGCGCGTGAGGTGCTCGACGCGCTGCGGGCCGACGGGGTCACCGAGATCGCCATGCTCACCGGCGATCACCCGGTCACCGCGGCGACCATCGCCGCCGAACTCGGCATCGAGCGGTGGGCCGCCGAGGTCACCCCCGACGACAAGCTCGCGGTGGTTCGTGAGCTGCAGGCCCTCGGTCACGTGGTCGCGGTGGTGGGTGACGGTGTGAACGACGCCCCCGCGTTGGCCGCCGCGGACATCGGTATCGCGATGGGGTTGGCCGGAACGGATGTCGCGGTCGAGACCGCGGACGTCGCGCTCGCCGGGGACGACCTGCGCAAGCTGCTCGACATCCGCGATCTGGGTTCGCACACCGTCGAGGTGATTCGACAGAACTACGGTATGTCGATCGCCGTCAACGCCTTGGGGCTGGTGATCGGTGCGGGCGGCGCGCTCTCACCGGTCCTCGCCGCCGTGCTGCACAACGCCTCGTCGGTTGCCGTGGTGCTCAACAGTTCTCGGCTCATCCGGTATCAGGTCGAACCGGCTCCGTCGGCGCCCGCCGGGGACGCCCGCTCATGACCGAGGTACCCACGACGACCCCGACCTTCGAGTGTCCGGCCGGGACGATCATCGCTCGCACCGACGGACAGGTCGTGCGCGCCACCGGTATCCGCTATGCGCAAGCGGCGCGCTTCGAGGTTCCGTCCCCGCGGCCGCCGGCCGACGAGCCGATCGATGCGACCTCGTGGTCGCCCGCCTGTCCCCAGCGCAACGGCGAGGGGATCGTCCACGACACCTTCGGCGATGCCGCGCTGGGCGAGATGGTCGGCGACGAGCACGCCCAGTACGTGTCGGTCACGATGCCGGTCGATCGTCGACCCGACGAGGCCTTGCCGGTGATGGTCTGGATTCACGGTGGGTCCTACATCATCGGCGCCGCCGACGCGCCCTGCCACGATCCGGCGGCGCTGGTCGCCGAGCAGCGGGTGATCGTCGTGTCGGTGACTTACCGCCTCGGGTTGTTCGGATTTCTCGGCGACGGTGTCAGTCGGCCCGCGAATCTCGGCCTCCTCGACATGATCGAAGCCCTGCGGTGGGTTCAGCGGAACATCGCGTCCTTCGGCGGCGATCCCGACGCCGTCACCGTCTTCGGCGAATCAGCCGGCGGCGACGCGGTTGCACAGTTGATGGCGGCCGACGGCGTGACGGGCCTGTTCCGCCGCGCCATCATCCAGAGTGCGCCGCTCGGCATCACCCGACGTCGCGAGCGGTTGCATGCGGACATGTTCGCGGCGTCGCACCAGGTGTCGGCGTCGGCGACCGTCGACGAGGTCCTGGCCGTCCAGGAGTCGATGATGGGACTCAAAGCGGTGCTGCAGCACGGACTTCCGGCGTTCATGTCCTTCGGTCCCCAGTACGGCCACCATCCGCTGCCACCCGAGGACGAGGTGGACGCGGTCTGGGAGAGTCGAGCGCGGGACGTCGAGGTCCTCATCGGCTGGTGCAGCCGCGAGGCCGCGTTCTTCACCGCGGCGATCGACGGGGTGTCGTCGCTCCCCGCGGTTCCGGTGGTCGGCACCCGCCTGTATGAATGCCTCGTCCAGCAACTCACCCGTGCCGTCTACACGTCGGCGGCCGACCGCTTCGCCCGACGCCACCGACGCGCCGGTGGCCAAGCCGCGCAGTACGTCATCGACTGGGGCGCAACAGACCACCCGCTGCGCGCCGTGCACACCGTCGACATCCCGTTGCTGTTCGGGACCCCGCAGATCTGGGCCGGTGCCCCGATCCTGGCGGGCCACGACGCCGATCGGGCTGCCGAGGACGGCCGCACGTTGCGACGGATCTGGGCGGACTTCGCGCGAGACGGGTGGACCGCGCCGGCCGATGTTCCGGGTCTGATCCGCTTCCCATGAGCCGGGGATCTCCCATGGGGTGAGTATGCGCGATATCGACCGTGTGGCTACGTATCTCGCTCTTCGGCCTGGGCCTCGTCGTCGGAGTCACGAGCCTCGATCCTCCTCGATACCCGGACGCGAGAAGTGAAACACGTTCTGATTTCGGATTCAAATGCGAATATCGCTATGCGACATATGGTTTCGGAGTCGACACGTGACCGACGGACGGGGACTCAGTTGAGCCCGGTCCGAATGATCGCGCCGGCCCTGGTCAGCCACTCGATGTCGGCGGGACGAATGCGAACGCCGGGGTTGGCCGTCGGCAGCACCAGGACCTGCTCGCAACGTCGTACGAGAAGTCCCAGCGCCGCCTCTGCCTGAGCAGCAGGCGATTCTGTTGTCCCGGTCACGTGTTCCTCGAGCCGGACGTTCGATCCGCCGTCGGACACCACGAGCACTCGCACCCCGGTGACCGGGTCGTCCCCGACCAGGCCGACGGCGAGCAGGAACGCCGATGCCAGGGGAGTGCCGCCGCCCGCCGGCAACCGGGTGATCGTAGCGTGCGCATCCCGTACGTCACGCGTAGGTTCCACGATAAGTTGCGCCGTTGCTCCCTGGGCTGAGATCACGGCCACTTTCGATCTGGCGCCGATGGACTCGTGGATCGCGCCGATGGCCCTACCCGCCGCGACGCGACCCTTCACACCGCTCATCGAATCCGACCGGTCGACGATGATGATCGTGAGTCGGCCACCGCGGCGGGTCCGGAAGCTGCTCCGCAGCGTATCCCGGTTGACCCCTCCCCGGCGCGCGGCTGCCGCCAGCGTCTTGTGGATGTCGAGTCCGAGTGCCACGTCGTAGTCGACGACACGCCGGACCCGACCGCGCCCTGTCAGGGCCGGCGCGCCCCGCCTTCCGGGCCGCTTCTGCAGTAGGTAGCGGCGCGCCGCTGACACGTTCGCCCACTCGGGCGTGGTCGCGGTGCCGGCTTCGGGATCGGGTACCCGCGTCACGTCCGCTTCGTCGTGGCCGAGTTCGTCCCCCGAGTCGCCGTCGGCGGCCCCTTCGGCGGACGGCGTCTGGTCGGCGTGCGCAGGGGCGATGACGGCTGCGTCGACCATCGGCCCCAGTCGCGGCCCGATGAGGTGACGTGCCAGCATCCTCGTCGGCGAAACGAACGCCTCATCCACGGCCAGTAGACATCGACAGGCTCCGATGTCCAACCGGTGGTCGTCGAAGCCGTTGACGGCCAGGGATCTCACGATCCATTCGGTCCGGTCGTCGAAGTCGGTGAGGGGCAGGCGCCGACACCTGGCCGCCGGCACGACTCCCAGTCCGACGATGGCGGGCAGACGCGAGAGGAGCGCTCCGGGAACACTTTCGACGTCAGGAGCAGACGCGAGGATTCGATCACAGTCGAGGAGCGCGGCGACAGCGGGGTCGACCAGGTCGGCGGTGGGGATGACGGCGCCGTCCGGACCCGAGGCCCGTGTGAGAACCGACGGCATCGGCACGCCGGTGGCGGTCACGTCGGCGGTCACGTCGGATTCGGTCATCGCCGCTGTGATCGTGACCGCCGACGGAGGGCGAAGGTGCGCCAAGACCGCGTCCCGCCGGCCGGCGTCGCCGACCAGCAGCAAACCGAATCGGCCACCGTTGCGCCATGCCCGGCACAGGTGGACCTCCCCCGCATCGAGAAACGACTCCGGAGGTCGTTGCCACGGCAGCACCACCTCAGGCTGCCGAACGGCCGACGACCGCCACCACCGCGTTCCGCACCCGCGCCGAGGGTGCCGCCGGACCCTCGAACTGGTTGCGCGGAATCCTGTGGCGTAGAACCGGAATCGCCGCGTCTGCGAGGTCGGCCGAGGTGACGGTCGGGTGTTCACGCAGTGCGGCCAGCGCGCGAGCTGCGCGGATCAGCATCACTTCGCCTCGGTGTCCGACGGCACCCACCTCGACGCACAACCGCACGGCGGACTCGAGTGCCCGGTCGCCGACCTCGACCTCGTCCACCAGGCGGCGGGCAGTGGTGAGGCGTTCGGCCAGCCGATGTTGCGACACCGCGAACCTGCCTGCGAAACCGTCGGGGTCGGAATCGAACTCGAGACGATGACGAACGATGCGCGTCCGGAGGGCGACGTCGTTGATCGTCTGCACATGGGTGGACAGGCCGAACCGGTCCTCCAGCTGTGGCCGCAATTGACCCTCCTCGGGGTTGCCGGAACCGACGAGGACGAATCGCGCCGGATGCCGGTGGCTGATGCCGTCGCGCTCGACGATGTTGAACCCGCTGGCGGCGACATCGAGAAGGAGGTCCACCAGAAAGTCGTCGAGCAGGTTCACCTCGTCGATGTAGAGGTAACCGCCGTGCGCTTCCGCCAGAAGGCCGGGGCGGAACACGGCCTCCTCGTCGCGCAACGCGCGATCCACATCGAGCGCGCCGACGACGCGGTCCTCGGTCGCTCCGAGCGGCAGGTCGACCACCGGCGCGGTCATTCCCGCCGTCGTCATCAGATCCCCGAGGGATCGGATGAGTGTGGACTTGGCCGTGCCGCGGTCTCCCATCGCCAGCACTCCGGAGATGCCCGGATCGACGGCAGTCATCAGTAGCGCACTCTTGAGCGAGTCGTGTCCGAGGACCGCGGTGAACGGGTAGGTCGCCATTCGGGTGTCACCTGCCTTGTTGCGCGACGATGAGTGCGGGCTGCAGCGAGTGCGGAATGGCCCGGCAGTCAGAAGACGACCGGATGCCGGCGATCCAGCGCATCAGACCGCATAGCACCGGCCCGCGGTCGGCCGTCGCGAAAGCGTGTCCGAAACGTGCGCGAGTGGACCCGGCGTCACGGTAGGCAACCCCCACGACCGGCCCTTGATGGCATACACCCAGGCATCTGGTCTTGATGAGAACCCCGCCCGGCGTCGTACGGATCGTGGCGCCCAGCTGCTGTGAGCACGCAACCGCTTCGTGTTCGCCCACCCCTCGGGCGGTCTCGTCGCGGAGCTGCCACAGCGCGCTGCACCGGTGTCCGGCGCACACGGTCACCAACGGCCCGCCTCGGTCTCCCGCATTCTCGTCGCAACCCATCCCGTAACGATAACCGTTGTCATTTAGGCCGGAAGCGAACGCCATGTCGACCTATTGCGAAGACGGGCGTCGATGCTTAAAGTGAACGCCATTCACTAATGAGTATGGCAACCCTAACCAACCGATCGGTGTGTTCTGCGCCGTCGACGGTGGGGACGGGTTGCCACCGTCGACGGGACCGAGATGATGACTGCTGCGTCCACCGAGATCACACCGCCCGACGACCCGCCGCGTCTCGAAACCGACGTCATCGACGCGAAGTCGAAGCAGAAGGCCGGCGCTCGCGCGCTCAAGACGTTGCTGAAACCGGTTGCCGGCCGGCTCGTCGCCGGCCGCCTGCTCGCGGCCGGGTCCGCTGTGCTGGCTGTGGTCCCCTACATCGCGCTCGTGCACATCGGCGGCGTGCTGCTCGACGCGTACGGGGCTGGGACGCAGGTCGACTCCGACGAGGTCGGTAGATGGGTCCGCATACTCGTCATCACCTTCGCTTTGCGATTGCTCGTGTACTTCGTCGCATTGCTCGTGACCCACGTCGCCGACATCGAACTCGGGCACGTGATCCAGGTCCGCATGATCCAGCGGTTCGCCCGGGTGCCCTTGGCATGGTTCACCTCCACCAACTCCGGACGTGTGCGCAAAGCTGTCCAGGATGACATCGGAACCATCCATCACCTCATCGCCCACCAGCCGGTCGACGGGACGAACGCGGTGGTCATGCCGGCGGCACTCATGGTGTACGCCTTCGTGATCGACTGGCGGCTGGGACTTCTCGCCGTCGCCACCCTGCCGCTCTACATCGCCTCGATGGCGATGTCCATGCGCGGGATGGGGGAGAAGACAGTGGAGATGGATCAGCGTCTGTCAACGGTGTCCGCACGGATGGTCGAGTTCGTCACGGGCATCGCGGTGGTCAAGGCCTTCGGTCGTGTGGGCCGCGCGCACCGCAGCTACCAGGAGTCGGCCGACGAGTTCTACGACTTCTACAGCGAGTGGGTCAAGCCCCTCATTCGTGTTGCCGCACTGGGGACGTCGATCCTTGCCGTCCCGCTGATCCTGCTCATCAACCTCGGTGTGGGTGCGGTGCTCGTGCATCGTGACGTGGTCGGCATCGCCGACGTGCTCGCCACGGCGCTCATCGCGCTGCTGATCCCGTACGCGCTCGAGACACTGATGAACTCGATGTGGTCGCAGCAGATCGCCGGTGCTTCCGCACTGCGACTCGCGGAGTTGTTGAGGACCCCGGTCCTGCCGGACGCCGACAACCCGGCCGGTCGCGAACCGGGTACGCATGATGTCGTCTTCGACCATGTCAGCTACGCCTACGACGCAGGTCCCGACACCGTTCTCGCCGTGGACGACGTCAGCTTCACCTTGCGCCAGAACACCGTCACCGCGCTCATCGGCCCGTCTGGCTCGGGTAAGTCCACGATCGCCACCTTGCTCGCACGATTCGACGACCCGCGATCGGGGGCCATCACCATCGGCGGCGTTCCTCTCCCGGACATGCCGGATCTGTACGCACACGTGGGTTTCGTGCTCCAGGACCCGCAGTTGTTGGGGATCAGCCTGCGGGACAACATCGCGCTGGGACGGCCGGACGCATCGGACGTCGACATCCGCGAAGCAGCCAGGGCCGCTCGCATCCTCGACGACATCGAGGCCCTGCCGGATGGCTTCGACACCGTCTATGGTGCCGACTCCGGGTTGTCCGGCGGCCAGGCCCAGCGCATCGCGATCGCGCGTGCACTGCTCGTCGACGCACCGGTTCTCATCCTCGACGAGGCGACCGCTCTCACCGACCCGGAGTCCGAACATCAGATCCAGCAGGCGCTCTCGGAGCTCGCGCAGGGTAGGACCGTCCTCGTCATCGCTCACCGGCCCGAGGTGATCAAAGGCGTCGACCAGATCATCGTCATCGAGTCCGGTCACGTGACCGCCACCGGAATGCACGAGGAGTTGATCGAGCATCCGAATTACGCGCGGCTCTGGCAGATCACCGGCGCCCAATCACGTCTTTCCCGAGGCGCCGAGCTCGACCCCACCGAAGGAGCCCGGCGATGAGCCTGCCCTTGATCGACATCGTCCCGCGTATGCGACGCATGGTCACGCATCCAGAAGCGATGCGTCCGGCCATCGTGGCGAGCATGGTCGTCGGCGCGGTGGAGGGAGTCGCGCTCGCGACTCTCCTGCCGACCATCACCGCACTGGCCAAGGGCACCGCGGTGTGGGGAATCGGACTGGCCGGATGGCTCGTGGTGCTCGCGGTCCTGTCGGTAGCCGGCTTCGGCCTGAACTACTTTGCTGAGCGGGCCAATTATGTTGTGGCGCTCGACTTCCTGCGCAGCCTTCATCGGCTTGTCGGGGACCAGGTGGCGAAGCAGCCGCTGGGTTGGTTCGCCCGACCGCTTGCGGGCGCGCTCTCCCGGATGGTGTCGACAGAGTTGATGTCGGCCGGTGAGATCTTCGCGCACATGTTCGGTCCGCTGGTGTCGCGGAGCACATCGGCATTCGTGATCATCGTCGCCGCGTGGTTCTGGGACCCGGCGCTCGGACTGATCCTCACCGTTGCCGTACCGGTCTTCGTCGTGATGACGCTGGCGTCCACGGCTTTGATGCGCAAGGGACGCTCGATCCACGAGCCATCCGAGGTGACCCTCGCCAACAGGGTGGTCGAATACGCACACTGTCAGGGCTCGATCCGCTCGTGCGGGCGCAGTGAGGATTACGCGCCGCTGCAGCGGGCGCTCGAGGGCACCTATACGGCGAAGAGGAACGGCCTCTGGCTCGAAACCGTCGGAATGTTGCTCAGCGGCATGGTGACCCAGGGGGTGATCGTCATCCTCATCACGGTCACCGGCTCACTCGCGGTCGACGGCAGCTTGGATCCGATTCCGGCGCTGGCATTCATCGGCCTGGCACTGCGGTTCACCTCGACGCTGCAAGCGATCACCACCAGTGCGATGGCCCTCGAATCACGACGTCCGCTCCTCGACGGACTCGACGACGTCCTCACCGCCCAAACACTGCCCGAGCCACGAACGGCTACAAACCTTCCCGCGCCGGGGACAGTGGAACTCCACAACGTGACGTTCTCGTACTCACCCGGCGCGCAGCCGGCACTTCGCGACGTGACGATGTCGGTGCCGGCCGGTTCCATGGTTGCTCTCGTCGGACCGTCGGGCGGTGGGAAGACCTCCATCGCGCGGGTCATCTCCCGCTTCTACGACGTCGACTCCGGACGGGTTCTGGTCGGTGGCCTGCCGGTGACCGAGCAGACCACCGAGCAACTGATGGGTCAGCTGTCCATGGTCTTCCAGGATGTGTACCTGTTCGACGACACGCTCGAAGCCAACGTCGCCGTCGGCCGGAGTGACGCGTCGACCACCGAGGTCCGGGCTGCCGCCGAACTCGCCGGGGTCACCGAGATCGCCGATCGCCTCTCCGACGGCTGGCGTTCGCGCGTGGGTGAGGGCGGACGCGCGCTGTCCGGCGGTGAGCGCCAACGCGTGGCGGTTGCCCGTGCGCTGCTGAAACGGGCGCCCATCGTCCTCCTCGACGAGGCGACGTCTGCGCTGGACATCGAGAACGAGGCCAACATCGTCGCCGCTGTCGAGAAGCTGCGCGAGGACTCGACGGTCATCGTGATCGCGCATCGTCTGTCGACGATCGCGCGAGCCGATCGGATCGTGGCGCTCGGCGCCGACGGTCGGGTAGAAGCACAGGGGACGCACGACGAGCTACTCGCCGCCGGCGGAACCTACGCGCAGTTCTGGCACCGGCTGGAGGATGCGCAGGGCTGGCAACTGACGAATTAGCCTGTTCGCATGGATGGCGATGGCGGCGGGCCCGTGAGTCGAGGGATCGGCAAGAGAGCCGGGCGCAAACCGGCGTTCACCGAACAGGATGTCGTCGCCGCAGTCCTCGAAGAGGGTGTCGACCGATTCACGCTGGCCGGGATCGCCAAGCGCCTCGGGGTCGTCACCGCCGCGCTCTATCGGCTCTACGACTCGCGTGAGGCCATCGTCGTCGCGACCCTGGACCACATCGCTGCCACCTTCCGCGTACCCGACGAGGGCTCTGATTGGCGTGCGGTGCTGCGACTCTGGGCGGACGAGTGCTGGCGGCTCTGCGAGGGCTACCCCGGTCTGAGCCGCGTCGTCTACAGCTACGCGCCCGCTTTCACCCGGATCGAACACGTCATCTCTGCCTACGCGGAGTGTCTGGCGGCGACCGGGAAGACAGCCAAGCAGGCAATGTTCGCTCTCGACTTCATCGGTGACACCGTTTTCGCGAGCTACCTGGGGGCGGAGTCGTGGCGGACCCGCAACAGTGACGGCGTCTCCGGGTTCGAGCAGGTGAAGGGCGTGGTGGACCGTGGGTCGATCATCGAACCCCGTGAAACCTGGTTGGAGCGAGGGGTGGTCGACACCAAGGTGGAGTTCATCCTCGCGGGACTCGAGCATTCCTGGCCGGAGATCTGATCGCCGCGCAGTCGTGCCGACGTGCATCGTTGAGTGTCGGCGAACTCACCGATGAGTTCTCGCCATCGCACGTGTCTACCGTCGTGACCGTCCCACCTCGGGGACGCCACACCTCTCGAAATGGAGATCCGATGTCCCGCATGCTGTTCGTCAACACCACCGCCACCGACATCCCGGCGACCCGAGAGTTCTTCAGCGGTCTGGGATTCGACTTCAACGACGACTTCTGCGACGACTCCACCCTGTGCCTGGTGGTCAACGAGTCGTCCTTCGTGATGATCATGAGGCCCGAGAAGTTCCAGGAGTTCATCACCGGTGGCATCGCCGACACCGCGACCGAGCGCGAGGTTCTCTTCGCGATCTCGGCCGAGTCGCGCGAAGCCGTCGACTCTCTGGTGGACAAGGCCTTGGCGACCGGAGGGAGCTCGTGGCAGGACACGCAGGACCACGGGTGGATGTACGGGCGCAGCTTCCGGGATCTCGACGGTCACGCATGGGAAGTGTCGTACATGGACCTCGCGGTCATGTCGGAGTGACGAACTCAGCTGGTCGAGCCGATCTCCCGCTGGTCGAGTCGGCACCGAGCGTAGCCGCCGGGTCGAGCGAGCGACGAAGGAGCGCGTCGAGATCGAGGAGCCGTGTCGAAGCCACTTGGTGACCTCGACGGACGCGGCGTCCTCGCTGCGCTCGGTCGACGCTGCTCGGCCAGCGGGGGAGCGGACGGCGCTTGGCTGCATTCGGTCGACGCTGCTCGGCCAGCGGGGGAGCGGACGGCGCTTGGCTGCGCTCGGTCGACGCTGCTCGGCCGGCGGGGGAGCGGACGGCGCTTGGCTGCGCTCGGTCGACGCTGCTCGGCCGGCGGATGAGGTGGCGCAGGGTCAGTCGGCGACCCGTTCACCCACGGCAATCAGTGTGTCACAATCGACTTCGGTGATGCCCTCGTCCGACAACCGCTGCAGGAAACCGACCCGTACATCCTCGACGGTGTCGGTGTCCAGGCCGGACAATGCGCCGCGCAACCCGCTACCGAGCACCATCGACCAGGAGAACTCGTCGGTCCGCGGCACACGGAGTTCGAGCACGGAAGATGATACTCCAACTGCGCCAAGCGATTCGAGCCACCCGGTGATCTTCTCCTCGGTGTCGATCCGCGTGATGGGATGGGGCGGGCCGTCGGACCGGGCGCGCGGGTCGGGGGGCGGCGGCGTGTTCTTCACACGGGCGACCTCCGCGAAGTAGGCGCTGGTGAAGTCGTAGAGTGCGTCGTCGTGCCACACGGCGACGGCGAGACGACCCCCCGGGCGCAGGAGCGGTAGCAGGTTCCGCACCGAACCGTCCATGTCCGGCAGGAAGAACACGCCGAAACCGCATGTGATGACGTCGTGTTCGTCGTGCTCTCGCCCGGGGAGCGAGGTCACGTCGTCGACTCGGAAGTCAATGTTGCGCAGACCGGCCGCATAGGCGCTGGTCCGGCCACGCTCCACCAGATCGGCGGCGAAGTCGACTGCCGTGACGTGTCCGTTGGGTCCGACCACCCGTGCGGCGGCCAGCGCGCTGGCGCCGGTCCCGGAACAGATGTCGAGAACGCGATCGCCCAGTGAGACCCGAGCCCGCGCTACAAGAGTCTCACCCGCCGGACCCCAGACCAGGGGAGTCACCAGATCGAAATCGGGACTGGTCGAGTTGAAGATCTCGGCGATGCTCGGTCCTGGCATGGGTTCAGCGTAGACGTGTTGACAACGGTTCCCGATAAAGTGGCGGACGTCTCATCGCGATGCCCTCGCGATGCCGACCATGACGGTGCTCATGCCCACCTGCCAGACGGTGCCGGCCTCGTCGAACCCGGATGCGAGCATGATCGAGCGGTGCTGGTCGACCGTCAGCTCGTTGTCGGCGACGTGCGGCGGCACCTCACGCGAGCGGCGTGCCAGCAGATCGGCGAACTCGGGCTCGTCAGTGACTGCATCCCACCATTGGGTCCATGTCTCCCGCCCGACGACGCCCTGCCGAGCGCCCACGCGCTCGGCGACCACCGATTCCACGGTGCGCAGGCCCGGAGAGTCGGCGGACAGATGATCGGCGTTGACCAACATTCCCCCTGGTCGCAACAGGTGCGAGCACTCGCGGTAGATCCCGGCGAGGACCGGCGCCGGTGGGTAGTGGAGTGCGGTGCTGGTGACGACTGCGGACACCGGTCGATCGCACAGGTCGCGTGTCCATCCCGGGTCGCCGAGATCCGCTTGCCGGAACTCGATGTGGGGATGGACAGTCGCACCGATTTCGAGGAGAAACGGATCGACATCGACCGCGATCGCGGAGCACTCGGGAAACGCATGCGATACGACCGCTGCCAATGAACCAGGGCCACAGCCCAAGTCGACCACCACCTGCGGGGGTGACGAACCCGTTGCGAGAACGTCGCAGATCACCTCGAACCGATCGGTCCGTCCCACGGCGTACCGCTCCTGCTGGCGTTCCCATCGATCGAACCATTCGAGGGCCAGATCCCGGTTCACGACAAGGCTCCGCTGTCCATCGTCGCGCGGCGGGAGCGGGCGGACATCCGGAGAGCGAGTGCGGCCAGACCTGCGGCGCCGGACGCCACGGCGCAGATCCAGAACGCGAGGGATACACCGTGGGCGTTGTTCTCGACCACCTGTCCGGCGATCGCCCCACCCAACGCGGCAACGCTCATGTTGACGCAGGTGAACCAGGTGAAGGCCTCGGTCAGCATGCCGGCCGGGACGGCCGCCGCCACGAGTTCGGCCAGCACGGCGGTGGCCGGTGCGATCACCGCGCCGGTCAGCACCAGGATGGCGGCAAACGCCGGAACCGAGTCGGTCAGGTTCCACGCCGCGTATCCGACGGCGAGCGCGGCGAGCACGACCGCCGCCCGGCGCGCGAGTCCGCTGATCGTGGCCTCCGGCCACGGCAGTGCGCCGTAGGTGAGTCCTCCGGCCGCGCTGCCCAGACTCCAGATGGCGATGAGCAGTCCGGTGACCGCGGAGCCGTCACCGCCGCTGTGCGCGTCGGCGAACGCCGCGATCGCCACGGGTGAGGCACCGAAGCCGAAGGCGATGGCAGCGGTGATGACGAGCATCGTCGGGAAACCGGGCACGCGAAGGGGTCCGAGTCCGACGGTCCGTCCGCCTTCGGCGTTTGCCGACACCGAGCGCAGCGCGGCACCCCGGGCAACGGCCACGGTGCCGAGCACGGTGGTCAGTGAGGCCACCACGATCGCCGAGGCCGTTCCGGCGGTCGCCGCGTCATCGACCCCGAGGCCCTCGGTAGCGATGACGAACGCCGACAGCAGCAGTGGACCCAGCACGAAGACCAGTTCGAACACGGTCGACTCCGCGGCCATCGCCGTGGTCCGCTGGGCTTCATGCCCGGAGCCGGCTCGGGTCAGGTGTGTCCACCCGGCTCGGATCGCCGGCGAGATGGGGGGGAACAGCGCGCCGGTGACGACCGCGACGGCGAGCATCATCGAGACGTGCTGGTCGGTCAGCGCGACCGTGAGCAGGATCAGCTGGGTGACCGAATAGGCCGCGGCGATGACAGGCAGCACGCGCGACACGGTGAACCGGTCCACGAGCCGACCGGCGACCGGCGCGGCGAAGGCCGTGGCCAGAGAGATGGCACCCGCGATCAACCCGGCCTCGGCGTAGTTGCCGCTCACCGCGCGTACGAGCAGCAGCCACGCCACGATGGTCACGCCGTGGCCGAGCCGAGCGATCGTGCCACAGACCATGAGCGCCGGGGCCCCGGGGATTCGCCAGAGTTCGAGATAGCGCTTCATACGGGGACACTCCGAGGACGTGGCGCCGGCACCGTTCGGCCGCTGATACGGACCCGGTCGGCGACCGTTCGTATCGCTCTCTCGAGCGAGGTGGTGTCGTGGCCGCGGAAACGGTATCGGCCGCCGACGTGCTCGTAGTATGCGTCGGCGTCGCTGATGACCTCTCCCGCCGGTACCACGTTCTCACCGTAGAGTTCGCCTGGCGCCCAATCGGTCCCGAGGGCGGTCTGAGTCGATGTGATCTCACACGGCCGCTGCGCGGGGGCCGCCACCAACAGCAACCCGGCCAGTTCACCGCGCCCGGCGCGGAAATCCGGTGCCGGGATCTCGACGGGCTCGCCGAGGGCCAGCCGGAAGGCGACACCCATCAGATCGTGGCCGTGGATGTCGCGCCACAGCAACGGGATCTCGGCGCCACCGACCCGCGCCCCGACCTCGAGGAAACTACAGGTCGGTCCGGAGTCCCCGAACGACACGAAAGTCTCCAGGTGGAAGACGGTGGACCGTCCCCGTGCGAGGCGGGAGACGATGGACAACGTGTGATCGTGCAGACTGCGCAGGACCGCCGGGTCGTCGATCTCCACCGAACCCACCCAGCCGCCGGCCCGGAATCCCAACGGGGTGTTGAGGTAACGGTGCGCACGCCATACCGGTAACGCGCCGTCGGCGTGCACGCCGTCGACGTGTACGAGGGTTCCGGTCGCTACCGTCTGAACGAGATGTGGACCCAGACTCGCCACGCGACCCTCGAGGTCGAAGGCGGCGAGTTCGTCTTCGGCCACGACGTCGACCCCGGTACTGGAGCTGCCGAACCGGGGTTTGAGAACCACCGGCCAACCATGCGCACGTCCGAAACCAGCTATGTCGTCGGCGGTCTCGGCCGCGGCGGAGACCGGCATCTGCTCGCCCGTGTCGGCCGCCGCCTTGGCCATCGCCAACTTGTCGCGGAACACCCGGAGGTCGTCGGCCGACCAACCCGGCAGACCGCGCCGCGCACGCAACCCGGCCGCCACCAGGAGATCGTCCTCCTTGAGCGCGATCACCGCGTCGGCATCGCCGAGCGCGACTTCGAGACTGCGCAGGGCGGTTTCGGCCTCGTCCGGATCGTCGGTGGCCGCGACGATCCGCATCGCCGCGGCACCGGCCGGCACCCCGTCCACGCCCGTGGGTGTCGTGATGTAGCTGACCCGGTCGACGGTGTGATCGACGTAGTCCTCGTACAGCGCGTAGGGGGCAGCCCACCGGTGGAGGACCACGATGTGCCGACTCACGATGGGGCGCCCGTCATTGCGTCGGCATCGGGACGATCCACGTCGTAGAAGCCCTCGCCGTCGAGGTACATGACGGTCGCGAGATCGCGTTCGAGGATGTCGCGGACGGGGTGGCTGAGGCCGATCATCATCGGTTCGGTGACGTCGGAAATCGTCACCGAGATGGGGGTGCCCGGTTCGACGATGACCTGATGGTTGTGATAGCTGGGCAGCGCCTGCACCTCAGGGAGTTTCGGGTAACCGCGTAGTCTCCCCGCCACCGGAGAGGTCAGGAAGGCCATCGCGGTATGGGCACGCTGCTGTCGTGGCCGTCGATGACCTTCCCGGAAGCTCTCAGGGTCGAGAAAAGCCCGGACCGTCCAGTCGATTTGGGACTCCCCGACGGCGAGGTCGGCGAAGTAGGCGGTGTCGGCGCCGCACAACCGTGCCCCGACCTCCACCAGCGCCGGACCTTCCGCGGTCATCATGATCTCGAGATGTGCTGGGCCGAAACGTATCCCGAGTGCGTCGAGGACGGTGACGCCGTAGTCGGCGAGCCGTCGCCCGATCGGGTCGTCGACCGCGATCGAGGTGGCGGCGGCGACGCGATCGGTCACACCGTTGGCGGAGATCTTGGTGTACTTCCACATGTCGGTGACGCGATGGCGACCCCCGCAGCTGACCGTGTTGACCACGTACTCGCCGCCTACCAGAAACTCCTGCACCACCACACCCTCGTTCCGGATTCCGAAGATGTTGTCGGATGAAGCGACCCGGTCGACGGCGAGTTGCGTCTGCTCCGGGGTGTCACAGAAATGCACGCCGTCGTTCGCGGAGCTGCGCGTCGGCTTGACGACCACGCGACCGCCTCGGGCTCGGTGCCATTCCGCGGCCACCGTCCCGTCGGGAACACGGGCCTGGGCGGCGGTGTGCAGGCCGCACTCGGACAGCCGATCGATCATGCCGAACTTGTCTCGGCGCACGGAGCTGAGCGCGGTGCCGTTGCCGGGCAGACCGAGTCGCTCTGCCAGTGCGTCGGCGAGTTCGACGCCCGTCTCGCCGCCGGTGATCACCGCGACCGGCCGGTGTGCGGCAACGGCGGCCGCCGTCCGGTCGAGGCCGGGCCCGTCGAACATGGAGCCCTCGTGCACGATCGGTGGTGCGAAGCCGGGTTCGTCGAAGCCGCCGTAGGCCGGCGGCACCTGTGGCGTGCTCTGCACACGGATCACCTCGTGCCCCGCGTCGAGGAAGCCGCGGGCCAGACGCAGCGTCGGGGCGTAGAGGTCGACCATCACGACGACGGAATTCATCGCGCGTTCTCCAGTTCTCGTAGGACCTCGATCAACCGGTGGATCTCATCGGCGGACGTGTAGGCGTGCAGGCTCGCGCGCACGGACGCGGTCTTCTCCCCGTCGCGGCCCTGACAGTGGCCGTCGGCGCGCACCATCAGACCCCGACCGTCGAGGATGAAACCGAGGTCGTTGGACGAGATGTGCCGGTGGCGGAAGGTGACGATGCCGACGCGGCGCTGCACCGGCGAGTCGAGCGACAGGCTGGACTGGCACCCGAGGACCTCGTAGACCTCCATGGCCGACAGCGCGTCGGTGAGTACCGCACCGAGTGCGAGTGTCCACTGGTGGATCCGTTCCGGCCCGGCGGCATCGAGCCAGTCGAGAGCGGCGCACAGACTGACGATCCCGCTGGTGTTCGGCGTCCCCGACCAACCGTTCGGTGCGAACCGGTGTCCGCGTCGGTTGCGTGCCCAGATGGCACCGATCCCGGGGAGCGCCAGTGCCTTGTGACCCGAGAAGACGGCGAAGTCGACGTCGAGCGCGTCGAGATCGACCGGGAGATGTCCCACACTCTGTGCCGCGTCGAGACAGATGACGACGTCCGGACCCACGGCCTCGCGTAACCGGTGGACGTTCATGTCGTTGCCGTAGACGTGATGGACATGGGTTGCGGCGACGAAGGTGGTCCTCGGCGTCAACAGTCGACGCAGCGCGTCGATGTCGTAATCGCCTGTGCCGGTGGACTCATAGGGCAAGGCGTCGACCCGGACTTCGATTCCCCGGGCCGACAGCATCTCGACGGCCTCGGTCCAGGGAAGGAGGTTGGCCTGATGATCGGCGAAGGGGACGATGATGTGGTCTCCGTCGCGCAGGTGTGTTGTCAACCAGTCCAGGGCAATACGGCGTAGACCGGCGCTCGTGCCGCTGGTGAAGGTGACCGACGAGTCGCCCGTTCCGAGGTCACCGAGAAACCGCGCCACCCGCCCGCGTGCCTGTTCGACGATGTCGGTGGTGGCGTTCGCCCAGGTGTACGTGCCGCGACCGGCGTTGGCGTTGGTCGTGCACAGGTAACCGTTCACGGCGTCGATGACCGCCTGCGGCTTCTGGGCGGTGGCCGAACTGTCCAGGTACGCCCGGTCGGGGTGGCCCGTGAGTATCGGGAACTGGGACCGGACCTCTCGGTTCCACGTACCCAACCGCTCGATGACCGCGGCGGGATCGGTCAGCTGCGAGGAGAGCAGCCCCGGTGTGGTCATCGGCCGACCCCCGAGCCCCGGACCAGAGGTGCGCCTGCGTCGCGCCAGGCGATCACGCCGCCGGACAGGCTGCGCACATCGCGATGTCCCATCCGGCGCATGAGAGCGCTGTAACGCAACGACTTCTCACCCACGGGACACACCAAGAGCACCGGTTGATCGGCCCCCACCGGCAGACCGCCGTGCAGGAGTTCGGCGAAGACCTCGTCCACGATGTTGATCGATCCCTCGATGTGGGCGGCCGCGAAGGCGAAACCTCCGCGCAGGTCGATCACCGTGGGCCGGTCCTGGGTGATCCACGCCCGGGCCTCGGCGGCGTCGACGACGTCTGCTGCGGCGAGGTCCTGGTCCCCGAGGTTGCGGACGTCATGGGTGCGCGGTGGCTGCTTCAGCAGCTCGGGGCGACGAGTGCGGACGTAACTCATGTAGCTCTCGACCCGGTCGCAGACGATGAACACGGCGGATTCGCGTCGTCCGGTGCCCTCGAGTTGGCTGTCGATCTTCGCGAGGTGACGCAGCGCGCCGAAATACGCAGCGCCGCCGGTCGGTCCGGCGAGCATCCCGCACCGGCGGACGAGGTCGAGCATGCCGTCGATGGCCTCGTCGGCACTGACCGCCTCGATCTCGTCGTAGGTCTCCGGGTCGAACAGGCCGACCTCGTGGACCTCGTCGATGTTGCGGATACCGGGTATGAAGTCCGATTTCGCGGCCACCAGACCGAGCACGTGCACGTCGGCATCGACGGCGCGCAGCGCGGTGGCGACACCGGTCGACGATCCGGCTGTCCCGACGCATGCGATGAAATGGTCGGGTGCGCCGCCGAGGTCGGCGACGATCTCCGGGCCGGTGCCGTCGATGTGCGACTGCACATTTCGGTCGTTGAAGTACTGATCGGTGTGGAAGAAGCCGCTTCCCGGCTCCGACACCGCCCGATGGATGCGGGCGAGCGGGTCGTCGGTGTCGGTGACGTCCAGGCACTCGGCCTGGCCGGGCAGTTCCTCGATGTCAGCGCCGAGCAGCAGCAGCAGGTCCTTGATCTCCGGGACCTTCATCCGGTTGGTGACCGAGCGGAACCGTACACCGTGCATGCCCGCGATCACCGCGAGCGCCTTGGCGGTGTTGCCGCTGGAGAGTTCGATCATCGTGCGGTCACCCGCCGCGGCGTCGTCGAGGCCGGGCTGTGCCATCGACCATGCCGCACGATCCTTCACCGATCCGAAGGGGTTGAGCATCTCCAGCTTGGCGTAGAGGTCGATGTTCCGCAGGCCGGTCACCGACGGTGCCATCCTGACCAAGGGGGTGTTGCCGATGACATCGGTCATGCTGTCGTAGATCATCTCAGGGCTCCTGGCTGGTCATCTGGTCGAAAGAGGGATCGAGCCACTGCGGCGACAGTGGCCAGTACTGGTCGTCGAGTTTCCACTTCCACTCGCCGGCTTCGGAATACATCGCGACCTTGGTGGCGACCGGTTGGCCGAGTGCGTGATCGGCGCTGAAGTCCATGAAGTAGCCGGCGGTGTTGGGGAAGGCGAGTAGGTCGCCCGCGATCGGCATCGCCGGGAAGAAGATCCGCCGTCGGCTGATCAGGTCGGATTCGAGACACAGGTTGCCGATGAGGTAACCACTCCCCGCGGGTCGGGGCGCGGAGTTCCGCGGCACCAGGACCGGATCGAGTTGCACGCCATGTTCTTCGAGACTGACATCGCGGGCGTTCATGTCCATGCGGACGAGGGCCTCGCCGGTGGGGGAGCGGCGGATCTCGAGTACTCGGGCCATCGCGAACCCGCACTGGTCCAGCAGGGCCCGGCCCGGCTCGATGGCGAGGTCGTACATGTTCTCGAGGATGATCGTGCCGAGGGGGCGTTGCATCGTCGGTGCCGCCGAGCTCAACAATCCGTCGAGGTACGCGGGGCCGGCCACCGGACGGTGGGCCGGATACAGACCGAGGGTTCCCCGGAGACGTCCACCATCGTTGCGGAGTCCGTATCCGCTGCCCTGCCAGGTGATGTGGTCGCGCTTGCCGAGCAGTGCCGCACCCAGCGCGGTGGTGAAGTCGTCCCACTCGGTAGCCGACGACAGGTAGTTCACGCCGTACCCGCCACCGATGTCGAGGACCGTCGGAGCGTGCCCGCGCCGCACCAACTCGTCGAGCAGGTGCAGACTCCCCTCGATGGCTCGTGTCTTCTCCGGCATGCCGACGGTGTCCAGGTGAAAGGCCACGCCACGCAACCGCACCTCGTCGCGGAACTTGTCGAGTAGAGCGAGCACGGTGTCGAGATCCTCGGCGCCGCAGCCGAAGCGCGACGGTTTGGTGAGGAGGGTGGTGCCGGCGGTTCGGAACTCGGAGAACCGGACGAGGACCTCGACCCGGGGGAGACGGGCACCGGAGACGATGCGGCCCAGCAGGGCGAGCTCGTCGGTTCCGTCGACGTTGACCGTGATGCCGCTGCGGGCGCACAGCCACACGAACTCCGGTGTCTTGGGGCCGGTGGCCATGATCCGTTCCGGGCTGAAGCCCGCGCCGAGGACGTGCTGGAGCTCGGCGGGCGAGGCGACGTCGATGCGCGCATCGGTGGCGGCCAGTTCCCGAACCAGCGCACTGGACCGGTTCGCCTTGTGCGCGTAGTAGACGTGTCCGCCGATCCGGTGTGCGGCCATGACCTCGCCGAACGCGGTGACATTGGTTCGTATTCGTTGGGGCAGAAGCACGTTGAGCGGAGATCCGAGGGCGCTGACGAGCTGGTGGAGCAGCGTGGCTTCGGAGAGCAGCGATGCCGTTTCCGCCGAGAGCGCAGGGGTCAGATGCAGCGGGGGTGGTCCGATCATGTCGTGGTCTCCAGTTCCGGGGGTGTGGGCAGAATGGGTGAATTCGGCTGTGGGACAGAGGGGTGCACGACCCGTCCGGACTGCAGCTCGACGATCCGGTCCGCGAAGCGGTGCACCAGCGCGAGGTCGTGGGACACCATCAGGTAGGCCAGTCCGGACTCGGTGCGCAGGTCGTCGAGCAGGGACATGATGTCCTCGCGCAGTGGGGCGTCGAGTGCGGACACCGGCTCGTCGAGCAACAGCAGTGTGGGTTCGAGTGCGATCGCACGCGCGATCGCGACCCGCTGCTGCTGGCCGCCGGACAACTCCGCGGGGCGCCTCGTGCGCAGGTCGGCGGTCAGACCGACCCGTACGAGCAGCTCGTCGATCCGCACGGGATCGGGGGAGCGCCGGTGGATACGCATGGGCTCGGCGATCAGGTCGGCCACTGTCATCCGCGGATCGAGCGAGTCGCCGGGGTCCTGGAATACGGTGCCCAACCGGCGGCGGAGTGCGTGCCTGCTGCGTCGGTCCAGAGTGCCGACCGGGGTGCCGAACAGTTCGACGGTCCCCTCGACCGGAGCACGCAGGGCGAGCACCTGGTTGAGCACAGTCGTCTTTCCACTTCCCGACTCGCCCACCAGGGCAACGGCTTCGCCGGCTCGAACATCGAGGTCGACGTCGACGCACCCCGTCGTGTGCTCCCGGGTGCCGCGAACACCCCGTCGTCCCGGGTAGCGCACGGTGAGCCCGCGGATGGCGAGGACCTCGGGGGTCTCCGGCCGTGACCGTGCCGGCGACCTCCCTAGACTGTGATCCGCAGGCCGTGGACGGGTACGGGGGCCGAGTACACCGGAGTCCATCTCGAGCGTGTCGTGGCACAACCTGTCGATCACCGCTGCGTCGTGGGAGATGACGAGCATCGCGAGGCGGCGGTGCTGCACGAGTTCGTCGAACAGATCGAGGATCCGCGCGCCGACCGAGGCATCGAGTGCGCTGGTCGGCTCGTCGGCGACGAGAACGTCAGGTTCGTTGGCGATCGCGATGGCGATCGCCACCCGCTGTCGCATGCCGCCGGAGAACTCGTGCGGGTAGGCGCCGGCGCGACGGCGCGCGTCCGGGATACCCACCGCCTCCATCAATCTGACGCCCTCCTCGCGTGCCGCGCGGCGACCTGTGCGGTGATGGACTGTGATGGCCTCGGCGATCTGATCAACGACGGTCATCGTGGGCGTGAGTGAGGCGAGCGGGTCCTGCCCCACCCAGCCGATCTGCCGGCCCCGGATGCCGCACCAGGCGCGCTCGTCGCGCCCGAGCAGTTCACGACCGCCGAGACGGACCGAACCGGTGACCGTCGCCCGCGGCGGGGCGAGGCCCAGGAGAACGGAGGCGGTCATTGTCTTGCCCGAGCCGGAACCACCGACGATTCCCAGGGCCCGGCCGGCCTGTAGGTCGAACGATGCGTGCCGGACCACGCGGTGCCCGTCGATGGACACGGCGAGCTCGCGGGCCTCGAGCAGGACGGGATGCTCAGCGTTCATGGCGCGGCTCGTCAAGTCGTAGGCGGACTCCCTCGCCGAGCAGCCCGACCGCCATCACCGTGGCCACCAGTGCGGCGGCCGGGAACACGAAGACCCAGGGAAAGGTCACCGCCGATGTGCTTCCGGCGGAGAGCAGCGTGCCCAGCGACACGTCGGGTGGCTGGACGCCGAATCCGAAGTAGCTCAGTCCGGCTTCGGCGATCACGGCGGTGCCGACGGTCAGGGTGACGTCGATGACCAGGAGCGGCACCATGTTCGGTATCAGGTGGCGGCAGATGATCCGGGCGCGGGAGGCACCCATCGCGGTGGCCGCTCGGACGAAGCCGCTCTCGCGCAGCACCAGGGTGCGGGAACGGATCATGCGGGCCGGAAGCATCCATTGGAACAGCGCTATGGCGACGACCAGCAGCAACCAGGACCCGTCCGAGAAGCCCGGGGACAACACGGCGACCACGACGATCGGTGGCAGCACCAGCAGGACATCGACGGCCCACATCGTCACCCCATCCGTGCGGCCGCCCAGCAAACCCGCGAAGGATCCGATCAGCGCGGCCAGCGCCGTCGAGATCACGGCGACCGCGATTCCGATGAGCAACGACTTCCGCATGCCGTGGAAGGTCTGTGCGGCAACGTCTTCGCCGAGCCGCCCGGTACCGAACCAGTGGTCGCCACTCGGGGGTGCCAGGATCTCGTCGTGACGCTGGGTGAGGTGGTCGGATCCGGCGACGAGCGGACCGAACAGGGCCGCGATCACCAGCAACAGCAGCAACGTCGCGCCGGAGGCGGCCATCAGGGTCCCGCGTCGGGGAGCAGACCTGCCGGGCGTGACCTCGGCTGCGGTGAGCAGAGTCATCGCACACCCTGAATCCGGATCCGCGGATCGAGCCGAGACACAACAACATCCGAGGTGAGCCCGGCGACCACGACGAGGACCGCGAAGAACAAGGTCACCGCGGCGACGACGGTGGCGTCGTGATCGTGGATCGCGGTGAGTACCCAGTCACCGAGACCATGCCAGCCGAAGACCCGTTCGGTGAAGACGCCGCCGGCGAGGTGGATGCCGAAACTGAAGGCGAACAACGAGATCACCGGAACCAGAGCCGAACGCAGGCCGTGTCGCCAGAAGGCCTGACGGCCGGACAGGCCCTTGGCGCGGGCGGTACGGATGAACTCGCTGCCGAGGACATCCAGCGCGGCCGCGCGCTGATATCGGGCGAAAAACGCCAACTGGGGGAGTGCGATGCAGATCGTGGGCAGGACGAGGTGCTGGAGTCGGTCGAGGAGGGCGGCGCCACCCGACAGGTTCGCGCCGACGGTCTGCTCGCCGGAGAAGTAGAGGATCTGCTGCCCGGTCATCGTGTTGACCGGCAGCCACAGGATCTTGAGCAGTGTGCCCAGGACGAAGGTCGGGATCGCGATCAGGGCCAGGGTCCAGAGCAGCGAGAACTGGTCGGCGCCGCGGCGCGTCGACATCGCACCGCGGACGCCGAGGACGACGCCCGCCACGACGGCCACCGCCGCGCCGATCAGGTACAGCCGCATGCTCGTTCCGGCCCGCCGCCACAGTTCGTCGGCGACCGGTTGATTGCCGACGGTCACGCCCAGGTCCCCGAAAGGGAGGCCCGACAGCCACTGCAGGAAGCGCTCGTGAATCGGTAGGTGCAGGCCCAGCCGGTGGGCCTGCGCGTCGATCACCGCCTGCGGTGGTCGTGGCTGTCGGGTCTCCAGATCAGCCAGTGGATCGAAGCTCCACGATGCCAGTGCGTAGGCGACGAACGTCGCTGCCAGACACAGGCACGTGCCTCCGATCAACCGGCGTGCGATCACTGCTGCCAGCCGGCCTTCTCGAAGCCGTATGCACCGAGACCGCGGGCACCGTAGTTCGCCAGGTCGGCGCGGACGGCATAGGCACCCGACTCCGCGTATGTCGGGAGGTGGTGCGCGTGCTCCCAGGCGAGCACGTCGATCTGGTTCGCGATCTCGTTGCGCTTGTCGGCGTCGAGTTCGGCCAGCCCCTGGTCGTAGAGCGCGTCGATCTCCGGGATGTAGATCCGGCCGTAGTTGCTGCCGAAGTCCTCACCCTCCACTTGCTGGAAGACCGGGCGGTCGTGAGCGAACGGGGACGCGGACTTCGTCCACTCGAAGGCGGCGATGTCGAAGTTCCCGGGCAGCAGGTTGGCGTCGTAGAACTGGTCGGGAGACACCGAGACGACGTCGGCGGTGATTCCCACGGCGGCAAGCTGATCTCGCACGACCCCGGACACCGTGGTCCCGACCGGGGTGTTCTGGACGAGTAGTCGCAACGTGAGCGGTTCGCCGTCCTTGGTCCGCACATCGTCGCCGGCCCGGGCCCAACCGGCCTCGTCGAGAGCCTGTTCGGCGGCCTCGCGATCGAACGGGAGCGTGCCGGAGTTGTCGACGTAACCGGTGTCGGTCGGCGGCAGGATGTGATTCCCCACCGGAGCGGCCCCGGGAACGATCTCGCCGAGAAGGACATTCGTGATCGCCGCCGGATCGATGGCCTGGGCAACGGCGACGCGGACTTGTTCGTCGGCGAGGATCGCGCCGTCGGCACCGTTGAACGTCAGCTGGCCGGCCCGACGTTCGGACGCCTGACGGATTTCCACGCCCGGGATCGACTGTGCGCGGGTGAACAGATCGATGTCCCCGCCGATCGGGTAGAGGTCGATCTCGTTGTTGGCCAGGGCATCGGCCCGCGCCGACGGGTCGAGCGCGCGGAAGCTGATCTGCTCGAGCGGTGGAGTCGTCGCCCACCATTCCGGATTACGTTCTACTACAACACTTTTGCTCACCGGATCGACGGAATCGACGACGAACGGTCCCGACGTGATGGTGGGTTCGTTCAGCCACCCGGTGTTGAACGCCTCCGGGTCGGCCGTCACCTCCTTGGGCACGATCAGGTTGAACAGTCCCTGCCATTCGGCGAACGGCTTGGCGAACGTCACGACGGCCTGCTGGTCGGACTCGCCGCGGGTCACCGATTCCACGTCCGAGTAGCCGACGGAGCTGTAACCCTCGAAGGCCGGGTTCTCCCCGCTCAGGGCATCGACCTGGGACCGCAGGTCCTCCCAGTCGAGGGGCCGCCTGTTGGACCACTCGGCCCCGTCGGCGATCGTGTAGGTCACGACCTGGGGCGAGTCCGAGGTCAGCTCGACGCTCGAGAAGAAGTCCTCGGCCAGAACATGTTTGCCGTCGGCGCCGTCACGGAACGCGCTGGGCAGGATGGCTTCGGCCAGCTGCCAGGTCACCACCCGCGCCCCGTTCACCTGCAGCGGGTTGTAGTTGGTGGGCAGTGCGTCGACAGGGATTCGGAGTTCGCCCCCCTGCCGCAGGGACGCGACGTCCTGCGCATTGATGTCCTGTGCCTGCGCCTGCGACGACGCGTTGTCCGCGGATTCCGAATTCGAACTGCACCCGGCGACCAGCGCCGCCGTCAGTGCCATGCCGGCGACGACGCGCCGGCCCCAGGTAACTCTCATGACTACGTGGTCGCCCCTTTGATGCCGCACGAGCCGTGCGGAGTGTGCTAATGCTAATGACAACCATTATCAATAGCACACGAGCCCGAGGCGCGCGAAGTGGGTTCGGCGGGGTGGCACCACCACCGTCGTCGCCGACGCAGCAGCGTGGAGGGGGCGGTGGCACCACGCTCGATGTCGCCTCGGGCTCGCTGGTGCGCGTCGGAGCCGCATGCGAACATATGTTCTATGCGCATCGAGCGGCGGGAGCGGCGGGATCCCTCGATCCTGCACGCCGATCTCGACTCGTTCTATGCCTCGGTCGAGCAGCGGGACGACCCCTCCCTGCGTGGTCGGCCCGTCCTCGTCGGTGGCGGCGTCGTTCTCGCGGCGAGCTACGAGGCCAAGGCCCGCGGCGTTCGGTCGCCGATGCCCGGCCACGAAGCGCGAGCGCTGTGTCCGGACGCGATCGTCGTCCGGCCGCGGTTCGAGGCCTACATGGAGGCGAGCCGCGAGGTCTTCGACATCTTCCACGACACCACTCCCGTGGTCGAGGGCATCTCGGTCGACGAGGCCTTCCTCGACGTCGGGGGTCTCGGCCGGATCAGCGGTACACCGCACGACGTCGCATCGACGATCCGACGCCGCGTCCGCGAGGAGGTCGGCCTTCCCATCACGGTCGGTGGAGCACGCAGCAAGTTCCTCGCCAAGGTCGCCAGCGCCGTCGGCAAGCCGGACGGCCTGCTCATCGTCGAACCGGGAACCGAACTCGACTTCCTGCATCCGCTCCCGGTCCGCCGACTCTGGGGGGTCGGTCCGGTCACCGAGGCCAAGCTGCACGACGCAGGAGTCGACACAGTGGGCCAGCTGGCAGCGCTCGGGGAGCGGTCGTTGCGCGGCATCGTCGGGTCAGGCGCCGGACGGCACCTCTTCGCGCTGTCACTCGCCCAGGACCCGCGTCGGGTGGAGACCGGCAAACGGCGCAGCTCGATCGGTTCACAACGCGCGCTCGGCCGACGCCCGAAGTCCGAGGCCGACCTCGAGGCGACCATCACCGCGATCGTCGAACGACTGGGCAAACGACTCCGAACCGCCGAACGAGTCTGTCGGACCGTCATTCTGCGGTTGCGCTTCGACGACTTCACCCGCGCCACCCGGTCCCGCACCCTGCTGGAGTCCACCGACCGCACCGACCTCATCATGGCGTCGGCGCGCGGCCTCCTCGCCGACGCGATGCCGATCATCCGCGAACGGGGATGCACCCTGGTCGGGTTGTCGCTGACCAACCTCGACGACCACGACAACATCCAGCTGACGCTGCCGCTCGACACCGATCACATCGGCGCCGGGAGCGGAGCGAGCGGGCCGACAGCTACCGAAGAACTCGACGCGACGATGGATCTGCTGTGGGACCGGTTCGGCCGCGACTCGGTCACCCGCGCGGTGCTCATCGGACGCAACCACGGCGACGACGCACCGATGCTGCCCGACTAGCGCGAAAAGCGCGAAACGCTACTTATGCGCCCAAGCGTGACTGTGATGCCGGTGACCCCAACACTTCTGATGTGGCCACCGTGTGGTCGCCCTCACATCCGCTGCAGAATCGAGTAAGACAATGTTGGTAGCCCTCGGCCTCGGGATGGTCGCCACCTTCATGGTGCTGATCATCACCAAGCGGGCGACGCCCGTGGTGGCGCTGATCCTCGTCCCCGTCGCCTTCGGCCTCTTCGCCGGTGCCGGTCTCGGCATCAGCGACATGATCACCGACGGCATCAAGGACCTCGCCCCCACCGCGGCGATGCTGTTCTTCGCGATCATCTTCTTCGGCATCATGATCGACGTCGGACTCTTCGACCCGGTGGTCCGGGCGGTCGTCCGCGCGGTGCACGACGACCCGGCACGCCTGGTGGTCGGAACCGCGGTGCTCGCCGGCGTCGTGTCGCTCGACGGTGACGGTTCGACGACCTTCATCATCACGACGGCCGCACTGCTGCCGCTGTACCTGAAGCTCGGCGTCAGCCCGGTCGTGCTCACGGTCGTCGCCGGACTCACCAACGGCACGATGAACATCCTGCCGTGGGGCGGTCCCACCGCCCGCGCCGCAAGTGCGCTGAACATCGACACCAACGACGTCTTCGTCCCGATGGTCCCCGCACTGGTGGCGGCGCTGGTCGTCGTGCTGCTCTTCGCCTATCACCTCGGTGTGCTCGAACGCCGCCGCATCGGCAAGCTGGAGATCCGGGATTCGATCCTCGCCCCGAAGGAAGAGGTACTGGTCGGCGCCGGTGGCGGAACCGGCCTGCCGCCGAAGGGTCGCCGCGCAGGCGGTTCGGGTTCGGTGGGAACGGGCTCGGGGGGAACGGGCTCGGGCGCCGACGACGACGCTCCCACCGGCGATCACGATCTCAGCCGCCCCGTGGCGGGCGCCGATGACGACGACCGCGACGCATCCTTCTCGGGCGTCCTCGACCCCAATCGGGAAACCTTGCGCCCCAAGCTCTTCTGGGTGAATGCCGGCCTCACCGTGGCCCTGCTGGCCATCCTCGGTGCCGACATCGTCGCCATCCCGGTGCTGTTCATGATCTTCGCCGGCATCGCCCTGGCCATCAACTTCCCGCACATCAAGCAGCAGCAGGAGGCCATCACCCGGCACAGCTCGAGCATCGTGTCGGTGGTCGCCATGGTCCTCGCCGCCGCCGTCCTCACCGGCGTGTTCAACGGCACCGGGATGGTCGACGCCATCGCGCACTGGCTGGCCGATGGCATCCCCGACTGGATGGGCCCCCACATGGCCATCGTGATCGGCGTGCTCTCGATCCCGCTCACCTTCCTGATGAGCAACGATGCCTTCTACTACGGGGTGCTGCCGGTCCTGTCCGAGACCGCGACCCGCTACGGCATCGACCCCACCGAGATGGCGCGGGCATCGATCACCGGCCAGACCGTGCACATGCAGAGCCCGCTCGTCCCGGCGATCCTGCTGCTGGTCGCACTGGCCGGGGTCACCCTGGCCGACCACCACAAGAAGGTCCTGTGGCGCGCCACGGTCGTCTCGCTGGTGATGCTCGCCGTCGGGGTCCTGGTCGGGGCCATCCCGTTCTGATCCGGCATCGATGACCGCGGGCGAGGAGCGCAGGTGTCGGACACCCTTCGTGACGGCCCTCCGCAAGCTCCGGGCCTCCTCAGGGAGCGGGGGCCCGGATCGCCGCGTCGGCGTGCCCGCCCCGCAGCGAGCATTAGGCTGACGTCATGCGTTTGCGGACGCAGGTGCTGCTCCTGCAGCTGGCGGTGATAGCGGTCAGCCTCGCGGTCGGGTTCGGTCTGGTCATCGCCGGAGCCGACGACCGGGTGCGCGACGAGTACGCGCAGCGCGCGCTCGCCATCGCGCAGTCGGTCGCCGCCGACGCCGAGGTCCGCAACGAGGTCGCCGCCCATCCCGGTGCCCGGGTGGACGCGGCGGACCTGGTCGACGGCCCGCTGCAACAACAGGCGGCGGCAGTACGAGCCCGGACCGGAGCCCTGTTCGTCGTCATCGGCAACGACCGCGGCATCCGTCTGGCACACCCCGAGGTGGCGGAGCTCGCCAGGACGGTCTCCACCGACCCGTCGAAGGTGCTGTCCGGATCGAACGAGGTGAACACCGACCGGGGCACCCTGGGCGAGTCGGTCCGCGCGAAGGTGCCGGTCCTGAACACCGACGGCGCAGTCGTCGGGTTCGTGAGCGTCGGTGTCTCCACCGAACGCCTGGGCTCCGAGACCCGCACCGACATCGTCGCGATCGCGCTCCTCGCGCTTGCGGCACTGGGTATCGGCGCGGTGGGTTCGGTGCTGCTGGCCCGTCGTTGGCGCCGACTAACCCTGGGTTTGGAGCCCGACGAACTGGCCGAACTCGTCCGGGAACAGGGGGCCGTGCTGCACTCGATGGCCGACGGTGTGCTCGCCGTCGACGCCGACGGCATCGTGCGCGTGGTCAACGACAGGGCGCGTGCGCTGCTCGACATCGACGCCCCGGTCGGCACCCCCGCCGGCGACCTCGGCCTGACCCCGCGGGTGGCGACGGTCCTGGCCACGCCGACCGACGAACCCCTCGCCGCCGGTGTCGGCGAACGGGTGGTCCTGGTGAGTTCCCATCGGGTGCGGGCCGACGGTCGCGACCTCGGCATGGTCCTGTCGGTGATCGATCGCACCGACGTCGAAGCACTCAGCCGCGAGGTGGATTCGATCAGGTCGATGAGCACCGCCCTGCGCGCACAGCGCCACGAAACCGCCAACCGGATGCACGTACTCGCCGGCCTCCTCCGGCACGGGCACGCCGACGAGGCGCTCGCCTACCTGGACGAGGTCACCGGAACCGGACCGGGAGGGGCGCTCCTCGCCGGACTCGACAATGTGCGCGAACCACACCTCCACGCGTTTCTCGACGCGAAGGCGGCTCAGGCGCGCGAGCGCCGGGTGGTGCTGCGACTCGGCGACCAGACCTGGATCCAGGGCGTGCTCACCGAACCCGTCGTCGTCACCGCCGTGCTCGGCAACCTCGTCGACAACGGGATCGATGCCGCGTCCGGACCGGACGGTGGACAGTCCGGTGAGGTCGAGGTCGAGGTCATCGCCGACGGCGACACGGTCCTGGTCACCGTCGGGGATACCGGACCCGGCATCGCTTTCGACGACCCCGACGATGTTTTCGCCGAGGGCGCCACGACCAAATCGGGCGCGCACGTACCCGGCGGCCGCGGTATGGGACTCGCTCTGGCCCGGCAGATCGCGCGTCGGATCGGCGGCGACGTGTGGGTCGCCGATGCGGGCGGATGTGTGGTCGCGGACGATGGCGGACCGGGCGGGGCGGTGTTCGTCGCCCGCCTGCCCGGTGTGCTCGCGCCGACGGACGAGGCCGAAGACGACTCGTACAGCCAGACCGACGAACCGGGAGTGACCCCATGACCGACGACCTCGGCGTCCTGATCGTCGACGACGACTTCCGGGTCGCGGCGCTGCACTCCGCGATCGTCGACGCCGTCCGGGGCTTCACCGTTCTAGCCCGGGCGGGCAGCATCAGTGCGGCACGTCAGGCGATCGCCGAACATCCCGACATCGATCTCGCACTCCTCGACGTCTACCTGCCGGACGGTTCGGGCATCGAACTGGTCGCCGAACTCGACTGCGACTGCTTCATCGTCGGTGCCGAGACCGACGCCTCGGCGGTACGAAGCGCGATGCGTGCCGGTGCGCTCGCCTACCTGATCAAACCCTTCGACGACGCCGACCTCGCGCGTCGGTTGGCCGGCTATGCCCAGTACCGGCGGATGCTGGTGGGCGAGAACGTCGACCAGCACGCCGTCGACGCAGCGCTGTCGGCACTGCGGTTCGGCACCCGCGCCGCGGACCGGGCCGACGGGGGTTCGCCGACCGAACAGCGGATCCTGGCGCTGTTCGCCGATGGCGCTCCGCTGTTCGCCGACGATGTGTCGCGGGAGATCGGCGTCGCGCCACCGACCGCGCGGCGGCACCTCGCGAACCTCGTGGCGGCCGGACGGTTGACGATGTCGCTGCAGTACGGCACCACCGGCCGGCCCCGGCAGGAGTACCGGCTGCCCGGGGCGTGACAGCGGGATCGGTCGGCACGGGGCGCGGGGACCGGCCCGAGGATTAGAGTGGTGACCCATGACGATGCACGGCGAATCGACTGCCACCGCCACCGGAAATCCGGATCTGATCACAGTGGATGTCCCGACCCATTGGTACAACCTCGCGGCCGAACTCGACACACCGATCCCGCCGCACCTGCATCCGGGCACCAAGGAACCGGTCGGGCCGGACGATCTCGCCGCGTTGTTCCCGAGCGGCCTCATCGCGCAAGAGGTGTCCACCGAGCCCTACATCGAGATCCCCGAACCGGTGCGCGAGATCTACCGGATGTGGCGGCCGTCGCCGCTGATCCGCGCGCGTCGTTTCGAGGAGGCGCTCAACACCAGGGCGCGGATCTACGTGAAGTACGAGGGTGTCAGCCCGGTCGGCAGCCACAAGACGAATTCGGCTGTCGCGCAGGCGTATTACAACAGCCTCGACGGTGTCACCAAACTGACGACGGAGACCGGAGCCGGTCAGTGGGGGAGCGCACTGGCGTTCGCGGGTGCGCAGTTCGGCATCGATGTCGAGGTGTGGCAGGTCCGAGCGTCGTACAGCTCGAAGCCCTACCGGGGGTTCCTCATCCGCACCTACGGCGGCACCATCCACCCCAGTCCGTCCGAGCTGACCGAGTCGGGTCGAGCGATGCTCGCCAGGGACCCGAACACCACGGGCAGTCTGGGGATGGCCGTCAGCGAGGCCGTCGAGGTCGCCGCCTCGAACCCCGACACCCGTTACGCGCTGGGCAGCGTGCTCAATCACGTGGTGCTGCACCAGAGTGTCATCGGGCAGGAGGCCGTCGACCAGCTCAACGCGGTGGAGCCGGGCGGCGCCGATGTCGTGTTCGGCTGTGCCGGAGGCGGTTCGAACCTCGCGGGGCTGTCGTTCCCGTTCCTGCGGGAGAAGCTGCACGGACGCTCGGATCCGCGCGTCATCGCCGCCGAGCCCGCCGCGTGCCCGTCGATCACGCAGGGGGAGTACCGCTACGACCACGGTGACGTCGCCGGACTCACCCCGTTGCTCAAGATGCACACGCTCGGTATGGATTTCGTGCCCGACCCGATCCACGCCGGTGGTCTGCGCTATCACGGCATGGCGCCGGCGCTGAGTCACACGGTGGAGCTCGGTCTGGTGCAGGGTGTCGCCATCTCCCAGCACGACGCGTTCTCCGCGGGCGTGCAGTTCGCCCGGACCCAGGGCATCGTCCCGGCTCCCGAGTCGACGCATGCGATTGCGGCCTGCGCCGCGCACGTCGCCGACAGCGACAAGGACGAGGTCGTCGTGATCGGACTGTCGGGCCACGGGCAACTCGATCTGCCGGCGTACGCCGAATTCCTCGAGGGCGACTTCTGACTCGACCCGGAACCGTGATCCCGGCGATGCGGACGGTCGGCGTCGATCTGTCTGCATCGCCGGCGAAAACGGCTGTCGCATGCGTCGATTGGCAGCCAGGTCGGGCCGTGCTCACCGACCTCGTGGTGGGCGCCGACGACGCCGCCATCCGGCGCCTCGTCGAGGGGTCGACCCGCATCGGGATCGACTCCCCCTTCGGCTGGCCCGACGAGTTCGTCGACTTCGTCGTCGCGCATCACCGAAACCAACTGCCGAAGGGGCGAGAGCTCGACGACATCGCTCGTCGCCGACCACTTGCGTTGCGGCGCACCGATCTGCGGATCGTCGACGCCGGGGCGGGCCGCCCCCTCAGTGTCTCGGCCGATCAGATCGCACACGTCGCATTCCGGTGTGCCGGATTGCTCGCGGATCTGGGCATCGACGACCGCGTCGACGGGTGGGCGGTCGAGGCGTATCCCGCGGGGGCACTCAAGCGTTGGGGACTGACCTCGCGGGGATACAAACGGGCCGCCAACGTTTCGGTGCTCGCCGGGCTCGTCGTCGCTCTCGGAGAAGCTGCGCCATGGCTGGATCTCGGCGATCATGCCGAGACCATGGCCCGTGACGACGACGCGTTCGACGCCGTGATCACCGCACTGATCGCGCGCGCCGCCGAGCTCGGCCGGACCATCTTGCCCGATGTCGCCGACCGCCCGATCGCCGTGCGGGAGGGGTGGATCCATGTACCCACCGTCGAGCTCGCGGAACTGAGGTGAGTAGTGGTCTCGATCAGTCCAGCGACAACCGCATGAGCACGCGCGGGAACCCGGCGAGGACCGACGAGGTGTCGGCCGCCTTGGTGAAACCGGCCTTCTCGAACAGGCCGCGGGTCCCGACATAAGCCATCGTCAGATCGACTCTGGCGCCCTGATTGTCGACGGGATAACCCTCGATCGCCGGCGCACCGTTCGACCGCGCGTAGTCGACGGCCCCGGCCAGCAGTGCGTGCGAGATCCCCTGCTTGCGATGACCGGGGCGGACACGCATGCACCACACCGACCACACCGGCAGGTCGTCCACGTGGGGGATCTTCCGGTTCCGTGCGAAGGTCGTGTCCGCGCGCGGTGAGACGGCTGCCCAACCGACGACCTCATCCGCGTCGCCGTAGGCGAGCACTCCCAGCGGAATGCCGCTGTCGCACAGCTCTTTCACGAACTCTCCCCGCTGCTCGCGGACCAGCTCCTGGTTCTGCGTGCTCGGGATGCGGTAGCTCAGGCACCAGCAGACGTTCGACGTCGGCTTCTTCGGACCGACCATCGTGGCGATGTCGTCGAAGATCGTCGCGGGCCTGACCTCGATGGGCATGAGTCCCATGGTTGTCGGCTCGGTCCGGGACGGCAAGCGGGCCGGTGTCGGCCCGGTGGCTGTCGCTCACACTCCTGCCCCCTGGGGAGCGAGCTTGCGCGCGTCCCCCTCTGCTCCCTGGGGAGCGAGCTTGCGAGCGTCCCCCTCTGCTCCCTGGGGAGCGAGCTTGCGCGCGTCCCCCTCTGCTCCCTGAGGAGCGAGCTTGCGAGCGTCACGAAGGGTCTTCGCAACCTCGGTCGCCGGACCCTTCGTGACGCGCCCTCCGCAAGCTCCGGGCGCTCCTCAGGGAGCGATGGGGGGTCGCTTCTTTCGGATTAGCGCGGAGAGGTCGCCGGTCCGGCCCCGAAGACGGTGCGGTACCAGATCGCGGTGAGGATCTCGATGGCCGTGTCGTCGTCGGGTATGGGCCCGGCGGCGTCACCGCGGACCGCAAGCCAGGTCCAGCACGTGGATTCGAGGGTCGCGACCAGTGCGGACGCCAGCGGTTCGAGCGGCAGGCCGATGGAGTACCCAGCGCGCTCGGCACCGTGCAGACCGGACAACACCTGCTTCACACCGGACACCCGGTTGGCCAGCCAGCGGTTGCGGAAATCGTCGTCGGTCATCGACATCTGGAACAGGCCGATGATCTCGGGCAGGTACTTCTTGTATGTCGTCCAATACGCGGTCACGGCCGCGCGGACGCTCGCCTCCGGCTCGGTGTGCCGGGTCGCGAGCGACTGCTCCACCACTTCGTCCGAGAACTGATCCAGCAGGGCTTCGAGCAGTCGGTCTTTGCTGTCGTAGTAGTTGTAGAACGAACCGGTCGACCGGCCGGCAGCGGCGGAGATGTCCGAGATCTTGGTGTTCAGGTAGCCCTTTTCGGCGAACGTCCGGCGCGCGGCGTCGAGAAACGCGGCCTCGGTCTGGCGACCTTTGTTCGTCGGCGGCACCGTGAGCTCCTTCCGCGGACCGATTCTCCATCGAACCATGTGGACGGTCGATGACCGCACTCGGATCGACGGGAAGTGTGACCCTTGTCATCTTCTGAACCTGAATCTAGCATCAGAAAAACGTAGAGACAGGAGTTCGGCATGGAATCGTTCGTCCAGCACCGCAAGGGGCGCACGCCTCGGCAGGTGCACCGAGATGTCGCCGATCTGAAAGACGATGAGCTCGGACGATACGGTTTCACCGGCCGCACGGCACATCTGTATCGACGCAACGACCCGACGCAGTTCCGGGCGGTGGGCACCCACACCGGCGTCGATCGAATCGTCACCGACCTCGCGCCCACCGACCAGAACGACCACGCGGGTGAGCCGCTGCTGATGTTCTCCAACGAGGACTGCCGGATTTCTTTGAGTCGTCGGAAAGAGGCCGCTCCGTTCTGGTTTCGCCCGGTCGACGGCGACGAACTCGTCTTCGTCCACGAGGGCACCGGGTATTTCGAGACCGAGTTCGGTCGATTGCCCTACCGGCCCGGCGATTACGTATATCTCCCCAAGGGGTGCACCTATCGTCAGGTGCCCGACGGTGCGTCGTTGCTGCTCGTCATCGAGGCGGTCGACGAGTTCCGGGTGCCCGAGCCGGGCGTGCTGGGCAGGTTCTTCCCCTTCGACTCCTCGCTCGTCGTCGTTCCCGAGGCGGAGGCGTTCGACGGTGACGGCCGAGACGAGTACGAGGTGCGGTTCCGGCAGCGAGAGGGGCAGACATCGCTGTTCTACCCGTTCCACCCGCTCGACGTAGAGGGCTGGCGTGGAGACAATTTCCCGTTCACGTTCAACATCGAGGACTACGACGTCATCACCTCCGAGACGGTGCATCTGCCGCCCACGGTGCATCTGTTCATGCAGGCGACCGGGGTGTACGTGATGAACTTCCTGCCGCGCCCCGCCGAGGCGCGCAAGGGTGCCGAACGGCTGCCGTGGTACCACCGGAACACCGACTTCGACGAGATCGCGTTCTTCCACGGCGGCAGCATGTTCGGAGTCGGCATGCCGCCGGGTCTGATCTCCCACGCACCCCAGGGGATGCATCACGGCATCCCGGAGCGGGCGCGAGAGCGTTCCCGGCGCAAGTTCGACGAGTTCGACCGCGTGGAATGGCAGGTGATCTCGATCGACACCCGTCGACGGTTGATCGCCGCACCCGCACTTTTCGAATCCGGGGTCGCGGACTCCGCACAGGCCGACGCCGGGTCACGAGTATGAGCGACCGGGGGGACGTGCCCCGTCACGACTACGACCGTATTCCGTACCTCGTTGTCTTCGAGGATCTCTCGGCGTACCAGGACACCTACGGCGGGGTCACCGAGAGCGTGGTGCTCGAGAGCTACCTGCTCCGCCCCCGTGGCGTGCCGTCGAAGAACGTCATCGTCTTCATGCACCCGATCGGGGGCGGCGCCTACTTGCCGATGACCAATGCGCTCGCCCGCGCCGGTCACCACGTCATCTACTGCAACAGCCGGTATCGCGGCGTCGACAGTGCGTTGATCATGGAGAAGGTGGTGCAGGATCTCGGTGCGTGCGTGAAGGATGCGCGCGAACGCCTCGGTTACGAGAAGGTCATCCTGGCCGGTTGGAGCGGTGGCGGCGCCCTGTCGCTGTACTACCAGCAGCAGGCACAGCACGCGACGGTCACCGCGACCCCCGCCGGTGAGCCGCCGGACCTGACCGCCCTCGACCTCCCCGCCGCGGACGGCATGATGCTGCTTGCGGCGCACGTCTCGCGGCACGGCACTCTGACCGAGTGGATGGACCCGTCGATTCTCGACGAGTCTGATCCCGACAACCGCGACCCGGAGCTGGACCTCTACAACCCCTCGAATCCGAACCAGCCGCCGTACTCGGCAGAGTTCCTCGACCGCTACCGCGCGGCGCAGATCGACCGTAACCGGCGGATCACCGCCTGGGTGAAAGAGCGACTCGTCGATCTGCGCGAGCGCGGCGAACCGCTGATGGAGCGCGGTTTCATCGTGCACGGAACGATGGCCGATCCGCGCTGGCTCGACCTGACCGTCGACCCGAGCGATCGCAGGCTCGGTTGCTACCTGGGTGATCCGCGGATCGTGAACATGGGACCGGTCGGGCTCGCCCGGTTCACCACGCTGCGAAGTTGGCTGTCGCAGTGGAGCTTCGACGACGCCAACGGCGACGGTCCCCGGTGTGCGGCCGATCTCGCCGTCCCGACACTGGTCATCGGCAACTCCGCCGACAACGCGTGCACGCCCAGTCATACGCACCGCCTCTTCGACGCGGTCGGTCATCCCGACAAGACCCTGCACACCATCGTCGGTGCGACGCACTACTACTCGGGCCGAGACCAGATCCCGCACCTGAGAGAAGCGGTCGGGACCATCACCCAGTGGCTGGCCGAGCGGGGGTGGGCCAACTGACGGCCTGGGTTCGCTGAAAACCGCCCGGTGGAAAGTGCTCGGGGACGTAGCGTTCGGTGTCCATTTCTGGTGGGCGGTTATCAGCTTGGCTTTCTCCAGGCAGGCGACCGGCTGCGGTGGTACCCGTGAGCGATGATCTCGGCGATGTCCGCATAGGTGTTGGCCCAATCACCGAAAACCTGCGCATAGGTGACCCGCAACGGAAAGTAACCGCGTGAGATCAGCTTTCGGTCTCGGGTGCGATCCTCCTCGTACTTCTCGATCCCGGTGTGGTGTTCGACGCTGTCCAGCTCGAGCGCGAGCCGTTATCCGACGAGCAGATCGACCCATCCGACACCGGGTACGTGGTGCTGGACCGTGACTCGCAAGCCGGCGCTTCTGAGACGCAGGCGGGCTGCTGTCTCGGTTCCCGACGCGGCGAGTCGGTGAGTCTTCTCGATGGCGCGCTTGATGAACATCGGCGCGTCATCGAACTCGGTGCGGAGTCGTGCGGGCGTGATCTTGCCGGTGTTGAGTGCGGAGTCGCACAGAATGACGAATCCCTCGACGTCGAAGCACCGGGCGGCGTACTGCAATGCTGTCGCGACATCGTCGACGGCGCCGTTGGCCGGGGTCGGCCGGCCGTACCGTCGGCACCTGTCGTGGGATCGGCGTCGCTCGTGGCGCGTCACACGCGAATGCACTTGTTCGGGATGTTCAGGTATCCAGAGTCCGTGGCGTCGTAGCGCGGTCGCACAGGAGACAACGCCATGATCGGCGACGGCCCCGACCACTTCTGGATCGGCGGCCTCGGTCCGGTACCACCCGTGGCGTATCGACGAGAGCGTGCCGGAACGGCACGCATCCCGGATCGATGCGGCGGTCTCGCCGGCGGCCAAGAGTTGATGGGTGGCGACGACGCCGCCGAACCGCTCGGTGAGCTCGTCGAAGGTCATGCGGGACAGTGTCTATCGTGGCGGCGGGCAGAACCCGGCGTCCGAGACGTCTGTGGATTACTACGTCAGCCGTGTGAAAACCGCCCGTGGAAAACGGACAGCCGGCAGACCGTCGTCGGGTCCGCTCCACCGGGCGGTTTTCAGACGACGGTCACTCCAGCAGCTTCTTCTGCACCTTGCCCATGGCATTGCGCGGGAGGGACTCGACGAACCGGATCTCGCGCGGCCGCTTGTGATTCGACAGCTCGCCGGCGACGAATTCGATGAGCTCGGTGTCGGCGACCTGGTCGCCGACGACGTAGGCGACGATGCGTTGGCCCAGGTAGTCGTCGGGGACGCCGATCACCGCCACCTCGCGGACCGCCGGGTGGGCGAGCAGGACTGTCTCGATTTCGCCGGCCCCGATGCGGAACCCGCCGGACTTGATGAGGTCGGTCGCTCGTCGGCCGACGATGCGGTGCATCCCGTCTCCGTCGATGACTGCGACGTCACCGGTCGCGAAAAAGCCGTCCGGAAGCCAGGATTCGGCAGTCGCATCCGGCCGATTGAGATATCCGGACGCCATCATCGGGCCGCGGACGTGGAGATCGCCCACGCTCTCGCCGTCGTGGGGTAGCGGCTTGCCGTTCTCCACCAGCCTTGTCTCCACGTGGGCGAGCGGGAGTCCCACCCATCCGGGCCGGCGCTGTCCGTCGACGCGCGTGCTGACGGTGATCAGTGTTTCGGTCATGCCGTAACGCTCGACGATCTCGTGGCCGGTGAGCTCGTGGATCCGCTCGAAGACCGGCACGGGAAGCGGGGCGCTGCCCGACACCAGGACTCGCGCCGACGACAGCGTCTGTGCCGCAGTCGGATCGGCGGCGACGCGGTTCCACACCGTCGGCACGCCGAAGAACATGGTCGCGCCGGATCCGGCGGCACCGGCGTAGGTGTCGGCGGTCGGGGTGACGGTGTGGATCAGTCGCCCGCCCCGTCGCAGGGGACCCAGGACCCCCAGGATCAACCCGTGGACGTGGAACAGCGGAAGGCCATGCGCCAGAGTGTCGTCGGCGGTCCACAGCCACGCATCGGCGAGTGCGTCGAGACCCTCGGCGATGCTCTGCCTGGTGATCGGAACACCTTTGGGGAGGCCGGTCGTGCCGGAGGTATAGAGGATCAGTGCGGTCGAATCGGCGTGCGGTTCCGGGTGACGGTGCCACGATTTCGCGTAGCGGCGGACCGGGATGACAGGAATGGTGGGTTCGGCGGGGGCCTGCCCGAGCCACGCCTGTGCCCCCGAGTCCGCGAGGATGTGCTCGAACTCGCGCGGCCCGGAGTCGGGCGGAACGGGGACGACCGGCACCCCGGCGATCAGCGCGCCCACGACCGCCAGCACCGTCTCCACCGTCGGCGTGGCCAGTACCGCGACGGTTCGGGCGCCGGCGATCCGTTCGGCGACTGCCGTCGCGGCCCCGACGAGGTCCTCGCGCGACAGCTTGTCGTCGCCGACACGGATCACGGCGGGGTCGTCCGGTGCGGTGGGGGTCAGGGTGGGCAGCAGCACGTGTTCACTGTGCCACGACGGGTCCATCCCGCCCGTCACCTGCGCAGATCGCCGAGGTCACACGGCGTGCGCCCCTCACGCCGACCGCCGTCGGCGGTGGGACACCCCGACCCGCACTCCTGAGCGCATGCCCTCGGCGCCGATGGCATGATCTCGTGCACACGCAGCGACCGATCGGGGGCAACGATGTCTGAGCGCTTTCACCTGAGCACCATGCGCCTACGAGACCCGGCCGAACCGGGCCGGACGGCCAGCACGCTCGAGCTCTTCTTCGATCTGGTCTTCGTGGTCGCGGTCAGCATCGCAGCCGTCCAGCTCCATCACGCACTCACCGAGAACCACATCGTCGACGGGGTCGTGTCGTACGCCTACATCTTCTTCGCCATCTGGTGGGCGTGGATGAACTTCACCTGGTTCGCGACATCGTTCGGCACCGACGACTGGCTCTACCGGGTGCTCACCTTCGTCCAGATGGCGGGTGTGCTGGTGCTGGCCGCCGGGATCGAGCCCGCCTTCGTCGACCACGAGTTCACCCTGGTCGTGTTCGGCTATGTGGTCATGCGCGTCGCGATGGTCGCGCAGTGGTTGCGCGCTTCCGGCTTTGCCGGAGACCGCCGCCGGACGACCCGGCTCTATGCCGCCGGGATCGCCGTCGTCCAGATCTTGTGGCTGCTATGGCTGCTCGTACCGTCGGGAGCAGCCGCAACCATCGGGTTCGTGGTGCTCGTCGGTGCCGAGCTCGCGGTGCCGGTGATCGCCGAGAAGCAGGGAAACACTCCGTGGCATCCGCATCACATCACCGAACGGTACGGACTGTTCACGCTGATCCTGCTCGGCGAGAGCCTGTTGGCGTCGTCGAACGCCATCATCGAGGCCCTGCACAACGAACAGGAGCTCGCCCCGCTGATCTCGATCGCGATCCTCACGTTCATCGCGACCGCCGCGCTGTGGTGGATCTACTTCTGGCCGCCGCACCACCGGGCCATCGGATCGCTCGCCGACTCCCTTCGATACGGATACGTCCACTACTTCGTCTTCGCCGCTGCCGGTGCCTTCTCGGCCGGTATCGAGGTCGAGATCGACGTCCTGACCCACCACAGCGAGCTGACGGAAACCCAGGCGTCGTTCACGGTCACGATCCCCATTGCCGTCTTCATCCTGGGCATCTGGTGGATTGCTCTGCGCGCCAACGCTGATCGCGTGGTGAACACCGTGGTACCGGTCGGTGCCGTGCTGGTCCTGCTCGACCCGGTCATCCCGGTCCCGTTCGCCTTGACCGCCGTCTTCCTCGTCGCGATCGTCGTCGTCCTGGTCCTTCGACCACCACTCACCACGGCCGGTGACCCGCAGGTGTGACTACCGCATCGCCGCCATGATGCCGGTGAGCAGCCAACTGCGTAATCGCGCGGTGCTCCAGTTCCGTTCGACGGTGAAGTAGCGATGGGTCGCCGGGCCGGTGAGATAGCTCAGAATGTCGGCGAATTCGTCGACCCGGGTGTCGGAGATCAGGCCCCGGTGGACGAACCAGTGGCAGCCGGTGTGCACGTCGTCGAGCCGGCGGAGCTCAGACCGCTCGAGTTGTTCGCCGATGGCCGGGTCGGTGTCGGCCGCCAGCGTCGCGGCATGCCATAGATCGGCGATCCGGCTGTTCGCGGCGACGACGTGGTCGACGTACCGCCCGATGGCGCGATCGGTGTCGGTGTCGTTCATGATCGCGATGAACTCGGGTCGCTCGAGCAGCGAGACGAACTTCTCGTCACCGGTGAAGGCGCGTTCGAGGACGGCCGTCATGAGGGACGCTTTCGACCCCGCCTGATGCACGGTGCCGACGGACACCCCGGCCTGCTGCGCGATCTGCTGCACGGTGGTCCGCGAATATCCCTGCTGGACGAACAGAGCCTGGGCGGCGTCGAGGATGCGTGTCCGCGTCTGCGCGGCGCTGATCGCGCGCTTACGCGGTGTGTAGGGGCGTTTGCTCACGCCGGCCTCCGGTCGGGTCGGACTCCAACGACAACGATAGTAGTGGCATTGCTGGGCTTCGCCCAAAGGTCGATCACGGTCCCCGAATTCACTTAGCCCGCTGAAGTGCAAAGATGGGACCAATCGCGTGAGAGCGCTCATCCGTCGTCCAATTTGGTTAGAGTCGAGCTCTATTCAAATGGAGGATCGATGTCGACCATTCTGTTGTGCGCCACGCCGCTGGCCGGACACGTCGGTCCGCTCAGCGCTGTCGGACGGGTGCTGGCGGATCGGGGTCACGAGGTGATCATGCTGACCGGCTCGCGCTTCGCCGACCGGGTTGGCGACGCGGGGTTGACCGTCGAATCGCTGACCGGAGTCGCCGATCTGGACGAACGTGACCCCGACAGCTTCACCCCCGACCGGCATCGGTACCGCGGACTGGCGCTGTCGCGCTATCAGGTCGAGCGGACGTTCATCGCGCCGCTGCCGGAGCAGGCGGCGGCGGTGGCGTCGGTCGTCGCCCGTCGGGGCGTCGACGTGATCCTGTGCGACGGCACCTTCGCCGGGATCATCCCCCTGCTGTCTCGACCACCGGGCCGCCGGCCGCCGGTCATCGGTGTCGGCACCATGCCGCTCGCTCAGTCCAGTCCCGACGTCGCCCCCTTCAACAGCGGCTTGCCGCCGATGTCCGGTCCACTGGGTCGGCTCCGTAACCGGTTGGCTCACATGGCAGTACGACGGGTGTTGTTCGCGTCCACGCAGTCCTCGGCGCGCGACCTGGTCCGACGGGCCGGGGGCTCGCTTGATCATTTCGTCCTCGACCTGTCCAGGGCGTTCGACCGTTTCGTTCAGTTGGGCCCGGCCGAATTCGAGTATCCCCGATCAGATCTCGCGCCGAACACGGTGTTCGCGGGGCCGGTGTTCCCTGGCGGTGCTGTTCCCCCGCCGCCGTGGTGGTCGGAGATGGTCGACGACGACCGCCCGATCGTTCACGTCACCCAGGGCACGCTCGACAACGACGACTTCTCCCAACTGATCGAACCCGCCGTCGCCGGGCTGGCCGAGATGGACGTCCAGGTCGTCGTGACAACCGGCGGTGCGGACCCGGATCCCGTGCCGCGGAACGACAACACGCGGGTCGCGCGGTTCCTCGACTACGACGCCCTGTTGCCGCGCACATCGGTGCTGATCACCAACGGCGGCTACGGCGGAGTGCTGCAGGCACTGCGCCACGGCGTGCCCGTCGTCGTCGCACCAGGGGGTGAGGACAAGCCCGAAGTCGCGGCTCGGGTGGCGTACTTCGGGGTCGGCGCAGATCTGGGGACCCGACGACCCGCTCCTGCGGACCTCGCCGCGACGGTACGCCGCATCCTGGCCGACGACGGCGTTGCCGTTCGGTGCCGGCAGATGGCGCATGCGATCGCCGGTTACGACTCGACCCAGACGATCGTGACCGAAGTCGATCGGGCGGTTCGTCGATCGACCCGCTCATCCCGACCCGCCGCGCGGTCTGTGTCATCCGGATACCCGAATGTCGGCGCACCTGCCGACGACAACCGAGAAAGAGAGCCCGACATGAGTGATGCACGAGCAGTCATCGACGCGCACGTCGATGCCTTCAACGATCGCGCACCGGAGAACGAACCATGGTCCGCCGATGCGGAATTGGTCTCACCGGGTGGGGTGTTCACGGGACGGGAGGGCGTACTGGGTTTCCTGTCCGTCTTCCAGGGCGCCTTCTCCGACGGTCGCCTCACCGTTGGTTCGTATGTCGTCGACGGCGACAACGCCTCGGTGGAGGGCACGTTCGACGGTGTCCACGACGGTGTGTTGCAGAGTCCGTCGGGTCGGGTCGAACCCACCGGACGGCCTGTCTCGTTCCGATGGAGTGCGACCTACCGGATCGACGGCTCGGAGCTGATGTCCGAGCACCTGTACTTCGATCAGCTCGACTTCCTCGGGCAGCTGGGTGTGCTCCCCGGATGAGTCGTGCTCGGCGCCGGTTGATCGGGGTCTTCGCGGCTGCGCTCGTCGCCGGTCCGATCGTCTCGGGTACGCAGGGAATCGTCTCGGCGGCACCGGTATCCGCGTCGGCGTCGGTGATCAGCAGTGTGGCGGTCGGGCCGCAGCGGCACGATCTGGTGATCCGTTCGGCTGCGATGGGCCGGGACGTGCCGGTGAGTGTGTTGCACCCGGCGCACTCCCGGTCGCGCGGGACGCTGTATCTCCTCGACGGGGGCGGCCGCAAGACGGCGATCAGCGACTGGATTCGGGAAGCCCGCGCGGACAGGTATTTCCGCGACAAGGACGTCAATGCGGTGCTGCCCGGCGGCCAGGGGGCGTTCTACACGAACTGGCAGCACGACGACGCGACGTTCGGGCGTCCGCAGTGGGAGACCTTCCTGACCGTCGAACTGCCGTCGCTGATCGACGGCCGGTTCCACGGCAACGGGCGGAACGCGGTCGCGGGCCTGTCCATGGGCGGCCAGGCCGCGTTCACACTCGCGACGCGCCGGCCGGGCTTGTACACGGGCGTCGGTTCCATCAGCGGTTGCCCGTTCACGACCGGCCCGGTGCACGAAGGGCAGATCCGAGCCGCGATCATCCGCGACGGTGGGGATCCCACCAACATGTGGGGTCCGTGGAACGCGCCGGGATGGGCCGACCACGACCCGGGTCGCCGCCTGCCGGCCCTCGTCGGGATGCGCGTCTTCATCGCGTCCGGGACCGGCGCGCCCGGCCCCCTCGATCAACGCACCCGGCTCGACCCGGGCCGGCACCGTGGGGAGAAGATCGCGACGGGAGCGGTACTCGAGAACTCGGTCAACGCGTGCTCGAACGAGTTCGCCCGCCGGATGAGGTCCGAGGGACTGCAGCCCGTCGTCCATCTCCGTGCGATCGGAACGCACGCATGGCCCTACTGGGCCGAGGATCTGCCCGTGATGTTCGCCGCACTCGCACCCGGCCTCTGATCGCCCACGAGTGACTTCGCGCCATTCCGGGTACACCGCCCATATGGCTGACAACGACCCCGCCCGCAAACCGTTCAACCCGCAGAACCCCGACCCGTCCAGCACGGCGGGACTCGAGCCCGGCGGCGGAGTGGCGCCCGGTGACACACCGCCGGCGGAATCCGCGGTCGGGGGAGAGGAGCACGAACCGCCGCAACGCAGGCGTGCCGGCGGCGTGATCGTCATCGCCATCGCGGCGATCATCTTTCTCATCGTCGCGCTCGGTCTGATCGGCCGCGCCGTGGGGCTCTTCTAGGGTTCAGCGCCGTCACCCGGCGTCGACGGGCAGCGGACACGCCGCCAGCGGATCGCCAGCGCGATCTCACCGATGCCGACGACGAAGAGCACGGGTTGTAGGAAGAAGAACACCTGCAGCAGCGCGATCTGGATGATGATCCAGACCATCAGCGACGACCCGGCGAGCAGGCCGCCGATTATGCCCAACCGCGCGGGCACGGACGGGACGGCGGCGACCACGGCAGCCACCAGGTGGGGTAACGCGATCACGGCGATCAGCGCGACACCGGGAGCGGTCCAGGTCTCGAACGGCGTGTGGGTGAGCCACTCCCGCGGCATCGACCACTGATCGGTCATGAGAGCCGAGCCCCCGGCGAGTGCCGACAACGACACGAACAGCTCCATCCCGGCGAGCGTCCACGCCGTGCCGGTCCGTCGGTTCCCGACCCCCCGTTCGTCGAGGGAGTCGGAGGGCGCGGTCATGGTCGGAAGTCTGCACCGTCCGAGAGCCTCTGTCGTGAGGCAAAGGACACCAACTGAGCCGCACGTCGGCCACGGCGGCGGTGTCAGGGGCGCACCCAGCCGTCGGCGATGAGCTCGACCAGCAACTGGGCCTTGTTCCCGATCGGCCGGCCGGCTTCCTCGTAGCGTCGGGCGACACGCCGATAGTGCTCGCGCACCGTGCTCTCGGCGATCTCGTGGACACGCGACGTCTGACGCAGCGTCGCACCCAGCGTGTAGGTCTGGAGGATCTCCAGCTCCCGCTGGGTGATACGTACCCGGTTCGCGAGTGTGGGTGCGGACGACGGGGTCGGCGGTCCCACCGCAGTCTCGAGCGCCCGCTGCAGCTCGTCCTCGGCGGCCGGGGCCCGCGGTGAGACACGGATGTGATCGAAGCCCGCGACCCCGTTGCCCACGAAGATGACGTTGACGGTGCGCAGCGATGCCACCCGCCGGACGAATCCGAGCATCGCGGCCGACCGCACCAGAATCGCGCTCGGGTTCCGTAGGGCAGCGAGCTGTGCGGGTTCGACGACCGTCGCGTCGTAGCCGGCGCTCTCCACGAGAGCGGCCAGGGCGGCGTCGAAGATGTCGTGCTCGGCAACGACGGCCGTGATCCGCCGCTCCGGACTCGGCGCGGCAGTGGGCCCGGTGCCGGGGGTCGCCGACCGGGGGGCGTCGTTGAGGGGTACGGACACGTGCCGGGATCTCCTGTCGACTTCGATTCGGCCGGGAGCTGTGAGCCGAACAAACGGCGGGACTCTCTCGGATGATCGACATGGCTCGCGATCGGGCATCGAGAATTTATTTCACGAACGCCAACTTCTTCAGCCTTACGAACGTGAGACGGTTTGTCAGCGGTATCTCGAACCCGATGTGATGATTGCAGGGTAAATAACTACCCTGTCGTCCGATCGGATGCGTGATCGCGCACACCGCGGACATATCGGGCATGATCATGCCTGTGCCGACCGACATGCGGGTCCTCGTCGCCTCCCCGCTGGGACACGTGGTCGCGGTGCCGCTGACCAAGGCGCTCGACCAGGCCACGGTCACCGTTGCCACCGGCCGCGACGAGTTCGTCCAGTGCATCGCCGGCAACGTGCGATTCGACGTCGTGGTGGCGGATCTGATCTGGAACCGACCCGACCTGGAATGGACCTTCGACGGACTCGACGTCATCGACACCCTCGACCACCATGACCGGCACGCGCCGGTTGTCCTGGCGACCCAGGGACACGGGCTGGAACAGGACCATCTCGACGAGGCGCGGTTGCGCGACGAGGTCGCGGGGGTCATCGCCAAATCGGACGGTTTCGCGACGCTGGTCGGTGTTGTGCGCTCGGTGGCGCTCGGCCAGGCCCTGCCCAGGGCCGCGTCGGCGCGCCGTCCACCGCTCTACGAGTTGTTCGATGGTCGGCGCGGCCATACCGCGGGCCGTCTCGCGGGGGCGATTGCGTCGGGCAGCGCCTCGGACAACGCCTCATTGGCCCGCGCCGCCAAGGTGTCGCCGAACACGGCGAACAAGGTGACGAGCCACTACCTCGGGCCCATCATCGTCGAGCGCGGTGAGCACGACGCATCGCTGCCGATGACCCAGGCCGCCGTCTACCGGTGGTGCGGCCTACACGCGCGATACCTGATCAGCTGGTGCCGACGCCACGGGCACTCCGACGTCCTCGGATCGATGCCCACGTGATCAGTTCGGTTGATCAGTTCGCGTGAACCCCGACGGTCCGGTCTCGCGCTGGAGGCGTCGCGGATTCCGGCACGCTGATCCCGCTCCGCTCGCCGAACCACCGCAGGATCTCGACACCGGCGAGGGCCCCGGTGCCGGCGGTGATCGCGAGCCCGGGCGCCGACCAGCCGAGTGCTTCCAGCTCACCGTGCCGCGGGCGGATCGCGTGATCGGCGGCGAGCAACAGGTCGGTGTCGAGCCAGCCGTCGCCGGCCGCGCAGAGCACTGCCGAGTCGTCGAGGGTGCCGTCTGCGACGAGCCGTCGCCGGACTTCGGCGATGGCCGCCGACTTGGTCACCGGCTGCGGGGTCGCGTAGATCTTGCGACCCTGCTGGGATGCCGTCCAGCCCCGTGCGTCGCACCACTGCTGCCACTGTTCGAGGAACTCCGGCGGTTGGACCGCGGGGTCGACGACCAGGTAACAGAAGAGGTCGTCGGCGGTCCGCAGAGCGGTGACCCAGGAGTCGTCGATGCGTGTTCGGAGTTCGTCGCGGACCTCGTCGAGGGTGGCGCCCGCGCGGGTCACCTCGCGGTCGATGTGCGCACGCCATTCCGGATCGTCGGCGCCGTCGACGAGGATCCGGCCACCGTTGCTAACCACGGCGTGGCGAAATGGGCTGCCCGGCAGCTCGATCCGGGCAAACTGTGCCGGGGTGCGAGTGGTCGTCGGTACGACGACGACCTCACGTGCCAGACGGGTCATCAGTTCGACGGCGGTCGTGGTCATGTACGACAGCGGCGCGTCGCGGTAGATCTCGACGCACACGGTCTCCAGGGCCGCGAACTGCTCGTCGCCCATGGCGGCGCGTGAGTAGATCATGGTCCGATCGAGATCGGTGGCGACCAGCGCGTTCACGAGTCCTCCTTGATGAGCCCGACGCACGAGTAGGCGAGATCGGGCGAGACCTCCACGGGCACATCTCGTTCGGCGGCGAGCAACCGGATGTGGCGATGTTCGGGCAGATCGTCGGCGCGCACCAGGATGCGCCACGGTACGCGACGCAGCAGCACCCGCGTCGTCTCGCCGACGCCGGGCTTGACCAGGTTGATCGACGACAGGCCGTACTCGGCTTGGATCTGTTCCACGGAACGCCAGCCGGACCAGTCGGGCCTACGTGACTCCGGCGTCATCGCCGACACCGTCGCCCGGACTCGGTCGGCGACTGCATCGAACTCGGCGCTGACGGTGTCCAGGAACAGTCCCGAGACATCGAAGTCGGCGAGATGGCGGTAGAACTTCGCTCCGTGGAACTCGCCCGGACCGATGTGGTCGGCGTTCAGGACGGTGCGCGAGACCAGGCCGGAGACAGTGGAATTCAAGCAGGCGGAGGCGATGAGGAAGTCGTCCCTGGTGCCGAACAGGGTCGTGCAGGAGCCGGAGTCCGCCAGCACCGCGAGTTCGTCGTGCAGTTGCGGCCGGCCGGCGCGCGCGTAGTCGTCGACAGCGGCGGTGAGTTCGCGCTGGATGGCGCCCTTGCCGGTCCAGCCGTCGACGAAGACGACCGACTCGGCAGGGTGCCGCGCCACGATGTGATCGAGTGCGACGGTGTCGATCCCGCGGGCGCGCACGATCGAGATCGTGTAGTGCTGGGGTTCGATGCCGTGGACGGCTGCCATCCACCGTCGGATCAGGATGCCGACCGGGGTGCCGGCCCGCGCCAGCGACACCAGCGTCGGCGTGGAATGCCGCTCGGCCAGGATGAGTTCGGACACCACGCCGACGGCTTCCGCGAGGCGCTGGGCCGAAGACCGTAGCGTCGCATAAAAGAGTTCCTGGTACTCGCGGCCGGGTTGGTACTCGATCGGCAGCGACTCCGCGTAGTGGGCCTGACCGGACTGGATTCGACGCTCCCGTTCGCGCAGTTCACCTTCCAGCGCCACGTCGGACAGGTCTTTGAGCAGCCAGGTGACTTCGTCGGCCGCGTACGAACCGAACTCCGGTCCGCACAGCGGTAGTGTGGTGGTGGCGATGTCCATCAGCGCACCGCCTCTCGGGTTCGTGCCAGGGCAGGCTGGTCGGTGGCGGGCAAGACGGCCAGTACCACCGGGTGCCCGGCGGCGGTGAGGACGTCGACGAGTCCACCGGGCGCGCGTAACTCATCGGTGTCCGCCGGCGAGTCGACGATCAGGACGACCTGCGGGTCCGGATGGTCGACGGAGGACACGTTGTAGACATAGCGCGGCGTCTCCGGATCGGGTTCCGGTGCGGTGAACCGGAATCCGCGCCGGAGCGGATACCCCGGGACGTCGTGCACCTGGGCCGGCGACCTCGTGGTGGTCTGGTATCCGGTGGCGAAGCCACGACGCTCCAGCGACTCGGCGATGCACAAGGGTGCGTACATCAGTTCCTCGTGCCCGATCACGACAACCGGGCGCCGCGGATCGAGTTGTGCCGCCACGGTGTCGGCGGCCGCGGTCGCCGCTCGCCGGAAGCCCGTCGAGTCGGTGCGGAGAATTCCGTGCCTCCCGCCGTCGGGAACTGCCGCCGGCCAGTCGAGGGCCACCGCGACCAGGCCGCCGCGCCGGGCTGCCACCGGGTTGAGCTCGTCGGACCCGAGCTGCCACACCGCATCGAGGAGGTCCGGGGGAAGGGTGATCGAGCCGTGCGCGAGCGCCACATAGGCGACCTCGACGCCGAGTTTCGCTGCGAGGTCATCGCATTCGGACTTCTGCGCGGGCGTACGCATGTCGACCAGGGACGCCACGACGAACCGCTTACGGGGACGGTCCGCGACGATGGCCTCGATGGCGCCGAGCGCGGTCTTGCCGGTGGAGATTTCGTCGTCGACCAGGATCAGCACCTCGTCCGGCGTCACGGGGTCGAGAAATGCGGGATCTTTGGGCTGCAGCAGATGCGTCGTCGCGTGCGAGTGCCCCTCCTCGAAGGTTCCTGACACCGTCACGCCGGCTCGTCTGCGCCGCGTCGAGTGCAGATACCGGGACGCGGAGATGCGTTCGGCGACACAGTGTCCGAGCCCGGTCGCGGTTTCGGCGAAACCGAAGACGACGGCGTCGCGCGCCGCATTCGCGCCGATCTCGGCGACGATCGCGGCGCCGAGATCGTCGGCGGCGCCACGCACAATCGCGGGCGAGGTCGGGATGTGCTTGCCCAGCACGGTCGAGACCAGCAGATGAGCACGGCGTCGGTTGTGGCGCAAGCCGAGTGAGACGAGGTCGCGGACCGTGTGACCCGGAGTGTCGCCGGCGTCGGCGATCTCGACGCCGAAACGTTCGGTCACCCAGTCGATGCCGACGGTGTCCGGATCGTTCACGAGGTGGCCGACCCGGGCGAGGCGAGCGCGGTGAGCAGGTCGACGAACGAGACCCCCTGGCGGGTCACGCCGAAGGCGGCAGCCCGATCGATGACCCGCAAGGCCCAGTTGCGGTGGGGCTTCAGCTCGTTCATCTTGTTGCGGTACGACGACGCCCGTACCCCGCCGGACTCACCGGCCAGGATGTCGAGTGCATCGTGATACTCCTCGTGGGTGACCGCCGACAACGCGTGCACCGCGGCGACATGCGCGGGGTGGATGACGGTCTTGCCGTGCAGGCCGTTGGCGCGGTCGAGGGTGATCTCGCGGAGGAGACCGTCCATGTCGCGGCTGACGAGCTGCTGCCGGAAGTAGACGGCGTCGTTCTCGCGGAACGGCGTGTGACGCAACATGGGCTGGAACATGCGCTCGTGGTCGGCGAAGTACTCCCACACCGGCCCCGTCACGACGAAGCCACTCTCGTCGCTGCGGCCGAGGTGGTTGACGATGCCGGCGATCACATCGGCCGCGACCCGGACGTCGTAGATGGTCAGGTCACGATCCCGGCGGATGCCGAAGTGACTACAGATGTCGGTGGCACCGATGCGCACGGCGAGCACGTGGTCACGGTGCGCGCTCAGGAGCGACGCGAGGGCGGTCAACTCGTCGTCGCGGGTCTCGCGGTGCACGACCGCGGCCGACTCGAGAACCGGCATGACCCAGAGGTGCTTGTCGAGGATCTGTCCGGCAGCGGCAACGGCGTCGAGGGCCTCGGGTGCATTCTCCGACGAGAACTTCGGGATGACGAACCCGGTCAGCGCCGACGGGGTGTCGAGCGCGGTGGCGATCGGCACTATCCGGTCGGCCGACCGCGGACGGACGAACAGCAATATCGGCCGGCACGGGTTCGCGGCGATACCGCGCAACGCGGCCACGGCGTGCTCGATCGCCTCGGCCTCCTCGTCGTCGGCGACGGCGTCCTCGAGGTCGATGACCATCGAGATCACACCCTCGGCGCGGCGTCGGCGGATGACCTCGGCGAGATCGGGCCGGGTGGCCGGGACGTACAGGGTGGCGCCCAGCGCGACGGCGAGCCGCTGCGCGGGCCAGGTCGGCTCGATCGGCTCGGGCTGCCGGTGGAACAGGGAGTTCGAGACCGACGGCTCCAGGTGGTCGAAGTGCCGGATCGTCCCGGGCTCGAGACCGGGGTCGTCGTGTCGTGCAGTGGTGGTCATCCTGCGGCCACCTGTCCTCTCATCCGCGAAACGATCTCGGTGATCCGGTCGTCCACCGCACGCAGCTGCGTCAGGTAGCTCCAGTAGTCGGGGTGGATGCGATCCAGAACCCCTTTGGCGCGCTCGATCCGGTCGGCCTGAGCATCGAGGACCGAGCCCCATTCGTCAACCAGACGGTGATTGACCGCAAAGAGCTGGGCGTCGCGCAGGCGAAAGCGCACGCGCTGCTCCGCGCCCCGCGGGTCGGCGCGCACCTCCCGCAGCAGGCGCAACCGGTCGAGCACGGCGTCGACGGCCTTCTCCGCGACGGCGAGGTCGTCGCGGGCGGCGTCGGCGCGGCCGATGGCCTGGTCGGGGGCAGCATCGACCATCGCACGGGCGGCCGCGAGCTCGGCGTCGGCGTGTTCGAGCCGTTCGTCGACGACCGAGCCGTTGCGCTGTAGATCGAGGGAGCAATCGGCACTGAACTCCCGGCGCAGTGCCGAGAGTGTGTCGGGGAGTTGCGCGCTCCGGGTGGATACCGCGCTCCGGCGCGTTTCCACCGAACGGATGACCTGCTGTGCGCGGTCGGCGAAGGCGGGGGCCTCGGCGAGAAGTTGCTCGAGGCGGCGCGCCGAGCTCAGCACAGCTGCCGCGGCGGTCTGCCGGTCACGCAGGCCCGCGCCCTGGTCGAAAGCCGTGAGCGCACGCGCGAGGTCGTCGGTGGCATCCGACACCGACTGCAGTCGTGCCACCGTCGGTGCGGCGTTCTCCAGGGCGGTCATCGCCCGGTTGGCGGCCACTCGGGCCTCGTGGTCCTGGGCATCGGCGGCCCGCACCGTGGCCCGCGCCCGCTCGAGGGTCTCGGCGTTGGTCTGGGCGAAGTCGCGCATCGAGGCGGTGATCGACCGCAGCGCCTGCGTCGACCGGTCGAGATCCCGCGGGTCGACGCGTGTGCCGACCGGCGGGGACACCAGCCGGAGGTAGTCCGACGTCGCCTGGGCGTGCTGCTCGCGGATGTCCGACCACGAGGCGCGCAGGCGCGACCGCGGGTCGAGGGCGGCGGTCACCGCGACGGCCGGATCGATCTCGGCCAAGACGGATTCGGACTCCAGGAACGCCGCCGTCATTTGTTCCGATGATGCAGGTGGCGCGGAATTCGTGCGTGAATCGTTCCCGAACCAACGACGTACGAAGTTTCCGGGCACCACTCGATGCTATCGGCTATTTTCATCTCGGTATGAGGCCGGATTCCCCGGCTCACGGCGAGCTGGGATGCCGAGATGCCGGCAGGTGCCGCGGTGCGGGGATGGCGTCGGGAGACGAACGAGGGATGGTCGATCGGCGGCCTCCCCACGGCGCGAGAGAGGCACGTCGAATGCAGTTGGTACAACGGTCCAAACGCGTGGTGGAAGCCAGGCTGAACAACTCCGCGGTCCGCGCGATCAGCGGGTCGATGGTCGCCTACGAGGGACAGGTCACCTTCAAATCGGCGGGCTTCGGCGGCGGCGACGGCGTGCTCGCGGGCCTGAAGCAGCGGGCCACCGGGGAGGCGCTGTCGCTCATGGAGGCCTCGGGCAACGGCATCGTGTACTTCGCGCACAACGCCGCCGAGACGACCGTCATCGAGCTCAACAACGAGACCCTGCAGGTGGAGTCCGAGCAGCTGATGGTGCTCAACGGCAACCTGCAGACCAACGTCACCTTCGCCGGTCTGCGCGGAGCGTCGTCGGGTCAGGGTCTGTTCACCACGACGGTGAGCGGCCACGGGCAGATCGCGCTGTTGTCCAACGGCGGCCCGCTCATCCACCTCGAGGTGTCACCGCAGTATCCGCTCGTGGTCGACCCGGACGCGTTTGTCTGCGCCCGCGGCCAGTTGAGTCAGTCCTTCGTCACCGATGTCTCCTGGCGGTCGGCGCTGGGACAGGGTGGCGGAGAGGCGTTCTCGTTGCGCTGGGATGGCAGCGGCGTCGTGTCGATCCAGCCGGCCGAGCGGTGAGGGTGAGGTAGCGAGAATGTTCACCAAGGTCAACAGCAAGGTCGTCTCCGTCGACATCGGCCGTACCGGGCCGGTCGTCGCACGACGCGGGGCGATGCTCTTCTACAAGGGCAACGTGCACTTCCAGCCCCACCAGATCGCGGGAGCCGGCGGTATGGGCGGCGGGATGCCGGGACTGGGCGGCATGGGCGGGATGGCCGGCCGGATGCTCGCCGGCGAGCACGAGTCGACGATGATCGCGCAGGGGCACGGCGAGGTGCACTACGGCTTCCTCGGCATCGAGGTGCACGTCGTGGATCTCGCGGCGGTCGGCGGCACGATCCGGGTCGAGGCGTCGCGGCTGCTCGCCTACGCGGCCAATCTGCAGGCCTCCGTCGTCTCGGTCGCCTCACAGGGCGGTGGTGGCGGCGGCGGTGGCGGCCTGTTCGGTGCATTGCGGTCCGCTGCTGCCGGAGCCGTCACCGGTCAGGGCATGTTCACGACGCAGCTGTCGGGTCCGGGTTCGGCGGTGCTGCTCGGGCACGGTGGGGTCTTCGAGCTCGAGGTGTCCCCGGCCAAGCCGCCGGTGACCGTCGACCCGCAGGCGTTCGTCGGGTCGGCCGGTCAGGTCAACACCAGCCTGCGGTCGGCGATGAGCTGGCGCAACGTGGGTCGAACCGGCGGTGAGGCAATGCAATTGGAGTGCTCCGGACAGGGCATCGTGTACGTGCAGGCATCGGAGGAGAAGCTGTGAGTCAACTCAACACCGTGTGGAGTCCGATGAACTTGCCGTCGGACGACAACGTGCCGGACAACAACTACTCCTTCTGCATCGACCTCAACCAGCCGTGGTTCATGTCCAAGGGCGCGATGATCGCCTACTACGGTCAGATGCAGTTCACCGCACTGACCCAGGGTCTGCAGGGAAACATGCTGCAGATGGTGGCGCAGCAGTTCTCCGCCCCGCTGTACCTCGGTGACTACGTCGTCGCCGAGGGCCACGGCAAGCTGATCATCGGCGACCGCGGATACGACATCAACGCCTACGACCTCGAAGACGGCAACCTCACCATCCGGGCAGCCAATCTTCTTGCCTTCCAGCCGAACCTGTCGCTCAACCAGTCGATCGTGCCGGGGTTCCTGACGCTCATCGGCACCGGTAAGTTCCTCGCGTCGTCAAACGGCCCGGTGATGTTCGTCGAACCGCCGGTGCGCGTGGATCCCGAAGCGCTTGTCGGATGGTCGGATTGCCCGTCGCCCAGTCACCACTACGACGAGGCGTGGGTCAACGGTTTCATCGCGGCCGCGGGCCGGCGGATGGGGTTGAACTCGGGCGAGGAGCGCCAGTTCGACTTCACCGGCGCCGGAACGGTTCTCGTGCAATCGAGCGAGAAGGTGCGCGACGACTCGTCGGTCCTGCGCACCATCCAGGGTCATCTCCCGGGCATGTCGGTGCCGAGCCTGCACCAGATCAACCAGCAGATCACCCAGCAACTCGGGCAGCAGCAGGGCTGAGTCCGGGTCGTCGAAACAACTGCGCCGCAGGACCTTCGGGTCCTGCGGCGCAGTTGTTCTCTCCTCTCCCCAATCCGAAAGGCGACATAGCCACTGCTCCCTAATCCGGAGCAACGACCTGCCCCCTGCTCCCTGAGCTGAGGAGCGCCCGGAGCTTGCGGAGGGCGCGTCACGCCCCTGGTCCCTGAGTTGAATCCGCCCGCGTCACGCCCCTGGTCCCTGAGTTGAATCCGCCCGCGTCACGCCCCTGGTCCCTGAGGAGCGCCCGGAGCTTGCGGAGGGCGCGTCACGAAGGGTCTTCGCAGCCCGACTCACCAAGACCCTTCGTGACGCTCGCAAGCTCGCTCCTCAGGGAGCGGTGGGTGACATTCGCGTCACGAAGGGTCAGATGTTGACCTTCTCCTCTTCGCCCTTCGCCGCGAGGCGGTTTCGTCGGACGATGCTGGAGATCAGCGAGGCGACGATCAGCGCGACGCCGACCAGGCCGGTGAAGATCTCCGGCACGTGGGTGCCGATCGAGTAGAGCAGGATGAACGCCAGCGCACCGATGGCCCAGTGGGCGCCGTGCTCGAGGTAGACGTACTCCGACAGCGTGCCCTTGCGCACCAGGTAGACGGTGAGCGAACGGACGAACATCGCGCCGATGAGGCCGAGGCCGAGGGCGATGATGATCGGGTCCGCGGTGATGGCGAACGCGCCGATGACGCCGTCGAACGAGAACGACGCGTCGAGGACCTCGAGGTAGAGGAACAGGAAGAACCCGGCCTTACCGGTGGCCTTGGCCAGGCCGGACGGGCCCGACTTGTCGCCCGGCTGAGCGTCGGCGCCGTTCTCCAGCGCGGCCTTCTCGGCGGCGTCCGTGCCCGGCTCGGCCGACTCGTCGTCCTCTTCGGTCTCGACGTTGAAGTACTCGCCGAGACCGTTCACCAGGATGTAGGTGATCATGCCGAGCGAGCCGGCGATCATGACCGTCGACTGCTCGTCGGGCGCGGCGATGTAGGTCGCGGTGAGGACGAGCAGGGTCATCGCGATGACGACCTCGAGCATCTCCAGCTTGCCGATCTTCTCGAGCGGCCGCTCGATCCACGACAACCAGGTGATCTCCTTCTGCCCGAAGAAGAAGCCGAGGAACAGCATCAGCAGGAACATGCCGCCGAACGACGCGATCTGCGGGTGGGCGTCGGTGATGATCGTCTCGTAGCTCGGATCGCCGTTGGGGAAGTAGGCCGCATCGTTGGGCGGCGGATTCAGCGCGAGGTCGAGGGCCTGCGCCGGGTTGAGGCCCGAGGCGATCCACACGATGACCAGCGGGAACACCAGGCGCATACCGAAGACGGCGATCAGGATGCCGATGGTGAGGAACATCTTCTGCCAGAACTCGCTCATCCGGCGGAGGATCGTGGCATTGATGACCGCGTTGTCGAAGGAGAGCGAGATCTCGAAGACGCCGAGGATGGCGGTCAGGATCAGTGCCTCGACACCGCCATAGAGGAACGCGATGATCAGCGACACGATCGTCACGGCGACCGAGAGGCCGAAGATTCTTACTACCACTGGCTTGTGGCCTTTCTAGGGTGCGTGGAAACCAGCCGACCGCATTGTCGGAGAGGAGTGGTGACGCGCGGATGCCGCACCCGTTCGACAACGGGTGCGGCATCCACGAGCACGTTCAGGCGGACAGCCGGAGTCTACGAGAGACTCAGACGTTCACACCGAAGTCGCGGGCGATACCCGCCAGACCCGAGGCGTAGCCCTGGCCGACCGCGCGGAACTTCCACTCCGACCCATGACGGTACAGCTCACCGAAAACCATCGCGGTCTCGGTCGAGGCATCCTCGCTGAGGTCGTAGCGGGCGATCTCGGCGCCGCCGGCCTGGTTGACGACGCGGATGAACGCGTTGCGGACCTGGCCGAACGACTGCGACCGTGCGTCCGCGTCGTAGATCGAGACGGGGAAGACGATGGAGTCGACGTTCGGCGGAACACCCGCGAGGTCGACCTTGATGACCTCGTCGTCGCCCTCGCCCTCACCGGTCAGGTTGTCGCCGGTGTGCTCGATCGAGCCGTCGGGCGAACGGAGGTTGTTGAAGAAGATGAAGTGCTGGTCGGAGAGGACTTTCTTGTCCGCGCCGAGCGCGATGGCGCTGGCGTCGAGGTCGAAGTCGGTACCGGTGGTGCTTCGGATGTCCCAGCCGAGGCCGACGGAGACCGCAGTCAGGCCCGGAGCCTCCTTGCTCAGCGAAACGTTTCCGCCCTTGCTCAGGCTCACGCCCATGGTTTGCGCCTTTCTGTTGGTACGGGGTCTCGTGATGTCCGATGTGCCCGATACGGGCCACTCGGAGCAATCGACAACACTCTATGTGAAGGGTCTGGCGCGGTCACTGATTTGGTTGGATGACCTGCGCGTTCGCCTCGCCGTGAGGCTCGCGGCGGCAGCGGTTCACCCCGATGCTGCATGTGTTCACGAGGAAGACCGCCCACCGGCGGCATGGCCGTCGACTCGAAGTCGTCGGCCGCCTCCGATGGGCGGTCTTCGTCGGATCTGTCGTAACAGGGACTCGCCGAGGCTCAGGCCTCGATGATGAACTCCTCGAGCTGCTGACGCGCGACGTCGTCGGCGAGCTGCTTCGGCGGTGACTTCATCAGGTAGGCCGAGGCCGGGATGACCGGTCCGCCGATACCGCGGTCCTTGGCGATCTTGGCGGCGCGCACGGCGTCGATGATGATGCCGGCCGAGTTGGGGGAGTCCCAGACCTCGAGCTTGTACTCGAGGTTGAGCGGCACGTCGCCGAAGGCGCGACCCTCGAGGCGGACGTAGGCCCACTTGCGGTCGTCGAGCCACTCGACGTGGTCCGACGGGCCGATGTGGACGTTCTTGTCGGCGATCTTGCCGGCCAGCGGGCCGTTCAGGTTCGAGGTCACGGCCTGGGTCTTGGAGACCTTCTTGGACTCCAGACGCTCACGCTCGAGCATGTTCTTGAAGTCCATGTTGCCGCCGACGTTGAGCTGGTAGGTGCGGTCGAGGGTGACGCCGCGATCCTCGAACAGCTTCGCCATCACGCGGTGGGTGATGGTGGCGCCGACCTGGCTCTTGATGTCGTCGCCGACGATCGGGACACCGGCGTCGGCGAACTTCTGGGCCCACTCGGGGTCCGAGGCGATGAACACCGGCAGGGCGTTGACGAACGCGACGCCTGCGTCGATGCAGCACTGGGCGTAGAACTTGTCGGCCTGCTCCGAGCCGACGGGGAGGTAGCTGACGAGGACGTCGACCTCGTTGTCCTTGAGGGCCTGGACGATGTCGACACCGGAGCCGTCGGCCTCGGTGATGGTCTCGAGGTAGTACTTGCCGAGGCCGTCGAGAGTGTGGCCGCGCTGGACGGTGACGCCGGTCGGCGGCACGTCGGCGATCTTGATGGTGTTGTTCTCGCTCGCGAAGATCGCGTCGGACAGGTCGAAGCCGACCTTCTTGGCGTCGACGTCGAACGCGGCGACGAACTCGACGTCGCGGACGTGGTACTGGCCGAACTTCACGTGCATGAGGCCGGGAACGGTGGAGCTCTCGTCGGCGTCCTTGTAGTACTGCACGCCCTGCACCAGGGATGAAGCGCAGTTTCCTACGCCCACAATGGCAACGCGCACCTTATTGGGCTCACCCATGGTCGGGTTCTCCTTCTTCTCGCGGCATCGCAGTCGTTCGCTGCGCAACCGGTGTTTTCCGTTGCTCGGGTTCGTCGAGCTGTTCGTCCCGGCTCGGCGTCGAGTCCGGGTCTTGATGTTCGTCATCGGCTCGTCCGGTGGAGGCCGTGGGCCGCCCCGGATCGAACGGTGACCGTTCGCCGTCGGCGAGGTCGTCGTCGAACTGTCCGTCGAACGGGTCTGGCGACCCGTCCTGCTGGGAGCTCTCGGCCGCGATCAGCTCGTTGAGCCAGCGGACCTCGCGTTCGCTGGATTCGAGGCTGAGCTGATGCAGCTGACGGGTGTACCGGTCCACGGCCCGGTTGGACCGCCCGACGATCTCCCGCAACCCTTCTCGACGCTCCTCGACCTGCCGCCGGCGACCTTCGAGGATGCGCATGCGCGCGACCGCGGGGGTCCGGCTGAAGAACGCCAGATGCACACCGAAACCGTCGTCGGTGTAGTTCTGGGGCCCGGTGTCGGCGACCAGCTCCGCGAACCGTTCCCGGCCCGCGTCGGTGAGCTGGTAGACGCGCCGGCCACGCCGCACCTTCACGCCCAGGGGCGTCTCCGGTTCGTCGATGAGGCCGTCGGCCTGCATGCGACGCAGCGTCGGGTAGAGCGATCCGTACGAGAACGCACGGAAGGCGCCGAGCAGGCCGGTGAGCCGCTTGCGCAGCTCATAACCGTGCATGGGGGATTCGAGAAGCAGTCCGAGAATGGCCAACTCGAGCACTTCGCCACCCCCTTCGCGGTCCTGCCGATGACTGTCACTACTTCCTCGGATCGATGTGCCGGCACACTCTGACGAGCCGACACCTCGTTCCGATGTGTTTGCCAATGTATCGCACCGATATAACTGTGTCCACGAGCGGTCGGTCGGCGGGAGGACGGACACGCGACGACGCCACCACGCGGCGATCGACCATCCCGGGTCTGGGTCCGTCGGACCCGCGTGCCGGACCCCGTCGGCCCGACGCCCCGGCGGAGACCACGTACCCTGAGAACCGTGCAACGCCAGATCGTCGACTACGCCCTGCAGCGGCGCGCTCGGCTGTCCTCGGTCCACGCGGGCCGGACCGCCGTTGCCGAGGTCTGTGATGCGAGCCCATATCTCCTGCGCGCCGCGAAATTCCATGGTCGGCCCAGCACCACGATGTGCCCGATCTGCCGAAAAGAGCAGGTCACGCTGGTTTCCTGGGTGTTCGGCGACCGCCTCGGTCAGGTGAGCGGGTCGGCGCGCAGCAACGAGGAGATCGCCCGGCTCGCGACGACCGCCGAGGAGTTCTCGGTGCACGTGGTCGAGGTGTGCCGGACCTGTAGTTGGAACCATCTGGTCCAGTCGTACGTTGCCGGGCTGCCGCCGCAGACCACGCGTCGCTCTCGACGCGTGGCCAAGTAGCGCGCCGGCCTGCGGTTTTTTGCCCGGGGCGGTGGCCTGCTGTCACAGTGGAGCGGCACGAGGCCAGAGAAGTTGACCGTGCTCGCCGGATGACGAATGTCCGTGCGACCCGGTAGGAAGGTGGACGATGAGCGAGGCACGTGGTTCTTCGCCCACGCCGCGACGCACCGGAGTCCGACCCGGTCCGGGCGGCGGCGGTCAGAACAGAAGTCAGACAGCGACACGACACCGACGGTTCGCGTGGGCGCTGGGGATCGTGGGCGCCATCGTCCCGGCGATCGTGCTGGTGCTCATCATCGCGTTCGCGGCCACCTACTTCACCGCCGAGATCCCCGAACCGGAGGTGAGCCAGAAGGCCACCATCGTCGACACGTCCGGGCGGACCCTGGCTGACGTCACCTCGCCCGACGGCAACCGCACGGTCGTCCCGTTCGACGAGATCCCCGAGACGATGAAGCAGGCGATCGTCGCCGCCGAGGACCGGGAGTTCTGGACCAACAACGGCTTCTCGCCGCGCGGCCTGTCCCGCGCTGCCATCGGGCAGATCACCGGCAACCAGACCGCCGGCGGTGGCTCGACCATCACGCAGCAGTACGTCAAGAACGCGATCGTCGGTGACGAGGTCAGCTACTCCCGAAAGTTCAAAGAACTCGCGATCGCCGCGAAGATGAACGACCGGCACGGCTGGTCGAAGGAGAAGATCCTCGAGGCCTACCTCAACACGATCTACTTCGGCCGGGGCGCCTACGGCGTCGCGGTGGCCGCGCAGAAGTTCTTCAACAAGTCGATCACCGACAAGCGTCGCGCCGAGCGTAACCCGCTCACCTTCGAAGAGGCCGCGCTGTTGTCGGCGGTCATCCGCGCGCCGTCCTATTACGACCCGGACACCAACCGCGAGGTCACCGAGGCGCGCTGGCGTTACGTCCTCGACGGCATGGTCGCGACCGGTGCGATCACCCGCGCGCAGGCCGACAACGCGGTCTTCCCCAAGACCGTCAAGGCGCGTGTCAGCGACTCCGACGAGACCCCCGGGCCCAACGGCCTCATCAAGCGACAGGTCCTCGCCGAGCTCAACCGCATCGGCATCACCGACAAGCAACTGCGGACCGGTGGTCTCAAGATCAGCACCACGATCGACCCGCAGGTCCAAAACGGCGTCGTCCAGGCGGCCTGCCGCAAGAACCGGATCTACAAGTGCCCCGAAGGTGAGCTGAACGGCGAACCCGATGATCTGCTGGCGTCGGTGGTGTCCATCGATCCGCAGACCGGCGGGGTGCGCGGTTACTACGGCGGTGACAACCCGGGCGGCTGGGACCTCGCCCAGGCGGGCCTGCAGACCGGGTCGTCGTTCAAGGTGTTCGCGCTCGTCGCGGCGCTCGAACAGGACATCCCGTTGTCGAAGACCTACAGCTCCGCACCGTTTCAGGCCAGTGGCGGACTCACCGTCGAGAACTCCGACGGCGAGAGCTGCGGTACCTGCAACCTCGCGACGGCGATGAAGATGTCCCTCAACACGGTGTACTACCGCCTGATGATGGACCTCGACGGTGGCGCCCGGGCGGTCGCCGACGCCGCGCATCGCGCGGGTGTGGCCGAGTCCTTCGGCAACATCGAGCGCACACTGCAGGAGGCCAACGGCGAGCCCGAGGGCGGCGTGGTCCTGGGCCAGTATCAGTCGCGGGTCATCGACATGGCCTCGGCGTACGCCACGCTCGCGGCCTCGGGCGTCTACCACGAGCCGCACTTCGTCCAGAAGGTCGTCGACGCCGAGGGGCAGGTCCTCTACGAGCGCAAGACCGAGGGTAAGCGGGTCTTCCCCGCGAAGGTCGCCGACAACGTCAGCGCGGCACTCGAACCGGTCGCGGCGTATTCGAACGGCAACTCGCTCTACGACTCTTCGCTCGGGTCGCGGCCGTCGGCCGCCAAGACCGGCACCGTCCAGCTCGGCGATACCGGGCAGAACAAGGACGCGTGGATGGTCGGTTACACCCCGCAGCTGTCGACCGCGGTCTGGGTCGGCACCAGCGACGGCACCGCCCTGACGAACTACAACGGCGCGTCGATCTACGGCAGCGGCCTGCCGTCGTCGATCTGGAAGTCGGCGATGGATGCCGCGCTCGAGGGCAAGGAGATCAAGCAGTTCCCCGAGCCGGAATCGGTCGGCGGCGTGGCGGGCGTGCCGTACGAGGCGCCGGCCACCACGTACGCGCCGTCGCAGCCCCGGCGTGGGCCGTCCATACCGAACTTCGACATCCCCGACCAGGGCGGTGACGGCAACCTCACCCTCGCGCCAGGCGTGACGATCCCGATCCCGGGCGCCCCGCGGAACGGCGGCGGCGGTGGCGCCGGCGGCGGGAACAGCCCCGGTGGTGGCGACGGTGGTGGCGACACCGGCGGTGGCGATGGTGGCGACCTCGGCGGCATACCCGGCGGCGGTGACGGCGGTGGAGACGGTGGCGGAGGAGTCCCTGAACCGCCCATCGGCTGACCCGGACCCGGCGGCCGACTCGGCAACGAGCGGCTCCGAACCCGTCTGGGACAGCCCTGCCCCCCTCGCGAGCGATCAGCGTGTCGACGATGCACGCATCTTGCCGACGCGTACGGACGGTCTGGTGCGGGAGGCGAGTTCGCTCGTCGGCGGGCCGATCGGGGCTCACGCCGTCATCGGACGCAGCCGACATCTGACTCCGCTGCGGGTGCTCTTCGCGCTCGCGTTGTGCGGACTCGCGCTCGGCTGGTTCGGCAAGGCCGGGTGCCTGCAGCAGGCGCCGGCCGACTCCGGGGCCAACGGCGCGAGCGCCGAGATGCGACTCGACTGGGACGATCAGCGCCAGTTCACCAACCTCTGCTACTCCGACGTGATCAGCCTGTTCGGTGCGGAACGCCTCAACCGGGGAGCGCTGCCCTACCGCGACTTCTGGTTCCAGGAGGGCTCCGAAGGCGAGACCATCAAGCGGTACATGGAGTATCCGGTCGTCACCGGGATGTTCATGTACGGCGCGGCGCAGTTGACGCAGGGCTGGCTCTGGGCCGAGGCCACCTGGGGCGTGCCCGGCGCGCTCGACGTCGTGCTGTTCTTCACCATCGTCGCCCTGGCGTTGGCGGCGTTCTGGCTCGTGACCGTGTGGGCGACGGCCCTCACCGCGCGCACCCGCATGTGGACGGTATGGCTGGTGGCGCTGTCCCCCCTCGTCGTCGTACACGCGTTCACCAACTTCGACGCCATCGCGACCGCGGCCGTCGCGGTGGCCCTGCTGGCCTGGTCGCGGGAGAAGTTCTGGGTGGCCGGCCTGTTCATCGGGCTCGGCGCGGCCGCGAAGCTGTATCCCGCACTCCTGTTGGTGGTGCTGGGTGCGCTCTGTCTGCGCAGCGGGAGAGTCCGCGAGTTCGGGATCACGGCTGCGACGGCGATCGGCGCCTGGCTCGCGGTCAACCTGCCGATCCTGATCCCGTACCCGACGGGGTGGTGGGAGTTCTTCCGATTCAACGGCGATCGGTCGGCGGACCCCGACACCATCTACCGGATCGTGGCCGACTCGGCTGGTTTCACATGGAACATCGGTTATCTGAACGCGTTGTCGGTGGGTCTGACGGTCGCCGTGATCGCGGCGGTGGCCGCGATCGGAATCCTCGCGCCGCACCGACCCCGCGTGGCCCAACTGACCTTTCTCGCGGTGGCGGGCTTCCTGCTGGTGAACAAGGTGTGGAGTCCCCAGTACTCGCTGTGGCTGGTTCCGCTTGCCGTGCTGGCCATTCCACATACTCGACTGCTGCTGGCCTGGATGACGCTCGACGCCCTGATCTGGGTGCCGCGGATGAGTCTGTTCCTCGAGGCCGAACGTCGCTGGCTTCCCGACCAGTGGTTCACCGCAGCCGTCGTGCTCCGCGGACTGATGGTGATGGTCCTCTGTGCCGTCGTCCTCTGGCAGATCTGGCATCCGCGCGACGACCTCGTCCGCCGCGGGAACGACGGCCGATGGTACGACGACCCGGCCGGTGGTGTCCTCGACGGTGCTCCCGACCGAATCGGCCGCCGGGCGAGGACACTCGGCACGGCGGAAGGTGCTCGGGAACCTGTCTCGGTGGGCGGCTGACGGTCATCGAACGCGACGGAACCGAACGGGGCCCCGCTGCGTCCAAACGACCATGAAGCACACCACACTCGCTCTCCCCGACGATCTCACCGACTGGCTCTCGGCGGGCGACCGGGCCGCCGAACTGCACTCCGACACCGTCGCCGTCGACCGGCAATGGTGGACGGATGCGCTCGCAGAACACGGGCTCCCGGATTCGTTGCTCGGCAACAAGATCAGCAGAGCAGACCTGTTCACGCTGGGGTCTCGGGCCACCGACTCGCCCGACGACGCGATCGGGTTGCTGTGGAACGTCGTCGCGTTCTGTCTCGGCCGCCGCACCTCCGACGGCAAGAAGCGGATCGCCGCGGTGTCCGCCGACCGGAAGTACCTCGGCGGGCTGCTGAGAGACGCGGCCGAGACGGGCCGCGAGGAGCCCGGCGCGGCGTACGCGATGCTTCGGCCCGACAAGGGCGGCAACATGATCGAGCGTCTGGGTCCAGCCGGTTTCACCTGGTTCCTCTACTTCGCCGGCGCCGGGGAGCCGAAACATCCGAGTCCGGTCCTCGAGAGCAAAGTGGCCAGGTCGCTGCGCCGCGCCGGCTGGCGGGACCTTCGCGAGTCGACGTGGACCGCGGCCGACTACGTCGCCTACTCGAAGGTCGTCGACGGGTGGCGTGCGGATGCGGGCATCGACCGCAACGACGTCATCGTGCGGGGCCTCTTCGCCATCTCGCCGCCGAGCGGCTGGGATCATCCGTGGCAGGCATGGGAACGACAGACGTGGGAACGGGAGAACTGGGTGAGGGGGCCGTTGACGACGGACGACCTGCGCGCCGTACACCGCTGGCTGTCCACGCTGGCCGCGCTCACCTCCAGATCGGCTGCCGCACACGAGGAGTTCGAGCGGCTGGGGCACAAGATCAACACCGCACTAGGAGGCGAGGTCGGTGAGATCAGGGCGTCGCTCGAGGGCGATCGCTACCGGCACTCCTACCACGGGGAGTACTGACGGTTGGGTGACCGCTCCGGTGGGTAATGACGGATCATGTCGGATACCGCACCACACATCTCGGACGACACCGCGGAAGCGGTCGGCAAGGTGGGGGAGGCTCTCGAGTACATCGAGCGCGCCCGCGGCCACCTCTATTCGTTCCACCAACTCATCGGGCGCGGCGATCTGCTGCTCGGGGAAGCAGTGGACGAATTACGGGAGGTCGGACACGGGGAGTTCGCCGACGAGCTGTCCACCGAGTTGGTGGGTCGCAACGTGCTCGAGGGGCGCTGGACATTCCAGGTCGTCGAGGAATTCGACGACACCTACTGGGGCCCGTTGCGCGAGTACGTCAACCGGGTTCGAGCCGATCTGACCGACGGCCAACGACACGTGCACGAGGCGCGGATGAAAGAAGACCGGCGCACCCAGGGTCACCCCGAGCACACCGCGAATCCCTAGGTCGTCAGGCAGAGATTCGCTGTAACAGGCGATCTCTCGCCGACGGCCACTCGTCGTCGGTCATCGCGTACAGGGCGGTCGTGCGCCAGCCGTCGCCGAATCGGCGGTGCTTGCGCAGCAGACCCTCGAAGCTCGCACCCAGTTTGGTGATCGCGGCGCGGGACTGGGTGTTGTTCTCGTGGGTGTGCCAGGTGAGGCGAACGGCGCCGCGCTCCTCGAACGCATGACGCATCAGCAGGAACTTGGCGGTGGGGTTCACCGCGGTCCCCTGGACTCGTTCGCTGTAGAAGGTGTATCCGATGCACGCGGACCGGTTGGCCTCGTCGATGTCGTAGAAGCTCGTCGACCCGACGACGCTGCCGTCGGTGTTGTCGACCACGGCGAACGCCAGCCGGGAACGGAGCGCCGAGCCGACGAACCGACGGGCGCTGTCCTCGTCCGTCGGCACTCCGGGGACCCACCGGAATCGGCTCGGGTCGTCGACCACGCGCGCCAACGGTCCGATGTCCTCGATGCTGATCGGTCGCAACGTGACTCGTCCGTGCACCAGGGGACCGGTGGCCAACCAGGAACTCAGGACGAGCCTTTCGCCATCGCGTCTCGCGGCGGGTGCCGGGGTGCAGGGACGGACCCCTGATCGGTGGCATCGTGCACGCGTGCGGCCACCCGGGAGGCCAACGGTTCCCGGAGCGGGGTCCGCGGGAGGGTCACGATCAGGTAGGCCAGCAGGGCGGCGTGCACCCACACCGAACCGGCGACACCGGTGACGATCCACCACGGCAGCGGATCGCCGGCATCGCGGATCGGGAACAGCCGGAAAATCGTCAGGTCGAGGGCGAGGTCGGTGAGCAGGTACGTCAGGATCACCGGCCACCGGATCTTCATCAGAACGAAGAACGGGAGGATCCAGAGCGTGTACTGCGGGGAGTGGACCTTGTGGAACAGCATGAAACCCGCGAGCATCGCGCCGCTCACGCCGATCCAGGGGAAGGTGCCGACGCGGTCGAAGCGGCGCCACCCGAGGTACATCGCGACCCCGAACGACGTGAGGATCAACAGCGGCGACAGCACACTGACCAGCGAGTGGTAGGTGTCACCGGTCCCGGTGACATAGCGCAGCCCCCAGTACCAGATGGAATTGGTGTCGACGTCGGCTCGTCGTCGACTCTGGAACGACAGCGCCGCCTTCCACCCGTCGAATCCGAGCACCATGAACGGCAACTGGATCGCGACCACGGTGACGACGGCAGCGCCCGCTACCCAACCGGCGCCCGTCCAGTCGAGACCGCCGCGGGCGTCTCGTCGTCGTTCGACCATGCGCGCTCCGCCGGCTCCGCGCGTGAGAACGTATGCCGCCAAGGGTAATACGAAGATCCCCGGGTAGAGCTTGAGGCAGAAACCGATCGCGAGCAGAACCGCCGCGATCACCGCGCTCGTACGAAGCGGTAGTCGTCGTCGACGGGTTACGGGGTGGACCGACGCGCCCCATGCCATCACGGCGACGGCCCCGACGGCGGTGGCGACGACCGGGAGTTCCCAGTTGTGGAAGGAGTACAGCACCAGCGGAGGTGTCGCGGCCCAGAGCAATGCCCACCAGCGGACCATCGATGCGAGCAGCACGGTGATCGCGAAACCGAACGGCGCCAACAGGAGCGCGGACTGGGTGAAGAATTCGGTGTCGGTGTCGGCGCCGACCGCACCGACGAACATGAGCACGCCGGAGAGCACCGGATATTCGACGACGCCACCGAACAGGGTGCCGTCCGATGTGATCCCACCGTGGATGTAGGGAAAGACGTGGGTGTTGATGTCGCGACCGAGCCAGAGATACATCAGGTCCGAGTAGCAGGGGATCACCGCGTCCGGATCGCCGGTCGGCCAGTTGTCGCTACGTCCGAGTGCATCGAACGGGGCGCCGCCGCACCGCAGCTTCGCCTGAAAACTCCAGAACATCGTCGCGGCTGTCGCCAACACCGAGACGAGGGCGATCACGGCCGTCTCACCACGGCCGGAGAGCCGCGCCGACCACCGGCCCGGGGTTGTCCGCCGCTCCGACATGGGCAACAGCGTAGGTGGTCTCATGATGTGTCGCCGAGGCGGCCCGCGACCACGGATTTCTCTGCGAACGGGCAGGTCATGTATCTTGGACCGGTTGCCGACGCAGGCGACCCTCCTGCCACGGACAGTCCGTGGCCGACCTAGCCCATAGGAGGTGATGTGGTCTTATGCGTCACTACGAATTGATGGTCATCCTCGATCCGAATCTGGACGAGCGCACCGTCGCACCCTCACTCGATACTTTCCTCAACGTTGTCCGTAAGGACGGCGGTTCGGTGGACGGCGTCGACATCTGGGGCAAGCGCCGACTCGCCTACGAGATCCTCAAGCACAACGAGGGCATCTACGCCGTCATCGATCTCAATGCCGAGCCCGCCACGGTCTCCGAGCTCGATCGTCAGCTGAAGCTGAACGAGTCGGTTCTGCGCACCAAGGTCCTGCGGAAGTAATCCACAGGGTTTCTTGATCGTCTGAAGACGTCGGTACCGGGTTCTAGGGTTGAGCCCAGAATCCGGTGCATGTCGATCAGCGAGTGCCCACCAACGACCCGAGGGGAAACACACATGGCAGGCGACACGGTCATCACCGTCATCGGCAATCTCACCGCCGACCCGGAATTGCGGTTCACGCCGTCCGGCGCAGCGGTTGCCAACTTCACGGTGGCTTCCACCCCGCGCACGTTCGACCGCCAGACCAACGAGTGGAAGGACGGCGAAGCGCTGTTCCTCCGCTGCAACATCTGGCGCGACGCCGCGGAGAACGTGACCGAAAGCCTGACCAAGGGCTCCCGGGTGATCGTGCAGGGACGGCTCAAGCAGCGGTCCTACGAAACCAAAGAGGGTGAACGACGCACGGTCGTGGAACTCGAGGTCGACGAGATCGGCCCCTCGCTGCGCTACGCCACCGCCAAGGTCAACCGGGCCTCGCGCGGCGGTGGCGGTGGCGGCGGTGGATTCGGATCGGGCGGCGGCGGTGGCCGCGGCGGCGGTTCGAACCAGCAGGTTGCCGACGATCCCTGGGGCAGCGCGCCTGCCAGCAACAGCGGGGGATCGTTCGGCGGCGGGGACGACGAACCACCTTTCTGATATCGGTCGGGGCACGATGACCCGCCCCGAACAGCCCGGGAACGGCAGCGACCGTCCCCGACAGCATTGACTGGAGCAACACACACATGGCAAAGGCAAAGCCGAGCCGGAAGCCTCGCGTCGAGAAGGTCACCAAGACCAAGGCGTGCAGCTTCTGCAAGGACAAGAAGGCCGTCATCGACTACAAGGACACCGCGCTGCTGCGTCGTTTCCTGTCCGACCGGGGCAAGATCCGGTCGCGTCGCGTGACCGGTAACTGCGTGCAGCATCAGCGCGACGTCGCTGTGGCAGTGAAGAACTCGCGTGAGGTGGCCCTGCTGCCCTTCACCTCGACCAGCCGATAAGCGGAAAGGATCAGTTGACATGAAGCTCATCCTCACCGCCGCCGTGGAGAACCTCGGCGAAGCCGGCGACATCGTCGTGGTCAAGGACGGCTACGGCCGCAACTACCTGCTGCCCCGCGGCCTGGCCATCAAGGCCACCCGCGGCGCCGAGAAGCAGGTCGAAGGCATCCGTCGGGCACAGGAGGCCCGCGAGGTCCGCGGTCTCGAGCACGCCAACGAGCTGAAGCAGGCCCTCGAGGGTCTCGCCGACGTCTCGCTGGACGTGAAGACCCACGACTCGGGCAAGCTCTTCGGTTCGGTCACCGCGGCAGACGTCGCCGGTGCCATCAAGACCGCGGGCGGTCCGACCCTCGACAAGCGCAGCGTCGAGCTGCCCAAGGGGCACATCAAGGCCACCGGTAGCTACCCGGTCGTCGTCAACCTGCACCCGCAGGTCTCGGCGACCGTCCAGCTCGCCGTCGTCGCCGCGAGCTGACCTCAGCGTTCTCAGACGCAAGGCCGGGTGGAGATCCTCCACCCGGCCTTGTCGTGTCCGGAGTGGCGAAGGCCGGTGTCTGTTTCTGCTCCCTGAGGAGCGGCCGGAGCTTGCGGAGGGCGCGGCCAACCACCGCTCCCTGAGGAGCGGCCGGAGCTTGCGGAGGGCGCGGCCAACCACCGCTCCCTGAGGAGCGGCCGGAGCTTGCGGAGGGCGCGGCCAACCACCGCTCCCTGAGGAGCGGCCGGAGCTTGCGGAGGCCGCGTCACGAAGGGTCCGGCGACCGAAGTTGCGAAGACCCTTCGTGACGCTCGCAAGCTCGCTCGTCAGGGGGCGGGGGTAGAGCCCCTATTTCGGCGCAGGCGGACTGGCCGGCAGCTGGTTCCAGTACTGCAGTCGTGGCGGTAGGTACTGCGGTGCCGGGTTGGCGCTGTGGTCGACCGCGTTGTTGCCCGGACCGAGGGTGTCCCAGGACGGGAAGAAGAACTTGTGCCAGGCGGGCGTGAAGATGAGAGCGCGGTCGCCGGTGCGGCAGGCGACGGTGTCGCGACGGGGCACGGTGCACGTGACGCCTTCGATGGTGACCCGTTTGCCGACACCGAGGACCGGTGGCCGGAAGCCGCTCTCCGGGCCGAACCGGTAGGTCTGATCGGCACGCGCCCACCACGGGCCCTGCTGATCGTCGGAGATCACCGCGCCGGTCGCGTTCGGCGGGGCGGTCGCGGGACGGCCCGCGCATCCGACGTAACGGTAGCCGGGACCAATCTCGCAGACCCACCTACCGGTGGTGAAGAAGGACCGTCCGTTGTCGACATAGGCCAGCGATCGGAACGTCGTCGGGACGACCGGCTGATAGCGCGACAGATCGAACTCGACGGGCATCGAGGGGCCTGGCGCTGCGGACGTCGGCGGGGCCGCCGCCAGTCCGGCGGCAGCGGTCAGGGCCGCCAGTACGGTGACCGCACGACGGACGACGACAGACCTCAACCCCAACCTCGACACGATCGACATTGCATCACACCCGAAGGGGCATCGTTCGGCGATCGCCGGTAAATCGTGCGAACCGGCGCCCGGCCCGTCTGGCCAGGTGTAACGCAGACCACACCGGATGTTCACCCGAATATTCGCCACGGGGAGTTGAACAGGTGTCCGCAACACGCCCGCAAGACGACGCGCCGAAGAAGTCCAAAGGATTTCCAATTACTTGATTGTGGAAATTAGTGAGGGCGTTGACCTGCGAAAACTGTGTTGTTCACACCCTGATTCCTCAGGTTGTCCACAAAGGCTGCACAACCCGTCCCCCCGCAACTCACACCCCGTCCACAAGTGTTCCCCAGATCCGTCAACAGGTCGGTTTGAGTAGCGGTCGCAGACGTCCTAGTGTCTCGCCTCAGCGTCTCCGTCCGTCTCGGCGCACACGACACTTCGCTGTCGGTGCCACCCGATAGGAAGAGACTGACCAGAACACGACGTCGACACCGGGGACTCGCGACGTGGCCTACCGGGGCCGACACCAGACTCAGGGTCGTACTCATTCGATGTCGGGTGGGATCGAACGTTGCGAGAGGTTTGACACGCGTGGCTGTTGTGGATGACCGCGGGCGCGGCCCCGCCGCCGGAGGGCGAGGCCGGGAAGACGAGATCCCCGCCGAGGACTTCGGTAGGCAGCCCCCGCAGGACCTTGCCGCCGAGCAATCAGTGCTCGGTGGCATGTTGCTGTCCAAGGACGCGGTCGCCGACGTCGTCGAGAAGATCCGCACCGGTGACTTCTACCGTCCGGCCCATCAAGCGGTCTTCGAGGCGATCCTCACCCTGTACTCGAAAGGCGAGCCCGCCGACGCGGTGACGGTCGCCGCGGAACTCGAACGGGCGGGCGAGCTCAAGCGCATCGGTGGTGCGCCGTACCTGCACACGCTGATCTCCACGGTGCCCACCGCCGCGAACGCCGGCTACTACGCCGAGATCGTTGCCGAGAAGGCATTGCTGCGTCGACTCGTGGAGGCCGGCACACGCATCGTCCAGTATGGCTACGCCGGCGCCGACGGGCAGGATGTCGCCGAGGTGGTCGACCGCGCCCAGGCCGAGGTGTACGAGGTCACCGAGAAGCGCACCGCCGAGGACTACGTCCCGCTCGAGGATCTCCTGCAGCCGACGATGGACGAGATCGACTCCATCGCGTCGCGAGGCGGCATCTCGCTCGGTGTCCCGACCGGCTTCGCCGATTTCGACAAGCTCACCAACGGGCTCCACCCCGGTCAGATGATCATCGTCGCCGCACGTCCTGGTGTCGGCAAGGCGCTCGCGCTCGACACCCCGCTGCCGACGCCCACCGGCTGGACCACGATGGGCAAGGTCGGGGTCGGCGATCACCTGCTCGATGCCCACGGCCGGCCCACCCGGGTCGTCGCCGCCACCGAGGTGATGACCGAACGGCCCTGCTACGAAATCGAATTCAACGACGGCGCGACGATCGTCGCCGACGAGCAACACCAGTGGGCGGCCGAGATCGACGGCGAGCGGCGGGTCATCACGACCGCCGGCCTGCGGGCACACGTCGGCTGCGCTGTCGTGCGCAACACCGCGCCGCTCGAGTTGCCGCGCAAGCGGTTCGCGTACGGCCCGTATACGGTGGCGGCGCTGGCCGGGATGGCCTTCGACGATCCCGAGATCAGCATGCGCATCGACGCGGAGGGCCCGGTCGACGTCATGACGCTGATGGCGGACCTCGGCGGCCGGATTCCGTACGAGTATCTCCGTGGTTCGATCGCGCAGCGTCGCGCTCTGCTCGCGGGGTTGCTGGATGCCCGTGCCTCGGTGGACGACGACGGCTGGATCACCGTGCCCGCCGCGACGCGGCACATGACGGCGGTGGTCGCCGACCTCGTGGCCGGCCTCGGTTTCAACTACAAGCGGTCGGCCACGGGGTGGTTGCGCGTCGACGCCGACGACGACGTGTTCACCGTGCACCATAAGGCGATTCGGCACAAGGAACTGCGTCGTCGGGCCGGTGTCCGACGCGTCGTCGCCGTGCGCCCCGTCGATCCGGTCCCGGTGCGCTGCGTGCAGGTCGACAACGCCGACCACCTGTATCTCGCGGGTGAAGCGATGGTCCCGACGCACAATTCGACGCTGGCGATGGACTTCCTGCGATCCGCGGCCATCGGACACGGTCTGACCGCCGCCATGTTCTCGCTGGAGATGAGCAAGACCGAGATCGTCATGCGCCTGCTGTCGGCGGAGGCGAAGATCAAGCTCGCCGACATGCGTGCCGGCACCATGAGCGACGACGACTGGACACGGCTCGCACGTCGAATGGGGGAGATCTCGGAGGCGCCGTTCTTCATCGACGACTCACCCAACCTCACGATGATGGAGATCCGCGCCAAGGCGCGCCGTCTCAAACAGCGTCACGACCTGAAAGTCGTTGCGGTGGACTACATGCAGCTGATGACGTCGGGTAAGAAGGTCGAGTCGCGTCAGCAGGAGGTGTCGGAGTTCTCCCGTCAGCTGAAGCTGCTGGCCAAGGAACTCGAGGTCCCGGTGATCGCGATCAGTCAGCTCAACCGTGGTCCCGAGCAACGTACCGACAAGAAGCCCCAGGTGTCGGACCTCCGTGAGTCCGGCTCGCTGGAGCAGGACGCCGACATGGTCATCCTGCTGCACCGCCCCGACTCGATCGAGCGTGACGACCCGCGAGCCGGCGAGGCCGACATCATCGTCGGCAAGCACCGTAACGGGCCCACTGCCACCATTACCGTTGCGCACCAGCTACATCTGAGCCGGTTCGTGGACATGGCGCGGGGGTAGACGGCGGTTCTCCTGAGCGCGGCGTGAGAACTCGCTGATAATCACGCGCCGGAGTGCTTCTCGATGAGGGGTTTCGCCGACCGGCCGGGTACCGTTCGCCCGGAAGTCACCCGCGAGAGTCAGTAGAGAAGTCGGATCGGTCGGCGAATGAGTTTGAGAAGTGTTGTGCGCAAGCGTGTTCCGACTTCGGCGTTGCCGGTCGGTGCACTGGCCGTGCTGCTGACCGCACTGTTGGTCGGCGGCGTCGTCTATCTGGTTCTCCCCACGAATCCTGCCGACGCCACGGACACCCGACCGCCGGCCGAGCAGATCGACTCGGCAAGCGACTCGGTGTCGTCGGCGAAGATGATGTTCCAGCTGATGTCCGCGGGCCTGAACAGCGCGACCGGCGGCATTGCGACGGCGACCGCGAGTGCGCGCGACATCTTCGATGCGGTCGACACCGCCGCGTCTGCGTCGGATCAGATGGTGCGCGGTCTGGGCGACGCGCCCGACGTCTCGTCGGCGACCCGGCAGGTCAACGACGGTGCGCTCGCGGTGTCGGCGGTGCTCGGTCAGCTGTCCTCACTGTCGGATTCGGTCACGCAGCTCGATTCGCTGGTCACACCGTTGATCGGCTACCTCGAGACCGCGCGGACCCCGGGGTCGGCGGACGCTCTCGAACGGCTTCGCGCGCTCCAGGGGTCGAGTCGGGAGATCAGCGACCAGCTCGGCTCGCTGGATTCCTTGCAGGGCGACCTGGCGACCATGCGGAGATCTCTCGAATCCTCGGCGGCGGGTATCGATTCTGCGATCTCCCAGGCCCAGACGGCGTCCCGGCAGCTGTCGACAGGGTTGAACCGCCTCGCTTCCGCCCGGGAAGACACGCTGAGCGCCACCGACAAGGTGAATGCCGGGGTGAAACAACTCCAGGGCGTGCTCACCTCGATCAACGACGACCTCGACAATGCCTCGACCAATCTGACGCCGGCGGCCCCCGACGAGACCGCGACTCCGGCATCGAACGAGTCCGCCGGCAGTGTCGCCGAACGTGTCAGCTGGGCGATCATCGTGGGTTCTTCGGTGGGCGCACTCCTGCTGGCGCTGTTGCTGATCCGTCTCGCGCGACCGCGGTCAGAGCCTGATGCGCGTATCGAGACCGCCGATGACGCGGAACTGTTCGGAGCGTCGGCGGGCGCCGACCGTTGACGATGCGTCTGCAGAGTTCGGAGTCTGTACCGACTCACTGTGCGAATTGCGCACTGTGTCAGGGGGCATCAAAATCCCGCCGCCAGCCGCGGGCGCCATCATGACCGGTGAACAGGCCAAATCAGGACGGGTCTGCTGGCGTGTGCGAGGAACACCGCGCACGTGTCCTCACCGCCGGACGTTGGGAAATGCCGGGCCCGTCCCTGCATGTTCGGGTGAGGCCCCCGTGCCTACAGAAGAACGGCCTGCGGCCGCACAGTGTTGCCTCGGCCTCATGGCTGCGCCTTGGAATCCTGGGGTGTAAAGCCTCCAGCTAGTCGAGGAAGTAGGCCATGACTTTCTCGTTGGTATCCAGCACCTCTTCGGACGACACCCCGACTTCGAGCGCAAGGGTGACGGAGCCGAGTAGGGCGACCTCTACGTCGGGGGAGAAGGCCCGCTCGAGCACCTCGAGGAAGTCGGACATGCTTGCATCGAGCTGGTCGATGAGTTCCCGATAGTCGGCGGCAAGTTGCTTGTCGAGCATCCGTTGCTCTTCGGCGTACTGTGCGATCAGCGACGCCTCCCGCTGGGAGAGCAACGACGAGACGGCTTTGTACATGATCATGCCTACGGTGTTGCCGATCACGGCGCCGAGGACTGGCACTGGGATAAGAGCCTGTCCGACAAAGGAAGACAGCGCACTGACTGCGGTTTCGAGACAAACGAGTTCTGCGTTTTCGATGAACTCCAGCTCGTCGATCTCGCCACGTCGAAACTTGTTCGCTTGCTCCGCGACACCGAACGACGCCGTGACGATTGAGCTGGCGACTGCTGCCGATGTCGGGGTGAAGTTCGTGAGCCCATAGACACTGAGCCCTCGGACACCACCTTTGACAACGCCGAAGCCTGTCTCGGCCGAGATCTCAGCCCAGTCCTCGCCAGTGAAGTCTCTGAGTTGCTTGCCAGTACGGCGCTTCTCGACCACGGCCAGCACCAAGGCTGTCCCGCCTTCGATTGCGGCCGCGGAGAGCGTGACCTTCGCACCCTCGCGCAGCGTCGGCCGACTCTCCTGGTAGGCGTCGTCCCGCCGGGACCTGTTGGTGGCGCGCAGCGAGTTCTTCTCCGCCTTCATCGTCGAGCCGTAGGCGCCCCTCTGAACCTCGGAGTAGTCCAGGTGCGAGGGCTCGATGGACTCGATTCCGACAGATCCCTGCTCGAAGAAGGCGTGGACTCGCTTCCAATCCTTGAACGACGGCCCGTCGGCGCCAAGCGTCAGGAGCTTGCCTGCTTCCTCGCGCGGCATGTTGTGCAGTTTCTTGATCAGCTCGAAGTGGTCGCGAGGAATCTGATACTTGCCGCCGTTCTCGACGAAGTCGGGATACTTCTGAAGGTGGTCGGCGATCGCACCGAGGCCCAAGCGGCCACCAGCAGCGACGAACTTCTGCTGGATCTCGACGCCCCCGCGGACCAGGTCCACCGGGCCGTTGTCATTGACCCACTGGTAAACAGCGTCCCCACCGCGAATCTGGCTCCGAGCATTGCCGACGCCCACCTCGGCAACTTCGGCGATGAAGCCATGAATGCCCTTGACACCACCCCGGTTGGCGGCGATCACTTCGAGATCGATCTTCCGGATCGCTTCGTCGACTGTGGTCAGAGCGTTCTTCAAGTTCGTGTTCTGCCGGCTGAGGGAGTTCAGCAGATTGTCCAGCCGGACCTGATTCAGGTGGTTGACCCAGGCGGCGACGGCTTGTTCCTGGTTGCTCTTGGCGAGCCTCGTTGCGTCACTCACCGCCCGGGCCTTGCTCGACACGTTTGCTCAGCAGTGCCGCGCACGCCTTGGTGCTGTTCACCAACGCGACAAGCTGGGACTGGTAGAGCACAGGCAGCGCGCGGAAGTCGGCGCCATAGCAGCGCAGTGCTTCGCCATAACTCGTCGCGAGCAACTCGCGAAGGGACGCGGTGCGCTGGAGGATGTCGCCAATCTGTGCGTCCATGCCTTTGACGAGCGCAGTGTTGTGTTTGACCGCGGTCAAGGCCTCCTGTTTTGCCTCGCGGTTCTCGAATTTGCTCTTGGCGAAAAGCGCGATTGACGCAAGAAGCGTGGCTCCCGCCACCGTCCAGCCGATGGGTCCGGCAAGGGCGAGCAGTGCACTGCCCGCAGCGGTTCCGCCGCCACCGGCCGCAACAGCTCCGCCGCCGAGCCATGCAAGAGCCGCGTTGCTCGCGGCGGCCCCCGAGAGTGTGGAGATCGCTGTGCCGGTCGAGGCCGTGCCAAAGGTGGTCGCAACCCACATCGCAGCTGTCGGAGCCATGCTTGCTACGGCAGCACCAGTCACGAAGCCAGTGCCGGCGCCGGCCGCTGACCTCCGCGCAGCCTCGAGGTCCTTGCGGGCGAACTCTTCCGCGGCCAGGAACTCCGCTTTGTAGAGGTCGATCTCGTCGAAGTCGGTCTTGAACGACTTCGGTGTGTTGACGATGCTGTTCACGAGCAGCTCGACAAACTCGATCAGGTCCGTCGAGCGTTCGCGCTGGCGTAGGAGAGAAACACCCGTATCGTTCATCGCGGTGAATGCGCCGTTGTACGCGGCGATCGCTTCCTCGTACGGGTCGGGCTTCTTCGCGGTCAGGTTCTCGAAGGAATTGGCAGCGGCTTCCCTGAAGTCGCCGGTTTGCGCAACGATTCGCTTGGAGCGACTCCGGGCAAAATTGCCGAAGTCGTCGACAGTCCTACCAAACCCTTGCCTACCTTCGTCGATTCTCGGCGGTTCAACCATCGATACCTCGCCCTCCGCACTTTTTGCCCTCATCAAAGGAGGGTATCGGCCACGACCGACAAGGTGGTCCTACTCGAACGCAAGCCGATACCGGCCAGTCCCCGACCAAGAGCACGCCCTCGGCTATCGGTGATTGGCCGCACCGGCAAAATGATGAGAGTCCTTCGACCCGACCCGGAGAGGTACACAAGTGGCGGACACAGGCACCGATGTCGGCACCCAGGTTCGATTGACCGAACAGGAAGCGCTGGCCAACATGCGCGCAGTCCTGGAGCTCTGCGCGTCGGGACAACTCAAATGCAGTGCAAAGACGGCCCGGCCATCCGCGGCAACGGTGAAGACTCTCGCCGGCCATCTTGTCAACGGCGACTTCTATCCCGATGAGGCGATCGCCGCGTTCGCCTGGCCACTACTCGTCCAGTCCGCCGGGCTGGCCAAACTGGACGGCACTCGTCTCACGTTGACACCGAAAGGTCGTGCAGCGCTGCGCAAACCGCCGGAGGATGTCGTCCTCGGTATGTGGCGCAGATGGCTCACGCACGGGGCGATCGATGAGTTCAGCCGAGTCGAGGTGATCAAGGGGCAGCGCGGCACCAATGTGCTCAGCGCGGTGAAGCGGCGCCGTTCAACCGTCGCCGATGGATTGGCCACCTGTCCTCCGGGCGAGTGGATCGAGATCGACGACCTCTTCGCCACCATGCGGCGCAAGCGCCTCAACCCGACCATCGCCAGAAGTGAACGGGCACTGTGGCGGCTCCACATTCTCGATCCCGAGTACGGGAGCTTCGGATACGACGGACATCATGGCTGGTCATTGCTCGAGGGCCGGTACACGATAGCGGTGACTTTCGAATACGCCGGCACGCTGGGCCTGTTCGATCTCGACTACCGAGATCCAGTCGGCGCCCGCACGGACTATCACAGCAATTGGGGGAGCGACCACCTCGACACCCTCAGCCGATACGACGGTCTTCGACGAATCCGGCTGACACCGCTCGGCGCCTATGCGTTGGGCCTCGCCGACACCTTCAGCCCGGCCGACGACACCGCCGAGATCTCGCAGTTGACGGTGCTGCCGAACCTCGACATCGTGGTCCCCCGCGGCATCACCCACACCGAGAGACTCACCCTCGCCGCTTTCGCCACCCAGACCGCCGACCACACCTGGAAGGTGTCGCCGACCACCCTGACCGCAGCTCTCGGGGCAGGGCGCGACCTCACCGAGTTCACCGACTTCCTACATCGTCGCGCCGAACACGAACTGCCTTCGACGCTCACCAGTCTGATAGAGGATGTCCGACGGCGGGGAGCGCAACTCATCGACCGCGGACATCTCCGCGTGATCGAGTGCGCCGATCCGGCCACCGCAATGCTCATCGCCCATGACCGCAAGACTGGACCGCTGTGCCATCTGCTCGGAGACCGATTCTTGGGTGTCCGACCCGAGCAAGAGTCGAAGTTCCGGACCGCTCTGCTGAAGCTCGGGTTCGGCTTACCCGTCGAGTGATGGCGGCGGTTCCGAGGGCGCTCGCGGCCTGTGTGCGCCGTGCCCGACAATAGTTAGGTGATCGAAAGAGTTCCCCGGGCTCGGCCCGACGGCGAGGTCCACAGGTGACCTCGCCGGCCAGTTCGCGGCAGGCGATGACCATCTGGGTCGTCGGGGTCGCGGTCTATTTCGTTGCGGTGCTGCAGCGCTCGTCGTTGGCCGTTGCCGGCCTGCTGGCTGCCGAGCGTTTCGAGATCAGCGCATCGCAGTTGTCGACTTTCGTCGTGCTCCAGCTGCTGGTGTACGCGCTGATGCAGGTGCCGGTCGGGCTCGTCGTCGACCGGTTCGGTCCGCGTCGGGTACTCCTCAGCGGAACGCTGATCCTCACGCTGGCCCAGATCAGCTTCGCGTTCGCGGACAACTACACGTGGGCGCTGTCGTCACGGTTCTTCGTCGGGGTCGGCGACGCCATGACCTTCGTGTGTGTCCTGCGACTGGTGACGCGCTGGTTTCCGGCGCGGCGAATCCCGCTGATCACGCAGCTCACCGGCGTGCTCGGCCAACTCGGCGCGGTCACGGCCGCCATACCGATGACCTGGGCACTGTCCACCTTCGGGTGGAGTCGCGCGTACCTGGCCACCGCTGGGATCGGCGCCGTCCTGCTCGTGGTCGCACTGGTCGTCGTGCGCGATTGCGCGGCGGTCCGGTCGGTGTCGGGACCGATGCTCGGGTTGGCCGGAATCCGGCGAAACCTTCGCGAGTCGTGGGATCACCCCGGCACCCGGCTGGGTTTCTGGATGCACTTCTCGACCCATTTCAGCGCCACCGTCATGGGGCTGCTGTGGGGCTACCCGTTCTTCGTGGAGGGCCAGGGGATGAGTTCCGCCGCGGCGGGTTCGCTCCTCACGATCATGGTGTTCGCCATCATCGGTTTCGGGCCCATGTTCGCGTGGCTGATCACCCGGTGGCCGTGGCACAGATCGACGCTGGTGTTGGCGGTGCTCGCCGGAATCGCAGCCACCTGGACGGTGGTACTGGCGTGGCCCGGCGGTGCGCCGTTCGCGCTCCTCGTGCTCTTGGTGGTGGTCTGTGGAATGGGCGGTCCGGCGTCGATGATCGGTTTCGATGTCGGCCGCACCTCCAATCCGGCATCGCGGGCGGGCACGGCCACCGGGATCATCAACCAGGCGGGGTTCATTGCCAGCTTGATCCTCGCGGGGCTCATCGGTCTCATCCTCGACTGGCGAACCCCGGACGGGGTCCAGGGATATCCGCCGGAGGCGTTCACCTGGGCGATGTCAGCGCAGTTCCTGCTCTGGGGGCTGGGCGCCGTCCAGATCTACCGCTATCGCCGCAAGGGGCGTGCGCGTCTGTTGCGTGAGGAGCCGGAACTGTGGTCACGCTAGTTCCGTCCGCCTCAGACCGCCCAGCGGTCCGCCAGCTCGTCCAGCCATCCCGGCACCGCACCGGAATCCGCGGGCGGTGATTCCACCAGCACCAGTTCGTCGACGCCGAGAGCGTCGAGACCGGCGCGGTCTGCGGGAACCGGATTCCGCAGCGCGACAGCGATATCGAGACCAGAACGGTCCCGTCCGCTCTCCTGGCAGAGCCGGTCGATCGCGCGGATCCGATCAGCCACCGCGTCGACGTCGTCGAGGTTGAATCCGTACCAGCCATCACCCCAGCCGACGACCCGGCGCATCGCCTGATCGCTGTTGCCGCCCACGACGAGCGGAATCCGCCCCGCCGCGGGTTTCGGATTGACCCGGATGCTCTCGAAGGCAACGAATTCCGAGCGATGTGTGGCGATCTCGTCCCGCCAGAGCGCGCGCATCGCCTCGACGTAGGCATCGGTCCGGGCACCTCGTCGGGCGAACGGCACACCCAGTGCCGCGAATTCCTCACGGGACCAACCGATTCCGACGCCAAGGGTCAGTCGTCCCCCGCTGAGAAGGTCGAGCGACGCGGCCTGTTTGGCCATGATGACTGGGTTGTGTTCGGGGAGCAGCAGCACCCCGGTGGCGAGCCGGATCGTGGTGGTGGCCGCGGCGGCGAAGGAGAGGGCGATCGTCGGGTCGAGCCAGTCCGCCTCGGCGGGAACCGCGATCTTCTTGTCGGGGGTGTATGGGTACGGCGACGCCGGGTCGTCGACCATCACGACATGCTCGCCGCACCACAGTGTGCGGAAACCGCGAGCCTCGGCTTCGCGGGCCACGGCGTCGATGATGTCGCGGCGTGCCCCGGTCCCGATGCCCAGAGCGTGCAGTCCGAGTCGCATGGTGCTCCGAATCTGTCGGGACGAGTCGTGGGAAGCGGCTGGCCAGAATCGTATGTCAACGCCGCGCGGTGCATCCGCACTTCAGGCCTGCCGCTCGATTCGCCTTGTCGGGCGGGCATCCGATGCGCGATGGCACCGAAACCTACGTCATTGCGCAGACGATTGCGGCCGGCCCGATCGACATGCTTGTCTCACCGATCCCCACAAGACAGGACATCCGATGAAGACGAGAAAGACCCTCGCCAAAGCCGCCGCGATCGCCCTCCTCGCCGCGGGCGGAGCGACTCTCGGAGCGGGCATGGCAGGAGCCGAGCCGGTGAACGTGCCCAAGCCTCAGACGCCCCCGTGGAGCAAGTCCGCCGACGGGTTGACCTACTGCTTCGAGGGTTACTGCGACAACTGGGACAAACGCTCGAACTACGTCTGCACCACGGGCGCACCGACGGCCCTGCTGTGCGATGGCATCATGCTCGGGGTCCGGGTGCTGCCCCCACTCGACATCGGACCGCTTGTCCCGCACAGCATCATCCGCTGACATCCGGATGACCGTCCATGTCGCGCGATACTGTCGGCGACAAGATCACCACAAGGGAACCGCCTCGTGACCGACACCGAAGGCTTCTCGACCTACGTGCACGACATCGAGGAACGGCTCCGACGCGACTCGGGCGATGTGGTCCTGGCCGACGCCAGAAAGCGCTTCACCGGTGGTGAACTCCTCGAACTCATCCACGGTCTCGCGACCGCCCTTGTCACTCACGGTGTGCGACGGAGACATCGTGTTGCACTTGTCGCGCCCGCAACGGGTGAGGCGATCGCGGTCCGCTACGCTGCGGCGCTCCTCGGTGCGTCCACCGTGTACTGCCCCGACGCGGGATCACCTGGGAGACTGCAGGTGTTCCTGTCGCGCATCGAGGCGGACGCGGTGATCGTCTTTCCGAGTACCGCCGCATCGGTAGGGCATTCGAGTGGCACGAATGTGCTTGCGGTCGGCAGGGTCCCGGGCCTGCCGGATCTCCTGACGGAGGGCCGGTCCCGATCCGACGGCGCCGGTCCGGAAGCCGGACGAGTCTCGTCCGACGACGAATGCGTTCTGGTCGCCACCGGAGGGACCACCGGTGTCTCGAAGGCCAGTGTCCGAACGCATGGAGAATATCGTCGGCTGGTCGACCTCGGCCCGACGCCCGGCAGACGTCAGCTGGTCTGCACTCCCCTGGCCTACATCGCTCAGACCCTCGTCGACACAGTCCTTCTCGGCGGTGGTCATGTGTTCCTCCAGGACGGATACGCGCCGGCGGCAGTCCTGCGGGCGATCGCCGACGAGCGGATCACGCACCTGGCTCTGGTCGAACCCCTCCTCGTCGAGCTGCTCGACAGCGAGGACCTCGCCGGCGCCGACCTCTCCTCCGTCGTCGGGATCAGCCATGTCGGCGCCGATGCGGCATCGTCGCTGCGACGCCGACTGTTGCGTCGGGTGGGGCGATCGATACTCGTCAATCCGTACGGTGCAAGCGAATTCGGGGTGGTGAGCATGCTCGCCGGACCGGACTACGGTGTCGACTCGCCGCATCTCGCGACCTCGGGGCGACCATTGCCGTCGACAGAGGTGCAGATCCGGACGGGCGACGGACGACTCTGTCCACCTCTCGAGGAGGGCATCATCCACGTCCGGACAGCGGCACAGGCCCACGGGTACAGCTTCACTCCGCCGCGCTCCGGTTTCACGGACGACGGTTGGTTCAGCACGGGCGACGTCGGGTTGTTCGACGAAGACGGTTACCTGCTCGTGCGAGGTCGCGCCGACGATCGTCGGCTCACCGACGCGGGCTCCGTTTTCCCGGTGGACATCCAGGAGGCGCTGTGCGCCCAGCCGCGGGTTCGCTATGCAGTGGTGGTGCCTGCGCCCGATGACGTCGACGCGGTTTTCGGGGCGGTCGTCGTGCTCGATCCAGACGCCACGCCGACCATCGACGAGCTCAGCGAGAATCTGCGAACGGCCCTCCCGCGCGCGGGCGAGATCTCGCTCGAGGTCGTCGACGAGGTTCCGGTCACCGAGCAGGGGAAGCCGAGCCGTCCGCTCATCACTGCGCGGTTGTTCGGGGACGGCTGAGCAGAATGAGGGATTCGTACCGGAAACCGGCACGAATGCCTCACTCCGCGGCCTTGCCCGACGAGGTGACAGCAGCGGCGATCGCAACGATGACGAGCAACGCGCCGGTGACAAGGAAGCCGATAGTGATCCCGAAGCGACCCGGGTACGCCGCGAGCAGCCCCGCGAACACCGCGACGCCGAGGATGGCACCCACCTGTCGGCTGGTGGTGATGACCCCGGGCGCCTGACCTCGCTGACCGGCCGGGACGGATGCGACGGTCGCGGTGGTGAGCGGACTGAGCAGAGCACCGATTCCGACGCCGACGGGTCCCAGTCCGAGGGCGATGACCGTCACCGAGGACACCGCGAAACCAACAGCCACGGTGATCATTCCGGCGGCCAGACACAGGCTCCCCGCCACCACGACCCGCTGCAGTCCGTAACGCTCGTACCGCGCGCCGACAAGGCGGGTGGCAGCCAGCAGCGGGATCACGAGCGGCAGAAGCGCGAGCCCCGACTCGACGGGCTCCAGGTGCATGGCCTCCTGCAGCGCGACCGCGCCGTAGACGGTCGCGGCGGACATGGCGAAACCGATCGCGGCGAGAGTCGTTGTGCGGACCGCGAAGTCTCGGTCGCGAAGCAGGCCGATGTCGAGAACGGGAACGGTTGCGCGCCTCGTCGCCAATGGGAACACCGACAGCGCCACGACGCCCACGACGAGCAGGGTGATCACCGCCAGCGATCGCCATCCCCACGCGGGTCCCTGCAGTAGCGCGGCGGCCACTGCGCCGAGACCCGTCACCAAGAGCGTCAATCCGGGCAGGTCCCACGATTGCGAGGTGCGCGCGCCGGACGGCGGGTGCGCCAGGACGCTGAGGACCACGGCCACGATGCCGACGGGGACATTGACGAGGAACCCGACCTGCCAGGTGAGGAACTGGGCGCACACGCCCCCGACAGCGGGCCCGATGAGTGCGAATCCTTGGCCGACACCCGTGTAGACCGCCATCGCGCCCGACCGGCGCACCTCGTCGACGGTCTGGATCAACAATGCAAGGGTTGCGGGCATGAGTACCGCGCCGGCGACGCCGGCCAGCGCGCGACCGGCGACGACCGCTTCGAAAAACGGCACCACGGCGATCATCGTCGACGCCGCGACGAAGCCGACCATCCCGACACGGAACATCGTCGCTGCACCGTGGACGTCGGCGAGTCGGCCGCCCACCGGAGCGAACACGGCCAGCATCAGCAGGTAGATCGACACCAGCCACGACGACTGGCTCACGCTGAGGTCCAGATCTCGCATCATCGTGGGCAGCATGACGCCGAGAATGCTCGAGTCGAGAACGAGCAGGACCATCGTCGAAGTGGTCGCGGTCAGCAGCATCGCTTCCCGGCGCCGGGCCGTTCGATCGGTACCGCGCACTCTGCGCTGCGAGGCTTCCGTCCCGGGCTTCAATCGAGCAGCAGCCATCCGAATCGCAGGCAGAGCGCGGTGACACCGAGGACCGCCGTCCCGATCAGCCACCGCCGGGCGAGCCGTTCGGCCCGCACATGGTCGTCACCAGGTCGTAGGTAGACATACGCCGCCGCCATCGCGCACCCGGCCGCCGCGGCCCCGACGACGAGCACGAGCGTTAGCATCAACACACCCACCATCATGCCGATCAGCAGGGAGTGGTTTCGACAAGCTCAACCAGCGGGGGGCAGCTCAACCAGCGGGGCGCAGCTCAACCAGCGGGGGCGCAGCTCAACCAGCCGGCGGGGGGCAGCTCAACCAGCGGGGGGGGTGCACAGTCGACGGGTACAGAACGAAGTCGGCGCTGCGGCTTCCTCCGAAGTCGCAGCGCCGAGTCGAGATCATCGACGACGGGGGATCAGTCGACTTCCTCGCCCACCCACTTCGCGAGCAGGTAGACGTCCATGATCGACGTTCGGGAACACCGTGTAGTAGATGCTGTCGAGTGGCTCGGCGTCGGACACGGTGTCCGCGTTGACATCACCCATGACGTCGCGGATCCCCTCGCGGGCGAGCAGGCCGGACATCTCGCGCGCGGTGACACCGTCGGGCAGGCCGACCATCGGGTCCTCGTCGGTGCGCGCATCCACCATCGAGTCGAACATCTCATCCTTGTCGACGTGGGGGAAATCCCATTCGCACGTCATGGATTTCAGCGATCCGTCCAGGTTCCAGCAGAAGCCGTGGAACGGGCAGCGCAGGTCGTTGCCCGCGGGACCGCTCTCCTCGCGGAGCATTCGGCCGCGGTGGAGGCACGAGTTGTAGAACGCGCGGATGGACATGTCCTTGCCGCGCACGACGAGGATCGACTTGTCGCAGTCTCGTAGATGTGCGTGTCGCCGGGCTCGGGGATCTCCTGTTCACGACACGCCATCTGCCAGACCTTGTACCACATACGATCTCGCTCGAGCTCGTGATACTTGCGGCTGATGTACCGCGAGACCGGGATGAAGTTCTGATCCTCGTAGAGGTCGTGGGTCTCCTCCCGCAGGACCTGCGGACCGGGTGGGTGTCGGTGTCGAGCAGTCGCTGGTAGCTGGCGACGTAGTCGGCCTGCTCGTCGTCGGATGCCGACGATCCTGGGTGCGTGTGTCGATCTCGGTCACAATTTGCCTCCTTCGGCCAGGCGATTGCTGCGGGCTTCGTCGGCGAGTCGGTCCGCCTGCACCTTCTCCAAGAGCTTGGCAGCGCATGAAGCGACGGTTCTGGGTGATGGGAACGGGCTCGCGCGGACCGAGACCGACCCAGCGGGCCATCTCCGGGTCAACGGATTTCACTTCGCCGTGCAGGTACCGGCCTTCGGGGTCGAAGGTGCCGGTCTTGCCGTCCTTGGTGGTCACGAGGACGATGAAGTCCTCGTCGAATTCGTAGATGGCTCGACTCATCGGATGCTGGATCTGACGCACCGGGTTCTCCTCGGTGGGGCTGGCGCGCCTCTTACTTGGCAGCGTATTCACTAACTGGAGCACCGAGAGTGAGCGGCAACACATTGCACTGTGTTCGATGTGAAAAGTTCAGATGGAGCGGGCGGGCCATCGGAGCGAGTTGGCGACCAGGGAGCGGTAGTCCGGGTGGGCGAGGGTGGCCGCAGGTAGCGGCCGCCGACGAACTCTGCCCACTCGTCCCAGTTGGCCCAGCTCGCGATCGCATGATGCAGGATGACGTATCCGTGCCCCGTCTCGCGGGCCGCGCAGACAGTCCCGCAACGACTCCGGCGGGTCGTACGGCTCGGGCAGGGTGCCCGACATGTCGTAGTGAAGGGACACGTCGTGGTCGGTGAGGTCGTCGGGCCCGATCGCGGCGTCGGATGTTCGCGCCAGGTGACGTCGCCGGGAAGGGCGTCGAGGAGATCGGCGAAGGCGGCTCGGTCGAAGGAGTGGCCGCCGGTGATCGCGAGGATGCGCATGTTCGAGACCAACCTGCATCGGAGTAACTGTTTCGGAATTGAAGTTACTCGACGGGCTCGGCTCGGGTCAGCGGCCTTCGATCATCTTGGTGCAGACGTCGGTGGTCGCGGTGCGCAGACTGCGGACCGGGATGTCCGACAGCGGCCCACCCTCGATACGCAGGGGTTGGATGGCGATGGTCATCGCGATCATCGTCCGGACCCGGAGGGTGCGCGCCGCGTGCTGTGCGGTGGCCGCACGCCGGTTGGGCGGGTCCTCACCGGACGGGAAGTAGTCGAACGCACGTCGGATGTGCCGTTCCTCGTACTCCTTCGCCAGCAGCCGGGTCCCGGGGGTCGCGCCGCCGGCCATCTGCAGGAACAGCATGCGGGCGGAATTGGGGTGCTCGGCGGTCCAGTCCCAGACCGCGGCGACGACGTCCTTGAACGAGTCCGCGCTCGCGGAGACATCGTCCGGACGAGCCGACTGCGCCGCGGACGAACTCGCGTCCATCGCATAGCCGAGTGCGCTCTCGAAGAGCTCCTCTTTGCTGGCGAAGTGATAGTAGACCGCGGTCGGGACCATTCCCGCCTCGGTGGCGATCTCCTGGATGGTGGCCTCCGCGAACCCCTTTCGCGAGAACACCCGAACCGCGGCCTTCACGATGAGATGCCGCCGCGACGGACGGTGGGCGGTCGTGCCGTTGCCGGCGCCCGATCCGTTCTGGACCGGTGAGTCCGGCGGTGCGCCCTCGGCGCCGGTCTCGTGTTCCACCGCCGAGATGTCGAGTGCGGCGTCGGGATCCACGTCCTCCTGTGGGCCGGTGCCCGCCCCCGGATCCGCGGCCGCCAGTGCGATGTCGTCGGCAGCCGGGGTCGAATCCCAACCGAGCCAGTCGGCGTCCGACTCCGACATGCGGTCGGCCGGCCGGGCGTTGCCTCGCCTCGATCTCGCCATACGTCCTCCTCGCCGTGCTCCCCGTCCCGATCCGCCGTGGCGCAGACCTCCCGGTTCCATTCACGGCGTGCCATCAGGATGGCACAGCCCGTGGCAGCCCCCGATGCTGTCATGATCTATCGCATGGCGGGCAAGAATCCCTCAGGACGAAGCACTTCCGGCCGACGCAACGCCGGGCGCGCGTCGGCGAGCGCTCTGAGTGGCGGCAGCGGCGCGAAGCGGGCCGCGCACCGGCCGTCTCGACGCGACGTCATCGTCGAGGCGGCGATGCACCTGTACTCCATGCGGTCGATCGAGGACGTCACCGTCGCCGACATCGCCGCCGAGGCGCAGATGACTTCGGCGGCAGTGTATTACCACTATCCCTCCAAGGAGGAGGTACTCCTCGGCGGACTGCGGATCTTCGCCGAGCAGATGCTCACCCAACTGCGCACGGAGATCGACGCCGATCCCGACGCCTCGCTCGGCGACGTGATCATCTCGGTGCTCGAGTGGACCGACGCCCACCGGGCGGCGTCGCTGGTCTACTTCGTGCGGTCGCCCGGATGGAGTCTGTCGATCGAGGCGCTGCGCCGGGAAGTGCGTCTGGAGATGCTCGCGAGCTTCTCCGCCGAGTTGCGGGTGCGGGACCGCATCATGTCCAAGGCCAAGCAGGCCGCTGCGGCGACGGCACTGTCCAGCCTCCTCGAGGTGTCCGCGTCGTCGTGGCTCACCGAGGACGTCGTCCTCGCGAACCTGGGGCGCCGGCGCTTCTCCGACGAAGTGCGTGAGCTCGCCGCCGACATCGCCAGCGTGTGATGTGACACCCTCGCACCCATAGCTTCGACGCCCTTCGTGGCTCGTCGCTGGCGCTCCTCGCACCTCAGGGAGCAATGGTCATGACGTTCTTTCAGATAAGGAGCGGACGTCGGTCGCTATCGCTCCTCGCACCTCAGGGAGCACGGAGGCGCCGCCTCTGTAAGCCGGGTGGCTCACCGAACAGCGTTGTGCGCCAACGCTTCCGGGGCATGGTCTGGCCGCTGCCGCAGGTGGCACCGCCGTCGACCGGGATGGTCGCGCCGGTGACGAACGAGGCCGGCGGGGAGGCGAGGAACGCGATCACCTCGGCGGCCTCGCGCGAGGCCACGACGGCCTTCGGCGACGGCACGGGCTTCCTGGAGCGGGCGGTGGTCGACGCCCGGCACATCGAGGTGCAGATCCTCGGGGACGCCACCGGCGAGGTCATTCATCTCTACGAACGTGACTGTTCGCTCCAGCACCGCCACCAGAAGGTCGTCGAGGTGGCCCCCGCACCCGCGCTCGACCCGGCTATCCGTGATCGGATCTGTTCGGATGCAGTGGCTTTCGCCAGGCACATCGGGTACACCTGCGCCGGGACCGTCGAGTTCCTGCTCGGTTCCGACGGGCGGCGCGGGTTCATCGAGATGAACCCGCGCATCCAGGTGGAACACACGATCACCGAGGAGATCACCGACGTCGACCTCGTCGCCACCCAGATGCAGATCGCATCCGGTGCGACGCTGCGGGAGCGGGGACTGACCAGGATTCGATCGAGATCCGCGGCGCGGCAGTGCAGATTCTGCGGTATCTCGCCGACGTCACCGTGAACCGACCGCACGGCGAGCGACCGTCCGCGGTGTACCCGGTCGACAAATTGCCGGCGATCTACCTCACGTCCCCACCGGCGCCGGGGTCCCGCGATCGACTCCGGGAGCTGGGGCCGGACGGTTTCGCCGCCGAATTCCGCGCGTCGACCGCACTCGCGCTGACCGACACCACCTTCCGCGACGCGCATCAGTCGCTGCTCGCCACCCGCGTGCGCAGCCGCGACCTGGTGACCGTCGCACCGCACGTCGCGCGGATGACCCCACAGCTGTGGTCGGTCGAGGCGTGGGGTGGGGCGACCTACGACGTCGCGCTGCGATTCCTCAAGGAGGATCCCTGGGAACGCCTGGCGGCCCTGCGCACGGCGATGCCCAACCTCTGCCTGCAGATGCTGTTGCGCGGCAAGAACACCGTCGGGTACACGCCGTACCCGGTGGAGGTGAACGACGCATTCGTCCGCGAGACGGCGGCCACGGGCGTCGACGTCTTCCGGATCTTCGACGCGTTGAACAACGTCGACGCGATGCGACCGGCCATCGACGCGGTGCGGGAGACGGGGACCGCGGTGGCGGAGGTGGCCATGTCCTACACCGGCGACCTGTCCGATCCCGGCGAGACCCTGTACACCCTGGACTACTACCTGGAGCTGGCCGAACGGATCGTCGACGCGGGTGCACACGTCCTGGCCATCAAAAGGACATGGCGGGCCTGTTGCGCCGGCCGCGGCGTCGACCCTGGTGCGCGCTCTGCGGTCGCGGTTCGACGTGCCCGTCCATCTGCACAGCCACGACACCGCCGGCGGGCAGCTGGCCACCTACCTCGCCGCCTGGGAGGCCGGGGTGGACGCGGTGGACGGGGCGAGCGCACCGCTGGCCGGCACGACGAGTCAGCCACCGTTGTCGGCGATCGTCGCCGCGACGGCGAACACCGATCCGGGAACCTCTCCGTCACCGTGCACCAGCCCGGTATCGCACTCGTCGAGCTCTCGCGGGGCAAGGTCAAGTCAGCGCCATCGACGGGCGATGTACGAGGACATCGTCGGGCCCCGGCGCGAACGAACGGAACGGAACTCACGGTAATCGAGCGAGCGAAATATGTACACAGTTACGACGACGGGTCGTCTCGCCGCCGCGCCGATCGTTCGGGGACGACCATTGCCACCCCGATCCGAATTGGAGGGCAGGTCCGGGCGGGTAAGGTGTCGGCACCGACCGATCAGCCGACCACGGGAGTCACATGACCGTCGCCGACGAGCCCGCCACCCGGCAGCCGCGCGGACAGAAGATGTCCGCGCGGGTGGCCAACATGGTGGCCGACCAGATCCTCGGCGGTGGCATCGTCGAGGGTCAGCGCCTGCCGACCGAGAAGGAGATGGTCAGCGAGTTCGGCGTGGCACGCACGACGGTGCGTGAGGCACTGCGGCTCCTCGAGAGCCGAGACCTCGTGACGATCAAGGCGGGAATCGGCGGCGGGCCCATAGCCAAACGGCCCGAACTCGATTCGCTCGGCAACATCATGAAGCTGTTCCTCCAGATCAACGGCGCGAACATCAGTGATGTCATCGACGTCCGGTTGATGCTCGAACCGATGGTCGCGCGGGCCGCGGCGCAGAACGTCACCGACGAGCAGATCGAGTCGATGCAGCGGGCACTGGACCGGATGCGCGACCATCCCGAGGACCACGCCAACTTCCAGGAGAACAACGCCGCATTCCAGCGCGGGGTGTACGAGGCGGCGGGCAATCCCGCACTGCGGGTGGTCATGGAGACGCTGTGGCTGCTCGTTCGCGACGCCGAACCCGTCGAGCATCCCATCGCGACGCGGCTCGCGGCCTTCGAACTCCAGCAGGACATCCTCGACGCCATGCGCGCTCGCGATGTCGAGGCCACCGCGGCCGCGATGGACGTCTTCAACCAGGAGTCCGCCCGGTACTACCGCCGACGGCTCCGCGACATCATCTCCCAGCCGGTGCAGTGGCAGATCTGATCGTCGGCACACGTCTACCTTTCGAGGTGCTCCAGAGCCCACGCCCAGTCGATGCGTTCTTGCTCGAGCCGAACCCGCTCACCGAGCGAGTCGTCCGCGAGGTCGGCGTACAGGTCGTGTTCTGCGGGTGAGAGGTGGCGGAGTGCGGCTGTGGTGGGGCTCGGCTCGGTAACCCATCGATCGCGATGCGCGAACAATGTTTCGCGATCCATCAAGATCGATTCGGTCTGCGGAAGCCAGGCACGTAGCCGGTCGAGAATCGCGAAGCCGTGTGTGTCGAGGTCACCCCAGTACCGAACAGGCACGTCAGTCAGCCAGGGAAGGCGCCCGATTCTGTCGATCTCGAATCCCTTGCCCCAGAACACGGCTCCGTGGGCTGGAACATCGACGCTGAGATAGGTGATCTCGTTCTCGATGACCAGGACGCGCGAGGGACGCAAGTCGATCCGGGTGAGCTCGTCAGCTCGGAGGCTCACCTCCGAAACGTGCTCGAGAAGTCCCAGCGACGGTGACGGTCGTAGTCTCACGAACTCTGGTTTCGTCTGCAAACCCAGCCCGGTCACGAAACCGGACGCCGTCGACGACACTCCGAGTATCGACGCCAAGACTCCCCGGTGCCTTTCGGTGAACTTGGTGTCGACCCCAGGTGCGCTGATCTCACGCAGGAAGCGTCGGGAGTCCCGATGCGTGTCGAGCCATCGGTGCGCGTCGATCAGTCGAGGAAACTCCGATGCCAGATCTATTGCGCGAAACGGGTTCTGGAACAGCCACGCGTGGACCGCGGGATCGTTGGCGGCGAGCTCGAGCAACCTCTCGAACTGCTGTACCGCTGCCTTCACGTTCAGAAGTGCCCACGCCTGCTCATAGGTGGAGATGATCGCCCGTCGTGGAAGCGTGTTACGCCCGACGTGCCGGCCGCCGATTGTTTGCCAGACCAGGGAGTACCTGGTGTCGCCACGACGTCCGCCGTCCAACGCCGTGACCCAGTCGCGAGCGGCGCCGAGATCTGCTCCTATCTGCGACGCGGTGGGCCCGCGCAGCGGAATCTCGATGGGCTCGAATGGTTCTCGGTTCGCAAACGTCCGGAGCAGCGTCCCGTCGTCCCAGCGGCGTCTGGCTTTGATGGCGATGTCGGCCGGGGTGGTCCAACGATCGGTCACCGCAGACGCCCGTCACGGCGTGACCGGTATTCCTCGATCGTCATCGTCTGCAGGCGTGAAAAAGTGCCCGTCGGATTGTCGACGAATCCGATCGCCTTCACGTAGGGCTCGATGACGTGCACCTTCTGCAAAGGGGTGACGATCAGGAGCTGCAGACCCAATTTGGCGAACAGGTCCAGCGCATAACGGGTCGACAGATCAGAGCCGCGCCCGAATGCCTCATCGATGACGGCGAACCGGAAGTCGCGCGACTTCTTCACACCCCACTCGAGTCCGAACTGGTAGGCAAGGGACGCGGCCAGGATCGTGTAGGCGAGCTTTTCTTTTTGCCCACCTGACTTGCCGTCGGAATCGCTGTAGTGTTCCCACTCCACGTCCGTCTCGACATCGCGTTCGGATGCGGAGAACACGAACCAGTTGCGCACATCGGTGACACGCCGCGTCCAATTCTTGTCGAGGTCGGCGTGGTTGTCCCGTCCGCGGAAACGCTCGATGATGCGTTTGACGTCGAGGAAACGCTGCTCCGAATACTGATCGCCGTCTACTGCGAGACTGTCGCTCGTCAGGTTCCGCAGGTCGGAGCGGAACTGTGCCACATCCTGATTCGTGGTTGACTCGCGCTCCAACCGGATATACCGACCGGGGTTGTAGGGCACGGCGCCCAGCGCTTCGTTGATCCGTCGCACGCGTTCGTCGATGAATGCGGCCTGCCGGTTGAGCCAGTTGTTGAAGCCGGCGAGTTCTTGAATGGCGTTCTTGTTCAGCTGTTCTTTGAACTCGAACTCGAAGCGCGGCAGATCGTCGGTCGCGACCCGTTCGCGGAGGGCGACGAAATCCGCCCTGGCATCGACGTCGGCATCCATGTCCGATCGCAGGTCCGGCCACCGGCGGAGAACCTCGGTCATGTGCTGCGCCAGGCGCTGTCCGAAGCCGCCGAGCTCGCGGGTGAGGCGCTCGATCCGTTGATGAAGCGTCGCGGTCAGTGTCGTTTGAGCTGTGGTGCAGTCTGCTGCCCTTGCCGGAACACCGCCGTCCAGCCGACGTTCCAGAGCGTCGTAGCATGCTCGTGCGGCGTCGAGTTCAGCCTCCGGGTGGTCCGCGACGAACTCGTCGTCGCTCTTCTTGTCCTGCTCGGCCCGATGACTCGCGGCGGCGGTGGTTGCGAGCTTGCCGGTGAGGTCGTCGATCGCGGCAGCCGTGGAATCCGCGAGCGCGGCGTTCTGCTCCAGCGCCGTGGTGATCTCGCGAAGGCGTGAGGACCCCGATTCGAGCCGGGCGCGCTCGGCCTCGTGGGTGGCGACGCGTCGTTGTGCTTCCTCGATGTCGAGCTCGGCCCAGGAATGGAATCCTTCCAGCCGCGCCAGGGACTCGCTGCGATTCTGGGTGGCGTCGCGTTCCTCCGACAGCGCCACCACCTCCGCCGAAGCAGCCACGCGCTCGCGGTCGGACTCGTCGAGATCCTCTCGTAGGACCGCGATCTTGCGCTCATTGGCCCATCCGAGCACCCATCGGCGTGGGTCGTCGACCCGGTGTCGGTCGTCCTTCTCGTGACGGCCACCGGACCGCACCTGACCTTCGCGGGTGACGGCGCGCTTGGCAGCGCGGAACTCCTCGATGGTGGCGGCCCGCTGATGTTCGGCGCGCCGGAGGAGTTCGTCGCGCAGATAGCCCTCGAACGGCCCGCTCTTGATCTCGAGGCAGTCAGCGAGAATCGGTAGATCAGAGTCATTTCTCTGCAGGGGAACTCGACGGATCGGCACTCGTTCGTACACGAGCCGGGCACCGACAGTCCGGCCGCCGTGATTGTGGAACGTGAGTCGGCGGGAGTTGACCCAGTTCGTCACGGCATCGTAGTGCTGCTGCGGTACCAGTAGCGACAGTGCGAAGCCACGCAAGACACGTTCGGCAGCGCCACGCCACTCGCTGTGTTCTTCGACGACGTCGATCAGTTCACCCGCGTAGGGCAGGTCGGCAGGTGTCAGGCCGGTGTCGGTGGCCAGCTGTTCGCGTATCTGGACCTGGTCGGGTGGCAGGTTGCTGGTGCGTTTCTGCAGATCGTCGAGCTCGGTCCGGATGGTCTCCTGACGTCGGGCCGCTTCTTTCTCTCGGCCGATGGCGTCGGCGCTCGCAGCATCGAGCGATCTCTTCGCCTCGACGAGTAGTGGGCGCTCGCGGGCGATGAAGCCGTGAAGATCAGTGAACTGCTCAACCGTTGTGACGGGGGCGAAGCCTGCAGCCGTGACGGTGGCGTCGAAGAGGGATCGTCCGTGACGGCGCTTCTCCACGTCGTCACGGGCAACGGCGGCGAGTCGCTCGAGTTCGCCGACTCGATCGCCGCCGGCTCTTGCCCGCTCCTCGATCAGAGACTCGCGTTCGCGGGCCAACTCGCGTAGCCGTCCTCTGGCCGCATCCTGGTTGCGGAGGAGCTGCTTGCCCTGGCTCGTATAGGTGGCGATGTCGTCTGCCAGCAGGCGCGAGCGATTCTCGGCTATGAACAGGCGTATGGCCGCACGCTGTACGTCGAGAGCGTCGCGCTCGGCAAGTGCGGCATTGTACTTCTCTGTGGCGACCACGATGGGATCCAGCGCCTCGAGCTGTTCGCGGGCGCGTTTGACCGCGTCGTACGACTTCGTGAGATTGTCGAAATGGTCGATGATGTCGCGGACCCGTTCGCCGGCGTCGCTCGGCTCGAGCATGTGGTTGCGCACGAAATCGTTCAGATTGCCCACGGACTTCATCGACACGGTCTGATGTAGTAGCTCCAACGCCTGCTCTGATCGGATGCCTAGCAATCGGCGCAGCGAAGTGGAGTACTTCGGGAACTCGTCGACCACCTCGGCCCCGCCGGACCGTAAGCGTTTACGAAGGTCGCGCAAATCTGAACCGAAATCGGCGAAGTCCGTCGTGATGGCGAGTTGTTTGGTTGCGGTGACGTAGAACCGGTAGGGCTGTCCGGCGGTGTCGCGCTGCTGGAAAACCTGCGCCAGGGTGACCGTCTCGTCATATCCTCGATTGCTGAAGACGCCCAGGATGACCGAGTATGTATTGCGCTCCTGCCGAAGGCCTTTGGCGCGAGAGCGGCCGGTTGCTTCCTGTCGTTCGGACTTGTAGTGGCCTTCGACGTAGGAGCGAAGCGTGCGTTCCTTGGCCTCAGCTCCCGCGGCCCTGTTGTAAGCGATCTTGTGTGCGGGCATCAGCAGTGTGGTCACCGCATCCACCAGCGTCGACTTGCCCGACCCGATGTCGCCGGTGAGTAGTGCGGTGTCTGTGTCGGGGGTGAGCCGCCACACCTGTCGGTCGAAGGTGCCCCAGTTCAACACCTCGACGTGCTGCAATCGGAACCCGGCGCCTCCGGCACCCCCGAGTTCGACCGCTGAGAACAGACCGTCAGTCATCGGGGCCCGCGGTTCCTGCGTATTGGCGCAGTTTGCCCGCGAAATCCGACAGTGTTTGCGCATCCACGTACGCCTTGATGATGCGACGCACCTCCCACTGGTCGGTCTGCCCACGTAACTGGCGCAGGAAGCCCAGTTCGACGGCCTTCTTGATGGTGTTATCGGCCTGTTCGACCAGGCGCGCCTCATTCGTCGATTCGGCTTGGAAGAGTTGTAGCATCTCCACGATCTGATCCGTTGACAGGACGAGTCGTCCTTCACCGCCGGTGATCTCGAACTCCAGCAGGCGTTTGCGTAGCAGCACGAGCAGCAGGCTCACGTTGTAGGTCAGCGCCCGCCTGCGGACCAACCGCGGAAGTGGCTCTTCGCCTTCCTCTTCCGGGTGCGAGCGCAGATAGGCGTAGCCCTCGGACTCGTCGACGATGACATCGACGCCGATCGTGGTGAAGTGATCGCGTACGCCGGCTCCCGAGCGTTCGAGTGTGGCCCAGATGTCCTCGTCCGATTCGCGGTACACCACGCCCCGCATCAATCGGATTATGGCACTCGAAATTGCGTGGTCGTCGGTCATCGTCGCCTCACAGTGACACTCGGCAGCCGGGCACGTTTGACCGTGCTCGGGTCACTCGGGTCGGCGTACTCGAGCAGGGTCTCGTCGGTGTCGTCGATGTCGACGCTGACATCGTCATCGTCGAGGGCGAGGTAACCGACGATCTCCGCCGCACCCCGTTCTATCGGATACATGGTGACCACATCGGATAGCAGTGCCGACGATCTCTCCGGGAGGATGCTGCGGATGTTGGCTGCCAGGCGGGCTTGGTCGACGAACGTCTGGGCGAACAACAGGTCTGCGTCCAGATTCTCGGTCGCGTCCTCGACCCGACTCTCGACGGTCGCAGAGGCGGGGTGTTGATAGAGTGGCCTGTCGAACGGCAGCGCGATCTCGATACCGGCCTGATCCACAGTGAGCCCGAAATCTGGTGTCCTGCCACGAATCTCGAGGGCGCTAGCCTCTACGGACCGGACCAGGTCGAGTACGCGGCGATTCTCCAGCCAGACCTGATCGTCGAGGAATCGGCGTAGCTGTTCAGAGATCTGTCGGACCATGCGCTGGGTTCGGTCGGCAGCCTCGGACCAGTCGTGATGGATGCTGCGGATGCGCTCGTCGACGTCGATCATCTCCAGTGACGACATCTTCGCAAGCAAGTCTGCCAGTTCCGTCTGGCGCGAATCGGACAGCAAGAATTCGTAGAACGACCCGAAGCTACGACCCTGATCGGACGAGGCGATCTCGGATCGGCTGCCCACCAGGTCGGCGAGGAGTTCGCCCTTGGGCCCGGTCCAGGACGCGATCTTCTCGCGGGCCGAGCGATCAAGAAGGCGGAAGTTGTCTTCTACCTCTCGGAAGTCGGCGAGCAGTTCACGTGCGGTCGACGCCACCTGCTGATAGCGGTCTCGAACCCCGGTCTGATCCAGATACGTCAGTTCGCCGCACTCGGCGGCGGCGATTTCTGCATCGATCTCGGCGCGACGCCGCCGCAGCTCTGCCAGTCGAACCTCGGGGTCTACCTCGGTGCCGTGCACGATCTGCCGAAGAAGCTCGACGACGGTGTGCAGTCGCGACTCGGTACCGACGAACGCTCTGCCCTGTAGAGAGACGATCCAGGCGTACGCCTTCTCGAAAGCCGGCGTCACCTCGTAATGGATTTCGTCGTCGCCGGAGGGGTAGAAGCGTCGTAGGAACCCAGCCTCGGTGCCGGCCCAATCCTCGAGGTAGGCGCGGGGTTCTTTGGGAAATCGAACCGAACCGTCGTTGGTGGGTAGCGAGGTGTTCAGGTCGTAGAGCAGATCATCCAGAGCGGTGGCCAGTTCCCCAGCTGAACTCGCACCACGGTTGCCCTCGACGAAGAATGTCCCGAGAAACGTCAGGATGAGCGGGGAGTGGTGGGCGCGCAGGAGCCGCCACGCGGGATGGCGTTCCCACAGAGTGGTGAACGCATCAAAGTCCATGAGTTCCACCCTAGGGGAGGGGACTGCCACCGAGGACTCACCGGCGAGTGTCGATGACAGGTGTCAGCGTGCCGGTCTGGATGACCTGATCGCTCGTCGCGATGGTCAGACCTCGGCGGGTGGCCTGAGCGACGATCATGCGATCGAAGGGATCGCGATGTTCCCAGGCGAGCTGTCCTGCTGTCACCGCGTCGCTGGAATCGATGGCGAGGTCGGTCGCTGACATGGACGAGAGGGTTTCTTCCCACGCGGCGAGGAGCGGCGCTCCGTCGAGTCTGCCCAGCCGCGTCTTGATGGCGATTTCCCAGGCCGACGCAGCCGACACGTAGAGAGCGTTGCCGGGATTCGCGAGGATGTCCAAGGTGGTGGGTGACAGCCGGTCCGGTTCGCTGACCAGCCACAGGACCGCGTTGGTGTCCAGCAGGACATCGGTCACGAACCCGACTCCCAGCGCTCGAGGTCGTCGGCGGACAGCGGTGCGTCGAAGTCGTCGGGAACAACCATGGCCGGGAACTGCCCGAATCGACGCGGAGGTGGTGCCACGGGCCTGAGTACTGCGACGGGTCGGCCATGCGTGGTGATAGTGATCTCTTCCCCGGTTCTCTCGATCTCAGCCAGCACGGCGTTGAGGCGCGCCTTGGCTTCTGTGCTGCTCAGGGTTCTCATGAGCCGATTCTACTCGGTTCTGACCATTCGGACTGGTTCGAATGCACAGAACGAGGGCCACGAGTTCCCTCACACCACCCGTCGCAGAACCCCCGGCACGACGTCGTCGTCGGCGGCGAGAGCCAGCACCTCACCGAAACCGGCGACGAGGCAGTCGGCGAACAACTCGAGGTCGGTGACCGCGGCGCCGTCGGAATTGATTCCGAGACAGGCCGTTCCGTTGTGGGTGATCATCGTCGCCATCATCGCGCAACCGGGCAGCGGGCCGAACGGGAACATCCGCTCGACCTTGGCGCCGGCCACGTAGGTGTCCCACGGGATGCCCGGCACGTTGCTGGCCTGCAGATCGTTCTGGCTGGTCGTGCCGCTGAACTGCATGAGCACCGATCCGGGCAACCAGGCCATCACCGAGCCCAGCGTGTTGAAGATGTCGACGGCCGGTTCATGCCGGGCGACGCGGACCTGTTCGCGGATGGTGAGGACCCGCTCGAAGGGGTCGGCGATCCCGACCGGTCCGGCGAGCCGTCCCACCGCGATCCGGTTGCCACCCGCCGGATCCTCCGGACGCCGCACCGAGATCGGGATCGCGACCGGCATCGTCTCGATCGGGGTGCCCATCTTCTCGTGATAGAGGCGGAAGCCGCCGATGAGCCCGGCGAGGTAGACGTCGTTGATCGACGCACGAGTCGCCGTCGCGGTCGCCTTGAGGTCGGTGAAGGGGACCTCGAACGCACTGAAACGCCACGACAGGCTCCGGTGCGCGAGCAACGGGGAACCCGGGGGACTGACCAGTCCCGCCACGCGTGGAACCGAGCGACCATAGCGGAGAACGGAACTCAGTGCCTGGCGGGGATGTGCCAGGGCGCGGACGCCGCGGAAGGTCGTGTCGACACGATGCGGGATCCGCCGGATCTCCTCGCCCACCTGCCGGCGGAGCAGGTCGACGGGCGTGATGTTCACCGGGTCGGGACTCGGCGGCTGGGGTTTGCCCGGATTGTGTTCGCGTGTGGGCGAATGCAGCTGGGCGAGTCCGATGATCGCGCCCAGGCCGTCGGTGAGCGCATGGTGGGCTTTGAGGAAGTATGCGGCCTTGCCGTCCGGCAGCCCTTCGATCAGCGTGCCCTCCCACGGCGGCCGTGCGGCGTCGAGCGCGGTCATCGCGAGCTGCTCGCACGTGACGAGCAGCTCACGCATGCTGCCGTTGCCGCCCAGACGGATTCGGCGCAGATGGTAGTGCAGGTCGAAGTCCGGGTCGACTGCCCAGCTGGGCGTTCCCATGCCGAACGGGGAGTCGACGACGCGCTGCCGGAATCGCGGGGCCATTCGGCTTCCCCATTCGTGCGCAGCCACGAGCCGGTCCCAGTCCGGGGCGCAGTCGTACACCTCGAGCATGCAGATGGTCCCGCGCATCCGGCGATCGGTGTCGCCTCGCCACATGATGGTGTCCACCGAGCTCATGTGGGGCTCGCTGGCCCAGTCGAGCGGTCGGTCCACCCCGTCGGTCAGGTCCGGCTCCTCGCTCACACTTGCCTCTCTTCCGGTACCTCGACCGGTGGCCGAGCGTCGTCGTCGGCGAAGAAGTCCAGCGGCCAGTCGGCCAGGGCGCTGATGTACATCTGCCGGACCTCCTCGGCGCGGTCGCCGATCTCGTCGGGCGACCAGTCGCTGGTGTCCACCGGCGGCAGCACCATCACCTCGACGGTCCCCGGTCGGATGAGTTGCGCACCGCGCCACATCAACTCGCCGGTGTTACGCAGGACCACCGGTACGACGGGGACACCCGCCTGCATCGCGATGTGGAACGGACCCTTCTTGAACCTGCCCACACGTGGTGTGGGCGACCGGGTGCCCTCGGGCGCGACCACGAGCGACATCCCCTCGTCCCGCAGAGCTGTGACGGCCGGCGCCAGCTGTTCGATCGCGCGACCCGGGTCGGCGCGATCGATGAACACCAGCCCCGCCTGCTGCAGGATCGGCCCGACCACCGGAACCCGTTGCACCTCCTTCTTGGCCACCCCCGTGGCCTCGGACCGCACGAGGTTGATCATCACCGGCAGGTCGAGTTTCGACTGGTGGTTGAACAGGAACACGCACGGCCGCGCCGACGTGAGGTACTCGCCTCCGTCGAGGACCTGCACGTGGATCCCGGCGAGTGACAGCCCGACATCGGTACCGGTCGGCAGGGCCTCGACGAGTGCGGCGGGGTCGCGTCGAACGAGCCCGGTGGTGACGCCCACCGCGGCGGAGGCGAGAAACGAACCGTAGAAGGCGCCGGTTCGGGCCAGCATCCCGAGCCGGTTGTACGTGGGATTCTTCAGGTCGATGATCGGCCAGCCGCGGGATTCGGCTTCCGCCCGCAGTATTCGGCGCGGGGAGACAGCCGCCGGGTTGCCCACCGACTCCAGGTACGGGATGTCCTCGTTGCCGTCGCTGTAGGCGAAGGAGGCGTCGAGGTCGATGCCGTGCTCACGGGCGAGGGTGCGTACCGCAGCGGCTTTTCCGGGTCCCCACAACGGCCGTCCCCGGATGTTGCCGGTGACCACCCCGTCGACGACCTCGACATCGGTGGCGAGTGCGAAGTCGGCCTCGATCTCCCGCGCGATGGGTTCGATCTGGAATCGGGTCGCCGACGACGCGATGACGATGGTGTGTCCCATCTCCCGATGCGCACGCAGGATCTGCCACATCTGCGGTCGCAGCTTGGCGGCCGTCTCGTATTTGAAGAGGTGTTCGCCGAACTCGATGAGTTCGGCGTAGGTCTTGCCGGCGAACGTGGGACGCGTGGCGTCGAGCACTTCCGCGTAATCCTGTTCGGACACGACGCCGCGCAATCCGATGAGCAGGAAGTCGGCGAGTTCGCCGAAACCGAATTCCATGCTGCGCAAGCGTGCTCGCATGATGGCGGCGGCGGAGAAGCCCTCGATCAGGGTGCCGTCGTAGTCGAAGAGCGCGGCGACCTTCTTACCGGTGGGTGCCGACCGGATGGCCCGCATCCGGTCGGTGAAGGCACTCACGGTGTCCCCTCCGACCAGACCGTGTCCATGGTGTCGGCTCCGCCCACGGCAGGCTGGAGATCCTCGATCGACGCGATCCGGGCCAGCCGCTCGCGCATCGATTCGACCTCGTCGAGCCAGTCCCGGCGGGCGGCCTCGAGGTCCGCGACCTCCTCGCCGTGGATCAGGTGGCGGTTGTCGGCGAGCTGGTAACAGCCGTCGTAGAGGTCCTTGGAAACCGAATCCTTGCTGCGCACAACACCTTGCAGGGACAGCTGGCGTCCCAGACCGAGGCATTCGACGATCAGGTCCTCCTTGTTGCGCGATGCGGTGCCGAGTTCCACGAGTTTGGTCGCGAAGACCAGTTGGGCGTCGAAGAACGGCTGCAGGGTGCGTCGGGCGAGGAGTCCGCCGGTATGGCCGTGCAGTACCTCGTAGGTCCACTCCTGCGTCGGCGTCACGGCACGCCAGCCCGGGGCCAGCAGATCGAGTTCGAGACCGAGTCGGTGCAGGAACTCGGTCTTGGCCGGGAAGAAGAACTCGAACTTGAGCAGATCGCGGATTCGCAGGGCCTCCCGTTGCGACGCCGCGAGCAGCCCCTCGTCGGCGTTCGGACCGTCGGCCGTCTCGTCGTATCCGACGGGGTGTTCGTCCGGCGGGATGTCGTCGGCCCGGACGTCACCGTCGGCCACGGCGAGCATGGCGACCTCGACGATCGCGCGGTCGACGAAGTGATGGAGCGCCCCGTTGCGGTAGTAGGCCGCGACCGCATGGTTGTCCGGCACGATGGACCACACCGGTTCGGAACCGCCGTCGAAGCAGCTCACCACGCCGTTGCCGGCGAGGACCCGGAGGGTCTGGGTCAGCCCGACCCCGCGGCACAGGGCCGGGTCCGGGCCGGGTAGCTCGCGCCGGCGGATGTAGTCGAGCAGGGGAGCCAGGATGGCCTCGATCTCCGCGAGCGTGTACGCCTTGTCGTGCGCGCCGAGGAGGGCGAAACCGGCCAGCGACGTCGCCGAGATCGGGGTGGCGGAGTTGATCTCGTCCATCACCCGGAACGCGACCTTCTCCAGCCGGGCGCGGCCCTCGCCGGCGTCGGCGAGAGCGGTCCGCAGCGAGATGGGGGTCCCGAATCGCACCCGGGCCTCGCCCAGGTAGGTGCGCTGCGCCTTCGCGTACCGCAACAGCCACCCGACGCCCTCGGGCTTCTTCGTGCCACCGGCGTCCTCGGCCGCCATCGCGCCGATCTCCTGGAGCTGGTCGTACACGATCGAGGTCGGCACGATCGTGACGTCGGCCTCGTCGAGCTGTGCCACCGCGTCGACGACGTAGGTGAGCAGTCCCAGTTTGGGCTTCCGGAGCTTGCCGGTCCGGCTGCGACCGCCCTCGATGTACCACTCCAGATTGAAGCGCTTCTCGACGATGTAGGCGAGGTAGGAGCGCATCGCGAACTTGTAGACCGGGTCCGCGCCGAACTTGCGTCGGATGAAGATCATGCCGGCGCGGCGGGCCACCGGGCCCACCGGCCAGAACGAGAGATTGTTCCCGCCGAGCACGAGGTTGGGTGGGAAGTCGTTGTTGCGCAGCACTTTCGCCAGGACCAGCGGATCGACATAGGACCGGTGGGAGGGCAGGAAGATCAGGCCGGTGGACTGGTTGAGGGTGCGCAGGGTGTTGAGGTTCTCGACGTCGACGGTGACGTTCCAGGCCCGCTCGTGCAGTCGGTTGAAAGTCGCCGAGAACACGTCGTCCATGAGCCGGCTCTGCGTGGCGACGAAGGTCGAGAGTTTGTCGGTGGCCTCGGCGACCACCGCATCGGTGGGCCGACCCAGTTCGGCCGCGAGTTTGGCCGCGGACGTCTGGAATCGCGACGAACTGCTGATCTGCTCGGCGACCAGCCGGGGGACCTTGTAGCGATCACCGACGATCTGGCGTTCGGCTCGCTCGGCCGACACCGACGCCTGGAACAGGACGAACTGGGCGAACGGCTCACCCTGCGCCTGGTGATGGGCATACCGGGTGCGTAGTTCATCGATCGTGGCGGGTGCACCGGCAACGACGCGGAGACTGTCCGGACGTCTCTTCCGGATCAGCGGCTGGACCGCGCCGAGCGGCCGCCGGGGATTGGACAGCACCAGGACGTCGCCCAGCGTGACCCGCCGCTCACCCTGCCGGACCGCCGGGAGCCAGACCGCCCGGACAGGCACGAGCAAGGTCTCCGGCGCCATGCCGTCGAAGTCGATCTCCGCCGATCGGGAGATCGTCGCGTCCGGATAGTTCGCCGCCGTCCACTCGCGTACCGCCCGCATCTCGCACGACGTACGGGCTTTGGTCAGCACCACCACCGGATCGGTCACCTGCATCACCCTCACGTCTCTGGGGTCCTGCCCCGCCTAATTGTGACGTGGACTACACCGAGGGGGGTGGTTTTCGTCAGGACGACCGACGCGCCGCGAGGACTTTCGTGCGTACCTCGCCCGGCCAGATGTTGCCGGCCGGAGCGAGTGTGTCGACAGCTCTCATCATCGATGCGGTGCGCGCGAGACTGCGTCGATCGGACCGCGACGGCGTCAGACCCAGATGCCGGGCGGCCACCGGGTGCTGGATCGCTCGCACGGCGGGCGTCGGGAGTGCGCGGAAGTACCAGTAGTCGGGGCGGAGCAGTTGATCCCGGTACAGCTCGAGGCCCGGGTCGGGATCGAGTTCGGTGGCGAGCGCATCGGCGAAGTAGTCGTCGAAGTCGCGGAGCGTGGCGGGCAGCGCACGCGCGGAGATGCCGTATCGCCGATACCATTCGCGCGTCTCGGCGTACAAGCGCTCGCGGTCGTCGGGTTCGAGTCCCCCGAAGAAGACGTCGACACAGGTGAACAGCGCGTCGACGTAGGTGGCGTGTTCGAAGAGGAAGACCTCGGGATTGAGTGCGTGGTAGCGCCTGCCGTCGGGGCGTCGACCATGAAACTCGTCGTGGGAGTAGCGGATTCGACGCACGGCGTCGAAATCTGCCTCGTAGGCCGACCGGATGACGCACGGCGTGGTCCGACGTTTGTGGACGAAGACCCGACTCCGGACTACCGAGAACTCATGGGTGGCCGACGCTATCGCCGGGTGCAGCATCTGCAATGAGACGGCCCGGCAGATGGACATCACGAACCGGCGATCACCCACATAGCGCCACAGCAGCGAATTCTCGTCGAGCATGGCCGGCTCCGTCCGCATCGCGACATCATCTGAATACGAACGTTATCAGATCATGTTCGGTCCGGAGACGACGAAACGCCCCATCCGACCGAGTGGCCGTCCGGGGCGTTTCGCGAAAGTCAGGAGCTCAGAGCGCGCTGACGTTGGTAGCCTGGGGGCCCTTGGCACCCTGCTCGACGTCGAATTCGACGCGCTGGTTCTCTTCGAGGTTGCGGAAGCCGCTACCTTGGATCGAGGAGTAGTGGACGAAGACATCTGCGCCCTGGTCGTCGGGAGCGATGAAGCCGAAGCCCTTTTCGCCGTTGAACCACTTGACGGTTCCCTGTGCCATACTGCTGTACTTCTTTCTTCAGTGTGCGCAACCACCAAGACCGATGGCCGCCCGTCAACTCTGTCACAGATGAGGACCGTTGGGAAACGCAGGGCGCAATCGGTGTGGGCGGTCCGCTGCGCGGGTACCCCGTTCGAGAACGAAACCCGGGTGTTCGGGGTCTGCGTGAGTAGGCTGGACAGGGCACCACGCGATCGACCTGCGATCGAGGCACGTCATGGCCGAGAACGATCCGCTGACCACACAACGCGATGCCGTCCGCGACGTCGCCGGTGAACTGGTGGAAGCAGGTTTCGCCGATCCGGTCGAGATCGGTCGTGGTGGCTACGGTGCCGTATATCGCTGCCGCCAGCCCGCATTGGACCGCGATGTCGCGGTCAAGGTGCTGACCGACCACCTCGACGCGCAGAACCTCGAGCGGTTCGTGCGTGAGCAGCGTGCGATGGGACGACTCTCCGGGCACCCGAACATCGTCAACATCCTCGAGGTCGGGTCCACGCCCGAGGGCTTTCCGTTCATCGTGATGCAATACCACCCCCACGCGTCGTTGGACCTGCGCATCCGCAGGGACGGTCCGCTCGACTGGCGCGACGTGCTCCGGCTCGGCATCAAGGTGGCCGGTGCGCTCGAGACGGCCCACCGGGCGGGCACACTGCACCGCGACATCAAGCCGGGGAACATCCTGCTCACCGAATACGGCGAACCCCAGTTGACCGACTTCGGCATCGCCCGTATCTCCGGCGGCTTCGAGACCGACGCCGATCTGGTCACCGGTTCGCCCGCCTTCACCGCCCCCGAACTCCTCGCCGGTGCGACGCCGTCGGTGACCTCCGACGTCTATGGGCTGGGCGCGACCCTGTTCTGTGCGCTGACCGGCCACGCGGCGTTCGAAAGGCGCAGCGGGGAGCAAGTGGTCGCGCACTTCCTCCGCGTCGCGAGCGAAGGAGTTCCCGATCTCACGTCGGCCGGATTCCCCGCGGAGGTGTCCGGCTGCATCGAACATGCGATGGCGCGCGAACCCGCGGACCGCCCCGGGTCGGCGGCAGAGCTGGGCGAGGAACTGCGGAACGCGCAGCGGCGGCTCGGGGTGCCACTCGACGGGATGGCGCTGCCGGACGGGTCCTCGGAGCCTGCCACCTCGACGACGCGGCGGCGGCGGCGGACGACGATGACGCTGCCCATGCCGTCGACGAAGTTCCGCCCACCCGTCCGGCCTCGGGCGCAGGTCACCAGGACCCGACTCCTGAAGACACTGCGCGACGGGAAGCTGCGCCGTCTCACGCTCATCCACGCACCCACCGGCTACGGGAAGACCACGGTCGCGGCCCAGTGGGCCGAGGAGCTCGCCGTCGACGGCGTACCGGTGGCGTGGCTGACGGTCGACGACACCGACAACGACGTCGCACGGTTTCTCGCCGACCTCGTCGAGGCACTGCGCCGGGCGGCCCCGGACACCGTCGGCGACCTCGCGGCGGCAGTCGAGGAGCACGGCGATCGTGCCGAGGAGTACGTGCTGACGTCGCTGATCAACGAGGTCCACGCGCACGGCCGGCGCATCGCGCTCATCGTCGACGACTGGCACCGGGTGACGGACCCGGCGGTCATCGGGGTGATGGACTATCTGCTCGAACACGGTTGTCATCACCTGCAGGTGATCGTGACCAGCCGAACCCGGCGAGGCCTCCCGGTCAGTCGTCTGCACGTCCACGACGAGATCATCGAGATCGACATGGACGCACTGTGTTTCGACGAGGCGGAAGCCGGGCGATTCCTCCTTGACGTCGCCGGTCTGGACCTGCGGGGCGACGAGGTCGCCGAACTGTGGTCATCGACCGACGGTTGGGTCGCGGCGCTGCAACTGGCGTGTGTGTCGCTGCGCCGATCCGGGCATCCCGGCGAGCTGATCGGCGACATCTCCGGCCGGCACCATGCCATCGGTGACTTCCTCGCCGAGAACGTCCTGGGCGTGCTGGAACCGGAGGTCCTGCATTTCCTGCTCACCGTCTCGCTGCCGGAACGGATCTGCGCCGATCTCGCGACCACGCTGAGCGGCGAGGCGCGAGGCCAGGCCATGCTCGAGGAGATCGAGCTCCGTGACCTGTTCCTCACCCGGGTCGATCAGGCCGGGGAGTGGTTCCGGTTCCACTCCCTGTTCGCCGAGTTTCTCCGGCGCAGGCTGGAACGCGATGAGCCGCAACTCATTCCGCAATTGCACCGCAGGGCGTCGGAGTGGTTCGCGGGGCACGGAATGCTGACCGAGGCGGTCGACCATGCGCTCGCCGCCGGTGACGCGGACCGCGCCATCGAACTCGTCGAGACCGACGGCCGGTCACTCATCGAACACTCGCGAATGACCACCCTGATCACGTTGATGGAGAAGTTGCCACCCGTGACGGTGGCGGCCAACCCGATCCTGCAGATGCAACTCGCGTGGGCGAACCTCCTCCTGCACCGCGCCGCGCTCGCCGAAGCCTCCCTCGAACGGGCGCGGGTCGCACTCGAGCGAGTGGCGAGGTCCGATGTTGCGCTGGGGATTCGGCGTGAGGCCGACATCGCCGAGGCGTGCGTGCGCGCCATCTCCGACCGGCTCGACGGGCTCGACGAACTGGTGGCGCGCCTGGCCGACGACCTCGACGGGTTGTCGCCGTTCCTCGTGTCGGCCATCCACAATGTCGGGACCCTCAGCGCCACCTTGCGATTCGACTTCGACGAGGCTCACCGCTGGCAACAACGCGCGATCCCGGCACACCGACGCAACACCGGTCCGTATGCGGTCATGTACGGTTACGGCCTCGACGGGCTCGCCTACGTCGAGCAACTCGACCTCGACCGTGCCGAAGCATGTTTCCGTACGGGACTCCGGTTGTCGCGCGAGCAGGGTTCGTCGACCCAGTCGCAGGGTGCGCAGCTCGCCAGCGCTCTTCTCGCGGCGGTCCGGTACGAGCGAGGTGATCTGTCCGAGGCCGAACGACTGCTCGACGAGAGCTTCTTCATCGGGGCCGCCGAAGGCGTCGTCGACATGATCGAGGCTCGCCACCTCGTCGGGGCGCGTGTGGCGTTGTGCCACGGTGACCGGGCGGTCGCGGCGTCCTACCTCGACGAAGCCGTGGACATCGCCGAGCGGCTCGACACCCCACGGCTGCGTGCTGTCGCCGAGAACGAGCAGGTGATGAGGCACCTCCCGGCTCGTCGTAGGGTGTCTGCGCGCGTCGATGCCGGCGCCGAGGTGCCGACACGCGGCATCGCGGCGATCGTCGCGCAACTCCATGCCGAGACCGCGATCCGGTTGATGCTCGACGCCGGCGAGTCCGCCGAAGCCCCTGACGTCGCCTGTCGGTGGGCGCAGGAGTGGGTGGACCGGTTGGCCGGCAGTGGCCGCCACCGGGCGTTTCTGCGGGCGCGACGACTACTGGCGGTGTGTCTCGCTGCGGCCGGGCGGACGCAGGAGGCACGCGCACACACCCTGGCTGTCCTGGCGCAGTGCGCAGCGTCGGGCATGGTTCGGTTTCCGCTGGATGGCGGCGACGAGTTCACCCGGCTCGTCGACGACGTCGCCCGCGGTGTTCGTGCCGGTGACCGTCCCGCTCCGGCAGCGTTGTCGCCGGATTTCCTCGACCGGTTGCTCGGCGACGGCGGCACCCGTTCGTGACCGGCCGGGAATACCAGGGCGGGCCGGCGGCCTTGAACCACAACGTGGCCCCACACCGCCCGCCGCGCGGGTGCGGGGCAGGTGTAGACGACCCCTAGAGAGAGGACAAGTGCTCATGGCAGTCCCGAACATCACACTGAACAACGGAATCACCATCCCGCAGTTGGGTTTCGGAGTCTTCCAGGTTCCGCCGGAGGACACGCGTGAAGCAACTCTGACCGCATTCGAGGTCGGATACCGCCACATCGACACCGCGGAGATGTACGGCAACGAGAAGGGCGTCGGCGAAGCGGTCCGCGATTCGGGCATTCCGCGCGACGACATCTTCATCACCAGCAAGCTGAACAACGGCTTCCACGATTACGACGACGCCCTGAAGGCGCTCGACGGAACCCTCGCCGACCTCGGCGTCGAGCAGATCGACCTCTTCCTGATCCACTGGCCACTGCCCGAGGTGGGCGATTACGTCCAGACCTGGAAGGCGCTCGAGAAGGCCTACGCCGACGGCAAGGCGCGCGCGATCGGCGTGTCGAATTTCCAGCAGGCGCATCTACAGCGTCTCTTCGACGAGACCGACGTGGTACCCGCGGTGAACCAGATCGAGGTGCACCCGTATCTGTCGCAGAACCCGTTGCGCGCGTTCAACTCCGAGCACGGCATCGCGACCGAGGCATGGTCCCCGATCGCCCAGGGCAAGGTGACCGACGACCCGGTCATCACCGAGATCGCCAAGTCCAAGGACCGCTCGCCCGCGCAGGTCACCCTGCGGTGGCACATCCAGCGCGGAGACATCGTCTTCCCGAAGTCGGTGACCCGCTCGCGCGTCGAGGAGAATTTCGCACTGTTCGACTTCGAACTGTCCGACGACGAGGTCGCCAAGATCGACCGCCTCAACAACGACGAGCGCATCGGGCCCGATCCGGACACGTTCAACTACGTGCCGGAGTGATTCGCCCGTTGGCTGTGCTCCCCTGAGGTGCGAGCGGTGACATCTTGAGGTGCGAGCTTGCGACCCCTCTTGCTCCCTGAGGAGCGAGCTTGCGAGCGTCACGAAGGGTCCTGGTGAGATGCGCGGCAGACCCTTCGTGACGCGCCCTCCGCAGGCTCCGGGCGCTCCTCAGGGAGCGGGACGGGCCATTGGGGCTGTCGTTCTCTCGGATCAGGGGACGGGGGTGCCCGGAAGGTCAGGAAAGGTTCTCGAGGCGAGCGCGTTTCGACAACGAGGCGCGAAGCTGGCTGAACCGGAACAGTGCGGGTTCGCCGACGACGTCGGTGTAGCGGTCGATGACCGTGTCGACGAAGTCGTCGACCGCACTGTCCGGTAGGCGGCTCGTCCAATCCGACGCCCCGACCGCGAACCATGCCCGGAAGTCGTCGACCGAATCGAACTGCCAGTTCAGATCCTTCACCGTCAGGTCGTCCACGATGAAACCGGCGTCGGTGGCGAGTTCCTCGAACCGCGACGGTTCCACATGGACGTAGGGCGCGTCGAAGCCGTCGAAGTAGCGTTTGCGCTCCGGTTGCGCCGCGACCTCCATCGCCACGTCCTCGATACTCGGTCTCTCGGTGGCGCACACCATCTGAAGCACCGCCCGACCGCCGTCGACGAGACTGCGCGCGATTCCTTGCAGCGCCGCCCCTTGGTCGTGCACCCAGTGCAGCGCGTTGAACGACACGGCGATGTCGAAGTCGTCGTCGAAGGGCAGGGCAAGCACGTCGTCGACGTGGAACTGGACGCGCAACAGGTCCGCCGGGACCCGCACGAGCGCGCGTTCGATCATCCGGCGCGAGGCGTCGACGCCGACGACCGAGCCCGACGGCAGCCGGTCGGCGAGCAGCATCGTGATGAAGCCGTCGCCGCACCCGATGTCCAGCAGGCGTTCGGTCCCGGCGAGTTCGAGGTCGCCGATCGACTCCTCGGCGACCATGCGCTGCAAGGCGCTCACGTCCGCGTACCGGTCACCGTCCCAATCGACCATCGCTCACTCCTCGGTTGTGTACCGACCCCGGGCCATTGTCCCGGCAAGCGCGCACGGTCGCCGGACGTTCGGCGTATCCGGGCCGCCGCAGTCCTACCGCCCCGCCGCGCGTTCCACCATGAGCGAGGCCTCCCGGTAGTGCGCGTACACCTCGGGCGTGGGCGTCCCGGTGAGCGTCTGGGTCGATGTCTCCCACGCGGGCAGTTCACCGGTCAGGGCCCACGCGGCCTGTCGCGCCGCACCGAGCGCCACGTGTTCGCCGTCGGCGGGGACGACGACCTCGCCGCCGAACAGACCCGGTGCGATGTGACGCACCGCAGCCGACTTCGCGCCACCGCCGGTGAGCAGCACGCGCTCGACGTCGATGCCCTGCCGCTCGATCCGTTCCCGGCAGAACACCAGCGACGAGACCAGGCCCTCGACGGCCGCGCGGGCGATCGCGGCCGGGGTGAAGTTGGCCGCGGTCAGCCCCGTCAGCGTGCCGGTCGCGTCAGGGAGGTTCGGCGAGCGCTCGCCGGCGAAGTAGGGCACCATCGTGACGCCACCCGCGCCGGGCTCAGCCGACATGGCCAACCGCGCGAACTCGGCCAGGTCCACGCCGAGCATCGACGCGGTCGACGCCAGCACCGGGGCGCCGTTCAGTGTGCAGACCAGTGGCAGGTGACGCCCGGTCGCGTCCGCGAACCCGGCCACCAGACCCGACGGATCATTCGGCGCCACGTCGCCGACGGCGCTGACCACGCCCGACGTACCCAGGGAGACAACGGCATCCCCGGGGCCCGCGTGCAGTCCCAGTGCGGCTGCGGCGTTGTCGCCCGCCCCGGCGCCCACGACGACGCCGGTCGGCGTGACGCCGGCCCGTTCCGCGGGGCCGAGGACCCGGGGCAGAAGCGGTCGACGGCCGCGGAACGCGGCTTCGAGCAGATCGGTTCGGTACTCGCCGGTTGCCGCGCTGAAATAGCCGGTGCCGGAGGCGTCGCTGCGGTCGGTCGTCAACTCGGCGAGGTCGCGACTGTCGCGCAGTCGCCAGGTCAGCCAATCGTGCGGAAGACAGATCGCAGCCGTGGCGTCGGCGTGCGCCGCTTCGTGGTCGGCCAGCCAGCGGAGTTTGGTCGCGGTGATGGAAGCCACCGGCACCACCCCGACCGAGCGCGCCCACTGCTCGGACCCGCCGAACTCGTCGACGAGAGCAGCAGCGCTCGGTGCGGAACGGGTGTCGTTCCACAGCAACGCTTCCCGGACCACCCGGCCGTTCCCGTCCAGACAGACCATGCCGTGCTGCTGGCCCGCCACGGACACCGCGGAGACGTCGTCGAAGCCGTCCGCGGCGGCGACCGCAGAGCACAGTGCGTCCCACCAGTGATCCGGGTGCACCTCCGTACCGGCGGGGTGCGGAGCGTGTCCGGTGCGCACCACCTGCCCGGTGTCGGCGTCACAGACGACCACCTTGCATGACTGGGTCGACGAATCGATCCCGGCGACCAGCGTCGTCATGCGAGCAGGTCGATCAGCGTCGCGCGGGCTCCCTTGCTGCGCAACGACTCCAGCGCCGACAGATACGGAGTGGTGAACAGCGGATCCTGCGCGAGGGTACCGAACAACTCGGGGTCGGCGACGAAGGCCAGCGGGTCGGTGCGGGACCGTTGCGCTCGCGGAACGAGTTCGGCCGCAAGCGGGTCGACGACGTCGATCGGTTCCCCCGCCTCGTCGGTACCCTCGGCGTAGCGGGTCCAGCTCGCCACGACCGCAGCGGCGAGGTCGCTTCGCCGGCCCTGTTCGAGGCGCTCGCGGATCACCGGGACCAGCCACTTCGGGATGCGGTCGGAGGAGTCCTGGCAGAGGCGCGCGATGGTGTCACCGATCGCCGGGTTGGCGAAACGTTCGAGGAGGGTGTCGATGTACTCCTCGACGTCGACGCCGGGAAGTGGACGGAGGGTGGTGGATCCTTCTTCGGTCATGTAGCGGTGCAACAGATTCTGGATGTCCGAGTCGGACGCCGCGTCGTGGACGTAGCGGAACCCGAGCAGATATCCGAAGTAGCACAGCGCCTGGTGACCGGCGTTGAGCAGTCGCAACTTCATGAGCTCGTACGGGGTGACGTCGTCGACGACCTGGACTCCCACCTGCTCCAGTGCGGGGCGTCCCATCGAGAACTCGTCCTCGAGCACCCACTGCGTGAAGGGCTCGGCGACCACCGGCCAATTGTCGTCGACACCGGTGCGATCAGCGACCTCGGCGGCCAGTCCGGGCGGGGTCGCGGGGGTGATGCGGTCCACCATCGAGTTCGGGAACCGCGTGTTGGTCTCGATCCACGCGGCCAGTTCTGGATCGCGCAGCTGCGCATAGGCGAGAAAGGTCGAGCGTGCCATGTGTCCGTTGCCCTGGATGTTGTCGCACGACATGACCGTGAACGACGGGACACCGCGGTTCCGGCGCCGCGCGAGTGCCTCGGTCACCAGTCCGAAGACGGTGCGCGGCGGCGCACTGGCCTCGAGGTCGGCGACGATGTCCGGGTTCGTGGCGTCGAACTCGCCGGTCGACGGTGAGAAGTTGTAGCCGCCCTCGGTCACCGTCAGCGAGACGATGCGTGTCGCCGGGTCGCTGAGCCGCTCGATGACCTTCTCGGGATCGTCAGGAGCGTAGAGGTATTCGACGATCGATCCGATCACCGAGGTCTCGACGGCGCCGTCGGGGTGTTTGAGGGTGAGTGTGAACAGTCCGTCCTGCGGCCCCAGGGCGTCGCGCATCGCGGCGTCGGCCGTACGGACGCCGACCCCGCAGATGCCCCACTCGCTCGTCGACGCGTCGGTCGCGAGGAGACGGTCGAGGTACATCGCCTGGTGTGCACGGTGGAACGCACCCACACCGAAGTGCACGATCCCGGGGGTGACGCCCGAACGGTCGTAAATGGGGACCGCCACGCCGGCGAGGCCCGACATCGTATCGTTGTTCAGGGGTGTGCTCATCGACGAGTTCCTTCCGTCTCGTTCGGGGCGGTATCGGCGCCGGTCCCGGGCTGGTATCTCGAAACAGACGGGTAGACCACGGCTTTGATGGTGCCGGGCGCGCGATCGGAGTCGAGCGCGTCGGCGAGTTGGTCGAGTCCGAACCTGGCGGTGACCATGGCGTCGAGATCGACGGCGCCGGACCGGACCAGCGCGAGGGCCGTCGGCCAGGTGTTGGCATAGCGGAACACCCCGGTCAGCACCAGTTCGCGGTTCTGGATGAGCGACACCGGCAGTTCCATCGAGTCGGCGCCCATCCCGACGAGGACGACACGCCCGCCGGGACGCACTCGGGCCAGTCCATCCCGGACCGCACCCGCGACACCGCTGGCATCGACGAAGGCGTCGACGGGTTCGCTCCCGGTTCCGGGCTCGATCACCGTGGTGGCACCGAATTCGAGTGCGCGAGAACGTCGCTGCTCATCGGGCTCACTGACGACGATGCGCGCGAGACCGGACGCCCGGGCGACCTGCGCCACCATCAGGCCGATCGGACCCGCGCCGGCGATCAGGACCGAGCCGCCCACCGACACCTCGGCTTTGCGCATTGCGGCGATGCCCACGGAGAGCGGCTCGAACAGGGCGGCGGCCTCGTCGGAGACCTCGGGTGGCACGGGATGGGCGAAATCGGCTCCGATGGTCACGAATTCGGCGAAGGCGCCGTCCACCGGAGGCGTCGCGTAGAACCGCATGTGTGGGCACAGGTGGTAGTCACCGCGTCTGCTCTCCGCTGTGGTCGGGTCGGGACGCTGCGGTTCGATGGACACCCGCTCGCCGACCCGGCCCGGGTCCACCCCTTCCCCGACGGCGACGACGACCCCGGCCGCCTCGTGACCGAGGACGAGCGGTTCGCGGACCACGTACTCGCCGATCCGTCCGTGACGAAAGTAGTGGGTGTCGGACCCGCAGACCCCCACCGCGCGCACGGCCACCGTGACGTCACCGGGCTCCGGGTCCGGCGACCTGCGACTTTCGGTGGTCACCGAGAGATCGGGATGCAGGACGGCGGCGCGCATCGCGTCGGGAACGTCCGCTATGGGGCGATCGGCTGTTGCGTGGGTCACACTCGGATGCTAGCTTATTGAGCACATTGACCGCCAGTGAGCAGATGCTCACCGTCGTTGGCTCAACGAGCGACGGCGACGACAGGGACGGGGCACGCGACCATGGCACCTCGGAAGTCGACGAGCGACGACGGCGAGCCGTCCGTCTCGACAGTCCGCGCGGCCTCGCGCGGAACTCCCGACTCCGGCCAGGACCTGCGTCTTCTCGTCCGCGCCGCGACGATGTACCACCTCGAGGGGCTCACCCAGGCCGAGATCGCATCACGCCTGGGCGTCTCGCGGCCGACCGCCGGTCGGCTGGTGGCGCGAGCCCGGGCGCAAGGCCTCGTCCGCGTGTCCGTGGCTGCGCCGGCGCACCTCTCGGCCTCGATCCATACCGATCTCGAACGCGCGGTGGAAGAGACCCTGGGTCTCGACGAGGTGCTCATCATCGACGAGGTGGCCGACGGCACCACCACCGGCAACGCCGCGCTCGGCCGCGCCGGGGCCTCGGTGCTCACCCGCCGCATCCAGGCGACCGACACCTTCGGATTCACCTGGGGGCCGGAGCAGGTGGCTGTCGCCGACGCCATGGCCGCATCGGCGTCGTGTCAGCGGGTCGTGCAGATGGACGGCTCGATGACCTCGGTGGAGTACCACACCGGCGTCGACCATGCACTGTCCCGGTTCTCCGAACGTCTTCATGCCCGTCCGCTGCGGCTGGTCGCACCGCTCTATGTCGACCCGGAGACGGTCACCGCCGTGAACCGTGATTCGATTCTGTCGCAAGCGCTCTCGGCGGCACGCGGTGCGCAGGTGATGCTCTTCGGCGTCGGGTCGGTGTCGACGTCGACCACATTGTTCGAGGGATCGTTCATCGATGCCGTCGTCCTCGACGAGCTCCTGGAACTCGGCGCGGTCGGAGAGATCGGCGGACGCTTCTACGACGCGCACGGCGCCGCGGTGCCCTCCAGTCTCGTCGATCGGACCGTCTCGGTGTCCCTCGACGCGGTACGGGCCTGCCCGACATCGATCCTCGTGTCCGGTGGCACACACCGTCGCGAATCCATCCTCGGTGCACTGCGCGGTGGCTACGCCACCATTCTCGTCACCGACCTCGCCACCGCCGAATGGCTTGTGGTGCAAGAGAAAGGCGAACAATGATGTTCTCCCGACACCGAGTGCGATGGGCGCTGGGTGCGATCATCGCGACCGTGACGCTGGTGCTCACCGGTTGTTCCGGCGCCGGTTCACTCACCGGCGGCGGTGGTCGTGAGATCACCGTCGCGATGGTCTCCAACTCGCAGATGCAGGACGCGGTCAAGCTGTCCACGCAGTTCGAGGAGCAGAATCCCGGCGTCACGGTGCGATTCGTGACCCTCTCCGAGAACGAGGCGCGGGCCAAGATCACCGCATCGGTGGCCACCGGCGGCGGTGAGTTCGACGTCGTGATGATCAGCAACTACGAGACCCCGATGTGGGGCGAGTACGGCTGGCTCGTGAATCTGACCCCGTACATGGATGCCGATCCCGAGTACGACGCCGACGACTTCATCCCGACGCTGAAAACGGCTCTCTCTCACGACGGTTCGATGTACTCGGCACCCTTCTACGGCGAGTCGTCGTTCCTGATGTACAACAAGAAGCTCTTCGCCGAGGCGGGGGTGTCGTTGCCGGCCCAGCCGACGTGGCCCCAGGTCGCGGAGGCGGCGGCCAAGCTCGACAACGAGCGCACCGCGGGCATCTGCCTGCGCGGCAAGCCCGGCTGGGGTGAGGTGCTCGCCCCGCTCAACACGGTGATCAACGCCTTCGGCGGCCGCTGGTACGACGAGGACTGGAACGCGCAGCTCAACAGTCCGGAGGTCGCCGCGGCGGTGAAGTTCTACGTCGACACCGTCCGGAACCACGGCGAGGCCGGCGCCGCGTCGTCGGGCTTCCAGGAGTGCGGAAACCTGTTGTCGCAGGGCCAGGTCGCGATGTGGTACGACGCGACCTCGGCGGTGTCGGTGCTCGAGAGCCCGGACACCTCGTCGATCGCCGGGGACGTCGGCTACCTGCCGGCGCCCAGTATGGCCAAGGGAGACAACGGCTGGCTGTACACCTGGTCGCTGGGCATCCCCACCAGCAGCGAGCACCAGGACGAGGCGTGGAAGTTCATCCGGTGGATGACCAGCAAGAGCTACATCGAGTACGTCTCGGAGACCCTGGGGCCCAGTCACGTCCCACCGGGCAGCCGCCTGTCCACGTATGAACTGCCGGCCTACAAGGAACTCGCCGCGCCGTTCGCCGAGCAGACACTGAGCGCGATGCGCGCCGCGAACCAGTTGAAGCCGACCCTCGAGCCGGTGCCCTACACCGGCGTCCAGTTCCTCGCGATCCCGGAGTTCCAGGACCTCGGAACCCGGGTGAGTCAACAGATCTCGGCAGCCATCGCCGGTCAGATCAGCGTCGACGACGCGCTCGCCCAGGCACAGGAGTACGCCCAGGTCGTCGGCAAGTCCTACCAGAGGGAGCAGTGATCATGGCCACCGCAGTCTCCACTCCACCACCCGACACGACGCCGAAGGCGCCGCTGACGTCCTCGCGTGATCGCGTCACGCGCGCCGAGGGCTGGCGGCGTCGCGGCCCGCTCCTGCCGGCCCTGATCTTCTTGATCGTGGTCACGCAGATCCCGTTCGTGTTCACGTTGTACTACTCCACCCAGTCCTGGAACCTGGTGCGTCCGGATTCGCGTGCGTTCGTCGGTCTCGACAACTATGTCGCGGTCTTCGGCGACAGTCAGTTCTGGCGGGTGACGGTCAACACGATCCTGCTGATCGTCGGCACGGTGCTCATCTCGGTGCTCCTCGGTCTGATGTTCGCCCTTCTGCTCGACCGGAAGTTCCTGGGCCGAGGCGTGGTTCGGACACTGCTCATCACGCCGTTCCTGGTGACCCCGGTGGCGGCTGCGCTGCTGTGGAAGACGAGCTTGCTCTCGCCGACCAACGGACTCGTCAACTGGGCTCTGAGTCCGTTCGGTATCGAGACCGACTGGCTGTCGGAGTTCCCGCTGATGAGCGTGATGGCCGAATTGGTCTGGCAGTGGACGCCGTTCATGATGCTGCTGATCCTCGCGGGCCTGCAATCGATGCCCCGTGACATCCAGGAAGCGGCACGCGTCGACGGCGCCACGAGCTTCCGGCTCTTCCGGGAACTCACCCTCCCGCATCTGCGCCGGTTCATCGAACTCGGTGCGGTGCTCGGGGCCATCTACCTGGTGAACACCTTCGACGCGGTGTACATGATGACCTCCGGTGGTCCGGGAGTCTCCAGTTCGAATCTGTCGTACTACATCTACCAGCGCGCGTTCCTCGGCTTCGACATCGGCCAGGCCGCGGCGATGGGTGTCGTGACGGTGATCGGCACGATCGTCGTCGCCACGCTCGCCCTGCGACTGATCTTCAAATCATTCTCCGGAACAGAGGAGCCGGCCTGATGACCACCGACATTCGCTCCGACCGCACGCCGGCCGGGCAGGCAGACGAGCAGTCCGGCACCGAGATCCGCCGTCGGCGACAACCGCGCCAGGCAGCCCTCACCGCCGTCACCTGGATCCTGGCCATCGGGTTCTTCTTCCCGGTGCTCTGGATGGTGCTGACGGCGTTCAAGCAGGAGGGCGACGCCGCGACGAACCCGCCGACCTTCTTCTTCGAGCCCACGCTGCAGCAGTTCCGAGACGTCTTCGACGCGGGAATCGCCACGCCCCTGTTGAATTCCTTGTTCGCGACGATCGTGTCGACGATCCTGGTGCTGTTGCTCGGCGTGCCGGCTGCGTTCGCGCTGTCGCTGCGCCCGGTACGCAAGACCAAGGATGCGCTGTTCTTCTTCATCAGCACCAAGATGCTGCCGATCGTCGCCGCAATCATCCCGCTCTATGTGATCGTCGGCGAGATCGGGATGCTCGACAACATCTGGACGCTGGTCATCCTCTACACCGCGATGAACCTACCGATCGCGGTGTGGATGATGCGGTCGTTCTTCCTCGAGGTCCCCGGGGAACTCCTCGAGGCCGCCAGCATCGACGGCGCTAGCCTGTGGACCTCGGTGCGTGAAGTGATCCTCCCGCTCATCTCGCCGGGAATCGCAGCGACAGCACTGATCTGCGTGATCTTCTCGTGGAACGAGTTCTTCTTCGCCGTCAACATGACCGCGGTCAACGCGCAGACGATGCCGGTGTTCCTGACCGGTTTCATGTCCGGCCAGGGCCTGTACTGGGCGCAGCTGTCCGCCGCATCCGTGCTCGCCGCGCTGCCGGTCGTCATCTGCGGCTGGATCGCCCAGAACAAGCTCGTCCGCGGCCTCTCGTTCGGCGCGATCAAGTGACAGCACAGTTCGGTGCCGCGCCACCGGTCCCAGCGCGGCGCAATCAAGTGATCCATTCCCCTCTGACACGCTCTCGCACAACACCTTTGTAGAAACCGGAGAACATCATGGCTTCCATCACCTACGACAAGGCCTGCTGCGTCTACCCCGGCGCGGACAAACTCGCCGTCGACTCACTGAACCTGGACATCGACGACGGTGAGTTCGTGGTCCTCGTCGGACCGTCGGGCTCGGGCAAGTCCACCGCCCTGCGCATGCTCGCCGGGCTCGAAGAGATCGACTCGGGTCAGATCCGGATCGGTGGCGACAACATGGTCGGCGTCGCGCCCAAGGACCGCGACATCGCGATGGTCTTCCAGAACTACGCGCTGTACCCCAACAAGACCGTCGGGGAGAACATGGGTTTCGCGTTGAAGATGCGCGGCGTGCCCGCCGACGAGCGCAAGCGCAAGGTCGCCGAGGCCGCGCGGTTGCTCGACCTGACCGACTTCCTCGACCGCAAGCCGGCGAAGCTGTCGGGTGGCCAGCGGCAGCGTGTCGCCATGGGGCGGGCCATCGTTCGCGAACCGCAGGTCTTCTGCATGGACGAACCGCTGTCGAACCTCGACGCCAAACTCCGCGTCCAGACCCGTACCCAGATCGCGGCCCTGCAGCGGCGTCTGGGCACCACGACCGTCTATGTCACCCACGACCAGGTCGAGGCGATGACGATGGGGGATCGTGTCGCTGTCCTCAAGAACGGTGTGCTGCAGCAGTTCTCCACGCCGACGGAACTGTACGACCGCCCGGTCAACGCATTCGTCGCCGGGTTCATCGGCTCGCCGGGGATGAACCTCTTCGTGGCGCCGGTCGTCGACGGTGTGATCACCGTGTCGGGCGCCGCCGTGGACATCGACGCCGAAGCGCAGGCCGCGCTGCGTCGTTCCGGTCTGGAGTCCGTGGTCGTGGGCATCCGTCCGGAACACCTCGCGTTGTCCGACGGTGGCACCGGACTCAACGCCGACGTCGCCCTCCTCGAGGAACTCGGCAGCGAGACCTACATCTACGCCAACCTCGCCGACGACTCGGTCCGCAACCTCGACGGCGATCCGATGGTGATGGTCGCGCGGTCTGCCGACCGGGCCCCGGCCAAGCGCGGTGAGGGCATCCGCCTGCGCCAGTCCGACAGTGCGGTGCACCTCTTCGACCCGTCCACCGGAGACCGGATCAACTGATCGACCCGTCGACTGGGCGTCGTCTCGCGACGCGAGGTTCTCCGCTGGTCGAGCCCTGTTCTCCGCTGGTTGAGCCCTGTCGAAACCACCCCGGTGCAGCCGCTGTAGATCTCGGAGGGCACCCTCGGAGACTGTGACCATCTGGGAACTAGTCGTCGTACTCGTCGCCGGCGTCGGGGCGGGAGCGATCAACGCCCTCGTGGGCAGCGGAACCCTCATCACGTTCCCGACGCTGGTCGCGTTCGGCGTCCCGCCCGTCACCGCGACGATGTCCAACGCGATCGGCCTCGTCGCCGGCGGGGTGTCCGGAACGTGGGGATACCGGCGTGAACTCGAGGGCCAGTGGCCGCGCCTCCGGTGGCAGATTCCGGCGTCGTTCACCGGCGCGATCGCCGGCTGCTGGCTTCTGCTCCATCTGCCGGAGACGGTGTTCGAGACCGTGGTCCCGATTCTGCTCGTCGCCGCGCTGATCCTCGTCGTCGCGCAGCCCTACATCCAGAGATGGGTGGGCACTCGCACGTCCCTCGGCGGAGACCTCACGCCATCGCACCTCGGTCCCCTGCGGATCGCGGCGATGACCCTCGGGACATTCGCCGTCGGTGTCTACGGCGGCTACTTCACCGCCGCGCAGGGCATCCTCTTGATGGGCATCCTGGGGGTGGTCGTACCGGACCACCTGCAACGGCTGAACGCGGCCAAGAACCTGCTGTCCCTGGTGGTCAACGTCGTCGCCGCCGTCACGTACACGCTGGTCGCGTTCGACCGGATCGATTGGTGGGCCGCGGCGGCCATCGCCGTCGGCTCGCTCATCGGCGGTTTCCTCGGCGCCAGGTACGGGCGGCGCCTCTCCCCCCGCGCGCTTCGCGGGGTGATCGTCGTCGTCGGGCTCATCGGCCTCTGGCGACTGCTCGCGTGATCCCGGGGTGCACGGTCGACGTGAATCGACGCCCAGTCGACGGGCCTCGGGTCAGTGCGCGGCGGCGGTGTCCTTCTTGCGCCGCGGGATGACGTGCAGGATCGCCACGATGATGGCACCGACCACGAGGCCGACGACGGCGGAGAGCACGGTGCCGGCCGTCCAGGACAGCACGGCGCCGAAGCCGCCGTGGACCAGCTCTTCGAACCAGTGCTCGACGTCGTGGAGCCGATCGGCGGGCCAATGGAAGCCGGCCTCGCCGACGTTGACGATCAGGATGTGGCCGCCCACCCAGAGCATGGCCGCGATACCGACGACCGTCAGCGTCGACATGATCTTGGGCATGGCGCGGACCAGACCGCGGCCGATCTTCTGCACCGTCGGCGACTCGCGCTGCGCCAGTGCCAGCCCGACGTCGTCCATCTTCACGATGACGGCGACTACGCCGTAGACGAGGGCGGTGATCAGGAAGGCGACGACCACGAGGACTGCGAGACGGGTCCAGAACGGTTCGGACTCGACGGAGGACAACGAGATGACCATGATCTCGGCGGACAGGATCAGGTCGGTGCGGATCGCGCCGCTGACCATCGTCTTCTCGAACTCGGGACCGGCTTGGCCGGCGGTCTGCTCCTCGGCGTGGTGGCCGCCGCCGATCGCCTCCCAGACCTTCTCGGCGCCCTCGAAGCAGAGGAACAGGCCGCCGGCGATCAGCAGGTAGGGAAGCGCCTGCGGGAGGAACTGGCTGAGGATCATCGCCACCGGCAGGATGATCAGCAACTTGTTGCGGATCGAGCCGAGGGCGATCTTGCGCACGATCGGCAATTCGCGGTCGGGCGTGAACCCGTGGACATAGCGGGGCGTGACCGCGGTGTCGTCGACCACGACTCCCGCCGCCTTGACACTGGCCTTGCCGGCCGCCGCGCCGATGTCGTCGAGAGATGCGGCGGCCGCCCGGGTGAGGGTCACGATGTCATCGAGCAGGGCGACGAGACCACTGGCCACGGGAGCCTCCGGGGGTTCGGGGAGCTGAGTTCTCGAACAGTATGCCCACACGGACGCGGACCACACGTCTGGCGCCGGCCCGCGTCCGTTTCGTCGGATTCGGTTGGCGGGCGCCGGATGACGCCGGGTCGGGTCAGGTACGCGCGGGAACGGCCGGGGTGTCGTCGGCAGCGTCACCGGCCTCGCCGAGTCCGCGGCGCTTCCGTCGGATCGTCAACAGCGTCAGCAGACCGATAGCGCTCGAACCGATGAGGAAGTAGGCGGGGGAGAGCGAGTTGCCGGTGCGGTCGATGAGCCACGTGGCGAGGGTGGCGGCGGTGAGCAGGCCGGCGGTCCAGGTGACCGCGGTCTGACTGTATCCACCCTCGCGGACGAGGTGGATGCCGATGTAGGTGAGCACCATGTACCCGGTCGCGTTCTGAGCGATACCCAACCCGAGGACCTGCAGGACCTGCGCGGGTTGGCTGCGCAACAGCTCTCGGAGCGGCGCCTTCGGCAGTTCGCGCCGTTCGGCGGTCTTGGTGAACTCGGGCGAGTCCGCGCGCCATGCTCGGACGGGCCCGCGCGGCGTCGGTGTAACCGGCGGAAGAGCGATTTCGGACCGCGCATTCGTGCTGGTCGTCGTCGCTGGCCTGCGGAGGTCTCGCCGCGCAGCCGCGAAATCCGCCTGCAACGAGCGGGCCTCGGAAACGACACGACCACGGTGTGCACTGGCGTGCCTAGTCGCCACACGTCGAGGAGATCTGATGAACGCCATCGAGAACGCGGTCGATGCCCTGCGCGCCGGCCGGCCGGTCCTGGTGACGGACGCCGCCGATCGGGAGAACGAGGGTGATGTCATCCTCGCCGCGGATCGCGTCACCACCGAGTGGACTGCGTGGACGGTGCGCCACACCTCGGGACTGCTGTGCGCGCCGATGACCTCGGAGCGCGCGGACCTGCTCGAACTGCCGCCGATGGTGACGAACAACGAAGATCCGAAGTCCACGGCCTACTCGGTGAGCGTCGATGCGGCACAGGGGGTCTCGACGGGCATCTCGGCGGCCGACCGCGCGTTGACCCTGCGGACGTTGGCCGCCGCGTCGACCGGGCCACGCGATCTCATCCGCCCGGGCCACATCCTGCCCCTCCGCGCCCGCCCCGGGGGCGTGCTCGAACGCCCCGGCCACACCGAGGCGGCGGTCGACCTGTGCGCGCTCGCCGACATCGCGCCGGTCGGGGTCATCGCCGAGCTGGTCGCCGACGACGGTTCGATGATGCGGTATCCGCAAGTGGCCGAGATGGGTTCCCGCATGGGTGTGCCGGTGTTGACCATCGAGGAGCTCGTGAACTACCGGCGTGCCCACGACGCGCGGCGATGGACGACGGCACCGCGGGTGCGCCGGGGTGCGGAAACCATCTTGCCCACGCCGACCGGGGAATTCCGTGCGATCGGCTACCTCGACACCGAGACCGGCGCCGAGCACATCGCGCTCGTGAACGACGGAATCGACCGATCGGGGCGGACCGGTGACCCGGTCCTGGTCCGCGTGCACTCGGAATGCCTGACGGGGGAGTCGTTCGCCTCGCAACGGTGCGAATGCGGACCGCAACTCGACGCCGCGCTCGAACGGATCAGTCGCGACGGCGGTGTCGTGGTGTACCTGCGCGGTCATGAGGGGCGGGGGATCGGGCTGCTCAAGAAGCTGGCGGCATACCGTCTGCAGGATCAGGGCTTCGACACCGTCGAGGCGAACCTCGAACTCGACGAGCCGGTCGACGCGCGCGAGTACGGCGCCGCAGCAGCGATTCTCACGGATCTGGGGGTGACGTGTGCCCGCCTGATGACGAACAACCCCGACAAGGTCCGCGGCCTGACCGCTGCCGGGGTCGAGGTCACCTCCCGGGTGCCCCTCGTCGTCGGGGTGATGCCGGCGAACGTCCGCTATCTCGACGCGAAACGGCAACGGCTGGGGCATCTCCTGGGGAGTGTGTCGTAGCAGTTCACCGGAACGCGTCGGCCGCGACGAGCGAACTGACGGCCGGCGCCACCGACGCCGGACCCAAGGGTTGGATAGAGTACGGCGAGCGCGCCGGCTCGAAGGTCGCGCATCATCTGGAGGAGTCGCGCCATGGGGCTGCATCGTCGGGTTTCGTTCTCCCGCGGTCGCTCGCGGGGGACGGGCAGCGAGAGCACGTCACACTGACATGCCGCTGCGTGTTGCGCTCGCGGACGACGATGTCCTGCTCAGAGAAGGCGTGGCGAGCCTGCTGACCACTGCGGGGATGGAGGTCGTCGGGCAGGCGGGCGACGCCGACGAATTGCTGGCGGTGGTGGCAGAGCACCGGCCCGACCTCGCGGTCGTCGACATCCGGATGCCACCCGGGCACTCCGCCGAAGGTCTCGACGCCGCCCTGCGGATACGGCGCGAGCACCCCGAGATCGGCATCCTCCTGCTGTCCGCGCATGTCGACGTCGAGCACGCCCTGGAACTCCTGGAGGGCGGCCGAGGTATCGGCTATCTGCTCAAGAGCCGGGTGACCGATGTCAGCGACTTCGTCGACACCGTGCAGCGGATCGCCAACGGGGCGTCGGTGATGGACCCTGCGCTGGTCCATGAGCTCGTGGCGGCACGCCGCCGGGACGACCCGCTCGAGGCGCTCAGTGCGCGGGAGCGCGAGGTGCTGACGCTGATGGCCGAGGGGCTGTCGAATGCGGGTATCGGGCGCCGGTTGTGGATCACCGAAGGCACCGTGGAAAAACACGTGCGCAGCATCCTGACCAAGCTCGACCTGTCCGAGACACCGGACGACCATCGTCGTGTGCGGGCCGTGATCGTGTTCCTCGACGCCACCACCTGAAGGCCCAAGCCTCGGTCAGCTCCGGGCCAACGCAGCGCGGACCCGGTCGGCAGTGAGTGCGAACTTCGGTACGAAACCGACGGCGGTGCTGGCGTCGATCATGTCGGCGAACTCTTCTTCCTCGTGGGTGGAGACGAGTACGACCGCGGGCCCCACCCCCGGCGCGTGCAGGGCTTCGGCGACGTCGAAGCCGCTCTCGCCGCCGAGATCGATGTCGACGAGGGCGACATCGGGGCGCGTCGACGCGGTCTCACGCAGCGCCTCGGCCAGGGTCGAGGCAGTTCCGACCACCATGATCCCGCCGGCCTCGAGCATCCCGCGGGCCGAGGTGCGGAAGGCGGCGCTGTCATCGACGATGAGGCAGCGCAAGCGTGGGGGTTCCATACTGTCGAGCGTGTCAGAAATCGATGGTCGGGTCATTCCCGCTAGCCGGAACATCGAGCGTGCCCCGCTGTCGGAGCGCATCGCGGCCGCGGTGCTCCGCCCGACGTCGCCTCCGCTGCGGTGGGGCGTGGTGACCGCCGTGGTGCTGATCGCACTCGAGGCCCTGGTGGTCCATTGGCTCAAAGAGTTCTCCCCGGAGAACGCCTTCGGTGCCGTGTTCTTGTTCGGGGTGCTGGTGGTGTCGGCCGGTTGGGGCTTCTGGCTGGCGCTGGCAACCTCGGTGGCAAGCGCCACGGCTTACGTGTGGTTCCACGCTTTGGAGGGCAGCGGCAGTCTGGTCCCTGCTGTCGTGGTGTTCTCGGTTCTCGCGCTGCTGACCAACGTGCTGGTGGGTCAATCACGGTTGCGGGCGCTGGAGTCCGACCAGCGTCGCCGCGAAGCGGATCTCTCGGCAGCGATGGCTCGGACGGTGTTGCGAGCGGCGGATCCGCCCGAGGCGCTCGCCGCGGCCAGTGCGCGTCTGTCCGACGTGCTCGAGTTGCCGGCGCCGGGCGCGATCCTCGGCGACCCCGACGCCGAGTGCGGCCGCCACCAGGAGTGCATCATGCTGCGTGACGACGACCGTACCGTCGGCTCACTGGTGGTGCCCTCGGACATCAGTGCAGCCGATCGGCGGCGCGTTCTCCGGATGGTGCCCAATCTGGAGGCGTTGCTCGCCGCGGCCCGCGACCGGGAAGTCCTCTACGGCAGGACCATCGCGATGGCCCGCCAGCAGGCGGCGCTGCGGCGGGTTGCCACCTTGGTCGCCAGTCGGGTCGAACCGGGCGAGGTGTTCCGTGCTGTCACCGATGAGTTGGCCGATGAGCTCGGCGTCGAGCACGTCACGCTGGTGCACTTCGACAGTGACGGGAGCTGTGACGTCCTGGCCGCCCGCGACGACGAGGCCGGCGCGGAGTCGAGCGGCCTCATCGTGGGAGAACGAATACCGCTCGGCGGTAAGAACATATCGACGGCGATCTTCGAAACCGGCGACACGGCGACCCTCGACTACTCGGGTGCCACCGGCCCGATCGGCGAGCGTCTCAAGGCTCGGGGGATACGGTCGGGCATCGGGGTGCCGATCACCGTCGAAGGCCATCCGTGGGGGGCGGTCATCGTGGGAATCACCCACCGATCGGCACCACCAGACCTGCGCCTGCGACTGACCGACTTCGCCGACCTGGTTGCCCGCGCGGTGTTCAACGACGAATCGCGTGCAGCGCTGAACCGATCGCGTGCCCGTGTCATCGCTGCGGCCGACCAGGCGCGCCGCGCCATCGAGCGAGACCTTCACGACGGAGCGCAGCAGCGCATCGTGTCCCTCGGGATGGACCTGCGGGCGGTTCAGGCCACCGTCCCCGAGGAGCAGTCGGATCTGCGCGGTCGGCTCGACACCGCGGTGGACTCGCTCTCGCAGATCCACACCGACCTGCAGGAACTGTCGCGCGGCATCCATCCCGCGATCCTGTCCCGCGGCGGGCTCGCTCCGGCGCTGAAGACGTTGGCCCGTCGCTCGCCGGTCCCGGTCTCACTGGACATCGCGGTCCCCGGCCGGTTGCCCGAGCCGGTGGAGGTGACGGCCTACTACGTGGTGGCCGAATCGTTGACGAACACCGCCAAATACGCCCAGGCCTCTGAGGTGAACATCGCGGCGCGGATCGACGACGATGACGTCCTGGTCCTGTCAGTGGCGGACGACGGGGTCGGAGGAGCGTTGCCCGACAGAGGGTCTGGACTCATCGGACTCCGGGACCGGGTCGAGGCGGTCGAGGGCACCTTCAACGTCGGCAGCTCCGCAGGCGTCGGGACCACCGTTCGCGCGGAGATCCCGCTGACTGGAGCGACGGCCGCGAGCACTACCGGCTAGCCGGTAGACGGACCCACCGGCCAGCGGCCAGTGACAATGGCGGTCAGCATCGACGACATCGACGACGGCCCGGACGAGTCTTGAGGTCACCGACGACAGTCACCGACCAGGAGGACCCATGCCGTACATCACCACCACCGATGGCACCGAGATCTACTACACCGAGCAGGGCAGCGGACAGCCTGTGCTGTTGAGCCATGGGTGGCCGTTGTCCTCGGACGCCTGGCAGGTCGAGATGAAGCTCCTCGCCGACGCCGGCTACCGGGCGATCGCGCACGATCGCCGCGGTCACGGTCGCTCCGCCAAAACCGGCTCGGGCAACGACATGGACACCTACGCCAAGGATCTCGCCGAACTCGTCGAGACACTCGACCTGCGTGATCTGGTCCTGATCGGCCACTCGACCGGCGGTGGGGAGGTCGTCCGGTACGCGGCGAAGTACGGCAAGGGCCGTGTCGCCAAGGTCATCACCGCCGGTGCGGTGCCCCCGCTGATGGTGCAGACTCCCGACAACCCGGAGGGCACCCCGATCGAGGTGTTCGACGGCATCCGTAAGGGAGTACTCACCGACCGCTCGCAGTTCTACCAGGACCTGGCCGAGACCTTCTACGGCGCCAACCGCGACGGAGCTCAGGTGTCCCAGGGCGCGAAAGACGACTTCTGGCGACAGGGCATGCTCGTCAACCTCTCCGCAGCCTATGACTGCGTCAAGGCCTTCTCCGAGACCGACCAGACCGAAGACCTCAAGGCCATCGAGGTGCCGATGCTCATCGCCCACGGCGACGACGACCAGATCGTGCCGATCGCGGCCGCTGCGGACAAGGCGATCAAGCTGGTGCGCAACGGCACTCAGAAGGTGTACCCCGGTGCCCCGCACGGCATCTACGGCGACTATCAGCAGGCCCTCGACGCCGACATCCTCGCGTTCATCGCCGAGTGATCCAACTCCGGACCGGCGGGGCGTCCCCCTCACCCCCGCCGGTCCGGTTCGTCCACCTCGCCCATCGATTCGGCTATTAGAGAACGGATTCCCGATGAACGTCGACAAGTCGATCAACACGTCCATCCCGCCGAGCGGCCCGGGATGCGCCGACTGCGAGGCCTCGGGGTCGTGGTGGTTCCACCTGCGGCGATGCGCGCAGTGCGGCCACGTCGGTTGCTGCGATGACTCGCTGAACCGTCACGCCAGCAGCCACGCCGCGCACACCGGGCACGCGATCATCCAGAGCTACGAGCCCGGCGAGGACTGGTTCTACGATTACGCCACCGACGAGATGTTCGCCGGCCCGACGCTCGCCGAGCCGACCGCACATCCCCACGATCAAACCGTGCCCGGGCCCCGAGCACGCGTCCCGCACGACTGGGTCGCTCAGCTCGACCAGGCCGGTTCCAGCTGAGTTGGCCCGAACCGGACGAGCCACGAGGAGGCCTCCTTCACGCGCTCAACCGCGCGAATGCGGACCGGTGGAAGACGATCGGCTGTTTCGAGTGATCGTTGGCCAAGCCGGTGACCCGCAGGACGACGATGTCGTGATCGCCCGCGACGTGTGAACTCTCGACCGCACACTCGAAGTGCACCGGCGCGTCATCGAGAAGCAATGCGCCGCTCGGCAACACCGTCGTCTCGACCCCGGCGAAGCGCTGCGACTTGTCCTTGGATGACAGCTGCCGGATGACATCGGTGTGGTTCTCGCCGAGCACCGAGACCCCCAGAGCGGGTAGGTCGCGAAGGGTGGGCCACGTCGTGGACGTCTGCTGGACGGCGAACATCACCAGCGGCGGGTCCTGGGAGACCCCGACCGCGAAGGACGACGCGACGAGGACGGTCGGCGTCGAGTCGGACACGGCGGCGAGCGCGACGACACCGGTCGGAAAGGCGCCGAACGCCATTCGCAGATCAGCGGGTTGCAGTTCGGCGGCGGGGATGAGGGTGGTGGTCATCGATCGCCCGCCGCAACCGGGGAGTTGGCCGAGGAGAGCACGACCGGGCCCCACCGGTCGATCCACGGCGCGAACGCATCGGCGTCGTCGTGCAATTTGTCCACGACATAGAGACCGGCCGTCGGAACGATTGCACCCAACTCGACGAGCACGGGCTTGAGCAGCAGTTCCGGAGCCAGGAAGTGGGCCGGACCCGCGCCCAGCATCAGCGGGATCGCGGTGACGTCCTGGAGTCCGTCACCCGTGGAGAACTGATCGAGGAAGAGCTTGAGCAACCCCGTGTAGGTCGCCTTGAAGGTCGGAGAGGCGAAGACGACCAGGTCGCTGCCCGCGACCGTGTCGACGGCGTGCGCGACCGACGCGTCACCCCAACCCAGTAGTCCCGCACCCAGATCGACCACGTCGATCACGTGGTCCGGCGCTGTGCCGGTCAGGGTGGAGGCCAGCAGTTCGGCGGCTGCCAGGGTCCTGGATGCGGGTTTCGGATTACCCGCCACCACGGAAACGATCACGATGCTCCCCTTCGAATGTCACGTGAAATGCGTTCGAGTGCAGCGTGCGCGGGGGAGATTGCCGAACCGTCAACCGGTCATTTCACCCAGATTGCGCGAGCGGGCCGGGCGGGGTGTCCGCCGAACGCTGCGGGATCGGTGTGCTCGCCGGTGATTCCTGCGCCGGCGGAGAGGGATTCGGCGTCGGGCACCAGGTGACGTCGGTGCTGTCGAGATGTGACTCGAAGCGGATTCGATCAGCCCGGAACCGGTCGAAGACGATCTCCAATGGTGCACCTTCGGCAGTCGTGTAGAGGATCTCCCGCGACAGCAAGGTCTCTCCGGGCCGGACGTCGAGCAGCCGGGCGGTGCGTTCGTCGGCGTTCTCGGCCCCGATCGACACCGTCGCGCCGCCCGGTGCGACACCGAAGAACTCGGCCAGTGTTCGCGCCATGGAGATAGGTTTGCCGCCGAGCATGTTGGGGTCGGCGTTGAACCGCGGGGAGAAGTACGCGCTGCGCATCCCGATGATCTCTCCGCGGGCGATGAACGAGTTCTCGACCAGCCGGACGACGTCGTCGTCGATACGGAGCCGCGATCGGATGAGGGGGAACGTGGGCACGATGCACTGGTCGGTCACCTGGATCTCGACCTGCTCACCGCCCGTGTCGGAGATATCCGCCAGTGCCACACCGAGATCACGTCGGCTGACACGGGTTCCGACACGTGGGCGCCTGATCACGACGCCGGCCTCGCTGAGGTCGTTCAGCGCGGCGCGGACCGACCCACGGCTCGAGTTGAACATGATCATCAGGTCTTCCTCGACCAGCTGCGCATCGATGTCGATGGTCCCGTTCCGGATCGACGCCAGCACGAGGTCGCGGACGCGCCGCGACGAGACCTGACGCCCGCGTGCGGATCCGCCGCGCGAGCGCGGGTGGTGAGGTGGTGGTGCGGTCATGAGGGGTCACCTTCGATCTCTGTACGGGTTGGCGAAGCCGATGACCAGTGAGTCTAAGAGGTTTCTCGACACTCGCATCTGCAAGTAGCGGTCGTCACAATCGGCGCAGAATCATCGGCGGCCCCGATCGACGACGCGATGACCTGCGAAGACGCCGACGTCTCGCCGATTGTGAACCCGCGCAATTGATCAGTCACGCCAGGACGCCGGTTTGGAAACAAACCACCCACAAGATCTGAGACCAACAGATCGAGCTCCAGTGGGAGGGATCGGGTGACCATCCAGACAACCAGGGTCGACACACGACTCGCATTGACAACAACCGTCGACGGCGGTTCGGGGACCGCCGGCCCGCCGGCGTCGCGTGGCCACGCCGTCGCGGCGCGACTGGCCGAGTACGCCTGGATCGGCCGCGCCGCATCCCGGGGGATCGTCAACTTCGTCATCTTCGTGGTGGCGGCGTTCTTCCTCGTGCAGTTGATCCCGGGTGACCCGCTGGTCTCCGCGTCCGGCGGTCGCCTCACCGGGGCGGCTCTGGAACAGGCGCGAGAGGAGTACGGGCTCAACGGCTCTGTGCTGTCTCAGTTCTGGTCCTACCTGTCGTCGTTGTTCAGCCTCGACCTGGGCAGCTCGATCGCGACCGGGCGGCCCGTCGCCGAGGACATGGCCACCCGGGTGCCGGCAACGCTCGAACTCATCGGCACGGGCCTGTTCTTCGCCTGCCTCGTCAGCCTCCCGATGTCGTACGTCATCGTGACGAACCCCTCCAATCGGTTCGCCAGAGTTTTTCGTTCCTATGCCAGTTCGGCCGGTGCGGTCCCGGAGTACGTGGTCGGCATCCTGTTCCTGTTCGTGTTCTTCGCGACACTGGCCTGGGTCCCCGCTCCATCGGGGCGGCTCGACCCGATCCTCATGCCGCCGCCGGAGGTGACCGGCTTCCCGGTTCTCGATGCGCTCATCGCCGGTGACACCGCGGCCGCGAGTTCCTACATCTCTCATCTGATCCTGCCGGTGGCGGTCATGGTGGTGTCACACACGGCGATCCTGCTCAAGTCGCTCGTGCTGGGACTGGACACCGAGATCGACAGCGGTGCAACTCGGTTCCGCATCGCCTCGGGCGCTCCGCGCCGCACGGTGATCCTGAGTGTCTATCGGCGGGCTCTCCCGTCCGCGGTCGCGATGCTCGGCATGATCTTCGGTCTGCTGCTGGGCGGCGCGGTCGTCCTGGAGTCGCTGTTCGGCCTCGGCGGTCTGGGACAGTACGCGGTCGACGCGGTGCGGGCATCCGACGTCTATGCGCTGCGGTCCTTCCTCGTCGTCATCGCGGCTCTGTGCCTCATCGTCTACTTCCTCACCGAGGTGGCCACCGGCCTTCTCGACCCTCGCCGCCGGGACTCCCGAGATCAGGAGATCTGACATGGTCATGGCCCCTCTCACCGAGACCACCGCCCAGCCCACGACATCCGTCGCGGTCGAACCGCGCACGCGGGAGGTGAATCGAACCCGTCCCCGGCTCCGCGAGTACGCGCCTCTGATCCCTTTCGCGATCGTCCTGCTGCTCGCCGTCTTCGGCCCGATGCTCGCCCCGCAGTCGGCGACGATGGTCGTCGGCACGCCGTCGACCGCGCCGTCGGGGGAACACTGGTTCGGCACGGACTCGAACGGATTCGACGTCCTGTCACGAACTCTCACCGGATTCCGGTTGGACGTATTGATCGCGATCGGCGTCACCGCACTGGCGACCGGGGTCGGTATCGCGATCGGAACGATCGCCGGCATGTACGGCACGCGTGGTGGAGTCCTCGGCGCGGTCGCCGCGACGCTCGGGCGGACGATCGACCTGGTGCAGGCGATGCCGGTGATGATCGGTGGCCTGGTGATCGTGTCGTTCTTCGGGCGCAACTCGCTCGTGATCGCGCTGGCCCTCGCACTGGTGATGATGCCGTTCCAGGGGCGCCTCATGCGGTCGGAGGTGTTGCGCACGCGCAGTGACGGATTCGTCACGGCGGCGCGGATGAGCGGCGAGTCCGAGACACGCATCCTGCTGCGCCACGTCATCCCCAACGCATGTGCGCCGGTGCTAGAGAACGCCTCGGCGATCTTCGGCATGGCGATCATCTTCTGCGCCGGACTCGGCTTCCTCGGCGTCGGAATTCCCGTCCCCGCCGCCGAGTGGGGAAACATGCTCGCCGACGGTGCCGCCGACGCCGCCGTCGGACGCTGGTGGCCGGCGCTGTTCCCCGTACTCGCGCTTGCGTTCTCGGTGTGGGCAGCAGCCAAGGTGACCAGCTTCGTGTCCCGACGCCGCCGTACGTGACTCGACCGCCCGGACCAGAACCCTTCCCGACCTCATCGAAGAAATGGAGTACCCGATCCCCATGAGACGTCTATCCACCCTGGTGAGCGGTACCGCGCTCGCCGTCGCCACGGCGTTGACGATCAGCGCGTGCGGTGGCGGCTCGTCGTCGGACTCCGCGGCGGGCGGCGTGGTCATCGTGACCGCCGCACAGCCGCCGAGCTTCAGCTACGAGACCAGCGCCACCGGCTATGAGTCCGCCGAGTTCTTCCTCAACACCGGCGCGACCCTCATCCGCAATCCGTACGTGTCCGGGTCCGACGGTCTGGCTGCCCACCAGGAACTGTTCGAGTTCGAACCGGTCCTCGCTCGCAGCTACGACGTCAGCCCTGACGGTCGGGTCTACACGTTCGCGCTCAACACCGACGCCCGGAGTGCCGCGGGCAACCCGCTGGACGCCGACGACGTGATCTTCTCCATGAAGCGCAAGTTCGAGGTGGACACCAGCATCGTCGGGTTCGTCAGCGCGCCGGTCATCACCTCACCGGATCAGGTGCGCAAGGTCGACGACGCCACGGTGACCATCACCATCGACGACCCGTCGTACGGCTTCACGCTGTTGTCGTTGCTGTCCAACGCGCCCTACAGCATCTACGATTCCGAGGTCCTGAGCGCGAACGCCACGCCCGACGACCCCTACGGCGTCGAGTACTCGAAGACCAATGCCGACTTCGGATTCGGGGCCTACAAACTGGTCGATTACACGCCGGGGCAACAGATGGTCTACGAGGCGAACCCGGGGTACGCGCTCGGTGAGCCGGCGGTCAAACGAGTCGTCCAGCGGGTCGTCGCCGATGCCGGCCAGCGCTCCAATCTCGTTCGCAGCGGGGATGCGTCGATCGCGACGCAGCTACGTCCCGCCGACCAGGTCGCACTCCGCGACGCGGATGCGGCACAGATCTTCACGGTGCCGAGCAACGCCTACGTCTACGTGCCCCTGACCACGTCCATGGCCCCGTTCGACAACGTCGAGGTCCGTCGTGCGTTCTCCTACGCCGTGCCCTACGAGGCGATCATGAAAGACGTCTACAAGGGCCGGTTGGGGCCGATCTCGTCGATCCTGAACGACACCCTGCCGGAGTACAACGATTCGGGTCTGCGGAGCAACACCACCGATCCGGAACGAGCACAGCAGATCTTGCGCGACGCCGGGATCACGACCCCCGTCGCCTTCGAACTCACCGTCAACAACGCGGTCCCGGACCTCAAGGAAACCGCTGTCCAAATCCAGACAGCCTCTCGCGCTGCAGGCTTCGACATCACGATCAACGAGGTCAACTCGGCGGTCTTCCAAGAGGGGCTCGCCAACAAGAGCTTCCAGGCCTCGATGGGCCGCGACTACGCGGTCGTGCAGTCACCTCCTTACGTGCTGTCGCTGTTCTACACGCCGGGGTCGCCGATCAACTGGCCGGACTTCGACTACGCCCCGATGAACGACGCGGTGGCCGAGGGCAATGCGGCGGGTGATCCGCTCGGTGTTCCGGCGTGGGCGAAATGGAATGAGGCCGAGCGCGTCCTGCAGGACCAGATGCCCACCGTGTACATCGGATATGTGCAGCCGCTCAACGCTTTCGCGAACGGCGTCGAGGGGTATGCGTTCCGCACCGACAGTGTGATCGACTATTCGGAGTTGCAGCCATGACCGCGCCGGTGCTGGAAGTGGTCGATCTGACCGTTCGCTACGGCGGGGTGGAGAAGGTCCATCCCACGTCGTTCACCATCGGGACGGCGGAGCGCGTGGCCGTCGTCGGCGAGTCGGGATCGGGAAAGTCGAGTATCGCCAATGCCCTCGGCGGGTTCATCCCGCCCGGTGTGGGTGAGGTGTCCGCCACGACGCTGTCGTTGTCGGGACGTGCTCTCCTGGAGGAGGTTCCGCGTCGGATTCCGCGACGTAGACAGGGGATCTCGATGATCTTCCAGGACGCGATGAGTTCACTCGACCCGATCTGGTCAGTTGGCAGCCAGCTGACCGCGGTCCTGTCGAAGTCGCAATACAGGTCCCGTTCGGCACGGTCCGCAGCAGCGGAGGAGCGGTTGGCACAGGTCGGCATCGTCGATCCGGCACGGGTTCTCTCGGCGCTGCCGGGACAGCTGTCCGGTGGGATGCGACAGCGCGTGATGATGGCGATCGCCCTTGCGTCCGAGCCGGAGCTGTTGATCGCCGACGAGCCGACGAGCGCACTCGACGCATCGCTCGCGGTCTCGGTGATGGAGCTGATGACGGGACTCACCATCGACAGCGGCGCGTCGCTGGTGTTCATCACCCACGACATCGCGCTGGCGCGCCGCTTCGCCGACAAGGTGCTGGTGATGCGCGGCGGTGAGATCGTCGAGACCGTCGCCGCGCGCGACCTCGAGCACGCGACCCACCCGTACACCCGGGGGTTGCTCGAATGTATGCCGACCTTGGGTTCGGCTCAGCTGGAGGCGCTTCCGACGCTGGACACGGTGATGGTGAAGGAGAACGCGGCATGAGCACGATCATCGAGGTGTGCGACGTGCACAAGCGTTACGGCCGCGGGGTGACCGCGCTGGGCGGGGTCACCGCCACGCTGGAGGCAGGTAGGGCCACCGGGATCGTCGGCGAGAGCGGTTCCGGCAAGTCGACTCTCGGCAAGCTGATCGTCGGTCTGGCCCAACCGACCTCGGGCCAGGTGCTCGTGGACGGTCGCGATCTGTCCCGGTTGCTCGAGCGTCGGCCCGGCCGGTTGGAGTACCGGCGCAAGGTGCAGCTCGTGGCCCAGGACACCACTACGACCTTCGATCCACGCCGCCGGGTGCGTGAAGCCATTCGACGCCCTGCCCAGATCCTGGCCGGGCTCGACTCCGCGGCGGCCGACGCCGCAGTCGACGAGATCGTCGGCGAACTGGGCATCGACGCCGATCTCGTCGACAGGTATCCCCATCAGCTGTCGGGAGGCCAGCGGCAGCGCCTGTCGATCGCCCGCGCGCTGGTCGTCCATCCCGACATCCTGGTCTGCGACGAGGCGGTCAGTGCCCTCGACGTGTCGGCGCAGGCCGTGGTGCTGAACCTGCTCAAGAACTACGTGCAGACGCACTCACTCGGGTTGGTGTTCATCTCCCACGGGTTGCCGGCCACTGCATTCATCACCGATGACCTGCTGGTCATGAACAGCGGGAAGGTCGTCGAATCCGGGGAGACCGCGACGATTCTGAACCGACCGTCGAACGCCTACACCAAGTCCCTCGTCGGGGCCTACCGGGAGATGGAGGCCGCCGCCTGACCCGGTTGGTCCCCCATCGGTGCACAAGTCGCTACTCGACTGTGCCGCAACAGAATCGGCAACACTTCATCAACAAGGAGATTGAGCATGTTCCATATGGGTTGGTTTCTCGGTGACGGCTTCGGCATCCACCCGTGGAGTCCGACGAACGGTGACGGTCCGTGGACCGGCACCAACGCCACCGACTGGATGAAACCGGGGATCTACGTGGACATGGCCACGAGCCTCGAACGCGCCGGGTTCGATTACATCCTGATCGAGGACACCTCGATGGTCGAGGACTCATACAACCAGTCCTCGGAGACCTCGCTGCGGCGCGGATTCATGGCACCGAAAAACGATCCGCTGCCGCTCGTCCCGCTGATGACCCAGGCCACCAAGCACATCGGCATCGTGCCCACGGTCTCGACGATCCAGTATCCGCCGTTCCTCGCAGCCCGGGCCTTCACCACGCTCGACCATCTCACCGAGGGTCGCGTGGGGATGAACGTGGTCACCAGTGTCACCGACCGGGTGGCGCAGAACTTCGGCTACGAGCGGCATCTCGAGCACGACGAGCGCTACGACATGGCGATGGAGTGGATCGACGTCGTCAAGGCGCTGCAGAACTCGTGGGAGGACGGCGCGGTCATCGCCGACCCCGTCGCGGGCGTGTACGCCGACCACACGAAGGTGAACCCGATCGAGTTCGTGGGCAAGTACTTCAAGTGCCGCGGACCCCTGAACACCATTCCCGGACCGCAGCGGACCGTGCCGGTGTGTTCTGCGGGCAGCTCGGAGATGGGGCGGGTCCTGGCCGCCCGGTACGACGACACCCAGATCGCCATCGTCAAGGACGCCGCCGCGGCGAAGACCTACCGCGCGGACATGCGCGCGCGGATCGCCGCCGCCGGGCGCGACCCCGACGACGTGAAGTTCCTCTTCATCGCCACGCCGACGATCGCCGCCACCGACGCCGAGGCCCAGGCCAACTATGAAGCAGCCCAGGCATTCCGGTCGTCGGACAAGGCCATCGAGTACAACCTGTGGAACATGTCGTACACGTCCGGCGGACGTATCGACTTCGGTGCGATCCACCCGGACACCCTCGTCGGCGACATCGATCTGTCCCGGCAGAACGGCGAGTTCACCTCGATCGCCGGCTTGTTCGACGGTCACGAGGACAAGACCCTTCGCGAGGTCGTGTCCAAGAGTTTCCAGGTCAAGGACATGGGTCTCGTCGGATCGCCCGCGACGGTAGCGGCCAAGATGGGGGAGATCATGGACGAGGCCGGCGGCGACGGATTCCTGTTCTACCTGCCGACGACCCGGATGAATCTCGCGATGGTCTCCGACGGTCTGGCGCCCGAACTCCGTCGGCGCGGCCTCATCCGAGAGGAGTACACGGGCTCGACGCTGAAGGAGAACCTCACCGCGTTCTGAGTCGACAGATCCGAGGACGAAGCACGTCGGGCCGATCCGCGGACGGCCCGACGTGCACGTCGCCGTTGTGAGAAGCCACTCTCCGCTGATTGAGCAGGTCCCCTCCGTCCGTGGAGGAGCCCTCCCCGCTGGTTCGAAAGGTGTCCCTCCCTCCGCTGGTTGAGCCGGCACCCACTCCGTTGGATGAGCCAGCACCCCCTCCGCTGGATGAACCGCCCACTCCGTTGGATGAGCCAGCACCCCCTCCGCTGGATGAACCGCCCACTCCGCTGGTTGAGCCGGCGCCCCCCTCCGCTGGTTGAGCCGGCACCCCCTCCGCTGGTTGAGCCGGCAACGAGCCGCTAGGCGAGTCGCCGTGTCGAAACCACCTGGCGACCCGACGATCTAATCCGCCGCCAACCCGGGCGGCACCATACCGCAACGCTCAGAGCACATTTCGTCTACGACAACGTCATCTGCCGTGAAGAATCATCCAGGTCTTGTCGGTGGTCGGGTTTAGATTGGTTGGTAGCAGAACACACCCCGGAGAAGGGGTGGGTCGAACAGGCGTCGGGGGGCGTTGTGAAGGCGTGGACCGATCTACCGGGCGAGTTCGTCGCCGGGGTCGATCCTGCCCACGCCGCCGAGACCGACATGGTCATGTTGATGGCCGGCCTCGACGCCACCCGGCGCGGCGAGTCATACCTCGCCTGGCACCAGTATCAGACGATCGCGGCGATGACCGACCGCCTGATCACCACCAGCGCGCAGGGGTTCGTGATGGACGGCCACGCCGACTGCGCCGCCCGCATCGCCCGCCAAGCCGGGGTGTCCCGCCGCCACGCCGAAACCCTCATCGACGAGGCCATCGCACTACGGGATCGGCTCCCCGAGGTAGCTGACACCCTGCGTGACGGGGTCCTGTCGCAGTGGCAGATCCGGTTGGTCATCTCCCGCACCGAACTGATCCCCACCGATGACCCGATCACCCCCGCGTTGGATGCCGAGATCGCCGACACGGTGCGCCGCCGAACAGGTGTGTGGGATCGGGCGCGGCTGCGCGACATGGTCGACCGCCTGGTGTTCCGCCATGACCCCGACGCGGTGCGGCAACGCCGCAAAGACGCGATGGATCAGCGTGGGGTGTGGACCCACGAACTGCCCGACGGCACCGCCGAACTCACCGCGGTGATGTCGGCGGAGAATGTGCGGATCTCGGCCAAAGCCGTCGCCATCCTCGCCGACTCGGTCTGCAAGCGGGATGGCCGCACCCAGGGGATACGACGATCCGATGCGATGTTCGCGCTGTTGACCCGCACGGCATTCGAGTGCCAGTGCGACGATGAACAGCCGTGCACCGCCGACATCCCAGACCCGCAAAGTGTCCTCGACGCCGTCCGCGCCGAGATCGTGATCCATGTGGTCACCGATGCCGCCACCCTGGCCGGGGCGCCAGGGGTCGGGTTCCTCGACGAACACGGCATCATTAGCGACGAACACGTCCGTGACCTCGCCGCCCGCCCCGATGCCACCCTCAGCCCGGTCACCCCCGCCCGCACCCAACCCACCTACGTGGCCCCCAGCAACAACGACGCCGACCAGCGGCGGACCGCCCAGCGCCCGGCACCAGCCGAGGACACCCGAGCCGACGCCGCCGCGACCGGCGCACACGGCGAAAACGGAACGGACGCAGCCGAACCCGATCGACCCGTCGAGACCACCGCGAGTGTCGCGGTGGTCTACCCGGCCACCCATCCCGGCAACGGGTACCGGCCCACCACGTCGTGCGCCGACTTCGTGCGGGTGCGGGACGGATACTGCACCGAACCCGGCTGCACCCGTTCAGCGTTCGCGTGCGATCTCGATCACGTCACCGAGTACGACCACACCGACCCCGCCCGGGGTGGGGCGACGTCGAGTGAGAACCTCAACGCCAAATGCCGCCCCGGTCACCTGTTGAAAACTCTCGGGGACTGGGTCGATGTGCAGTACCGCGACGACGACGGTCGCCTGGTCACCGAATACGAGACCCCCGAAGGGGTCACTCTGCCCGGCGATGCCGAAACGCTGGAAGACACCTTCGGCGAACCTGCGGCGGATCCGGTTCGAACAAGCCGCCCAAGCCCCACCCACCCCACGGGTCATCGCCTCCGACAATCCGGAGCGCACGCACAGCCGACTGGACGCCAAACTCGCCCGCCGGCGACAAGAACGCGCCCGAAACAAGCGAGCCCGCGAAGAACTCGACCGGTTGGACCCACCGCCGTACTGACCCGAGAGCACGTGGGCCTCCAATCTGATGACGCGAGTTGTCAGACTTGGTAACCTGTCGCCACGAGATCGCCGTTCGGTCGACCCCATCGGGACGGCGAACGGTGACCTGAGTGCGAAATGCGGTGAACTGATCAGTGTGACAACCGATTCGGGTGAAACGGACATCGGTCGGCATGGTCGGCATATCCTGCACCTGTGGCACGGCTGGTGACGACGGTGACCAGAGTGCGTCGGGCGCGCAGCCAACCGGAAGAGAGCGACGACGCGGCCCAGCCGCGGAAGGTGGGGTGGACATGGTTTCGGTGACCGGTGCGGTCGGCACGGTGATCGAATCGGCGCAGGACGCGTTCGGCGCGTTCCAGGTGCTGCGGCGGTCGGGTCTGGTGGATCCAACGAAACCCAAGGAGCTGCTGACCACGGTCAAGCGGGCCAAGATCATCGGTCCGTGTGCGGCGGCTGTGGCACACGGTGCCGACGAGTATCCCGAGGCCGGAGCCGTCGCCGACGAGCACGGCGAGCTCACCTTCGGGGAACTCAATGCGCACGCCAACGCGCTCGCCAACCACCTGCTCGCGTCGGGCATCAAGCCGGGATCGGTCATCGGCGTCATCGCGCGGGACCACCGGGGTCTGCTCACCACCATGAGCGCCGCGGGCAAGGCCGGGTTCCGCTTGGCCATGATGAACACCGGCTTCGGCAAGACCCAGTTCGCCGAGGTCGCCGAACGCGAGAAGATCGTGGCGATGCTCTACGACGAGGAGTTCACCGACCTCGCCGACTCCCTCCCTGCCGACACCTTGCGCATCGTCACCTGGATCGACGGCAACCGCCCCGTCGGTGACGGCGTCGGGACCCTCGACGACATCGCAGCCACCGGCGATACGTCGACTCCGCCCGAACCCGCCGCGTGGGGCGGACTCGTCATCCTCACCAGCGGCACGACCGGACTGCCCAAGGGCGCCCAGCGATCCAAGATGTCGCCGTTCGCCAGTGCGCTTCTGCTGGACCGGATCCCGTTGCCGCAGCGCAGCGCCATGGTGATCGTCTCGCCGATCTTCCACTCCACCGGTTTCGCATTGTGGGGGGTGGGGACGGCGCTGGGCAACAAGACCGTGGTGATGCGTCGGTTCGACGCGGAAAAGACCCTCGCCGCGATCGCCGAGCACAAGGCGGAGGTGCTGGTCGCCGTCCCGACCATGCTGCACCGCATGGTCGCCCTGGGTCCCGACGTCATCGGCAAGTACGACTTGTCGTCGCTGAAGATCGTCGTGCTCGCGGGTTCGGCTCTGTCGCCGACACTTTCGGAAGCCATTCAGGACACGTTCGGTGACGTGCTCTACAACCTCTACGGCTCCACCGAGGTCGCGATCGCCACGGTCGCGCAACCGAAGGAGCTGCGTCTGGCACCGGGTACGGTGGGCCGCGCACCGGTCACGAGCCGACTCGCGCTCTTCGACGACAAGGGCAACCGGATCTCCGGGACCAACGTGCGCGGCAGGCTGTTCGTGCGCAACGGCGCCCCGTTCGAGGGCTACACCGACGGACGCAACAAGGAGATCATCGACGGTTACATGTCCACCGGCGACATGGCCCGGTTCGACGAGCACGGGCTCCTCCACATCGACGGCCGTGACGACGACATGATCGTCTCCGGAGGCGAGAACGTCTACCCGCTCGAGGTGGAGAACCTGCTCGGTGAGCATCCCGACATCGACGACGTGGCGGTCATCGGCGTCGACGACGACGAGTACGGAAAACGCCTGCGCGCCTTCATCGTCGCCGCCGAACATGCGAATCCGACACCCGAGGACATCAAGGCGCACGTCAAGAAGCACCTCGCCCGGTACAAGGTGCCGCGCGACGTCGTCTTCGTCGAGGACCTGCCCCGCAATCCCACCGGCAAGCTCGTCCGCCGGCACCTCCCGACCGGCCCGCTCTGACCCTTCGAGGCTCGCTTCGCTCGCACCTCAGGGAGCAGAGAGTGTCGCTCGCACGCTCGCACCTCAGGGAGCAGGGGGTGGGGAGCGGAGGTTACAGCCGCGGGTCCACGGCCTCCGACTCCATCGCGAGGACGCCGAATACACATTGGTGGATGCGCCATGTCGGCTCTCCCGCCACTGCTCGACGCAGCGCCTCGAGCCCTAGGGCATACTCGCGCAGCGCCATCGACCGTTTCAATCGGAGGTTGCGGTTCTTGAGCCGGGCGAGGGTCGCCGCATCGGTGTAGTCGGGGCCGTAGATGATTCGCAGATACTCACGACCGCGGACTTTGAGCCCAGGCTGGACGAGGCCCTTCGGTCCGCGGACGAGATTGTCGATCGGCTTGACGACCATGCCCTCGCCGCCGCTCGCGGTGAGGTCCTCCCACCAACTGACGCCTGCTGCGCGCGACGATGCATCGGCTGTCTCCACGACGAGGCGTCGGGTGGGCCGGAACAACTCCGGGTCGGAGGCAACCAGGCGATCCGCTATGCCGAGGTGCCACTCGTGATCGCGGGTCTCATACGTCGCGGCATCCGTGGCGAGAAGTTGGAAGGGCGCCACCTGGATTCCCAACGGAGTGTCGATCGGTTGCACGTGGTGACGATAGGAGTCGACGAAGCGGTCGGCGTTGGCGGCGCGCGACCGCACCCTGGTGAGCAGATCACCGACATCGATTCCGCGCGCGGCTGCGACCGCCAGTACGTCGACGGCCGCCGGCAGTGCGTGCGTCGCCGCGGCGCCGACCCTGGCGTACTGGCTGCGAATCATGGCCTCCGCCTTGGCAGTCCACGGCAGCAGTTCAGCGTCGACGAGTATCCAGGTCGCGTCGAGGTCCGTCCACACACCGGCGCGGGTCACGGCATCGGCGATCCGCGACAGCAGTTCCGTCTGCCGTTCGTCGGAGAAGAAGGCGCGTCCGGTCCGCGAATGGATGCAGCCGTACCCGTCGCGCGCCACCCGGACGATCCCACGGGACCCCATGTGCTTCTCTTCGCAGACCACCCGGCCGATCGAGTGCTTCGCGTAGAATCCGAACGCCTCATCCGGGTGCTCCAGCAGTCCATCGCGCGACGAGCTGTCCACCGGCGACATCGTCGGCGGCAAGTAGAGCAGCTCGGCCGGCGGAATCGCGAATCTGCTCATCACCTCCAAGGCGCCGGCGGCGGTCTCGTCTCGCAGTGACACCCGACCCATGTGATGGGTGTCGACCACGCGCTGACCGAGGACGTCGGTCAGGGTCAGCACCTCGGGGCGGCGCGGCGGCGGGACCAGCGGACGGACGGGTTCGTAGTACGTCGCGCGTGCGGGTTCCGACACCACCTCGCGCTCGGGGTAGCGCAGCGCTGTGAGGCTGCCGCCGAAGACACATCCCGTGTCCAGGCACATGGTGTTGTTGACCCACTCGGTCACGGGCACCGGCGTATGCCCGTACAAAACCGTCGCCGTGCCGCGATACTCGGTCGCCCACGGGTAACGGATCGGTAGACCGAACTCGTCGGTCTCGCCGCTTGTGTCGCCGTACAGAGCGAACGCGCGTACCCGGCCGGACGCCCGACCGTGATATTTCTCGGCCAACCCCGCGTGTGCGACGACCAGCCTGCCGTCGTCGAGTACGTAGTGTGCGACGAGACCATCGCAGAACCGCCGCACCTCGGCGACGAACTGAGCGTCCTCTGCGGCCAGCTGATCCAGTGTCTCCTGCAGGCCGTGCGTGGGCTTGACGTCCTTACGGCCGAGAGCGCGAACGAGTTTCGCCTCGTGATTGCCCGACACACACAGCGCGTTGCCGGTCGTCACCATGCCCATCACCAGGCGCAGCACGCCCGCGGAGTCCGGACCGCGGTCGACGAGATCGCCGACGAAGACTGCTCGGCGGCCATCCGGATGCGCGGCGTCCACGCAGCGTCCCTCGTCGTCGCGGACGATCACATATCCCAATCGTTCGAGCAATGCCACGAGTTCCGCGCGGCAACCATGTACGTCACCGATCACATCGAACGGGCCGGGCTCGTCTCGACGGTCGTTGAACAGACGCGTCCGCACGATCGACGCCGATGAGACGGCCTCGACAGAATCCAGGACGTGGATCGTGCGGAACCCTTCCCGTTTGAGGTTGCGTAGCGACCGCCGTAGCTGATCGTGCTGACGCTTCACGACCTGCGCGCCGAAGTTCCGATCCGGCCGAGCGGCGTTGCGTTCCAGCGCCAGTGCGACCGGAACGTCGAGGACGATCGCCACCGGGAGGACATCGTGCTCCTTGGCCAGCGCCAACAACGACTTACGCGCGGATGTTTGCACATTGGTGGCATCGACGACGGTCAGCCGGCCGCGGTCGAGTCGCTTGCCGACGATGTACTCGAGCACATCGAACGCGTCCGACGTCGCGCCTTGATCATTGGGGTCATCCGAGACCATCGCTCGGCAGTCGTCGCTGGACACGACTTCCGTCGGAAGAAAGTGGCCGGCCGCGAAGGTCGACTTGCCAGAACCCGTCGTACCCACCAGGACTACCAGGGACAGTTCCGGAATGCTGAGTTCGGTCATGCGCTTGCCCCTCCCGTCGTCAGTTGTGCAAACACAGCCATCTGCGTCGGCGGCCCGATCGCATCGTCGCGCTCGCCCACCGGTCTGAAATCGACCACGTAGCCGTAGGATTCACACACCGCACCGGCCCAGGTCTCGAACTCCCGGCGCGTCCACTCGAAACGGTGGCCCGGGTGTCGAAAGCCGCCGCCGACCAGAGCCGGGTACCGCACGTTGTACTCGCTGTTGGGTGTCGTGACGACGACTCGGCGGGGCCGCATCGTCCCGAAGACGTTGTCGACGACCGCCGGGAGCCGTGGTGGATCGATGTGTTCGATGACCTCCATGAGAATCGCCAGATCAAGGCCTCCGAGGCGATCGTCCTCATACTGCAGCGACGACAGCAACAATGTGAGGCGCTCGGATTGACGCTCGGTCATCCGGTCGAGATGCAACCGCTTGGCCGCCTTCGACAGGGACGAGTCGGACACATCTGTGCCGATCACCCGTGTCACGCCGCGCAATTCGAGCAACGCGCCGAGCAGAGCCCCCGTCCCACATCCGAGGTCGACGATCGTCGTCGGTCGGTACTCGCGCACGACGTCCAGGACCGCGTCGTGCCTTGTCCGCACCAGCGGGCGCGAGACATCGGGATCGTCGTCTTCCGCGGCGTCCTCGACCGGCCGGTCGTCCAGTTCGACCAACCGTTGGGTGGCAGCATCTTTCAGCCCACGCTGGTGGGCCAGGTAGCGATGGGTGATCAGCTCCCGCTCCGGATGGCCGGCCAACCATCCCGATCCGGCGCGGACGAGCTTGTCCACCTCGTCGTCACCGACCCAATAATGCTTGGCATCGTCGAGTACCGGCAGCAAGACGTAGAGGTGATTCAGTGCCTCGGCCAGACGAAACGATCCGACGAGGGCCAGGGACACGAGCGGCGCATCACCCCAATCGGGTCGCGTGGCATCCAGCTCGATGGCCTCGGCGGTGACAGTCCAACCCATGGGTTCGAACAGGAGGCACAACAGGGAGGGATCGCCCGGGACCACCGGGAGGGTGATCGTCAGATCCAACTTCGAGTCCGCAAGCTCTTGCCGACTCGCGCAGCGCCCGTGGAGCGCAGACCGGAAGACCTTTCCCATCGCCACCGCCAGCAACGACGAGGCGACGTAGGGCCGATCGTTCACGTACTGGCCCAACGCGAACCCGTCGCGCGTCCCGGATCGTCCTCGCACCAACGCAACCGGGTCGACCTCCACCAGGAGCGCGGCTGTGCAGCGAACACCGGTGACCTCGGGGTAGAAGACGTGCGCCGTTCCGCCGTACACGTCGAAGGGCTGCACCTTCTCCGGATGCTTGTGCAGCAGAAAGCCCAGATCGCTCGGGGTCTCGAGCGTGGACGAACGTTCGGCCGAGATGGTCAACAGCATCAGGACAGTCTGACCTACTGCGCATTGCCGGGAAACAGATTTCTGGGCGGCGGCCCTTCGAGGCTCGTCGCTTGCGCTCCTCGCACCTCAGGGAGCAATGGAGGGTCGCCTCTTGCGGGTTTGAGGAGCCGAGGATCGCTGCACTAAACCACCGCAGGGTCGCGTCAGGCGGAGGCGTCGCTGAGCGCGCGTACGACGAGATGCAGTGCGGCAGTGGTGGTCAGGGACCGGACACGCTCGCGGTCACCGGGGAACTTGCGCGTGACGGTGACCGTGGGCCGGTCTCGTAGAGCCACCCCGAAGCACACGGTGCCGACCGGTTTCGTCTCGGTGCCGCCACCGGGACCGGCCACTCCGGTGGTCGACACCGCGACATCGGTACCGAACCGTGCGAGCGCACCCTCGGCCATCGCGGCGGCGACCTCCTCGCTGACGGCTCCGTGCGTGGCGATGAGCTCGGCCGGGACGTCGAGCAGATCCGACTTGGCGTCGTTGGAGTACGACACCACGCCACCCATCACGTAGGCCGACGAGCCGGGCCGGTCGGTGAGCCGGGCCGCGACGAGCCCGCCGGTGCACGACTCGGCGGTCGCGATCAGTCTCCCGTCCAAGGCGGCGACCAGCAGATCGTCGATCGTGGACCCGTCGGTCGAGAAGATCTGCCGCCCATGATGTTCGACGAGGAGGTCGAGGAGGGAGTCGTAGACCGGCGCGTCGGCGGCCGCGAACCGGGTCACCATGTCGAGTTCGCCTCGCCGCAGGCAGGTGGTGATCTCGAGTTGCTCAAAGGCGCGGATCGCGGTCTCCGCCGATCGCAGCGTCTCGGCGAGTTCCGCTTCGAGGAGGCCGTAGGCGCGGATCGTCTCCTGTCGCAGATCGTCGGCGCGGGACAGGACGTCGGCGACGGCAGCCGTGGCGATCGCGGTCGGCCACATCGCCTGGAGCTCCGAGGGCGGGCCGGGCAGCACGACGATCGTCGGCACGCCGGCAGCCGCTGGGATGACGACACCCGGCGCGGTGCCGGTCGGTGGTACCGGAACCGCCCCGACCGGTACCAGGGCCTGCTTGCGGATACCCGCCCTCGTCGGGCCGGAATCGACGTCGAATCCGATCCCGCGCCAGCGCTGGATGATCGCGGCGATGTGCTCCTCGAGTCCGGGATCGAGGAGTAGTTCGCGGCCGCAGAACTCGGCGACGGTGGCGACGGTGAGGTCGTCGGCGGTGGGGCCGAGCCCGCCGCTGGTGACGATCAGATCCACCTGCTGCTCGGCGAGGAAGCGCAGTTGCGCGGTGAGGTCGGCGGGCCGGTCGCCGCAGATCGTGATGTGGGCGACGTCCACCCCGAGTTCGAGGAGTTCCTCGGACAGCCAGGGTCCGTTCTGGTCGGTGATCCGGCCGGTCAGGACTTCGGTTCCGGTGACCACGATGCCTGCGCGCACACTCACGCCATCGAGCCTAGTAGGCCACCGACGCAGAACGCGCCCCCCTCAGAGGGCGCGTTCCACGGTGCGGTGCGAACTCCGACGAGAATGTCAGGCCTTCTCGGCCTTGGCCTTCTCCTGGGCGGACGACCGGGCGGGGTTGGCCTGGTCATCGGCCTTCGGATCGGATTCGTCCTGCTTCTCGGTCACACCGGACTTGATCCGCGCACCGATGTCGGGGTCGACGCGATGCCAGTATTCGAACGCCCGCTGGAGGATCGGTTCGGACACGCCGTTGAGCAGGTGCCCGACGACGTTGTCCACGAAGCGTTCACGCTGCTCGTCGTCGAAGACCTCCCGGACCATCGTCCCCGCTTGACCCCAGTCGTCGTCCTCGGGATGGTCGACGTACGCGCTGCGCAGGATCTCCCCGTTCGCCGCCCACTGCGGTTCGCCCTGGCCGGGGTACAGCGCCGACGGGCCGCCCTTCGAATTGGGTGCGTAGACGGGGTCGGGGACGTTGTGGATGCGCATCGCCCCGTCCTTGGAGTACGAATGCACTTCGTTCTTCGGCGCGTTCACCGGGATCTGCTTGTAGTTGCCGCCGATCCGGTGGCGATGGGCGTCGGCATAGGAGAACACGCGCGCGAGCAGCATGCGGTCGGGACTGAAACCGATACCCGGCACGACGTTGTTCGGCTCGAACGCGGCCTGCTCGATCTGCGTGTGGTGATCGACCGGATTGGTGTGCAGGGTCATCTTGCCGACCTCGATGAGCGGGTAGTCGCCGTGCGGCCACACCTTCGTCAGGTCGAACGGGTTGAACCGGTAGCTCACCGCGTCGTCGAAGGGCATCAGCTGCACCTTGAGAGTCCAGCTCGGATGGTTGCCCGCCGCGATGTTCTCGAACAGGTCCCGAGTGTGGAAATCGGTGTCCGCAGAAGCCATCTGGTCGGCCTCGTGCTGGGTGAGGTGCTCGACTCCCTGGTCGGACTTGAAATGGTATTTGACCCAGTGCTTGACACCTTCGGAATTGACCCACAGGTAGGTGTGCGAGCTGTATCCGTTCATGTGGCGCCAGGTCTTGGGAATCCCCCGATCGCCCATCAGCCAGGTCACCTGATGCGCCGACTCCGGCGAGAGCGTCCAGAAGTCCCACTGCATGTCGTGGTCGCGAAGGTTGTTGTCCTGACGGCGTTTCTGCGAACGGATGAAGTGCTGGAACTTCATCGGGTCCTTGACGAAGAAGACCGGCGTGTTGTTGCCGACCATGTCGTAGATGCCTTCGTCGGTGTAGAACTTCAGTGCGAAACCACGCGGGTCACGCCAGGTGTCGGGGCTGCCGCGCTCGCCGGCAACGGTCGAGAACCGGGCCACCATCTCGGTTTTCACGCCGGGTTGGAACAGTGCGGCACAGGTGTAGGCCGAGACGTCTTGCGTCGTCTCGAAAGTGCCGAAAGCGCCGCTGCCCTTGGCATGCGGCTGGCGCTCGGGGATGCGCTCGCGATTGAACTGGGCCATCTGCTCGATCAGGTAGTGATCGTGCAGGACGATCGGGCCGCCGGCGCCAACCGTCAGGGAGTGTTCGTCACTCCCCGCGGGTGCTCCCGAATCCCGGGTGGTGAACAGAGAATCGTCGGACATATCGCCTCCGAGAGGTCGTCGTATCCGTGCATGACAAGCGGACCCGAGGGCTGCAGGTCCGTTCCGCCGATCCTACGCCGACGGCGTCGGTGGGACGCCGATCCCGAATTCCCGCAACACCGCCTCGGTGTGCTGTCCGAGAGCCGGTACCGGACCCATCGCGAGCTCGACGTCGTCGAAGGTCAGCGGCGGAAGCAGCGCCCGTACCGGGCCGACCTCGGTGTCCACCTCGCGCCAGCGGTCGCGCTCACTCAGCTGCGGATGCGCGACGACGCCTTCGAGGTCGCGGATCTCGGCCGCGGGAATGCCCGCGTCGGCGAGGCGACGGTCGAGCTCGTCGGTGGTGAAGCGTTTGGTCTCCGCGCCGATCGCGGCGTCGACCTCGGCTCGCCGGGCGACCCGCTCGATGTTGGTGCGATAGCGGGGGTCGTCGGCCAGATCCGGGCGCTCGAGGGCCACGCGGGTGAGCGTGTCCCAGCCGCGGTCGTTCTGGACGCCGATGAGGATGTCGCCGTCGGCGGTCGGGTACCTGTCGTAGGGCACGATCGCCGCATGGCCGAGCCCGGCACGGGCGATCTGCCGGCCGCCGTACAGGCGCATGTACATCGGGTGGCCCATCCATTCGACCGTGGCGTCGAACATGGCCACCGAGACGCGCGCGCCGACTCCGGTGGTGGCGCGTCGGAACAGCGCCGACAGTACGGAGGTCAGTGCGTACATACCGGCTGCGATGTCGGAGGTCGGGATACCCGTCTTGGACATCTCGTCGGGCGTCCCGGTCACCGAGATCAGCCCGGCCTCGGCCTGCACCAGCATGTCGTAGGCCTTGCGGTCGCGATACGGCCCGGCGTCGCCGTATCCGGACATGTCGACGACGACGAGCTCGGGATGGTCGGCGCGTAGATCGTCGGCGGCGAGGCCGAGCCGGGCGGCCGCCCCGGGAGCAAGATTCTGGACGAAGACGTCCGCGCCGGCGATCAGGGTTCGGATCGCCTGGCGTCCGTCCTCGCTCTTGAGGTCGAGGGCGACCGACTCCTTGCCGCGGTTGAGCCACACGAAGTGCGAGGCGGCGCCGCCGCGCACCGCCGCGTCGTACTGCCTCGCGAAGTCCCCGTCACCGACCCGTTCCACCTTGATGACCCGGGCGCCGAGATCGGCGAGATGTCGGGTGGCCAGCGGTGCGGCGACGGCCTGTTCGAGCGCCACCACGGTGATGCCCTCGAGCGGCAGAAGTCCTTCGTCCGGAGTCACCGGCCAAGGATCGCCGACGGTGCCACGCCCGGTCAACGAGACCCCTCGCCGGCCTCGGGATCGTTCGTGGCCTCGGTGAGGCGATGCAGCAGATACGTGAGCGTCCGGATGTCGTCGGGGTCCCATTGGGCCAACCGTGCCCGCCAATCGGTGACCGCCGAGGCGAGCACGGCGTCGACACGTTCACGACCGTGCTCGGTGAGGGTGACCACGCGGGCGCGGGCATCGCGCGGGTCCGGGTGCCGCTCGGCGAGCCCGAGCCGCACGATCGCGTCGATTTGCCGCGTCACCGTCGACTTCTCCATGCCGACGGCGGTGACCAGATCCGACATCGGCATCGAATGGTGCCGGGCCAGCACGGTGATGAGCGGGTAGCACGACGGGTCCAGCCGCGGGTCGATGGCGCGGGCGCGCAACCGGGTGCGCACCCGGCCCCGTCGCCAGAAATCGGTGAGTTCGGCCTCGAGGCCGCTGATCGGATCCGGGCCGGTGGGGTCGTCGGCCGACGCGGTCATCTCCGAACCCATGCCGGTCAGGTTACCCAGCCGGGGTGGGGGAGGCGACGTCGGACGACTCCCGCACGTGGTGCACGATCGACAGGTGACCTCTGCACCGCGCACCAAGCCGAATGCCTGGGAGTACGTGACGTACGCCTACTGGGCGCGTCTGCCGAAATCGATGCTCGGCTGGGTGACCAACGACCTGGCCGGCCCGGGTGCGTCGGTACGCATGGTGGTCCGCTGGGCGGTGCCGTGCATCATCGTGCTGACCCCGATGCTGTTCGTCCCGGCCGACTGGGGCGTCCGGATCACGATGACCATGCCGATCCTGCTGGCCTACCTCTTCTTCTCGATCGCGTTGAACCGGGTCTACCGCCGTCACCGGCTCGTCCAGCACGGACTCGATCCCGACCTGGTGAACAAGCTCGAACGAGAGAAGAACTCGGACCTCTACGACGAGTACCACCGCAAGTACCGCGGTGAACGACGCCGCCCGTCGAACTAGGCCGAGACGGCGCCCGCGTTCAGTACAGGTAGTCCTCGCCGCTGGCCCGGACCGTCACGTCGGACAGACTGATGCCCCACGGCTGGTCGATGACATGCACGACCGCCCGGGCGAGATCCTCCGGGGTGATCAGCCAGTACTTCACCGAGTCGACGTCGACGAGCTCGTCGGGCAGCGTGCCCTGCATCAGCTCCGTGATGTGCTCGCGGTACGACGCCGCACGTTGCCCGACGATCCCGCGGATCGCGCGGTCGTTGACGATCCAGCTCGCCAGGTTGGTGCCGGCCACGCCGGTCGGTTTGACCGTCGTCACCTTGATCTTGCCCTTGGCCTCGATGCGTAAGGAGTCCGACAGCATCGTCACGGCGGCCTTGGTCGCGCTGTAGACACCCGAGCCCTCGAAGCCGCCGTTGCCGTAGATCGACGCGATGTTGACCACCTGACCCCGGCCCTGCGCGACCATCTGGTCGTACACCGCCGAGATGCCGTTCACGACGCCCTTGATGTTGATGTCGATGGCCCGGTGCCACTTCTCCCAGGCCCGCTCGTGGTCGGCGAAGAACGCCAGCGGCATCACCCCGGCGTTGTTGACGATCACGTCGATCGCACCGAACCGGTCGACGGCCGCCGCCGCGGCGCCCTTCATCTGGTTCATGTCGGTGACGTCGGCGACGTGTGCGACAGCCGACCCGCCGGTGGCGGTGATGCCGTCGGCGACCGCGGTGAGCCCGTCGGCGTCGATGTCCACACCGACGATGTGAGCGCCCTGTGCCGCGCACATCTCCGCGATCACCTTGCCGAAACCGCCTCCGGCGCCGGTGATGATGATGGTCTTGCCCTGCAGATGATCAGACATGCAACTCCCCGCCCGCGACAAATGGTCGCGTCATCCTAGCGTTCCGTTGCCGCCTGCTCGGCGAACTCCCCGTCCTCTCTTCGCTCTTCGGCACTCGGCCACGATCCCGACCAGGTCCACGCGAGCGCGGCGCGCCGCACTCACGCCCGCGCATCGGCCGTACACCGATGGCGGCCCTACCCACGCCCGCGACGATTCAGTCACATGACTGAAGGGCTTGTCAAGGTTTGCGTCGGCGATGTCCCCGATCACCACTGGTTACCGAAGTGGCCCTTGACACACAGGTCGTCCATGACAAATCCTGTGTCGCGACGGCCACGCCCCGGTCCGTCCCACGCGGCGTCCTCGACCCGCGACCACGGTCTCCACCGTCTCTCGAGCTGCCGAATCACCAAGCACCCGGCGCCATCTCGCGCCGAACGACAGGAGAACCATGACCGGGGTATCACCGACGAGACGTACCTTCCTGCGAGCGGCGGCGATGACCGCGGCGGGTTCGGCGGCCGCGGCCGTCACCGGAGCCGGACCGGCGTCGGGAGATCCATCGCGACGTATCCGGCGAACACGCGAAGAGCATCGGGTGGTGATCGTCGGCTCGGGATTCGGCGGTGGCGTCGCGGCCCTCCGGCTCGCGCAGGCCGGCGTGCCGGTCCTGTTGCTCGAGCGGGGCCGGCGGTGGCCGACGGGTCCGAACTCGGAGACCTTCCCGCGTGCGTCGAGTCCGGACAAGCGGATCCTGTGGCACGAGTCGACCCCGAACCTCTTCGGCAAGCCGCTGAGCGTCGAACCCTATGTGGGACTGTTCGAGTCGGTCGCGGGCGTCAACATGACCGCACTCTGCCCGGCCGGCCTCGGCGGTGGTTCCCTTGTCTACCAGGGCATGACACTGCAACCGAGCGAGGCGGTGTTCAACGAGCACTTCCCGAACGCGCTCGACTGGCAACTGATGAACCGTGTGCACTACCCGCGGGTCGCGCGGATGCTGAAGGTCGCGGTGGCGCCCGATTCGGTGGTGCGTTCCCCGCAATACCTGGCACCGCGACAGTTCGCGAAACGAGTTCGGGCCGAGGGCCTTCCGCTGCAGAAGATCCCGATGCCGATCGACTGGGGGTATGCCGCGGCCGAGCTGCGTGGCGAGATGAAGCCCGCCTACACCAACGGCGACGGCGCCATCGGCGTGAACAACGGTGGCAAGCACAGCGTCGACGTCACCTATATCCGCGAGGCCGAGGCGACCGGGCGGGTTCAGGTCCGAACCCTGCACACCGTGCGGCAGGTCGCCCGCCGACCCGACGGCCGATGGTCCCTCGAGGTCGAACGCACCGACGAGTCCGGGAAAGTGTTGGAGCACAACGAACTGATCGCAGGGACACTCATCCTGTCGGCGGGCAGCGTGAACACGACCAAGCTGTTGGTGAAGGCGCGCGCGACCGGAACCGTGCCGGGCCTGCCCGACGGGGTGGGGCACGGATGGGGCACCAACGCCGACCGGATCTACACCTGGACCAGCCCCAGTATCGACTTCGGGACGGTACAGGGCGGACCGGTGGTCTTCGGCAGCCCCAACTGGAGTGATCCGAAGAGCGCGTTCACCGTCATCCAGGCATCGCTGCCGCCACTACCCGTGTACGCCGGGACCACGATGATGGTCGGCTTCGGGGTGAGCTCGGGACGTGGCGTCATCTCCTACGACTCGGCGATCGGAGATTCGGTGATCCGCTGGCCACACGAGGGCGATTCGGAGATCCAGACCAAGCACATCGACCGGACCGTGCGCCGGATCGCCGGACCCGACGCCATCCTGACCGACACCAATGCGGTGTTCCCCTCGACCTGGCACGCGCTCGGCGGGGCCAACATGGGTGCGGTGTGCGACCTCGAGGGACGCGTTCACGACCAGCGCGGGCTCTATGTCATCGACGGCGCACTCATGCCGGGAAACACCGCGGCGTGCAATCCGTCGATGACCATCGCGGCGATCGCCGAGCGCGCACTCGACCGGATCGTCGCCCAGGATGTCGGCACGGTCATCTGATCACCGGGAGGCGATCGGTGCGAGCCACATCCCGGTCAGCGCATCGACGACCAGGTCGCGCTCGTGCTGCCATGGGGCTGTTCGAGTCCCGCCGCCCTCGGCGGCCCGTTCGATGTCGGCGAGCGCGTTGACGATCATGTGGCGCGTCAGGTTGTTGCGCACCTCGAGCACGTCGTCGGGGAAGGTCGGCAAGGTGGCGTAGAACCGGTCGAGGATCGTCATGAGGACCTCCGATCGCGCGGTCTCCTCGTAGAGCAGGGCGGTCGCGGACGGATCGCTCGACACCTGGGCGAAGAACCGGGCGAAGTAGCTCGGAGCACCGATCTGTGCGAGGTACTCGACCTCGGGCCCGACGAGGCAGCGGAGCCAGTCGCGGACCCCGGGGTCGGGTCCGACCTCCGACAGGCATTTCTGGCGAAGCCGCTCGATCGGGACGTTGTGCGACGTCAGGGTGGCGCGGAGGAGATCGTCCTTGGAACCGAAGTGATGGCCGACGGCATAGTTGTTGCCCTGACCGGCCGCCTTGCTGATCTGGCGACTGGACACGGCCGCGACCCCGTTCAGGGCGATCAGTTTCTCGGCCGCCTCGATGAGCAGCGCACGGGTGCGGGCAGACTGCTCCGTCTTGCCTTCGCTCATGGATCGATGATGCCCTACCGTCGCCGATCGAGACGCCGGGATGGTGGCCGTGTCCGACTCGCCGAAACACCGCAAAGCGGTCAGTGCCGTACGGAGGTGCGTCGACGCGACACGCGAACCGACCCCGGCTGCGCGGGAAGTCGCAGCGCGAGTGGTCATCCGGGCCTAAGGTGGATCGACGAATGCCCGGATGATCCACCGTCCGACCGACCGCCGGTCGCAGGACCCGACTGTTGGGAGGGACCAGATGGCGACTGCGCCTCCGGCCACGGCGAACCTGCGAGAACTGACGCTCCGAGGTGCCGTCCTCGGTGGCATCATCACGCTGGTCTTCACGGCCGCCAACGTGTACCTCGGCCTCAAGGTGGGCCTCACGTTCGCCACCGCGATCCCGGCCGCCGTCATCTCGATGAGCATTCTGCGGTACTTCGCCAACCACTCGGTGGTCGAGAACAACATCGTCCAGACGATCGCGTCGGCCGCCGGCACGCTGTCGGCGATCATCTTCGTCATACCTGGTCTGGTCATCATCGGATGGTGGACGGGCTTTCCGTACTGGATCACGGTGGCGGTGTGCGCGATCGGCGGAATCCTCGGCGTCATGTACTCGATCCCGCTACGGCGCGCGCTGGTCACCGGCTCCGACCTGCCCTACCCGGAAGGCGTTGCGGCAGCAGAGGTACTGAAGGTCGGCGATTCCGCGGGCGGCGCCGCGGAGAACAAGGCCGGCCTGCGCACGATCGTCATCGGTTCGCTCGCGTCGGCCGGTTTCGCCCTGCTCACCAAACTCCAGGTCCTCAGCGATTCGATCTCGACGACGATCAGGATCGGCACGGGCGGAACGTTGTTCAGTGCCGGGTTGTCGATGTCGCTGATCGGCATCGGCCATCTCGTCGGGATCACCGTGGGCATCGCCATGCTCGTCGGGGTGGTGATCTCCTACGTCGTACTGCTGCCCATCGAGACCCAGGGGCGCACGGCGGGGGAGGATTTCGGCGACGCCGTCAGCTCGATCTTCGCCAACGACGTGCGACTCATCGGGGCCGGGGCGATCGCCATCGCGGCCGTCTGGACGCTGATCAAGGTCATCGGTCCGATCGTGCGGGGAATCCGGGCGGCCATGGTCTCCTCGCGATCGCGTCGGGAGGGGGTCACGGTCGACATCACCGAGCGGGACATGCCGATCAACATCGTCGGCGGCAGCATCCTCGTGCTGCTCATCCCGATCGGAATCCTGTTGTGGGACTTCGTGCGCGACACGGTTCTGGAGGGCAGTGCCACCGGGATCATCGTGGTCAGCATCGTCTTCGTGTTCGTCATCGGACTGGCGGTCGCGTCGGTGTGCGGGTACATGGCGGGCCTGATCGGGTCGTCGAACAGCCCCATCTCCGGCGTGGGCATCCTGGTGGTTCTCATCGCCGCACTGCTCGTGAAGCTGACCTTCGGGCCGGCGGACGACTCGCAGACCGACGCGCTCATCGCCTACACGTTGTTCACGGCCGCGGTCGTCTTCGGCGTCGCGACCATCTCCAATGACAACCTGCAGGACCTCAAGACCGGTCAACTCGTCGGGGCGACACCGTGGAAACAGCAGGTGGCGCTGATCATCGGCGTGCTGTTCGGGTCGGCCGTGATCCCGCCGATCCTGCAGCTGATGTACGAGGCCTTCGGGTTCGTCGGCGCGCCGGGTGCCACCGAGGACGCGCTCGCGGCACCGCAGGCCGGGTTGCTGACGACCCTCGCGCAAGGTGTCCTCGGGGCGGACCTGAACTGGGGACTCGTCGGAATCGGCGCCCTGATCGGCGCGGTGGTGATCGTTATCGACGAACTCCTCGGTCGCGCAGGGCGTTTCCGGCTGCCGCCGCTGGCTGTCGGGATGGGCATGTACCTGCCGATGTCGGTGGTCCTGATCATCCCGATCGGCGCCTTCATCGGTCACTACTACAACCGCTGGGCCGAACGCAGCGGCGGCGCAGTGGAACACAAGAAGAGGATGGGTGTCCTGCTGGCCACCGGCCTGATCGTCGGCGAGGCGCTCTTCGGCGTGGTCTTCGCCGGCATCGTGGCGGCCACGGGCGACGACTCGGCGCTGGCGATCGTCGGCGACGGCTTCGGGACCTGGGCACAGATCCTCGGCGTCATCGTGTTCGCCGCGACCATCGCCCTCCTCTACGACCGTGTCCGCAAGATAGCGACCGCGAGCGGGACGTCGTCGACGACCGCCGGCACTCCGAAGGACTGAGATGGCGGAGGGAACGATGGCAGAGGAAACCCTGACGCGTGCGATCGACGACTTCACGGCCGGTGCCGAGCATCTGACGCGGTTGGTGGACCTGATCGCCGACGATCGCTGGGACGGACCCGGTCTCGGCGAATGGTCGCTGCGATCGCTCGTCGGACACGCGAGCAGATCGCTGACGACGGTCGTCACCTACCTGGCCGAGCCCGCTGGTGATGTCGAATTGACCTCGACCGCGGCCTATTTCGCATCGATCCGCGGTTACGGAGACCCCGCGTCGGTCCGACAGCGAGGAGTGGACGCCGGGCTGTCCCTGGGGAACGACCCGCGCGCCGGGGTCCGGGAGCGGCGCGCACAGGCCGTCGACGCCCTTGCGGGAACGGGGGATCGGCCCCTGACGACGCCGTTCGGCGGCATCATGCTGTCCGATTACCTGCCCACCCGGACCTTCGAACTCGCGGTGCACGGTCTCGACATCTCGCGGGCGATCGGTTCCGATCTCCCGCTGCCGGCCGAGGTGCTGGCGTCAGCGCTGTCGACGGCGGCCGCCACCGCACTGCTCACCGGTCAGGGCGAGCAGGCGTTGCTCACCCTGACCGGCAGGGAATCTGCACCGTTGTCCGTCGTCTGACGTCCCCGACGGGGCGGTCAGCTCGCGACATTCGTGCGCGCGAACTCGGCGACGATCGCGGCGTTGAAGGCGGCGAGGTCGTCGGGCTTGCGGCTGGTGATCAGCACGTTGTCCCCGTCGCGGCATGTCACGACCTCCTCGTCGACCCAGGTGCCGCCGGCGTTGATGACGTCGGTGCGCACACTCGGGAACGACGTGAGGGTGCGGCCGCGGACAACGTCGGCCTCGATCAGGGTCCAGGGCGCGTGGCAGATGGCCGCGACCGGCTTGCCGGCATCGAAGAAGCTGCGCACGAAGCGGACGGCGGGCTCCGAGGTTCGCAGGAAATCCGGGTTCGCGACACCGCCCGGCAGGACCAGCGCGTCGAAGTCCATCACGCGGGCGTCCTCGAGAGGGGTGTCGACGGGGAAGGTGTCGGCCTTGTCGAGGTGGTTGAACGCCTGCACCGTGCCGGAGTCGGTGGACACCAGGACGGGCTTGCCGCCGCACGCCTCGACCGACTTCCACGGTTCGGTGAGTTCGACCTGCTCGGCGCCCTCCTGGGCGACGAGGAAAGCGATGGTGGTGCCGTTCAGTTCTTCGGCCATGGCCGTGTACCTCCTTGTACGCACCGACTACGGCATCGGTGCCTCGTCGGATCCGGTACCCGCGGGTGTCGTGCACCAAACGGTCACACCCCGCCCGGGCATGACCCGGGCGGGGTGTGTTGAATGTCCCCGGACGAAGACTGGGAGGTAGGGGTGGGTGGTTTCGACGGCGTCGCGACGCTGGTCCATCTGGCACGTGGTGGACAGATCGGCGAGTCCCACGAGACGCCGCACACGGTGATCGCCGACGCACCGCACCGCACGCTGCGGCGGTACGGCACCGACGACGAGGTGATCGCAGCCGTCGGCACGGGACGGCGGCCGGTGCTGCTGATCCCGCCGCTCGCGGTGTCCACATCGTGCTACGACCTCGCCGACGGGCTGTCGGTGGTGCAGTTCCTCCTGTCGACCGGCCGGGTTCCGTACGTGCTCGACTTCGGCGACATGACCCGCGCCGACCGGCACCTCGGGTTCGCCGACTTCTTCGACGACATCGTCCCCGGGGCCGTCGCCGCGACCGTCGCAGACTTCTACGGCAGCGCCGATGACCCGGCCGCCGGAACGTCGCGAGATTCCGCAGGAGTCGATCTGCTCGCGTGGAGTATCGGCGGGACGATCAGCCTGTTGACCGCTGCCGCGAACCCGGACCTGCCGGTGGCGTCGGTCGTCGCGGTCGGGACGCCTCTCGATTACTCCAAAGTCCCGCCGTATCCGCTGGTCAAGACGCTGATGAAACCGGTCGGCACCGCGCCGGTGACGATGGCGCTGCGAGCGCTCGGCGGGATCCCCGCGCCGCTGGTCCGCCTCGCCTATCGAGGCACGGCCTGGCAGCGCGAACTCAAGAAGCCGGGCTACATCCTGCGCAACGCCGACGACACCGACGCGCTGACCCGGATGAAGGCCATCGACCGTTTCCAGGAGACGATGCCCGGCTATCCGGGCAAGGTGTCCGAGCAGATGTGGGAGAACTTCATCATGCGCGGCGAACTCGCCGACGGGGTGCTCGACTTCGGCGGTCGAGTCGTCGACCTCGCCGAGGTGGCGGTACCGGTCGCGCTGTTCGGCAGTCACCGCGACGCGATCGTCAGCTGGGCCGCCGCCCACCACGGGGTGGGGCTGCTCTCCGGGGCGCCGCGCGTCGAGTTCACCACGGTGGAGACCAGCCATCTGGGATTGATCGCCGGGTCCGCTGCGGTCGAGCAGACGTGGCCCCGCATCGACGAGTTCCTGACGTCGGTGCACGCAGTTCGTAGATGAAAAAACCTTCATCTTCGACTCATGGACGCCTCACCGGCGTCCGTCAGAGTCGTTGACATGAACTTCTCACGAGTACTCGCCACCATCGCCCTCGGTGCGCTCGCGGTTGCCGTCGTGACCGCCAGCTTCTTCCTCATCCGTTCGCCCGAGCCCAGCCTGGCCTCCGACGCCGTGTCCGTGGACGTGTCCCAGACACCGGAGGCCAAGACTGCTCCCGCGCAGGTGCAGACCCCGGCCGCGGCCCCGGTTCCCCAGGTCCCGGCCGGCGCGCCGGTGCAGCGGGCCGTCCCACCGAACCTGGGTTCGGACGACGACGACTGGTGCGACGTCAACGCGGCCCATCGCGACGACGACTGTGATGACGACTGGGACGACAACGGCCGGGACGACGACGACTGGGACGACCAGAACGACGACTGGGACGATGACATCGATGACGGCCAGGACGACTGACGACGCGACAGCGAGACCAGCCGAGAGTGCGGGTGTGCGTCAGCGCCCCGCGCTCTCGGCGCGTTGGCGTATCACGGCCTGGATCATGCTCACCACGTTCCTGCTGCTGGTGGTGGTGTTCGTGGTGACGCGCAACCTGTTGCTCCGTGACGTCGACACCCGGGTGAACAACTACGTCGCGCAGGAGGCGAGCGAGTTCCGGACGTTCGCGTCCGAGGGGGTCGATCCGACGACGACGGAACCGTTCACCTCGGTGTCGCGACTGCTCGAGGTGTTCCTGTCGCGGCAGTCGGCCGGAGAGGGCGAGGTCATGGCCGGCGTCGTCGGCGACACCGAGATCCTCGAACTGCCGGGCAACGCCTGGCCGGCCCCGGGCGAGGGGCGTCGCGTCCTCGACGAACTGCGGGCGCAGAGCGGGGCGGCCGGGGTCTTGATGACTGCGCATGGTGAGATCCGCTGGGGCAAGGTGGATCTGACGCCCGTCGGCGGCGGCTCGGCCGACCCGGCGTCGGGCGCGTCGCAGCCGGGGACCTTCATCGTCGGCATCTACACCGACCCGGGCCGGGAACTGGTCGACCGCACGATGCGGGTGCTGGCGATCGTCGGCCTGGCCGGGATGATCGTCACCACCGGCGTGGCGTATCTGGTCGCGGGCCGGATCCTGGCGCCGGTCCGCAGTGTGCGGATGGTCGCCGCGGAGATCAGCGAGAACGACCTCACCGCACGGGTCCCGGTCATCGGACGCGACGACGTGGCCGCGCTGGCCCAGACCTTCAACGCGATGCTGGACCGTATCGAGGATGCCTACACGACGCAGCGGCAGTTCGTCGACGACGCCGGACATGAACTGCGGACTCCGATCACGGTCGTGCGCGGCCATCTCGAGTTGTTGCCCGACGATCCGGAGGAGAGGCGCAAGACCCTCGATCTCGTGGACAGCGAGCTGGGGCGGATGGGCCGCATCGTCGGCGATCTGCTCATGCTGGCGAAGTCGGAGCAACCCGACTTCGTGGTGGCCAGGCCGACCGACGCGGCTCAGCTGATGCTCGACATCGAGTCAAAGGTGCAACCGCTCGGTGACCGGCAGTGGTTGCTCATGGAGGTCGCCGAGGGCCCTTGCGTGGTGGATCACGACCGGATCACCCAGGCGATGCTGCAGTACGCCTCCAACGCGGTTCGGCACACCCATGCCGGTTCCGTCATCCAGCTGGGCTCACGCTTCGCCGGCGTCGGAGCGCAGCGACACCTGTCGATCTGGATCACCGACGACGGCCCGGGGGTCGAGCAGGAGGACGCGGCGCGGATCTTCGAGCGGTTCCAGCGCGGGCAGTCGGCGTCGGCGCCTCAGCACGCGTCCGGCGCCGGGCTGGGGCTGGCGATCGTGCGGGCCATCGCCGACGCCCATCACGGGATCGCCTGGGTACGTAGCATTCCCGGTCACGGTGCCACGTTCGGCATCGACGTCCCGGTTCCCGACACGACCCCCTACACCGATGCAGCGCCGTCGGTGCCAGCAGAAGGAGAGCGGCGATGAGCCGGGTTCTGATCGCCGAGGACGACGCGAGGATCGCCTCGTTCATCGGCAACGGACTGCGTGCGGCCGGCTACAGCACCGAGCACGTGTCCGACGGCTTGTCGGCGCTCGAGGCCGTGCGCAGCGGCGGTTTCGACATGGTCGTCCTCGACATCGGTCTCCCGGCGATGGATGGCTTCGATGTCCTGTATTCCATGCGCGGCGAGGGGATCACGACGCCCGTCGTCGTACTCACCGCCCGGGACAGCGTGAGCGACACGGTCAACGGCCTCGAGGGCGGTGCCAACGACTACATGACCAAGCCCTTCCAGTTCGCCGAACTGCTCGCCCGCATCCGGCTACGACTCGTCGACGACTCGGCCGTCGCGTCGGAGAACCTGTTGTCCGCCGGGGATCTTCGGTTGGATCTGAAGTCCAGGCGCGCCCGGGTGGGTGCGGAGACGTTCGACCTCACCGCGCGCGAGTTCGCACTACTGGAGGTGTTCCTGCGTCACCCCGATCAGGTGCTCTCGCGCGAACAGATCCTCGGCCACGTCTGGGGTTACGACTTCGACCCGGCGTCGAACGTGGTCGACGTCTACGTGCGCGCCCTCCGGAACAAGATCGGTTCTCACCGATTGGAGACGGTGCGCGGCATGGGGTATCGGCTACGCGCGTCGAACTAGTCGCTTCTCACTCCGGTGCGACACTGAGCCAGTCGGCGAACCCGGAGGGGTCGTGCCGGCCGAGTGCCCCGTGCTCGAAGAGTCCCCAGCCGGTGCGGGTGGTGCCGTCGGACTCCCGGCATTCGGCGCGTCCGACGTGATCGATCACGCCGAACGGCATGCGACCGACGATCTCGGCACTGGTCATGTCGTAGGTGCGGCGTTCGGTGAAGTCCGTTCCGCGCCAGGCGCCGTGGGTCCAGTCGGGGTCACCGCCGTAACCGCCGCCCACATGAATGGGCACGGGCAGCAGGGACTCCACCTCCAGCGTCACCGAGGATCCCCCCGCCCCGGTCGTGGAAATCGTTGCACCGGTGGGTACCCGGGTGCCAGGGGCGTAATGGACCGAGACGTTCGGCCAGCCCAGTTGCTCGACGCGGCCGTCTTTCCACACGCGCGAGCAGTCGTTGAGTGTGCGGTAACCGTCGGGGTCCTCCTGGAGGATGAGGACGAGCTGGAAGTCGTCGAAGGCCATGGGGACGTACAGCCACCACATGCCCTCGAACGGTGGATCCGCCGGTCGCCCCGCCGGCTCGGGCTCGCCGACCGGCCGGATTCCCCACGAACGGTCACGGGTGCCGATCCAGGTCGACGGGTCGACGACGATGTCCTCGCCATCGACGGTGATCGAACCACGCCAGCTGCCGACCTGCGCGAACCGCTGCGCGTCGAGGGTGACCTTCGCGCCTTGCCTCATCACGTGCGGCTGTTCGAGCAGTGCGTCGAACAGGCCCTCCCAGTGGAGATCCAGGGCGATGCCCTCGGTCTCGTCCAGCGTCAGGTGCAGCGCGCGCAGCGGGTTCTCGATGCTCAGCCGATAGTTGCCGACGCGCTGCTCGAGCCGGTTGTCGTCGATCGCGTCGCTGAGGTGCACCGCGGTCTGGGTGTCGGTGCCGTCCGGGTTCCGCCGCCGGATCAGCACGAACGCGTCCTTCACACCCAGGTTGGGGTAGTAACCGATGCCGGTGATGAGGAAGATGGTGCCGCTGCGGTCGTGGGCGTTGAGGTACGCACGGTCGTAGAAGTTGCGATCGCTGTTGCCCGGCCAGGCGATCGGCTGTGGCAGTTGGTGAATGGGATACTCGTCCATCGGCCCCAGGCCGCGTTGGCTCATGTGGTCAGTCCTCCTCGAGGAGTCGTTCGAGTAGTGGTCGGTGGTAGAACAGGGTGCCGTCGACGTCGTCGGGACGTTCGAGTTCGCCGAAGTGCACGCGGCGGGCGCCGGTCCGCATGAAGACACAGCACCACTGGACCGCGGCATGGACGTAGAACCAGCGCAGGTCGCCCAACTCGTCTCCGGTGAGCTCGCGGTAGGTGTCGCGGACGTCGTTCTCGCGGAGCAGGTCCGGCAATCCGGGAAGGCCGGCCATCGTCGCGAGCTCATGGAAGACCCGGTGTGCGAAGATCACCCAGGCGATGTCCAGTTCGCGGGGGCCGGTGCGCGCCATCTCCCAGTCGAGTACTGCCGTCGGGGTGAAGTCGACGAACATCATGTTCCCGATGCGCGAATCTCCCCAGGACAGCACCGGTTCGGCGTTCGCGGCATCGTCGGGGAAGTTGTCGGCGAGCCAGGCGAGCGCCCGCTCGACGAGAGGCGAGCGCCCGATCCCCTCGACCGAGAAGTCGTACCAGTCCCGCAACCAGGCGAGCAGACGAGCGAGGGGAGTGTCACCGGCGGGTAGGTCGTCGGAGAGGAAGTCGAACTGCCGGGCCGCGTCGGGGATCGAGTGCAGGGCGGCGATCACGCCGACCGCGGACTCCTGGGCCCGCCGGCGATCGTACTCGGCGGCGTCCCCGAACCAGTTGTCGCCGAACGTGTACGGCATGACATCGGGTGGGACTTCGCCCTCGCACCGGTCCATGAGGAAGAACGGGGCTCCCAGCAGCGAGCCGGTCGGCTCGAGGTGGTGCACGGCCGGGACCGGGACGTCGCTGAGCCGGGCGATCAAGCGCATCGTCTCGTACTGGTGATCCATTCGGTAGGAACGGAACACGGGGACGTCGGTGGTCGACGGCGCCATCCGCATCACCCAGTGCCGGGTGGGCTCGCCGGGCCACGAGACGGAGACGGGAATGGTCTCCGACGACATGCCGTTGCTGTCGCCGCCCGCCGCGACCGTGACGGCGGGGGTGTCGTCGGGAGTGTCGTCCTGCTCGGTGAGCCAGCGCGCGAGCGTGTCCGGGACAGAGGTGTTGTCCCGGCTCGAACGTTGCAGATGGTCGACCTGCTCGACGGCGGGCTCGGTGGCCATGGCACCCCCTGTGTTCGGCAGCGAGAGATTCGCTACGGTGAGTAGCGTTATGACAGCAGAACGGTCGGGCGGCCCGCAGCGACTTGGCGAAAATCTTCGACGGGAAGTCGGCGAGTGATGAGTGCTGGGACGGGGGAGTCGGTCTCGGGCCGACCGCGCGACCTGCGGATCGACTCCGCGGTGCTCGACGCCGCCGCCGAACTGCTCGTCGATGTCGGATACCGCAAGCTCACCATGGCCGCGATCGCGGAACGCGCGGGCACCACGAAGACCGCGCTCTACCGTCGCTGGACGGGTAAGGCAGAGCTGGTGCATGACGTCGCGTTCTCCCGGATGATGCGGCTGCCACCGTCCAGCGGTGAGGTCGCCGCCGACATCCGCATCATGGTCGCGGCGGCGCGTGACCTGTTCGCCAGTCCCGTGACCCGCGCGGCGTTGCCCGGTCTCATCTCGGACATGGCTGCCGAACCCGAGCTGGCGGCGCGTGTGCACGCCGGGTTCGCGGAGGTGTTCGGCGCGTTCCGCGACCGGTTGGTGATCGCGGTCGATCGCGGCGAGGTGCATCCCGATGTCGATCCGGATCGGCTCATCGAGGTCGTCGGCGGGGCGGCGATGCTGCATGCGCTGTTGCTCGACAATCGCGACTTCGAGGCCGCGTGGGCCGATCAGCTGAGCGCGATCGTCGTGCACGGAGTACTCCGATGACTCGCCCGCATCCACCTACACTCGTGGGATGACCGCCCCCAGCAACACCGACGATGTCGTCGAGCAGATCCTGTCCACCTACGACGCGATCACCGTGGTCGGTGCCAGCGCCAATCCGTCGAAGGCCGCCAACGAGGTGCCGGCGTACATGAAGAACCGTGGCTGGCGGATCATCCCGGTGAACCCCGCGGCCGACGAGATCGTCGGGGAGAAGGTGTACCGCACCCTGGCCGACATCCCGGAACAGGTCGGCCTCGTCGACGTGTTCCGCCCGGGGCCCGAGTGCGCCGACGTCGCCCGGGCGGCCGTCGCCGCCGGCGCGACCGCACTCTGGCTGCAGCTCGGGATCATCTCGGCGGAGGCGCGGGCGATCGCCGAGGATGCGGGTCTGCTGTACGTCGAGGACCGCTGCCTGATCATCGAGCAGCGCCGCACCGGCATCGTCCCCGGCTGACGCCGACGGTGGCCCGGTGAACTTCCTCGACGAGCTCACGCACCAGCGACTGCCGCTGTTCCTGCTGTTCGCGTCGTTCGTCATCACGTTCATCGTCACGCGGGTGATCACCCGACTCATCCGGGCGGGCAAGGGCCCCTTCCGCAACAACGTCTCGGACGGCGTGCACGTGCACCACATGGTGCCCGGTCTGATCCTGACGATCGTCGGCGCTTTCCTCTCGGTGGGTGTCAACGGGGTGTCGCCCGGTGCGGAGATCAGTGCGGTGCTGATCGGTGTCGGCGCCTCGCTCGTGCTCGACGAGTTCGCACTGATCCTGCGTCTGCAGGACGTGTATTGGTCACCGGAGGGCCAGCTCTCGGTTCAGGTGGTGGCGCTGACGGTAGCCGCGCTGGGCATGGCGGTGCTCGGGTTCAACCCGCTCGACGACGCGGACGTGGAAATCGGTCCCGTCGCGCTGGTGGCCACGGTGCCGATCAACGTCGCGTGCGCGATCCTGTGCGTGCTCAAGGGCAAGTTCTCCACCGCCATCGTCGGCGTCTTCATCCCGGTGTTCGCCTGGGCCGGTGCCATCCGGCTGGCCCGACCGCACTCGGCGTGGGCGAGCCGGCGGTACGCACCGGCGAAGGCGGAGAAAGCGCGGGCCCGCGCGAAGAGCTTCGACGACCGTTGGGGCCGTTGGGGTCTGAGCATCGGCGACCTCATCGCCGGCAAGCCCACCGACCCCACGAGCGTGGTGGTCAAGGGGGTGCTCGACACGAAGGACCGCGAGACTTCGGGTCCCTGATCCGAAACAAGCGACCCCCCATCGCTCCCTGAGCTGAGGAGCGCCCGGAGCTTACGGAGGGCGCGTCACGAAGGGTCTGCCACGCATCTCACCAGGACCCTTCGTGACGCTCGCAAGCTCGCTCCTCAGGGAGCGGGGGGACATGCTGAGCCACCGCTCCCCGAGCAACGAGGTCAATCATTCTTTCCGAAGGCGTCTCGGGCGATGTCGACGAAACGTGTTGCGGCGCTGGACGGACCTGACCTCCAGAGCAGACCGAGGTGCGCGGTGGCGTCGACGCCGCGAATGGGTATGGCGTATACACGGTCGTCGGCCGCGGTGATCGACTCGCTGAGGATGCCGACTCCCATTCCGCTGCAGACCAACTCGACGATGGCGTCCGGCGACGAGGCCTCGATCGCGGGCCGGATCGGTCCCCCCTGCACTGACACCGCAGCGTCGAACACGCTTCGGATACCCGCGCCGCGGGGCAGGCAGATGAGCGATCGGTCGCGCAGCGAGGCGAGATCGACGGTGCGGCCCCGGGGCCGGCTCCTCGTCGGAAACACTGCGACGACCCGCTCGGCGATGATCGTCAGCGACTCGACCCCGGGCGGGAGATCGTCTCCGTAACCGGCCAGGGCGATGTCGAGGTGTCCGCGGTCGACCGAGGTGATGAGGTCCGCGGAGGGCGACTCGCGAAGGCTCATCTCGATCTGTGGGTGAGCCGACCGGAAGGTACCCAGAGCGGCGAACAAGGGTGCGATCGTGCAACCCTCCACCATTCCGATCGACAGACTCCCACGCAGCAGCCCGCCGACCTCGGCGACCGCGCCGGCAACCCGCCCGGCGGCGTCCAGGGTGTCGCGCGCGGCCGGGAGCGCTGCACGTCCCGCCTCGGTCAATCGGACCGCACGCCCGGTGCGATCGAACAGCACGGAGCCGAGTTCTCGCTCGAGGGTGCGGATCTGGGCGCTGATGTTCGGCTGGGTCGTGTGGACATGCGCCGCTGCCGCGGTGAAGCTGCCCTGTTCGGCGACGGCCGCGAAGTACTCGAGTTGGCGAAGTTCCATAACTCAGAATGATACCGACGATATGCAGCATCACTTGGACTTATTTGTTTCCCGGCAGCAGCATGGACCCAGACGACATCGAGAGGAGCGACAATGACCACTTACGAGACCGCGCGAACGCCCGAGAACCTGACGAGACTCTTCGTCGAGTTCTCCAACGCCGGGGACGCCGAGGCCGTGGCCTCGCTGTACGACGAGAACGCGGTGATGGCGTATCCGCCCGGTGAGGTCACGCGCGGACGGGCCGCGATCCGGGATCTCTGGGCATCGGTCTTGGCGCACCGGCCGACCTTCGCGCCGGAACCGCCGTTGCCGACCCTGGTATTCGGGGACGATCTTGCACTCACGTCGACTCCACCCCGTGATGGTGCAGGTGCCCGCGCGCAGGTGGTGGCGCGGCAGGCCGACGGATCGTGGGTGCGGATCATCGACCAACCGGAGTTCCAGGCACCGAAGTACTGAGACTCCGGGCCCGGATTTCTGAGGCCGGATTCAGATCCCGTGCTAGCTTCGCTGTGGTGGCGGTTACATCCGCCGGGCGACGGTGCGAAGGGACGGATCGGGCGTGGGAGTACCGGAAGCGGACGGTGTCGCCGCGAAGATCGCGTCCCGGCTCGGCGACAAGCGTGGTGGCACGCTCTTGGTCGAGGGCGCGAGACTCCTGCCGACGGGCGCGAGCAGGGCGACGTACGCGGCCACCCTCGTCGACGGAACCGGGCAGGTCGAGCCGATCATCATCCGCGCGGTTCCCGCTGCAACCGACGACGGCGGACTGCGGGCCGAGGCACAGGTCCTGCGTGCCGCCGCCGACGCCGGGGTGCCGGTGCCGGAGATCCTCGACGCCGGATTCGACGAGGACGACAACGCGCTGGGATTCCCCTATCTGGCAATGAATTTCATCGACGGAGAATCCATCCCGCGGCGCATTCTGCGAGACGATGCCTACGAGGGTGCGCGCGCCGGATTCGTCGATCAGTGCGGCGAGATCCTCGCACGTATCCACCGGATAGACGTCGCACAGACGCCCGGTCTCGGTGATCTCGGCGATCCGATCGACGGTTTGCGGGACCTGTTCCCACGCGAGTTCGATGCGATGCCGGCCGGCCTGGTGCTGGCCACCCAGTGGCTCACGGACAACCGACCCGAACCGTCACCACGGCACACGCTCGTGCATGGCGACTTCCGGCTGGGCAATCTGCTCGTCGACGCCGAAGGAGTTGCGGCGGTTCTGGATTGGGAACTGGTGCACCTCGGCGATCCCGTCGAGGACCTAGGTTGGCTATGTGCGAAGGCGTGGCGTTTCGGAGGGTCGACGCCCGTGGCCGGGATGGGTGACCGGACCTCGCTCCTCGACGCCTATGCGCGCGAGGCGGGTTGGCGTCCCACCGAACAAGCCCTGCGCTGGTGGGAGCTCTACGCCACCGTCAAGTGGGGACTGATCTGCGCGGTGCAGGCCGCCCGGCACCTCGATGGCGTCGAACGATCCGTCGAACTGGCCGCGATCGGACGCCGAAGTGCCGAGCAGGAGTTCGACGCACTGCTCGACCTGGGTCTCGTGTCGCCGGGACCGGTACCCGATCCGCTGGCCGAGGCGCCGGGCGAGGAACCGGACAACGATCTCTACGGTTCACCGACTGCAGTCGAACTACTCGAGGCGCTCACCGAATTCCTGCGGTCCGACGCGGTACAGGCAGACCTGTCGCCGCAGGTGCGTTTCCATACGAGAGTGGCCGGCAACGTCGTCGACGTCGTGCGTCGACAGATGCTCACCGGTGCACGGGACGCCGAAGCGAGCGCGCAACGTCTGAGTGCGCTCGGGGTCACTGATCAGCACGCGCTGTGCGAGGCCCTGCGTTCCGGCGAACTCGACGGCACCGACCCGAAGGTCCTTGACGCCGTTGTCGCCGACGTACGGGCGCGACTCCTGGTCGCCAACCCCAAGTACTTCGCGGTCCCTCACCCGTGACCGCCGGACATCCGATCCCAACCGAGAGGGGTTCATCGTGGACTTCGCACTGCCCGAGTCGCTGACCGACTATCTTGCCGAACTCGATGCCTTCATCGAGGCGGAGATCATTCCCCTCGAGCAGACCGACGACAACATCCGCTTCTTCGACCATCGGCGCGAGGACTCCCGAACAGACTGGGAGCGTGGTGGTTTGCCGAACAAGGAGTGGGAAGCTCTTCTGGGAGAGGCGAGACGACGCGCGGATGCGGCCGGCCACTTCCGCTACCCCTTCCCGTCCGAGTTCGGTGGTCGGGACGGATCGAACCTGGCGATGGCGATCATCCGCGAGCACCTGGCGTCGAAAGGTCTGGGGCTGCACTGCGATCTGCAGAACGAGCACGCCATCGTCGGCAACAACATCGGGCTGCTCCTCATGCTCGAGTACGGCACCCCCGAGCAGCGGGAGGAATGGGTGGAGGGCCTGGCCGCGGGTACGAAGTTCTTCGCCTTCGGCATCACCGAACCCGACCACGGCTCCGACGCCACGTGGATGGAGACGACCGCCGTCCGCGACGGCGACGACTGGATCATCAACGGCGAGAAGACGTGGAACACCGGTATCCACGCCGCCCATCGCGACATCATCTTCGCGCGCACCAGCGGCGAACCGGGCGAGGCCCGCGGCATCACGGCGTTCCTCGTCGACCCGCAGGATCCGGGTTTCGCCGTGGAGGAATATCTCTGGACGTTCAACATGCCCACCGACCACGCGCACATCACGCTGCGGGACGTCCGGGTGCCGAACTCCGCGGTGTTCGGGGCGGAGGGAGCCGGCCTGCAGGTCGTGCAGCACTTCTTCAACGAGAACCGCATCCGGCAGGCGGCCTCCAGTCTCGGTGCCGCCCAGTACTGCGTCGACCGTGCGGTGGCCTACGCCAACGAGCGCGCGCCGTTCGGCAAGAAGCTCTCGACGAACCAGGCGATCCAGTTCCCGCTCGTCGACCTGCACACCCGGTGCGCGATGATCCGGGCGCTGATCCGCGAAACCGCCTGGAAGATGGACACCTACGGGCCGTTCGCCGCGTCGGCCGAGGTCTCCATGTGCAACTACCAGGCGAACCGGCTGTGCTGCGATGCCGCCGACCAGGCGATGCAGGTGTTCGGCGGACGCGGATACTCGCGGCACGAGCCGTTCGAGCACATCTACCGGCACCATCGGCGCTACCGGATCACCGAAGGTGCCGACGAGATCCAGATGCGACGCGTCGCCGGATACCTGTTCGGTTTCATGTCGGGAAAGGCGCCCAAGGGAGTGCAGTCGTCCTGAGTAGGCTGACCACATGATCGCGGTCATCATCATCGTGGCCACTGTGGTGGTTGCCCTGTTCATCCTCGGCGGCGCCGCCTGGTTCGCGTACGACTCGGACAAACGGGTGCGCACCTTCGCCCGATCCACCGACCTGATTCCCGGCCGACCGGGTCGGGCGCCGGAGAGCTGGGCCACCGACAACACCCGGGAAGCACTGCTGCATCGGCGCATTCGATACGCGATCGCCGACGTGCATGCCAACCCGGCGATCCCGCACGACGACGAACTCGTCGCGGCACGCAACCGCCTCGACGACGCGGTCTTCGAACTCGACGACCGGCTCATCGCATCGGTGGACCTCGGTGGCGAGGAGGCGACCGAAACCCTCGACCGAGCCGAAGCCGGGATCAAGGACCTCGAGAAGCTGCCGAAGAAGCTATGGGAGGCCCCCCGCGAGGAACAGCTCGCCGACCTCGACCGCGTCGCCCGAGTGCTGTCGCGCGGCTGACGGTCAGATCACCGTCGGCCGTGGCGGCGGGTCCGGCTGCGGGGGAGCCGGCTGTGGGTCGGGAGCCGGCGGCGGGGTCGGAACGGGAATCGGCGGCTCCGGCGGCGGCTCCGGGATGGGCTCGGGCGCAGGCACGGGCTCGGGCGGAGGTGGGGGCGGCGGGACCGGTTGACTCATGTGCGGACTCCTCTCGACGCGAATGTCTCGTTCGCGGTTCGCTTGGTTCGTCCTGATGACTTCTCCGACGCTACGCCCGTGCCGGGAGCCCGGCCACCGGGCGACACTCAGGGGCCGGCGAGTTCCAGCAGTGTGCGCACGGTCCGCAGGTTACGGCCGGTGCCCTGTACACCCAGGCCGCGCGCGATGACCGGTGCGGTCAGGGTCGATCGTCCGGCCCCGTCGGCGTAGCGGATGTGCAGGTCGGACCCGAGGACGCGGACCACATCGTCGCCGAAGTCCTTGCGTTCGAACGCGGCCACCTTGTCGCGCGCCGGTTCGCCGGTCAGGAAGTAGACGTAGGAGTATTTGTCGTCGACGACGTCGAACGGATGCGCCTCGAGCGCGGCCCGGACCTGTTCGGGCGAGCGGCTGATGACCTCCCGGAACCAGCCGTAGCGATCCTGCAGCGCGGTTTCGAGCGCGCGGTCGAACCGCTCGGGGTCGGCGGGCGGCGAACAGATCAGGTTCCCCGACGCGATGTAGGTCGAGATTTCCGTTGCCCCGAGATCGGCTGCCAGATCACGTAATTCGGCCATGGGGAGTTTCGCGCCGCCGACGTTCACCGCGCGGATCAGCACGATTCGCCGGCTCACGAACGTACCTTCGACAGGTCGGTCCGAATCAGCATCACGTTGTAGTCGTCCCACCGGGAGACGACGAAGTAGAGGTCCCTACCCGACGATCGAGGGTGGATGTAGGGCGTGTACAGACCGCTGGACTGCTTGTGCGAGACGAGCACCCGCTCGCCGCTCCACGGACCCACGGGTGACGGCGACGTGCGCATCACGATCGTCCCCGATCGCTCGGTCAGCATGATGAACCGGCCGAGGAATGCGTTGTACGCCACGGACATCTCGCTGACCGGGCCGGCGACGATCGGCGTGGCCTCGGCCGGATTCGACGACCAGCCCGTGCCGCCGCGAAAGTACTGGTATCGATCGAGGTTCAGGATGTCGGCGGGGCGGAAACGGGCCACGTGAGCAGAGCCGAAACGCCCGTTCGGAGTGCCGTACTGATAGATGTACTCGCCACTTCGCAGAAAGGCGCCCATCTGGAACCGGTTGTGGCCACGCGTCACCTGGGGGACGCCCGGGATCGTCAGGTCGGCATTCCAGCGAAGGGTGTTGTTGTCGACGGTCCAGGTCTGACCGTTGTTGTGCGACACGGCGATTCCCGAATAGTTGGTGTTCCAGCGGCCTGGGCCAAGCCACCGGTGGATCGACATGAAACTGACGAACTGCGTGCCGTTGATCGAGATCCCGCCGGTGGGAATCCGCCCGACCTCGATGTTGCGCACCCCGACCGCGTTGAACATGGGTTGCGCCCACGTCGGGTGGGCCGGTGTCACCGACGCGCCCGACCGGACCGATCCGGGTACGGCGTTCGGAAATCGGATTCCCCTGACGAGGTCGGAAGTCGCGTCGCTGCGCAGCATCGTGTTGTGCTTCCAGGTCATCTGTCCCGCGCATCTGCCCCAGGTGTCGCCGAAGGCCATCAGGATCTGACCGGAGCCGTTGTCCCACGGCACGCCGACGTCGGTCGCGGTGATGCCGAAACGGGTGTCGGTGCGGGCGGGACTGCGGGGACCGGTCACCCAGGAGATGGCCTTGCTGGCGCCGGTGAGCTTCGGGAGCGGGCCCTGCGGCTTCTTCCCACCCGCCCGATAGCTGCCGAAGTCGAGACTGCCCCACCCGAGCTCGCTGGACCCCGAACTGCCGGTGCTGCCGACATCGCCCCCGGTGATGCCGGTGGCGTTGCAGACCGCGGCTTCGGCGGGTGCGGACACAGCGGCGAGCAGGCCGCCCGTGAGGGCGGCGATCGCGACGGCTGCGAGCACGCGGCGGACCGGGCGCAGACGAATCCGGCTGCGTCGACGCATGGATGTACCCCCTGGGAGATGACAGGTGGTGTCAGTGTTGCAGAAGTGTCAGCTGGGAGAAGCGTCGATGCCAAACCGAGGCCGGTGCGTGACCCGGGAGGAGCGAGCTTGCGAGCCTTCCTCCTGCTCCCTGAGGAGCGAGCTTGCGAGCCTTAATCCTGCTCCCTGAGGAGCGAGCTTGCGAGCCTTCCTCCTGCTCCCTGAGGAGCGAGCTTGCGAGCGTCACGAAGGGTCTTGCAACCTCCGTCGCCGGACCCTTCGTGACGCACCCTCCGCAAGCTCCGGGCGCTCCTCAGGGAGCGGTGGGGGAGTTGTTTCTCTGGGATCTGGATCGTGGCGCCCAGCGGATCAGCGGCGGGTGGCCACCGCGAACGTGCGGCGGAAGGGCAGGACCGTGCCCCATTCGCGTCGGGGATAGGCCTCGGCGAGGCGTTGCTTGAGATCGGCGACGAACTGCACCCGGAGTTCGTCGGACAGCGCTTGCATGTACGGGCGGGCGCCGGTGCCGGACATCCAGTCGAACACGGGGTCCTGTCCGTCGAGCACGTGGAAGTAGGTCGTCTCCCAGGCGTCGGCGTGGTAACCGCGGCCGGCGAAGAACTCGAGGTACATCTCGGCGTCGAGTCGGGGCAGTGCCCGCAGGTCGCCGAAAGCTCCCAGATACGGCTCGGTCGCGGCGAGATCGGCGAGGACAGAGTGGGTGGGGGAGTCCGTGTTGTTGGGCACCTGCAGCGCGAACGCGCCTCCGTCGGTGAGGTGGCCGAGCAGTCGGTCGATGACGTCGAGGTGGTCGGGTACCCACTGAAACATCGCGTTGGAGATCATCAGGTCGACCGGCCGGTGAGGCGTCCACTGCGAGACGTCGGCGGCGTCGTAGTTGGCATGCGGATCGGTGTTGTCGCGGATCGCGCGATCGACCATCTCCGCCGAATCGTCGATGCCCAGGATCTCCGCCGACGGCCAGCGTGCCCGAAGGTGCTTGGTGAGATGACCCGGTCCGCAACCCAGGTCGATCACCGACAGCGGGTTGGTCGGGATCTGTGCGATGAGGTCGAGAAACGGACGCGCACGGACGTCGGCGAACTGCAGATAGCGTGTCGGGTCCCACACAACCATGACTCCACCCTAGCCGTGAGCCTGCGATCGGGGGTCGCGGCTGCCGTAGGCTTCCCTGCGTGACAGCTTCCGCGAAACAGGCAACCGACGGCTCCTCCGCAGATCCGGCGGCCGGCTCGGCCGTCGTCGAGATCTCGACCGACGGTGCCTGCCTGGGCAACCCGGGCCCGGGTGGCTGGGGCGCGGTGCTTCGATACAAGGGCACCGAGAAGCGGATCTCCGGGTCGGAGCCGGATACGACGAACAACAAGATGGAGCTCACGGCCGCCATCGAAGGCCTGGCGGCACTGACCAGGCCGTCGACCGTCATCATCTACACCGATTCAACCTACGTGCGCAACGGCATCATGAAGTGGGTCAACGGTTGGCAGGCGAACGGCTGGAAGACCAAGGATCGCAAGCCGGTCAAGAACGCGGATCTCTGGCGTCGTCTGGTCGAGGAGGAGAAGCGACATCAGGTGGAGTGGCGCTGGGTCAAGGGGCATGCCGGCGATCACTTCAACGAGATCGCCGACGAACTCGCGACCACCGCGGCTCGATCGGTGGCCCGATGACGCCGGTGGCGGTGGCCGTCGAACCCGTCCGCGACGAGCACCTGGTCGCCGCGATCGAAGGTGCGGGCGGCCAGATCGTCGGTCTCGACGACGCCCGGGTGCTGGTGTGGATCGGGCCGCCCGGGGAGTTCCCAGAGCTGCCGGACGCCGTCGAATGGGTGGCGCTCAAGACCGCGGGGATCGAGGATTTCGTGGCCGCCGACGTCCTCGACGACCGTCGGATCTGGACCAATGCGTCCGGCTTCTATGCGGAGAACGTCGCCGAACACGCACTGGCTCTACTCCTCGCCGGGCTCCGAAAGATCAATACCGCCGTCCTGTGCCACTGGGACAAGGAGCGGATCGACACCGCGGTCCGGTCGCTGCACGGTTCCACGGTCGCCATCGTCGGAGCCGGCGGGATCGGCGCCTCCCTCGCTCCGCGTCTTCGGGCATGTGGCGCTCGCGTCGTCGCGGTGAACCGGTCCGGGCGCGAGGTGCCCGGCGCGCACGAGGTCCGGCGGTCGAATGAGTTGGATCAGCTGTGGGGGACGTTCGACCACGTCGTGCTGGCCGCGCCGTCGACGCCGGAGACGCGGCACATGATCAACGCCGAGAGCCTCGCCGCACTACCCGCACACGCGTGGGTGGTGAACGTCGCGCGCGGGCCCCTTGTCGACGAGGAGGCGCTGCACCGCGCGCTGGTCGACGGGCAGATCGCGGGGGCGGCGCTCGACGTGACCGATCCGGAACCGCCCGCCGACGACCATCCGCTCTGGTCGCTTCCGAACGTGATCATCACCCCGCACGTCGCCAACCCGGCGTCGGGGCTGACGCGTGAGCTCGCGCCGTGGGTCGCCGAGAACCTGCGCCGATTCGTCGCGAATGAGGAACTCCTGTCCGTGGTGACCACAAACCGCGACTACTGAGCCCGGGTGACCTGCCGGTTTCAGCCGATTTCTAGAACACGTTCTCGTTTCGTGCCTCGCCGTGGCATGGTCAACGGGTGATTCTCGACAGATTCCGGATAGACGACCAGGTGGCCATCGTGACCGGCGCGAGCCGGGGACTCGGGGCGGCGATCGCGGTCGCCTTCGCCGAGGCGGGCGGCGACGCGGTGATCGCGGCCCGCAGTGAGTCCGACCTCGCGCAGGTCGCCGACCGCATCCGTGCCGCGGGCCGACGGGCGCACGCCGTCGCCGTGGATCTCGCCGATCCCGACGCCGCGGCGGCACTCGCTCAGACCGCGGTCGACGAGTTCGGTCGCCTCGACACCGTGGTCAACAACGTCGGCGGTGCGATGCCGCGGCCGTTGTTCGACACCAGTCCCAAGCACCTGCGGGACGCCTTCGACTTCAACGTCGGCAACGCGCACGCGCTGGTCGTCGCCGGCGCCAAGCAGATCCTCGCGACCACCGGCCAGGGGTCGATCATCAACATCACCTCCGCGGTCGGCCGCGTGCCCGGCCGCGCCTATGCCGCCTACGGCACCGCGAAAGCCGCTCTCGCGCACTACACCCGCATCGCGGCGATGGATCTGAACCCGAAGATCCGGGTCAACGGCATCGCGCCGGGCGCCATCCTGACCTCGGCGTTGGAGATCGTCGCCGGCGACGAAGGGATGCGCACCGAGGTCGAGACCTCCACGCCGTTGCACCGCCTCGGTGATCCGGAGGACATCGCCGCGGCGGCCCTCTACCTTGCGTCGCCCGCCGGTGCGTACGTCACCGGCAAGATCCTCGAGGTCGACGGCGGGATCATCGCGCCCAACCTGGATCTCCCGATCCCGGACCTCTGATCGACCCGGAACGTTCAGTCCGAGCCGCGCTCCAGCGCGCCGGCGATCTGCTGTTCGAGATGTGCGGCCGCCACCCGGGGAACGTCGATGATGCCGTCGAGCTCGGCACGGACCTTCTTGTAGGCGGCCTGCCTCTCGGCCGGCGTGGCGCCGGTGTCGGCGGCGACGTTGATGAGTTTGCGCGCCCGGTCGAGTGCCTCTCGTTCGATTGGGGAGAACCCGGTCTGCTTGCGACGCCGCGCCTCTCGCTCGGCAGCGTCGAAGGCGGCGGCGTAGTCGCCAACCGCGTCGCGGTACTCGGCGAAATCGGCCGGGGACATCGGGGTCTCGGCCGTGGCGATGGAGGCGGAATCCGATTCGGGCCGTAGATCATCCGCGCGGACCCGGGCCCGGTGGAAGGCGAGCGTCAACGGTTCGCGCATGTCGGTCATCAGCGGGTACTCGATCAGTGTGGCGAGATCGAGTTCGTAGGCGAACCACTTCTCGTTGAGCGCGTCGTGCTGCTTACGGACCCGGCGCAACTGGTCGGCCGAGGTCGTCGTGAGCTTCAGCTGTTCGGTCTGGGCGTTCGCCTTGATCCGGGCGAGCTCGATCTTGTCCTTGCGTCGCTTCTCGTTGTACTTGCCGATCGAACCGGCCCACCCGCCGACGACCGCGCCGACCGGGAAGATCAGCCACCAGTAGCTCTCGGCGAAGTCGACGATCTCGTTCACGGCTCAACTGTACCGAGAGAAGGCCGAGGTCATTAGGGTGAACACATGGCCGACCCGGACGCGCCGAAGCTCAGCCTCGACACCGTCGAGGCCTGGCGAGAGTGGTTGCGCGACAACCATGAGACCTCGCCGGGGGTGTGGCTTGTGTTCTTGCGCAGGGGTTCGGGCCGGGAACCGCTCGACTACGACGAGTGCGTGCGCGAAGCGCTGTGCTGGGGGTGGATCGACGGTCACACCCGTGTGATCGACTCCGACCGCCGCGGCATGTGGTTCACCCGGCGCGGTCGCAACAGCGGATGGTCGGCGTCGAACAAGGCGCGGGTCGCCGACCTCGCGGCCGCCGGCCGCATCCAGCCCGCCGGGCAGGCCGTCATCGACGACGCTCAGGCCCGCGGCCTGTGGACGCTGTTCGACGACGCCGAGGCGCTCATCGAATCACCCGAACTCGCCGCCGCCCTGGACGCCGATCCCGTCGCGCGTGCCAACTGGGATGCTTTCCCGCCCAGCGCGCGCAAGTTCGGACTGTCGCAGCTCGCCCTGGCGAAGCGGCCGGAGACCAAGACCAAACGCATCGCCACCATCGTCGAACGGGCGGCGCGCAACGAGCGGCCGGCGTGACCCTTCGTGACGCGCCCTCCGCAAGCTCCGGGCGCTCCTCAGGGAGCGGTTGGGTTACTCAGCCCGCCTCGATGGCCCCGGTGAACTGGCTTTCGTACAGCCGGCAGTAGGCGCCGCGGGCGGCGAGCAGTTCGTCGTGGTTGCCCTGCTCGACGATGTGCCCGTCCTCCATGACGACGATGACGTCGGCGTCGCGCACCGTGGAGAGCCGGTGCGCGATGACGAAACTCGTGCGATCCGACCGCAGATTGGCCATCGCCTTCTGGATGAGCAGCTCGGTGCGGGTGTCGACCGAGCTCGTCGCCTCGTCGAGGATGAGGATCGTGGGCCGGGCGAGGAAGGCCCGCGCGATCGTGATGAGCTGCCGCTCACCGGCACTCACGCCACCGCCCTCGTCGTCGAGCACGGTGTCGTAGCCGTCGGGGAGGGTGCGCACGAAGTGGTGGACATGACTCATCCGGGCGGCGTCGAGCACCTCCTCTCGCGAGGCGGTGGGATCGCCGTAGGCGATGTTGTCGTAGATCGTGCCGCCGAACAGCCACGAGTCCTGCAGCACCATGCCGGTGCGCTCGCGCAAGTCGTTTCGCGTCATGTCCGTGGAGTCGACGCCATCGACCCGGATGGCGCCGGAATCTACGTCGTAGAACCGCATGATCAAGTTGACCAGGGTGGTCTTGCCCGCGCCGGTCGGGCCGACGATCGCGACCATGTGCCCGGGGCGCGCCACCAGGCTGAGATTCTCGATCAGCGGCTTGTCCTCGACGTAGCGGAAGGAGACGTCGTCGAACTCGATGAGTCCCTTGTCCTCGGCGGGCGTCTTCGGATTCGCGGCGTCGGGCGACTGCTCGTCGGCGTCCAGGATGTCGAAGATCCGCTCGGCGGAGGCGACACCGCTCTGCATCAGGTTGATCATCGAACCGATCTGCGTCAGCGGCTGCGTGAACTGCCGCGAGTACTGGATGAACGCCTGCACCTCACCGAGACTCAGCGAGCCCGACGCCACGCGCAGACCACCGACGACCGCGACCGCCACGTAGTTGAGGTTTCCCAGGAACATGATCGTCGGCATGATGACGCCGGAGATGAACTGCGCGCGCCAACTCGACTCGTACAGTTTCTCATTGCGCTCGTCGAAGGTCGCCTCGATCTCGCGCTGACGGCCGAAGGCGGTCACCAGCTCATGCCCGGTGAAGGCCTCCTCGACCTGAGCATTGAGCGCGCCCGTCGACGACCACTGGGCCGAGAAGTGCGGCTTCGAACGCTTCGCGATGATGCCGGTCGCGATGATCGCCAGCGGCACCGTGGCCACCGCGATGAGCGCCAGCAGCGGCGAGATCCAGATCATCATGATCAGCAGCGCGATCACCGTCAGCACCGAGTTGGCGAACTGGGAGATGGTCTGTTGCATGCTCTGCGACAGGTTGTCGAGATCGTTGGTCACCCGGCTCAACAGTTCGCCGCGCGGCATCGTGTCGTAGTAGCGCAGCGGCAGCCGATGCACCTTGGCCTCGACGTCGTCGCGGAGCCGGCGGATGGTGCCGACGACGACGATGTTGAGCAGGTACCCGGCGAGCCAGGCGAGCGCCGAGGACACCACGTACAGCACGAGGGTGATCAGCAGCACGCGCCCCACGGCGCCGAAATCCACTCCGACGCCGGGGGTCACGTTCATCGACGAGACCATGTCGGCGAACGTGTCGTCACCGCTCTCGCGGAGACCGGCCACCGCCTGCTCCTTGGTGAGCCCCTCGGGCAGGGTGCGGCCGATCACGCCGTCGAAGACGAGGTCGGTGGCGTACCCCAGCACGCGGGGCGCGATCGCGATCAGCACGACCGAGCCGACCAGCGACGCGAGCGTGATCGACATCAGCAGTCGATACGACGCAAGTTGTGCGACAACGCGTTTGACCGACGGCCAGAACGAGCGAGGCTTGGATTCGGGTCCGGCCGCCATCGGCGGGCCTCCGGGCCGGGTCATGAGCGCTCCTCCATCGCCATCTGCGATTCGACGATCTCGGCATAGGTCGGGCACGACTGCCGCAGCTCGTCGTGGGTACCGAGGCCGACGACCCGGCCGCGATCGAGCACGACGATCTGCTCGGCGTCGACGATGGTCGAGATGCGTTGCGCCACGACGATGACCGCGGCGTCGCGGGTGGCGGGGCGCAGTGCGGCGCGCAGCCGCGCATCGGTGGTCAGGTCGAGCGCGGAGAACGAGTCGTCGAAGAGGTAGATCGCGGGCCGCCGGATGAGGGCGCGTGCGATCGCCAGGCGCTGCCGCTGCCCGCCGGAGACGGTCGTACCGCCCTGGGACACCTTGGTGTCCAGACCGTCGGGCATCGCGGACACGAAGTCCTCCGCCTGCGCGATGCGCAGCGCCTCCCAGATCTCGTCGTCGGTGGCGTCGGCCTTGCCGTGCAGCAGGTTCGAGCGGATTGTTCCCGAGAACAGGTACGGCCGCTGGGGCACCAGCCCGACGACCGACCGGAGCTCATCGGGATCGAGTCGCTTGACGTCGGTGCCGCCGACCCGGACCGCGCCGGAGGTCGTGTCGATCAGCCGCGGCACCAGCCCGACCAGGGTGGTCTTGCCCGACCCCGTCGAGCCGACGATCGCAGTCGTGGTGCCCGGCTCGACGCGGAAGTCGATGCCGCTCAACACCGGGTCGTCGGCGCCGGGATAGCGGAACTCGGCGGCATCGAACTCCACGGTGCCGGGGTGGGTGGCGAAGCCGATCGGCTCACTCGGCGGATGGACCGAGGTGTCGGTGGCGAGGACCTCGGAGATGCGTTCGGCGCAGACCGCCGCGCGCGGGGCCATCATCGCCAGGAACGACGCCATCATCACCGACATCAGGATCTGCATCACGTAGCTCATCACCGCGGTCAGTGCGCCGATCTCCAGCGAACCGTCGGAGACCGCGTGCCCGCCGAACCAGATCACCGCGACGATGGTGACGTTGGTGATCACCATGACGACCGGGAACATCAGGGCCATCAACCGGCCGACGTGCAGGGTCGCGTCGGCGAGGTGGTCGTTGGCGACCGCGAAACGCTTGCGTTCGTAGTCTTCTCGCACGAACGCCCGCACAACCCGGATGCCGGTGATCTGTTCACGCAGGACGCGGTTGACGTTGTCGATCCGTTCCTGCATCGCGCGGAAGCCGGGGATCATCTTCGCGATGATGGCCCCCATCGACACCCCGAGGATGGGCACCGCGATGGCGATGACCCAGGACAGGGCCGGCGCCTCCCGAACGCCCATGACGATCCCGCCGATACACATGATCGGCGCCATCACCAGGATCGCGCTGCTCATCACGATGAGCAGCTGCACCTGCTGGACGTCGTTGGTGGTGCGGGTGATCAGCGACGGCGCGCCGAACGTGCCGACCTCGCGTGCGGAGAAGGAGTTCACCCGATGCAGGAGGTCGCCCCGGATGTCGCGCCCGACCCCGAGCGCGGCGCGCGCGCCGAAGTACTGCGCGGTCACCGTCACGATGATCTGGGCGACGCTCACCAGCAGCATCCAGCCGCCGATGCGCAGGATGTAGCCGGTGTCCCCGCGGGCTACACCGTTGTCGATGATGTCGGCGTTGAGGCTCGGCAGGTACAGCATCGCGATGGTCGCCAGCAGTTGCAGCACGATGACGAGCGCGACGTTGATGCGGTACCGGGAGAGGTAGGTGCGGACGAGTCGGGTCAGCATCTAGGCGCCGGGAGCGAAGCGAGCGGGCCGAAGGCAACGGTAGGCGCCGGGAGCGAGAGCCGGCCGGAGTTCACTGCGATCACCTGCGCCAGACTAGTTGCCGCTCGCAACGGACGCCCCTGAGTATCTGCCCACCGGGAATCCGCGTAGGCGAGGACCGTGGGCAGCTGCTCAGACGGTCGGCGGCTCGGTCAGCGCGACGGCTGCCTCGGCGGTGTGGGTGAGGAAGGTGAACGACTCCTGGAAGTACAGGTTCACCACGTCGGCGTCGTGTGAGTCGTAGCCGATCGACACGTCCTGGCCGATGGTCAGTTCGAAGTCGCCGCCGCGGGTGCTCATCACGAACGCGCCGCTGATCGCGGGCGCCCACACGATGTCGCCGGTGAACAGGCGCTGGATGTGTTCGAGGATCGGGTAGCCGTGGTTCGACGTCTCGTTGACCTGGGTGTAGGCCTCGGCCGACAGGGCCACCGCGTACGGACCGTCGACCGACGCCAGGCGCAGTGTGCTCAGCGCCTGGCTGACCGCCTCCGGGTAGTCGCGCACGTCGGCGGGCAGCGGGATGGGGGTGGCGGCGGCCTCGGCGCGGATGCCGGTGATCGACGCCGCGGCGTAACCCTCGAAGATCGCCCGGTCCTCGGCGAGCGCGAGTTCGCGCGCGGCCTCCACGACCGGGTCCCAGTCGGAGTCCTTGGCGCCGCGGTCGACGTCGTCGATGGCCTCGCGGGACACCGTGAACGGGACCTTGAGTTCCACGAGCGACTGGGTGCGCCGCTGGAAGGCAGTGATCCCCTGCGACGGTGAGTCGATCTTGGTGCGATGTCCGAGCGTCACCGATGCGGTGTCGGAGCCGAGCGGCCCGGTCACGTCGACGAGGCGACGGCCCGCGACGTTGCGCTTGAACGAGCGGGTCGCCTCCTCTTCGATCTCCGCCCAGGCCGCGTCGGAGATCGGTGCGAGTTCGCGATGCAGGTTGTTCATGGTGTCCTCCTGGTGCGGTGGTCGGAAGGGTGTCGTCAGTGCAGTGAACCGATGCCGAGCGAGCCGTCGGAACGTGTCGTCGGGGCGGGGGAAGCCGTGGGGGCGGCGTCGGGCGCGGGTGGCAGGTCTTCGAGGAAGTCGAGGGTCGGCGTGAAGAACTGGGCCCCGGTGACCGCGGTGGTGAAGTCGAGGAGGCGGTCGTAGGTGCCGGGTGGGTCGCCGATGAACATCTTGCGCAGCATCTCCTCGGTGACGTCGGGCGCTGCCGAGTAGGCGATGTAGAACGTGCCGTTGACACCGGCACCCGAGACGTCGCCGTACGGCATGTTGTCCCGCACGACGTCGATCTCCTCGCCGTTCTCGTCCTCGACGACGTTCAGCGCGATGTGGGAGTTCGGGGGCTTCACGTCGTCGGCCATCTCGACGTTGTCGAGCTTGGTGCGCCCGATCGCGGCTTCCTGCTCCTCGGTGCTCAGGTCGTTCCACGACGACAGGTCGTGTACGTAGCGCTGGATGGCGACGTAGCTGCCGCCCTCGAAGTCCGGGTCTTCCCCGCCGACCGTGATCGCGTCGATCGCCGCCTGCCCGATCGGGTTCTCGGTGCCGTCGACGAAGCCGATGAGGTCGCGCAGGTCGAAGTAGCGGAACCCGTGCACTTCGTCGACGACGGTGACCGCGTCCCCGAATGCCTCGGTGATCTTGGCGCCGAGTTCGTAGCACAGGCCCATGTCGTCGGACTTGATGTGCACGAGCAGATCGGCGGGCGTCGCCGGGGCGGTGTGGACATCGCCCTCGTAGGGGACGAACGGCCGCAACGAGCGTGGTCGCGGGCCGGTGAACAGGCGGTCCCACGCCGCGGAGCCGATCGACACGATCCCGGCCAGTGCTGCCTCGGGAGCCCGCGAGGACACCGCGTTGTTCAGGCCGGGGATGTCTTCCAGCGCAGCACGAACCGTGTCTTCACCGCCGTCGTCGATGGTGAAGACGAGGAAGATCGCCGACTTGGTCTTCCGCGTCAGGATCGTCTGGGGCACCGGCACGCTGAACACACTAGCCCATGCGTACAAACCGTGGGGCAGCAGATCGTGCCGCGAATGTATAGGGCAGGCAACCCTTTTCGACGCTGACCGGTGACGGGTCAGCGGCGCGTTGTGGCCCGCGCCACCGCCCGGCCGGCGGCGCGGCCGGAGAAGATGCATCCGCCGAGGAACGTCCCCTCGAGTGCGTTGTACCCGTGGACGCCACCGCCGCCGAAGCCCGCGACCTCGCCGGCGGCGAACAGGCCGTCGAAGGCGGTGCCGTCCGGCCGCAGGACCTGGGAGTCGAGATTGGTCTCGAGCCCGCCCAGGGTCTTGCGGGTCAGGATGTTGAGCCGGACCGCGATCAGCGGGCCGTGTTCGGGATCGAGCAGTCGATGCGGCTTGGCGACCCGAACGATCTTGTCGCCGACGAACTGTCGGGCATTGGTGATCGCCATCAGCTGTGCGTCCTTGGAGAACTTGTTGCCGATCTCGGCATCGCGTGCGGAGATGATGCGTTCGAGGTGCGCGAGGTCGAGTTCGGGGCCGCGGGCGATCTTGTTCATCCCGGCCACCAGTTCCGGGAGGTTGTCGGCGACCACGAAGTCGACGCCGTTGCGCACGAAGGCGTCGACCGGTCCCGCGGCGCCCTTCGCCAGCCGGCTCTTCGCGGCCAGTTTGACGTCCTTCGCGGTGATGTCGGGGTTCTGCTCCGAACCCGACAGCATGAACTCCTTCTCCACGATCGTCTGGGTGAGGACGAACCACGAGTAGTCGTGACCGGCCGCCAGGATCGCCTTCATCGTCGAGAGGGTGTCGAAGCCGGGGAAGTTCGGCGGTGCGAGGCGGTTGCCGTTGGCGTCGAGCCACAGTGACGACGGGCCGGGGATGATGCGGATCGCGTGGTCGGGCCAGATCGGGTCCCAGTTGTGGATGCCCTCGGTGTAATGCCACATCCGGTCCCGGTTGACGATGTTCGCGCCCGCGGTCTCGCTGATCTCCAGCATCCGGCCGTCGACGTGCGCCGGGACGCCCGAGATCATCGTCTCCGGCGCGGGGCCGAGACGGTCGACGGGCCAGTTCTTGCGGATCAGGTCGTGATTGTGGCCGATGCCGCCCGAGGTGACGATGACCGACCCGGCACGGATCTCGAAGTCGCCCATCACATCCCGGTTCGACGCCTGGCCGCGTTCGGCGTCGGTCGGGGCGAGCGTGACACCCCGTACGCCGACGGCGGCGCCGTCGTCGACGACGAGCTCGTCGACGCGATGCCGGAACCGGAACTCGACGAGCCCGCGCTTCTCCGCCTCCAGGACCGGCTCGGCGAAGACCCGCACGACCTCGGGTCCGGTTCCCCAGGTGAGGTGAAAGCGGGGCACCGAGTTGCCGTGGCCGTCGGCGAACCCGCCGCCGCGTTCGGCCCACCCGACGATCGGGGTGATGCGCAACCCGAGGTCGTGAAGGTACTGCCGTTTCTCGGTGGCCGCGAAGTCCACGTAGGCGCGGGCCCACTGGCGCGGCCAATAGTCCTCGTCGTCACGATCGAAACCGGCCGACCCCATCCAGTCCTGCAGGGCGAGATCCGCGGAGTCTTTGATGCCCAGCCGACGCTGCTCCGGCGTGTCCACCATGAACAACCCGCCCAGCGACCAGAATGCTTGCGCGCCAAGGTTGTTGCGATTCTCCTGGTCGACCACGACGACGCGGCGTCCGGCCTTGGTGAGTTCGTATGTCGCCACGAGACCCGCCAGTCCCGCGCCGACGACCACCGCGTCGGCCCCGTGCTCCGCCACCGCATCTCCTCACACCGCCAAAATGACCGGGCCGGTCCCGGGACATGTGCATTCGCAGACGAGATTAGCCCCGTACTACAGCGCGATGTCGGCGTACCGGTGGAACCACGGCGCGGCGGCTTCGAGGCCCGCGGCGAGGGCGAGGAGATCGCCGTCGGCGCCGAGTCGGCCGACGAACTGCACGCCGAGCGGGAGGCCGGCATCGGTCCAGTGCAGCGGCACGCTCATCGCCGGCCGGCCCGTGAGGTTGGCGAGCTGCGTGTACGGCACCCAGCCGAGGCTCTCGTAGATGAGCTTGTCGACGATCCCCAAGCGGGAGATCGCACGGCCGGACCGCGCGCGGGCGGCGACCCGCGACGCCCGCTGCAGCACCGGCGGCGTGGTCATCGACCCGACCCGCGGCGGCGGTACCGCGAGGGTGGGCGTCAGCAGCAGGTCGTGGGTCTGGTGGAAGCGGTCGAGCGCCAGGACGTGGTCGTTGATGTGGTCGAGCGCGGTGAACAGCGGGACGACGCCGGCGGCCCGGCCCAGTTCCGCCAGCGTCAGGGTGTCGGCCTCGAAGTGGGAGTCGGGAGCGCCGGTGAGGCGTCGGACCTCGTCGACCTGGGCGGCGCACTTGGCGAACCAGATGTCGAGGAAGTCGCGGGCGAGGGCGGCGTCGTCGTGCGGCGAATCGACCTCCTCGACCTGGTGGCCCAGATCGGTCAGGATCGACGCCGCGTGCTCGACCGCGGCGACGGCCTCCGGGTGCGGATTCGCGTTGATCGCCGAGGTCGTGGTGTACCCGATCCGCAGCAACCGGGGCGGGGTCGCGATCCGGGCGCTGTAGGTCTCGGTGTGCAGCGGCGCCGGGTAGGTCGACGACGGCGTCAGTCCGATCAGTGCGTCGTACAGTGCGGCAGCATCGCGGACGGTCCGGGTCACCACACCTTCGACGCCCATCCCGAACAGCGGTTCACCGGTCTGCGGACCGAACGGCATCAGGCCACGCGAGCTCTTGAGCCCGAACAACCCGGTACACGCGGCCGGGATGCGGATGGAACCGCCGCCATCGCTCGCCCCGGCCGCCGGCACGATCCCGGCGGCCACCGCAGCCGCACTGCCGCCCGACGATCCGCCGGGGGTCACGTCGAGGTCCCACGGATTGCGCGCGGGACCCCACAGGGTGGGTTCGGTGATGGCCTTCGCGCCGAACTCGGGGGTGTTCGTCTTGCCGAAGACGACGAGGCCGGCGTCGAGGAACCGGCGCACGCCGAAGGAGTGTTCGCGGGCGATGTGGGTGGCGAGGGCGCGCGAGCCGCGCGTCGTCGGGTACCCGCGGTAGTCCTGCGCGAGGTCCTTGATGAGGAACGGGACGCCGGCGAAAGGCCCGGTGAGGTCACTGCGGACGCGGGCGTCGGCTTCGGCATCCATGCGGATCACGATGGCGTTGAGCGACGGATTGACCGCGTCTGCACGGGCTCGTGCGAGGTCGAGGAGTTCGGCGGCCGTCACCTCGCCGGCGGCCACGAGACCGGCCAGGGTGGTCGCGTCCGCGGACAGATACTCGCCCATGTGCACGTCCCGACCCTAGTTGTTCGGGGAGCGGGCCGAGCGGACTTGGCGCCGATGGCCCGGCCTGTCCGGCGTCCGGCCCGTCACCGGAGAACCGGACGTCACCGTTGCCCGCGCAAACCGGTAACGGGCCGATCGCGGATGTGTGGCCCGAACAGATGAAGAATTCGCCACATGCGCCGCCTATGTACGAAATGAGCTGTTCAGCGGCGACCGCTGTGACGTGCACCACCGAAAGATGTCATCACAGGACTCGCTCTCGCCTTTGCCGAGGCGTTATCGTGCCGTTACACTTCAGCACGACGGGTACCGCTGCCCGGGGGGACCAATACAATCCCCCTACGTACGACTCCGTATGCAAGCCCGCAGCAGTACCCGGTAGGCAAGACCCGCAAGCGGCCGGCTCCGGCCGTGGTGATCCAAAGGAAAACTGACGAATGCTGACACGCGCCCGTAAGCGCCTCGTCGCCGGACTCGTGGCTCTCGTGGCCGTGTCGGGTGCGACGCTGGTCGCAGCTCCGCCGGAGGCCTCCGCGGCCAACGGTTGCAATGTCGAGTACGTCCGCTCGAACGCCATGAACCGGACCGTGCCCGTGTGCATCGTCTCGGCCGGCGGCGGCGGACCCAAGCCGACGCTCTACCTGCTCGACGGACTCCGTGCCCCGAACAACAACAGCGGCTGGCTGATCAACACCGACGTCGCCCGCTACATGGCCGGCAAGGGCACCAACGTCGCCATCCCGTTCGGTGGCGCAGGCAGCTTCTACACCGACTGGCAGACCCCCGATCCCAAGCTGGGTGTCAACAAGTGGGAGACGTTCCTGACCCGCGAACTGCCGCGGTACATGGCTGCGCGTCACGGCAGCGACAGCCGTCGCAACGGCATCGCCGGACTCTCGATGTCGGGCACCTCGGCGCTGAACCTCGCATCGCGCCACCCGAACTTCTACAAGGCGGTCGCGTCCTACAGCGGCTACCCGACGGTCACCATGCCGGGCTTCACCCAGGGCATCATGGCCTCGGTCGCGGAGGTCGGCGGCAACCCGTTCAACATGTGGGGCTTCTACCCCGCGGGCACCTGGTTCCAGAACGACCCGTTCCTGAGCGCGGGCAACCTGGCGGGCAAGAACGTGTACGTCTCGTCCGGTAGCGGTGTCGGCAGCAAGTACGACTCGTCGGTCAACCCGGCCAGCGCCAACTTCGACCCCGTCAAGTTCGCGCAGATGATCCCGCTCGAGGTCGCCGCGTCGACCTCCAGCCAGCTCTACATCGGCCGCCTCGCGCTCGTCCCGGGCGTCAAGCTCACCACGCGGATCACCCCGGACGGTGCGCACTGGTGGGACTACTGGCAGAGCACCTTCAAGGAGTCGTGGGCCAAGACCTTCCGCCCCGCCTTCTTCTGAGTCAGACCCTCTGACAAGGGCCGGTGACCTTCGGGTCACCGGCCCTTGTCGTGCGGACCCTCCTGCTCCCTGAGGAGCGAGCTTGCGAGCGTCACCCCCTGCTCCCTGAGGAGCGAGCTTGCGAGCGTCACGAAGGGTCTTCGCAACCTCGGTCGCCGACCCTTCGTGACGCGCCCTCCGCAAGCTCCGGGCGCTCCTCAGGGAGCGGGATTGGCCGCGCCCTCCGCAAGCTCCGGGCGCTCCTCAGGGAGCGGAAGACACTCTGCCGCGCGCAACCCCTGCTGGCCGAGCAGCTCGTGCATGCGTAGCGTGCCCGCGCGTCCGTCGAGGTCACTTGGGTGGGCCGGGCTACGCAGGGGTGTGTCACCGCCCCTCACCACAAACACAACACCGCGGGCGCATCCGGTGGTACCGGATGCGCCCGCGGTGGTCGTTGCGTCGCTGCCTACTCGGGCGGCGGCTGCTTGCGGAAGGTGCGCGTGGCCGAGTCGTCGGGCGGCGGCGTGTCACCGACCTTGGGGATCTGCTCGGTCGGCCGCTCCCATGGGTTGGCGCTCGCGGGTGCTGCACCGGCCGGCGGTGCGTCGCGCTTGATCAGCGTGGTGTCGCGCTCGTCGGTGGGCGGTGTCGTCGGCGGCGGGGTGTCATCGACCCGGTTGTCGTCGCGGCGTCCGCGGAAGAGCAGCAGCGCGGCGGCGATCAGCAGGATCACTCCGACGATGCCGAGGATGATCGGCACCCAGAAGCCGCCGACCTTCAGCTGGTCGACGTAGCCGCTGGCCTTGCTCGCCTGGTTGGAGACGGTGTCGTCGGTCCACTTGAAGGTGCCCTTCAGGGCGTCCATCCGGAACTCGCGCACCGCTTCCGGGGTGGCGTCGCTCTGGTCGGGCGACTTGAAGTACTGGTGCTGGTCCTCACGACCGTCGACGATGGTCCCGGTCTCCGGCTCGACCCACACGTGGCGGGTCGCGGCGGCGTACCGGTGCATCGTGATCGGGTCGTTCGCCCGCACTCCGCGCCCGGTGATGCCCCACCAGCGGGCGGGCATCGTCAGCATCGTGCCCAGAGCTGCTTCTCCCTGCGCGTTGGGGAGGTTGGAGAGATCGGTCTCCGGGACGTCACACACGAAGTGGTACGTGTTGATCCCGTCGATGGTCTCCTCGCCCTCGAACTTCGCCGCGCAGTCCTGGCGGGTGTTGAGGTCGTAGTACGGGTAGTCGCGCTGCTGCACGTCGAAACCGAACTTGTACTGGTATCCGGTGCGGTTGTCGATGGCGACCGACACGTCGTTGACGTTGCCGCCCTCGGGGACCGCCTCGAGCTGCAGCGAGCTGACCGCCCCGTTGGGTGCCGAAGTCTTGCGGTTCACCGACACGCGGTCGATGGTCGCGGTCAGCAGACCGTCCTCACAGGTGCGGGTTTCGCCCGCAGCCGCGAAGCTGGGTTCGGTCTCGGTTCCCTCGGCGTCGCGCAGGCGGTCGATGCGCACGGTCTGCGCCGACTGCAGGCTCGCCTGGCGGCTGTCCGACGGTTCGATGATGATCGAGCGTCGCTGCTGGGTGAGATGCGCCTCGAGAGTGCGGGCACGATCCTCGGACACCGAGCAACGGTCGAAGATCACCGCCGGGAAGCGCTCTCCGGTCGAACCGTCCGCCGCCACCGTGGTCGCGTCGGAGGTGATGTCCAGATCGAGCGGAACCACCTTCAACTGCGGCACGAGGTAGAGCGGTATGGCGATGGCCGCCGCGATACACGCAGCGCCGAAGAAGGCCAGCACTGCCGGCACAAAACGTCTCATGTGTGACTCCTGGAATCAGCTGATCGCTCCCACCCTAACTGTCGCGTTTGCCACAGTTGGCCACAGTCGGTCCGACATGCCGGGATCCGCGGCGGGGAGTCAGCCCTGGGCGGCTCGACGATCGCGTTCGGCCTCCTTCAGGATGCCGGCCATGTATCCATAGATCTCCTTGTCGGACATGGCCTTCCACCGAGGCGCCAGCAGCTTCGTGTACTTCTCGACGTACAGCAACTGCTTCCCGACGAGGACGAGTTCACGGGGCAGGCGTGCGTCGTGGGCCTTGGCGACGGCGGCGAGTTGCCGCCCGAGGTCGGTGTAGGACATCGAACCGAGGTCGGTGGTCGACAACGGGGTGGTCACCTTCTTGATGTCCTCGGCACCCTGCGTCGTCGAACCCGGTTTGTGGACGGCGCCGAGGAGGAAGATCGCCCGCCCGGCGGACTCGTAGTCCGCGCGGACCACGAGGTCGACGACGAGCTGGCGGAGTATGCGCCGGGTGCGCGGGGTGAATCGCCCGACGATGCCGAAGTCGAGGAGGACCAGCTTGCCCGCGTCGTCGACGAGGACGTTCCCGGCGTGCAGGTCACCATGGAACAACCCGCCGTGGAACGCCGAGTCCAGCAGGGACAGCAGGAGGTTGCGGCACAGCGCGACTCCATCATGGCCCGCGGCGCGTACGGCCGCGACGTCGTCGATGCGGGTGGCGTGGATTCGTTCCATGGTCAGCACGCGCTGCGTCGTGAAGTCGTCGTAGACGTGCGGCACGCGGACTCGGTCGCCGTACGGGCCCGGCTGCAGGCAGGCGAACCACTCACGCATGGTGTCGGCCTCGATGCGGAAGTCCAGTTCGGCGTCGAGGCCGGCCGCGAAGTCTTCGACCACGTGCCGCGCGCTGAGCATCCGGCCGTACTCGGAGATCTCGACGAGGCCGGCGAGGCGTTCGAGGATCGCGACGTCGGGTGCCAGGCGGTCGGCGATGCCCGGACGCTGGATCTTGACGACCACCTCCTCGCCGCCGTGCAGGGTCGCGGTGTGCACCTGGGCGATCGACGCCGACGCGATGGGCACCGGATCGAAGGTGGCGAAGACTTCCTCGGGTGCCCGGCCCAGTTCGGCGATGAACTGTGCACGCATGAGTGCGGGGTCGGCGGGTTTCACGCGGTCCAGGAGTGATTCGAACTCGGTGGACATCGATTCGGAGAAGACGCCGGGGCTCGAGGCGATGAGCTGGCCGAGCTTCACGTAGGTCGGACCCAGGTGTTCGAACGTGGTCCGGATCTCGTGAGCGACCCGGGCGGCGCCGGGTGGGCGACCCCGTAGGGCGTCCCCTGCCGTGTGGAGGACGAAGCGTCCGACGCCTGCAGCCGCGTGAGCGGTGGTCGTCCCGAATCGCGTGAGCTCGGCGATCGGGGACACCGGGTGCAACTGCGTGCGCTGACCGTCGTCGACTGAGCTGTTGATCGTCACCGTCGGTCATTGTAACGATCATTAGCGGCGGATCCAGCCCCACGGGGCGACGGCGGATCGCCTACGCGGCCCTGCGACGTGCCGTTATGGCGATGCGACGGGGTCGGCGGGCACACTGGCCACATCGGACACATGCATCGGCCCGCATCTGTTCGAGCCATTGAGCAGGTTTCGCACGACGAGCATTCCCGCTCACGGAATCGTGCCCGAACCCCGATTTCGCCCCGACCCCCGCATCACACCGAGGAGTTCTGCATGCCCACCACGGTCAACGCCTACATCGCGCCGGCTGCCGATCGTCCGCTCGAGCCCACCACCATCGAGCGACGCGATCTGGGCCCGAACGACGTGTCGATCGACATCGCGTTCGCCGGGATCTGTCATTCCGACATCCACACCGCCCGCGACGAATGGGGTGGGACCAGGTTCCCGGTGGTCCCCGGCCACGAGATCGCCGGGACGGTCGCGGCCGTCGGCGACGCCGTCACCCGGTATGCCGTGGGTGATCGGGTCGGCGTGGGCTGTTTCGTCGACTCGTGCCGCGAGTGCGAACCGTGCCGGCTCGGCGAGGAGCAGTACTGCGAGCGCGGCAACGTGGGCACCTACAACGCCGTCGGTCGCGATGGGACACCCACGCACGGCGGATACAGCACGTCGATCGTCGTCGACGAGAACTACGTCCTCCGGATTCCCGACGGCATCGCGCTCGACGAGGCGGCCCCGCTGCTGTGTGCCGGGATCACGCTCTACTCACCACTGCGGCACTGGGGCGCCGGTCCGGGAAAGAAGGTGGCGATCGTCGGCCTCGGCGGGCTCGGTCACGTCGGGGTCAAGATCGCCCACGCGCTCGGCGCCGAGGTGACGGTGCTGTCGCAGTCGCTGAAGAAGATGGAGGACGGTCTGCGGCTCGGCGCCGACCACTATCACGCAACCAGCGACCCACAGACCTTCCGGGAACTGCGCAGCACCTTCGACCTGATCCTGAACACCGTGTCGGCGAATCTTCCGATCGGCAAGTACCTGGGCATGCTCGCCCTCGACGGCACACTCGTGGAACTCGGTCTCCCCGAACACCCGATCGAGGTCCCGGCCGGCGCGCTGATCGGCAAGCGGCGGAGTTTCGCGGGTTCGATGATCGGCGGCATCGCGCAGACCCAGGAGATGCTGGACTTCTGCGCCGAGCACGGCATCGGCGCCGAGATCGAGGTGATCTCCGCCGACCGGATCAACGAGGCCTATGACCGCGTCGTGGCGTCGGATGTGCGCTACCGCTTCGTGATCGACACCTCGACGCTGTAGGGCTGCGTCGTCATGTTTGCGGCCTGAATCCGGTGGGCACCCGTCGAGAGAGTCGACGTGCCCCGACGACAGGCAAGGAGGCCGCGCATGAATTCGACCCGATTCCGCGAGCTGGCAACTGCAACCGGTCCGTTCGCCACCATCTACATCGACGACTCCCACAACACCGAGGACGCCGCCCACACGATGGAACTCCGGTGGCGAGCCCTGCGGGAGGAACTCGAGTCGGCGGGGGCCGACGCGGCGGTGGTGGAGTCCATCGGCAATGCCCTGCTCGACGGGACGCCGGCCGTCGGGCCCAGTGGCCGTGCGGTGATCGCCGGTCCCGACGGTGTCCTCCTCGACCAACACCTCATCCGACCACCGGTCACATCCGTGGCACGGTATTCGCCGGTGCCGTACCTGGTTCCGCTGGTCGAACACGGCACGAGTGCCCCGCGACATGTGATCGCCGCGGTCGATCACGCCGGCGCCGACATCGAGCTCTTCGACGCCGGCGGATCCTCGTTGATGCGCGAAAGCGTTGAGGGAGAGGGCTATCCGATCCACCACGCCGCCGGTGCGGAATCGCCCGGGTATGGGGACCCGCAGCAGCGCAGCGACGAGCAGAACCGCAAGAACATTCGTCAGATCGCCGACCGGCTGACCGCGATCGTCGACTCGGACAACCCCGAGCTCGTGTTCGTGATCGGTGAGCTCTCGTCGATGTCGGATCTGCGTTCAACGGCTCCCGAGCGGCTCGCCGAGCGACTGGTCGACCTCCAACTCGGCGCCCGGGACAGCGGCATCGCCGACGACGACGTCCGCAAGGCGGTGACCACCGAACTCGAACTACGCCAGAATCGCACGATGGCCGACGCGGCGGAGAGTCTGCAGGCAGGACTCGGGCATCGCCCGGCCCTCGCGGTCGAAGGACTGACGGCCGTGTGCGGGGCGTTGCGTAACGGCGAGGTCGAGACGCTGATCATCGGCGACCTCGGCGATGCGACGGTCTTCGACGGCGGAGACGCCGCGGGGGGCCTCGCCACGATCGCGCCGACGGCGGAGAACCTCTCTGAGCTGGGCCTGGCCCCGGAACGCACGCTGCGTGCCGACGAGGCCCTGCCGGTGGCGAGCGCGTTGCCCCGCGCGACGGGATCGGAGCGGTCCTTCGCTATGCGCCGAGGACGTCCGCCGACGACTGAGACGGGGTGAGTGCTGGTGGCGGCGATCGCCGTCTTGTCGGTCGTTCTGCGTCAACGCGGTTCGGCCGAGCCCAAGCCGGTGGCCGATCCACATGTGGCGACCGGGGCGTGATCGCGTTTACGTCATGTCGTCACCGGGAAAACGGACATGCGACAGAGGCTCCATCGCGAGACACCGACCGAAGGATCGATGAATCTGATGTCTGAGGAATTGCCCATGGAACCAGCCGAAACCGGCACGCCCGAGGCGACGCCGGATGATGCTCGACGCAAGGTCGACGAACTCGAGGAGCGGACCGTCGACGAACCCGACACGGACGAGCAGGTGGACCCCTCCGCCGCCGCCCGCGACGACAAGGACAACCCGAGTTCTCCGGCGGCGGGGGAGTCCGAACCGCCGGACTGAGGCCCGTCTGATCATGACGGCTGAGAAACACATGACCAGCGAGAATGACGATCCGCGGCGCGCCGGAGCGCTGCGGATCGTCGCCGAGCACGGGCTTCCGGCCACACTGATCGAGCGCGGTGAGGACCGCTTCGAGCAGATCGCCGACGAGCTGTCACTGGAGTACCGCGGACACACCGTCACGAGGGACACCACACTGCAGATGACGCCGCGCGGTGATCTGGAGACCGTCTGGGGCACGGATGACTCGGCCGACGAGGTGATCGTGTTCGTCACCGAGATGCCGCGGCTGTACAAGCCGCAGGACGCCGACGGCAACGATCGCAGCCCACGAAATCTCGTGGTGCTGGCTGAACTCGACCGCGAACGCAACGCCGCCGTCGTCTCGCTCCCCGCTCTCGGACCCGCTCCCCGGCGAGCGCTGCGGACCTTCATCTCGACCATCGCCGAGGCGGTGACCGGTGCGGGGTCCATGCGCGAGTTCGAGGAGCAGCGCGGCATCGTCGTCATCGGTGACGGCGACACCGAATACGTGTGCGCCGAAGGCTATTCGCGTCGTCTGAAGTTGATGGCCGGGATGGTTCGGGGGAATCGGCCGTGGCGGCTGATCCCGACCCTCACCGGCATGACCGCCGCAGCCGCCGCCGCGGCGTCGTTCGGCATCTTCTTCTCTACGATCTGGTCGATGGCCAATGCGCTGAGTGCGTGGCGTCTCGCCGCCATCACCCTGCTGTCGTTGGTGCTCGCCTCGCTGTGGCTCATCGTCAACAATCGCCTGTGGGAACGGGTGACGGTCACCGCGAAACCGCGTGCGCGCCTCTACAACATGGCGACGGTGTGCACTGTCGTGTTCAGTGCGGTGGTGCTGTACGCCGGGCTGTTCCTGGCGACACTGACGGCGGCGCTCATCGTCATCGAGGAGAACTTCCTCGCCTCGCAGCTCGGATATCCGGTGGGGCTGCGCAATTACGTGTACCTGGCATGGCTGGCGACGTCGATGGGGATCTTCGCCGGCGCCCTCGGTTCCAGTGCCGACAGCTACGACGACGTCCTGCGGGCCACCTACGGATACCGGGAGCGGCTGCGCCGCCAGGCCTCCGAGGACGCCGGTCATCTCGCGAGCGGCGAGAAGGAATGAGTCCCACGACATCAGACGACGATCGGCGGACGATCAAGGTCGTCCGGTAGATCCGCTGGTCACTTGTAGGGCGGAAAGCTGTTCTGCGACAGCAGTCGAGCGAGGTGTGCCGCGTTACGGGCGGCGGCATGGGTGGCGGAGTCGACGGGGTCGGGAACCGAGTCGAGGTCCTTGTAGTCGCGGCCACCCATGGCTTCGTCGTTCCAGTAGGTGTTGCCCTGTCCGGGGATCGTGAACCCGATGTCGTTGAGCGCGCCGAAGACGTCGGCGATGATCTTGTGCGCGCCGTCCTCGTTGCCGACGACGCCACACATCGCGACCTTGCCCAGCATGCCGGGGCGGCCGGCGTCGTCGGTCTCGGAGATCTCGGCGTCGAGGCGCTCGAGAACACGTTGGGTCACGCTGGACATGTGGCCCAGCCAGGTCGGGGTCGCGATCACCAGGATGTCGGCGGCGGCAACCCGTTCGAAGAGCGCGGGCCACTCGTCACCGTCGCCCATGTCTCGTTCGACTCCCGGCCGGATGTCGAAATCCACCGCCCGGACGATGTCCCCGGTCACGCCCTGCTCGGCGAGGGCGTCGAGGATGTGCCGCGCGATGAGCTCGCTGCTCGACTCAGCAGGCGACGGCTTGAGGGTGCAGTTGATGGCGAGTGCTGTGGTCATGCTCGAAGGCGTACCCCAACCCGCCGGGATGCAACCCCCCTGTCAGCTCGCGTGGTTCTCGGCAAGCATCGCCAGCCGTTTGAGGCATTCGTTGAGGCGGGGGGACATCACGGTTTCCTGAACCCTCGGCGGGATCCACTTGAAGGGCGGGGTCTCCGCGAACTCTTCCATGCCGATGAGAGAGCCGCTTCCGTCCTTCTCGACGGTCATACGGATGCGCGCGCGCCCGAGTGGCCAACCGGCAGCCGAAATCTCGAGGAGTCCTGCCTTCGACTCGATGGACTCCGTCTCGTCGTTGAGCAGGGCGGGCCACACGCCCACCGAATGGTGGATCTTCGATCCCGCCTGCGGCCACGAATGGTCGACGTCGCGGATTCGGGAGGCCCCGACGACCCACGAGGCGTACAGCCAGCCGTTGGACAGCACCGACCAGACCTGGGCCGGTGTGGCACTCGTATGACGTTCGACTCGGTTCATGCTCCCCGGCTCCGTTCAATGGTTGTTGTCGGTCTTGGTCAATCGTCGGATGACGTTGCGGTCGAACACTCTTCGCGGATACCCGCGAACACCGTCCGACGCGAGGGCGGCGCGCGCGGCGTTGTTGCCGCAGGCGCCGTGGACGCCGCCACCGGGATGCGCTCCCGACCCCGCCAGGTAGAGGCGATCCACCGGGGTCGACGCACCGCCGAGGTTCGGCGTCGGACGGAAGATCAACTGCTGGAACAGCTGTGCCGTTCCGCCGTTGACCGTCCCGTGAACGAGATTGGCGTCGGCGGCCTCCAGGTCGTGTGGGGTCTGGACGTGCCGGCCCACGATGAGGTCGGAGACACCGGGCGCGTGGGCTTCGAGGACGGCGTCCATCCTGCGGGCCAGCAGTTGGGCCGCCTCGTCGTCGGTCACCCCGCGCGGGAGATGGCTGTAGGACCAAGCGCTTTCGGTGCCCGCGGGGGACCGGCCCGGGTCCGCGGTGGTCATCTGGCCGAAGAGTAGGAACGGATGCTCCGGGACACGGCCGGTTTCGATGTCGGCGGTCCCGTAGGCGATGTTGCGCGCGTCGGCGCCGAGATGGATCGTGCCGGCTCCGCTGAGATTGGTACTGCGCCATGGGATCTTCTCACGCAGCGCATAGTTCACCTTGACCACCGGGGTGTCCCAGGTGAAGGTCCGCAGGTCGTCGAGGACGCGCGCGGGCACGTCGTCGGCCGAGAGCAGCTCGGTGTAGAGCGTGGGCGCTGCGACGTCGGCGAGAACGGCGCGCTTCGCCGGCCATCGGCGGCCGGTACTGTCCACGACCCCGGTGGCCCGCCCGCCCTGGACGTCGATCCGGGTGACGCGGGTGTCGCAGACGACGGTCACGCCGGCGCTCTCGGCGCGGCGTCGAAGGGCCGCGGGCAGCGCGCTCGCCCCGCCCACGGGTACGGGATAACCGGTGTCCTGGCCGAGCATGGTCAGCAGGTACCCCATCAATCCGCTGCCGGGTGCGTGGAGCGGGATGTCGGCGTGCAGGGAGTTGCCGATGATGAGCAGACCGGATTTCTCGCTGTGGAAGAGTTCACGCACCATCTGATCGGCCGGCAGGATCAGGAACCGGGCCAGGCGCAGGGCGTCGGCCGTGCCGAGCGAGCGGAGGAGCGACAACAGCGCGCGGACCGGGGGGAACGGACCGAACAGGCTGTCGAGGATCGCGGGCCGGAGTTGCTGCCACTGCTCGACCAGGTCGAGCCAGGCGCGCCGGTCACGCTCGTCGAAGGTGGCCAGATGCGCGGCCGTGTCGGCGGCATCGGGGAAGACGACCGGCGCGTTGACGTCGTCGGGCCCAGCGGGGTGGCCGAAGGCCAGCGGTGCGCGGCTCCACTCCAGACCGTGATCGGCGAGGTCGAGGTCGGCGAAGACCGGCGACGCCACCGCGAGCGGATAGAAGGCGCTGAACAGGTCGGTGACGTACCCGGGGGTGATCTCGGCGCTCCGGACCGCGCCGCCGACCTCGGGCTGCGCTTCGAGGAGCGTGACATCCCAGCCCGCATCGGCGAGCCGGATCGCGGCGACGAGCCCGTTGTGGCCGGCCCCGACGACCACTGCATCCGACACACTCAACGGTCGACTCCCCTCGTCCGTATCGATCTCACCCGGCCGATGTGCTCGGGGCCGGTACGCCTCGCTGTCCGGTGCGCGGGTTACCCGCGGCCCCCGACCGTAAACGCCGACGATGCGCGGGCGGTGGACGCGCGGGTCGAGGTGCAGCCGTGCCCGGCGATTCTGTGCGATGTGTAGCGCCGGGGCAAGCGGGTAGTCCGCACGGGTGACGAACTGGTCTGAACTCCGGTCGCTGCGCCTGGACCCGGCGTTTCCGCCCGCGCGACTGTGGCATCCGCAGGTCTCCGATGGCCGGCTTCGTCGGCGCTGCGCCGGGCGGCCGGTGGTGATCACCGGTGCCGGGGCGGGGATGGGCCGGGCACTGGCACGGCGGTTCGATCGTGCGGGTGTCGAGGTGTTCCTGAGCGATGTCGACCTTCCGGCTGCGCGGGAGACGGTGCGGTTGTGTGACGCCGGTGCCCGGGTGCATCTCGACGAGGTCGATGTGTCCGACGCCGATGCGATGACCGCATATGCCGACGTCGTCATCGGCCGGTCCGGCCCGCCGGCCATGGTGTTCAACAATGCCGGGATCACGATGGTGGCGGGCGTTCTCGAGGAGGACGACGAATACGCGCGGCGGATCATGGCCGTGAACCTCGGCGGCGTCGTGAACGGCACCGTGGCCTTCCTCCCTCATCTACAGGCGGCCGGCGGCGGGTCGATCGTGAACACCTCCAGCGCCTTCGGATTCCTCGGTTGCCCCACGCAGTCCGCGTACTCCGCCTCGAAGTTCGCCGCGCGCGGCTACTCCGAGACCATCCAGCTACAGCTTCGTGCCCAAGGGTCCGACGTCCGGGTGCACAGTGTTCATCCCGGCGTCGTGCACACCGAGATCGCCGCCCGCGCGTTGTACGTGACGCCCGGGGTGCGGGACTTCGTGACGCGGGGGTTCAACCGTCGCCTGCCCGGTACGCGGCCGGATGCCGCGGCAGCGGCGATCCTGCACGGGGTCCTGAGCGGCCGGGACCGCATCCCGGTCGGCCTCGACGCGCGAGCACTCGACGTCGGTGTCCGCGTCCTGGCCGGAGCGGTGCAGCGCCCGATCGCGACGCTGACCGGTCCGGTTTTCCGACGCATGCTGGGCGAGGCCGCGCTTGCCGGTTCGGCGCCGGCCGTCGTCCGGACTTGACAAGGCGAACCGTCGTCGGGCCCGACGACGGTCCGCTGTGTCCCGCTCAGTCGTTGTGCGAGGCCAGGTTCCGGGTGGCCGGACCTTCGAGGACCTCGCCGGTGTGGCTGAATCGCGAACCGTGCAGCGGGCAGTCCCAGGACTGTTCGGCGTCGTTCCATCGCAGCACGCCGTAGAGGTGCGTGCACAGCGGCGCGACGGACCGCGTCTGGCCCTGCACGGTGCACACGCCCTCGGGCTTCACGCCGGAACGCCCGACGCTGCCGTCGCCTTCCTCGGGTGCGCCGTCGGTCGGCTTCAGCAGCGACAGGTAACCGGCGGCCATGTATCCCGCGACCTGCGCGTTGGCCGACACCGCCGAGGCCAGCGAGCCGGGGCGGCTGATCTCGGTCGTGCGCCACGGGCGCAGGGTCGTCGACCACTGTGGTTCGGAACCGAGGATGCGTCCCGTCATCGCGAGCGCCGCGGCGACGCCGTTGGTCAGACCCCACTTGGCGAACCCGGTGGCCACCTGCACCGAGTCGACGCCCGGCAGAATCGGTCCGACATAGGGCAATTCGTCGATCGTCGTGTAGTCCTGGGCCGACCAGCGCGCGACCATCTGCGCCGAGGGGAAGTGCTTCTGGGTCCAGCTGATCAGGTCGAGGACATGCTGTCGCTCGGACTTCGTCCGGCCCACCTCGTGTCCGAAGCCGCCGACCATGAGCAGTTCGCGGTCGTAGCCGGGCCGGGAGACCGTCCGCAGTGAGACCGACGGGTTGTCGGAGCCGAGGTACATCTCGCCAGGGATGTCCCCGTCGACGGTGAACGCCGCGGCGTAGGACCGCTGGGGATGGACCCGGGCGAAGTAGCCGCCGCGGTCGAGGAAGGGCTGTCCGGTGGCGATGACCACCGAGTCGGCACGGACGTCACCGGCGTCGGTCGAGAGGACGTTCGGTGAGCCGTGGCGGAGGCCCTGCACACGGACGCCCTCGTAGAAGTGGCCGCCGTGTGCGCGCAGGTCGTCGGTCAGGGCACGGAGAACGACCATCGGGTCGATCTGGGCCTGACCGTCGAGGCGAATCGCGGTGCGGACGTCGAAGGGCAGTTCGGGACAGTCGACGTGTTCGACGGGGAGGTCATGCGCGCGGCAGGCTTCGAACTCCTTCTCCACCGACTTCGCGCCGGACGCGGTGGCGGCGAAGGTGAGGGCCGCGCGTTCGTCGACCTGCAGGCCGCGGTGTTCGAGATAGTGACGCAACCAGGCCTGTCCCTCGCGGTTGGCGTCGACGTAGTCCTGTACGGCCGAGTGGCCGTGGCGGCTCGCGATCGACGACAGTCGAGTGCCCTGGAGCAGCGAGAGCTTGCCGGTGGTGTGGCCGGTCGCCGCGGCACCCATGTGCCGGGCTTCGAGGACCGCGACCGACTGGCCCGCGCGGGCCAGCAGCAGGCCGGTCGTCAGACCGGTGATGCCACCTCCGACGATGACCTGGTCGAATCTGTCGACGACGTCGATGGGCATCGTCTCCGGGCGAACATCGGGCAGGTACTCGGGGGCTGCCTCACCTGCGGGGTCGAACCAGAGGGTTTTCATGCTGACCGGGTTTGCCCTTGCCGGAGGCGCTCAAACATCGGGGCCGGAGACGATCAAACATCGGAGCCGGCGGGCCGCCGAGCATTTCGGGTGGCGCAATCGCAGGGTAGGGTTTTCGACTGGGAATCGAAAACACATCCGGGGTGTTGCCCGGAGGGCCGGCGGCACCCTGAGCCGCGGCGAGAGGCGGTTGACATGAGCGGGTTGACTCGCGGACTGACCGGGACCGAGGAGACGGTCCGCGCCGACCTCGTGGTGGTGGGTGCCGGAATCGCCGGACTGACGGCGGCGCTGTGGGCCGCCCACGAGGGGCTCCGGGTAGTCGTGCTCAACAAGGGGCCGGGCTGGGACGTCGCGAATGCGGAGCAACCCACGTCCACGTTCTACGCGCAGGGTGGTGTCGCGGTCGTGATGCCCGGCGCGGAGACGGGAAGCTCGGACAACGCCGATTCCGTGGACCGCCACCTCGCCGACACGGTCGCCGCCGGCGGCGGTCTCACCGATGCCGCGGCGTCGGGCCTCATCCTCGCCGACGGCTGGGACTCGGTGTCGGCCCTGATCGGCTGGGGTGCCGAATTCGACCGGGACACCGACGGTCGGCTCCTGCGCACCCGTGAGGGCGGCCACACCCGCCGGCGCATCATCCACGCCGGCGGCGACGCAACGGGGGCCGCGATCCAGCGCGCGTTGCACGAGGCCGTCCGGCAGACCGCCGGCGGAGACGTGCCGCCGATCCGGTTCCTCGACGACACGATCGCCACCGCGATCCACCTCGACGACGGCCGGGCAGTCGGTGTCGCGTGCCTGCGCGACGGCCGTCCCACGTCGGTCCTCGCCCCGACCGTGCTCCTCGCGACCGGCGGGGCGGGGCACCTCTACGCCGCCACCACGAATCCGGCGGGCGCCACCTGCGACGGCATCGCGCTGGCACTGCGCGCCGGGGCGCAGGTGGCCGATCTCGAGTTCATCCAGTTTCACCCGACGATGCTCTACACCGCAGGCGCGCGGGGTCGGCGGACCCTCATCAGCGAGGCGGTGCGCGGTGAGGGCGGACGGCTCGTCGACGTCGACGGCCGGTCGGTCACCGCGGGCGTCCACCCGATGGGCGATCTCGCTCCCCGCGACGTGGTGGCCGACGCGGTGCAGACCGCGATCGAGCTCACCGGGCACCCGTGCGTGTATCTCGACATCGCCGACGTCGGCGACTTCGAGACACGCTTCCCGACGGTGACCGCCGGTGTCCGCGCGGCCGGCCTCGACCCAGCGTCCGGGCGGATCCCGGTCGTCCCCGGCGCGCACTATCTGTGCGGCGGGGTCGTGACCGACGAGTCGTCCCGCACCGCGGTCGACGGGTTGCTCGCGGCCGGCGAAGTCGCGCGGACCGGGCTGCACGGCGCCAATCGGCTGGCATCGAACAGCCTGCTGGAAGGCCTGGTGATGGGCCGTCGCGCGGCCGCCGTGGCAGTCGAGCGTCGCGAGATCCCGGTCCCCGAACACGCCGAACGCAAGGTCGAGCAGCCGGGCCCCGTCCTGGACCGCGAGCAGCTCCAGAACATGATGACGAGACATGTCGCGCTCCGACGGTCGGCTGCCGGTCTCGCCGAAGTCGCCGCGACTCTCGCCGCCGCGCCGCGTCGGACGGCCGACTCGGTACGCGACATCGAGGACGCGGCACTCACGCTCACCGCGTCCGCGGTCGTCGCCGCCGCTGCCGCGCGTACCGAATCCCGCGGAGCGCATGTCCGCACGGATTACCCGTTGACCGCGGATGTGGCGGAGTCGCGGGTGTTCCGGATCGTCGACGGCGAATTGCGGGAGGCCCGTCCCGTGAGCCTGCCCGGCTGAGCGGACCGGTCAAGTCGACGCCTCCGGGGTGCTGTCGGAGATAGATTGACCCCGATGACCCAGATCTCCGCAGACGGTTCGGGGCCCCAGGGCGGCCCCGATCGCGACGACCCGGATTCCCGCGCCCCTGTTCCCGGGGGCCCGGAACGAATCACCCTCGAGCTCGGACACATCACCCTGCATGCGCTCGCGTGGGGTCCCGCGGCCGGTCCGGTGGCCGTGTGCCTGCACGGATTTCCCGACTCGGCATGGACGTGGCGGCATCTCGGGCCCGAACTCGCCGGCGCCGGGTACCGCGTGGTCGCCCCGTTCACACGCGGTTACGCACCGTCGGAGGTACCGGAGGACAACGACTTTCACGTTGCGGCGCTGGCCTACGATGCGCTGGCGGTTCATCGCGCGGTCGGAGCCGGCGCCGACGCCGTCCTGATCGGGCACGACTGGGGCGCGATGACGGCGAACGCGGTGGCGCACCGCGACGACAATCCCTACGCGCGGGTGATCTCGATGTCGGTCCCGCCGGTTCCGGCGGTCCGGCGCTCGATCGGCGGTGGGGTCGACGGCGTCAAGACGCTCGCGCGTCAGGCGGTGATGAGCTGGTACATCGCGTTCAATCAGCTGCCGTGGTTGCCCGAACGGACTCTCGACCGCCTCATCCCGCTCCTGTGGCGCCGCTGGCGGCTGGATTCGGCGGCGACCCCTGTCCGGCCCGACCACCGACTGGACGTCGACCACGCGCTCGCGGCGCTGCCCACACGTGCCCATCGGACAGCCGCGCTCGGGTACTACCGCGCACTTCGCCGGCCGCGGACCCATCCTCGGTACGCCGCGTTGCGGAACGACTGGCTGGGCGAATCACGTTCTCCCACATTGTATTTGCATGGTGCAGACGACGGGTGCATGCAGTCGCGTCTTGCGGACGCGGTCCGCGAGGTGTTGCCGGCGGGCAGTGCGGCCGCGGTCGTCGCCGGGGCGGGCCATTTCCTGCACCTCGATAAGCCGGACGAGGTGAACGCGAGGATCCTCGCGTTCCTCGGTTCGGACGCGCGGGGCCAAGAGGGTGGCACCGGACCGGCCCGCTTCGTACACTGACCCGCGGGATCTTCACCACACCGTGGCCACCGGGGGAGGGCCACCGCAGAAGCGCATGCCGGGGGGGCTTGCCACCGGGCGGCAGGAAGCCGACGGGTACGAGAAGACGACCGTGCGCGCCACACGGGTGTGGTCGCGCGAAGATCTCGCGGCGATGCAAGGCATGAAGGGGAGTCCGTATGAACGGCGAAGGCTGTTGGTCGACGGTGGTGTGCCGGCCGACCGAACGCGCGGCGCTGGGGCTGTCGGGTGACTCCGATTGGTTGCTGCAATGCCGTCTGGCGATCGGCCATCGGGGCAATCACGCCACCGACGCGAGCACTCACCCACGGCACGACCGCCGGTTGTGGCTCGAATGGAACGACTTCGACGACCGCGCGCAGTCGCTCATCGAACGCAATCCGTGCCCGGTTCCGTCCCCAGAGGGCGCCGGATGCGTGTTCTTCGCCGGGCACGGCGGCCCGCACTTCTACGCGCGCAGCAACGGCCACGCACCGTCGGTGATGACCGGCGCGAGCGCTTCCAACCCGCAGACCGTCGCGCCTGATCACGCCGTCGACCCGCTGCGTCAGCCGCCGCAGATGGGTTCGTCACGGATGGGTTCGCACCGCCTGCCCGACTCGCACCCGGCTGCCCTGCCGACGCAACCCCCGGCGGCCGAGCCCGAACCGGGTGAGTACCGCGGCGGACGCCGGTCGACCAATGCCGAGCCGCTGGCTGCCGAGGACTACCACGGCCGACGCCACCGGACCGACGGCTACGACGTCGCCTACTCGCCGGCGCCAGACCCCGGCAGATCGTTCGACGGACAGGCAGGCAGCGGCCAGGCCGGCCCGTCGGTCCGTGTCCCGGGTTCGGAGACGACGGGCATCGCGCCGGGGAACGTCCCGGCGGTGCCCGTGCCCGACCCCACCGCTCCGGGCTTCGACGCGGCGCGTGTTGCCGCCATCGGGGACGCGCTCGACGAGGTCGCCGCCGCCCTGGCGAAACTGGCCGCAGCACTCCGCTCGTAGGGGCATCCGAAACACCACGACACCGCTGGTTCTCAGGGAGCAGTAGTTGGGCTCGCTCCGAGCACAACGGGTTCGTTCCGCATACGGTAGGGGGGTACCGTTTCGGGTTCGACGGTGGTATACCTGGTCGGGCATACCCTTGAGGGGTATCCGGACGGGAGAGATCATGGACGAGCATCAGCACGGCTACATCGGCCGGAAGGATGACTATCTGCGCCGCCTGAAGCGCATCGAAGGTCAGGCGCGCGGTCTGCAGCGGATGGTGGAGGAAGACACCTACTGCATCGACATCCTGACGCAGGTGTCGGCGATGACCAAGGCGCTGCAAGCGGTCAGCCTCGGTCTCCTCGAAGAGCACATGGCCCATTGCGTCGTGCATGCCGCGCAGGAGAGCGACGAGGCCGGCAAGGCCAAGGTCGACGAGGCCATGGCCGCGATCACCCGCCTGGTCAAGTCCTGACCGTCCTTCCTGATCCAACCCGTTGACTTCGACGATCCGAGGAGTTCCCGCATGAGCACCACCAGCACCTACACCGTCACCGGCATGACCTGCGGCCACTGTGCCGCGTCCGTTCGCGAGGAGATCGAGGCGCTGCCGGGCGTGACCAGTGTCGAGGTCACCGTCGACGACGGCTCGGTGCGGGTCGCGGCCGACCGTGAACTCGGTCGAGACGAGGTCGCGGCCGCCGTCACCGAAGCCGGCTACGCGCTGGCCTGACCATGAGATCCGTTGTCACCGGGCCCCTCGCCTACGTCGTCGCGCTGATCGCGGTCTTCGTGATCGCGTTCGGCGTCGGGCGTGCGTGGGGCCCCGACGTGGAGCCGGTGACTCACGACGCACCGTCACACGGCGTCGTCACCGGCGAACCGACATCCGACCCGCATGAAGGTGGTCACCCATGACCGCGAGCACCGGACAACTGGTCGACCTCGACATCTCCGGCATGACCTGCGCGTCCTGCGCCAACCGCATCGAGCGCAAGCTCAACAAGATCGACGGTGTGACCGCGTCGGTGAACTACGCGACCGAACGTGCCCACGTCGAGGTACCTGCGGGTCTGGCGCCCGGCGACCTCGTCGAGGTGGTCCGCGCGGCCGGCTACGACGCGTCGCCGATCCTGACCGATTCGTCGGCGGACGCTCCGGAGAACCCAGATGCGGGGTCCGGCGATCCCGAATTGGACGGTCTCCGGCAGCGCCTGATCGTCTCCGCGATCCTCTCGGTGCCGGTGATCGCGCTCGCGATGATCCCGGCGCTGCAGTTCACGTACTGGCAGTGGTTGTCCCTGACGCTCGCCGCGCCGGTCGTCGTGTGGGGGGCCTACCCGTTCCACCGCGCAGCGTGGATCAACCTGCGCCACGGCGCCACGACGATGGACACCCTCGTGTCCGTCGGCACCCTCGCGGCGTTCGGATGGTCGCTGTACGCGCTGTTCCTCGGCACCGCGGGCACGCCCGGGCTCACCCACGGATTCGACCTGCTGCCCCAGCGGACCGACGGATCGTCGCACATCTACCTCGAGGCCGCGGCCGGCGTCACGACCTTCCTGCTGGCCGGCCGCTATTTCGAGAAGCGCGCCAAGCGGCGGGCCGGTGACGCACTCGCCGCGCTGATGGACCTCGGGGCCAAGGACGTCGTCGTCCGACGGTCCGACGGTGCCGAGTCCCGAATCCCCATCGCGCAGCTGGCGGTCGGCGACGAGTTCGTGGTCCGGCCCGGTGAGAAGATCGCCACCGACGGAGTCGTCGTCGACGGTGCGTCGGCGGTCGACGCGTCGATGGTGTCCGGCGAATCCGTACCGGTCGAGGTCACCTCCGGCGACTCGGTGGTCGGCGCGACCGTCAACACCAGCGGTCTGCTCGTCGTGCGTGCGACCGCTGTCGGTTCCGACACCGCGCTCGCCCAGATGGCCCGCATGGTGACGGCGGCGCAAGAGGGCAAGGCCGACGTCCAGCGGCTGGCCGACCGGATCTCGTCGGTGTTCGTCCCGATCGTGATCGCGATCTCGCTTGCGACCCTGGGCTTCTGGCTCGGCGTGGCGTCCACGACCGACTTCGCCGGTGGCGATGTGACCTTCGCGTTCACCGCCGCCGTCGCGGTCCTCATCATCGCGTGCCCGTGCGCGCTCGGACTCGCCACTCCGACGGCCCTGATGGTCGGTACCGGGCGAGGGGCACAGCTGGGCATCCTGCTGAAGGGCCCGGAGGTGTTGGAATCGACGCGACGCGTCGACACGATCGTGCTGGACAAGACCGGCACCGTGACGACGGGTGAGATGTCGCTGTCCGGGATCACCGTGGCCGACGGCTATGCGCGCGAACAGGTCCTGGGCTGGGCGGCATCGGTGGAGTCGGGATCGGAACACCCGATCGCGGCGGCCATCGTCGACGCGGGACGCGACCACATCGACGCCCGCGTCCGAGATTTCGTGTCCACGCAGGGCGCCGGTGTCGCCGGAATCGTCGGCGACCGGTTCGTGACAGTGGTGTCGCCGAACACGATCGACGCGCCGTTACCACCGTCGCTCGACGATGCGGTGGTCGTCGCGGAGTCCGACGGCGCAACCGCGGTCGTCGTCCTGATCGCCGAGAACGACTCGGAAGATGCTGTGGGACAGCTGGTTCCCGTCGCAGTTCTCGTGGTCGCGGACCAGGTCAAACCCTCGTCGGCCGCGGCGGTCGCCGAGTTCCGGCGACTGGGTTTGACGCCGATGCTGCTGACCGGCGACAACGAGGGCGCCGCTCGGGCGGTGGCGTCGAGCGTCGGCATCGACGACGTCACCGCCGGGGTCAGTCCGAAGCGGAAGCTCGAGGTCATCGCCGAACTGCAGGAGCAGGGCCACGTGGTGGCGATGGTCGGGGACGGGATCAACGACGCCGCGGCGCTTGCGCAGGCGGATCTCGGCCTCGCGATGGGTACCGGCACCGACGTCGCGATGGCCGCCAGCGATCTGACGATCGTGAGCGGTGACCTGCGCGCGGTGGCCGATGCCATCGCCCTGGCGCGTCGAACCCTCGGCACCATCAAGGGAAACCTGTTCTGGGCCTTCGGGTACAACGTCGCGGCCATTCCTCTCGCCGCCGCCGGGATGCTGAATCCCATGATCGCCGGCGCGGCCATGGCGCTCTCGTCAGTGTTCGTCGTCGGCAACAGCCTGCGACTCCGCGGGTTCACGCCGCGGCGCTGATAGGAAACCGCCCTCGCCGGCGACGCCGACGACTCTTCGTCGTCTATGGTTCGCTGGCGGGCGGTTTTCGATCGGGTGCCCGACCGTCAGGCGCTGGTGGCGACCCGCGCCGCCGCGTGCCGTCCGGCGCGCCGGCCGAAGTAGGAGCCCTCGCCCAATTGCGTTCCGCTGCAGTACCCCTTGCAGTCCTGCGCGATGTTTGTGGCGCTGGCCCCGGCGGCGTAGAGCCCGCGGATGACGGTGCCCGACTCGTCGAGTACCTCGCCGTCGAGTGACGTCGCCATACCGCCCATGGTGAACCCGGCGTACATGGCCTTGCCGAGGGAGAGGTCGTAGGCCGCCCACGGTCCGGTGTCCTGCGGCTCGAGGAACTCGGGTGCCTTGTGGAAGTCGGGGTCTTCCTTCTTCGCGGCGTTCTCGTTGTAGCGGGCCATTGTCGCCTGCAGCTTGCCCTCGGGGATGCCGAGGTCCCGCTCCATCTCCTCGATGGTCTCCCACCCGTCGATCAGCGGGACCAGGTAGTTCTGCTTCTCGTTCATGTGCGACTCGTTGACGATGAGGTAGGCCACCGAATCAGGTTGCTCGAGAACGAAGCCCGATGTCCGCGCATGGTAGGAGTCCTCGGTGACGAACCGCTCACCGTTCTTGTTCACGATGACGCCCATGACCATGCTGGCGGGCGGGTAGATGGGCGCGGTGATGAAGGCCTTGTCCATGTATTTCAGTGCGGCGCCGACGGACCGGCCCATCCGGAGACCGAGGCCGTCGTCGTAGGTGTTGCCGAGCACGAACGGCTTCTCGGCGAGATGGGGCGTGTGTTCGGCGACCATCTCGGGGTTCATGACGAAGCCGCCGGCCGCGATGATCACCGAGTCGGCACGGATGACGCCCTCGGCGTCGGGCGTCTTCCATGTCACGCCGACGACCGCACCCTGCTCGTCGACGACCAGCTGGCGGGCGCCGGTCTCATACCGCACCTCGGCACCCAGCTCGTCGAGGCGGGTGACGAGCAGATCGATGACCAGCTTCGCGCCCCCGGTCTCCCCGGGGACCGGGACCTTGTGGCCGCGCGGTGCGGGGACGGCCTGATTCTTGAACGGCCAGACCTTCTCGTTGCCGGTGAACATCAGTCCCTCGGTGCCGGGCTGGATCACGGCCTTCTCCGGATAGAAGCTGCGCTCGAAGGTGAAGCCGAGCCCTTCGAGCCAGTTGAAGTGATCGACGCTGTCGACGCAGTAGGCGTGGATCTTGTCGGCCTCGGGTTCGATCGACACGGCGGTGAGGTACTTCTCCATCTCTTCGACGGAGTCGTCCTGGCCCGTGGCCTGCTGTACCGCGGTCCCGCCGCCGAGGTAGAAGAACCCACCGGAGAGCGAGGTGGTGCCGCCGGGCGCGGCGGCGCGCTCGAGCACCAGCACACGCGCGCCGTTGGCAGCGGCCTCGGCGGCAGCGCATCCGCCGGCGATGCCGAATCCGATCACGACGACGTCGACCTCGTCGGAGAACTCGCTCACCGAATCGAGTGCGACGGTCTCGGGGATCTCGGTGCTGGTAGCCATGCCGCTCAGATTAGCGGACAAACTAGAACCTGTTCTAGTCTTGGTAACGATTCGTCGACGGAGTGCCGTCGGTGGTCACCGCCCGGTCTCGGACCATCCGGCGCACGGCATATTCACAGGGTTCTCCGGTACCAAGGGATATGGCCTCCATCACGAGACGTCACGCATCCTCGCCGGCTCCTGCGCTGGCGGGCGTGGTCGCCGTCGGCGCGGCTCTCGCCGCGGGCGAACTGGCCGCCGTCCCGATCTCGCCCGACGCCTCCCCGTACTTCGCGGTCGGATCGTCGGTCGTCGACCATTCGCCCGAGGCCGTACGCAAGTGGGCCATCGAGACGTTCGGCGTCAACGACAAGCTCGCACTGTTCATCGGGATGGGCATCATCATCGCGGTGCTCGCGGCGGCGTGCGGATACCTCGAACGACGACGACCTCCACTCGGCTCGGTGATCATCGGAGCCTTCGGGTTGGTCGGGGTGCTGGCCGCACTCAACCGTCCCGATGCCGGATGGACGCACGCACTGCCGTCGATCATCGCCGGCGTCGTCGGGATCGTCGTGCTGCGCGTCCTCATCGCGCAGCTGCGTCCCAAGGGGGCGGAGTCCCCCGAGGCGGATTCCGACGCCGCGGGCGACAAGCCCACATCAGCAGTGCGGTCCGGCTTCTCGCGCCGCTTCGTGCTCACCGCCGGCGGTATCGCGGCCGCCGCGGTCGTCGTCGGTGTCGTGGCCCGGCGAGTGCTCGCCGACACTGCGGGCGTCGTCGCCGACCGCGCCCGGGTGCTGTTGCCGCGCGCGGCGAGCCAGGCGCCGCCGATCCCGGCCGGGGCGCAGCTCGAGCTCTCGGGCGCAACCCCGTTCATGACCAGCAACGCCGACTTCTACCGCATCGACACCGCGTTGCAGGTTCCGACGCTCACGACCGACGAGTGGCGACTGCGGATTCACGGGGACGTCGAGCGCGAGGTGACCCTGTCCTGGGACGATCTGCTCGCCATGCCCATGACCGAGCGGATCGTGACGCTCGCCTGCGTGTCGAACGAGGTCGGCGGCGATCTCGTCGGCAACGCCAAGTGGCTGGGGGTGCCGATACGCGAGGTCCTCGATCTCGCCGGGGTGAGGCCCGGGGCGGACATGCTGCTGTCCACGAGCGTGGACGGATGGACTTGCGGCACTCCGATTTCGACGGTCACCGACGGGCGCGACGCGCTTCTCGCCGTCGGGATGAACGGCTCGCCGCTTCCCCTCGAGCACGGATACCCGGTCCGGCAGGTGGTGCCGGGACTGTACGGGTACGTCTCGGCGACCAAATGGGTCATCGACTGGGAGATCACGCGGTTCTCCGAGGCCAAGGCCTACTGGACGACCCGCGGGTGGTCGGCGCTCGGCCCGATCAAGATGGCGTCGCGCTTCGACCGTCCGGCCGATGGCACCGAGCATCCGGCCGGGGAGGTCGTCGTGGCCGGCACCGCATGGGCCCAGCACACGGGCGTCGAGCGCGTCGAGGTGCGCGTCGACCAGGGGCCATGGCAACCCGCGGAGTTGACGACGGAGTACAGCATCGACACGTGGCGGCAGTGGCGGTTCGCCTGGCAGGCGACCAAAGGCAACCACACCCTCGAGTGCCGGGCGATCGACAAGGAGGGCAAGCCGCAGATCGAGCGCTATCAGGCGCCGGCACCCGACGGCGCGAGCGGACTCGACGACCGCACCTACACCATCGTCTGAGGGTCTGCGCCGGGAAAATTAGACCGCGTCACGCGGGCGGAGCGAAGAACTCGAGCGCGATGTTGTCGGGATCGCGGAACGACAGACCGGAACCGTAGTTCGCGTGCCGGATCCCGCTATGTGCGATACCCGCCTCGTCGAGCCGGTCCTGCCAGGTCCGGAGTTCGTCCTGCGTGCAGGCGAAACCGACGTGATCGAGTCCGACGGCCCGCTCGTCGAATCGGCCGTCGGCGTTGCCCCCGGTATGGGCGTGGAGACCGAACAACATCCCACCCGCGAGCTCGAAAACGGTGTGGTGGAAGGTGCCGCCCTCTTCGTCTTCGTCCAGGACCGGGGCACTCCCGAACAGGATCTCGTACCACGCAGCACTCTTCTCGAGGTTGCTGACGGTGATCGCGACGTGGGCGATGGCGGGGAACGTCGCCATGATCGATTCTCCTCAGCGGTCTCGACGGTGTCACTCATGATGCGCCGCGCCGGAGGCGGAGAATGTCGGAACACCGAGGTCGGTACACCTTTGTGATGGCGGGGCCAACGACGTTGGGCGTGGCGTGACCCGGTCTTGCTGCCCGAGCCCAACAGGCGGAGGACGACACCTGTACAGACATGTGTCCAGAAATGGCGAAAACCGCAGCGTCAAGGGTGGAGTGAGGTATCTGACTCACCTGAGCTGTCGCTGAGAGCGCATGTTATGTTCATCGCACCTTTATGTGAGCCGGGTGACAGCCATCCTGTCCCATCCGAGCACCTCGTGACCTGCGTCAGGTCGTCCGCTGCGCCCACACATGGCGGAGCTGCACGATGTGGAGGCAGGTCACCTCGTTGACAAAGACGCGCCGAGTCCTGGCGCGCCGAACCGCGGCGCTGCTCGATGGCGCCGGATCAGACAGGTGAGATAGATGACAGTGGGTGTCGTGCGCGAGACGGCCGAGGGAGAGCGCCGGGTGGCGCTGGTCCCGAAGGTCGTCGCCGCGCTGGTGGGCAAGGGTGTGCCCGTCGTGGTGGAGTCGGGGGCCGGTCTCGGCGCCCTGATCCCCGACGAGGCGTACACCGAGGCCGGTGCGACGATCGGCGATCCATATGGGTCCGATGTGGTCCTGAGGGTGTCGCCGCCGTCGGATGCGGAGATCGCGAAGCTGCGGAGCGGGCAGAAGCTGATCGGCTTTCTCGCGCCGCGCAACGCCGACAATCAGATCGCCACGTTGCGGGAAGCGGGCGTGGAGGCGTACGCGGTGGAAGCCATTCCGCGTATCTCGCGCGCCCAGGTGATGGACGCGCTGAGTTCGCAGGCGAACGTCGCCGGCTACAAGTCGGTCGTGGTGGCCGCGGATGTGTCGACGCGGTTCTTCCCGATGCTGACCACGGCGGCCGGCACGGTGAAGCCGGCGACGGTGTTGGTCCTGGGTGTCGGAGTGGCCGGGCTGCAGGCCCTGGCCACGGCCAAGCGTCTGGGTGCGCGGACCACCGGTTACGACGTGCGTCCCGAGGTCGCCGAGCAGGTCCGTTCGGTCGGCGCGCAGTGGCTCGATCTGGGCATCGACGCCGCCGGTGAGGGCGGGTACGCCCGTGAGCTCACCGACGACGAGCGCGCGCAGCAGCAGCAGGCTCTCGAAGACGCGATCAAGGGTTTCGACGTGGTGATCACCACTGCGCTGGTGCCGGGTCGTCCGGCTCCCCGTCTGGTGACCGCGGCCGCGGTCGAGGGTATGAAGCCGGGCAGTGTCGTCGTCGACCTCGCCGGTGAGACCGGCGGTAACTGCGAGCTGACCGAGCCGGGTCAGACCGTCGTCAAACACGACGTCACCATCGCCGCACCGCTGAACCTGCCGGCCACGATGCCCGAGCACGCCAGCGAGCTGTACTCGAAGAACCTGTTGGCGCTGATCGAGTTGATGCTCGACGACAACGGCTCCATCACACCGGATTTCGACGACGAGGTCGTCGCGGCGGCGTGTGTCACCCGTACCGAGCAGGAGGTGTCTGCCTGATGTATGCCGGTCTTCTCGCGAATCTCGCGATCCTGGTGCTCGCCGGGTTCGTCGGTTTCGCCGTCATCTCCAAGGTCCCCAACACCCTGCACACCCCGTTGATGTCGGGCACCAACGCCATTCACGGCATCGTCGTGCTCGGTGCACTGGTCGTGCTGGGCAAGTTGCCCGCCGACGCCGGGTGGGGTGTGCGCATCATCGCGTTCGTCGCGCTGGTGTTCGGCACGCTCAACGTCATCGGTGGCTTCGCGGTCACCGACCGGATGCTGGGCATGTTCAAGGGTAAGAAAGAGGTGGCCAAGTGAACGGCTCCCCAGAGACTTCTGTGTCACAGCTGGTACTCGCGGCGGGTGCGCATACCCCGAGTGAGGGCGTCGGCTACCTGGTGACCGCGCTCTACATCGTCTCGTTCTCCCTGTTCATCTACGGGCTGATGGGTCTGACCGGACCGAAGACCGCGGTGCGTGGCAACTGGATCGCCGCGGTCGGTATGGGTCTGGCCGTCGCCGCGACGCTGCTCTACGTGTGGAACGAAGGGGCGGTCGGTTCCGACGGGCACTCGACCGAGGGCGTGCCCACGATCAACTGGGTGCTCATCGCCGTCGGTCTGGTTCTCGGTGTGGCGCTGGGTATCCCGCCCGCACTCAAGACCAAGATGACGGCCATGCCGCAGCTGGTCGCGCTGTTCAACGGCGTCGGCGGCGGTACCGTCGCGCTCATCGCGTGGGCCGAGTTCATCGAGACCTCCGGGTTCTCGTCGTTCCACAACGTCGAACCGGCTTCGCCGCTGGTGATCGGTTCGCTGATCGCCGCGATCATCGGGTCGGTCTCGTTCTGGGGATCGCTGGTGGCCTTCGCCAAGCTGCAGGAGATCATGCCCAAGGGGCTGGAGAAGACCTTCGTCTCCAACGCGAAGCTGTTCCAGGCCGCCAACATCGTGTTGCTGATCGTGGCGCTCGGGTTGGCGATCTACCTCGGTGTCGACGCCTCCAACGGAGGCGGCGCGAGTGTCTGGTGGATGGTCGGGGTCCTGGTCGCCGCAGGTGTGATGGGTCTGTTCGTGGTGTTCCCCATCGGTGGTGCGGACATGCCGGTGGTCATCTCACTGCTCAACGCGATGACGGGTCTGTCGGCCGCGGCCGCGGGTATCGCGCTGGACAACACGGCGTTGATCGTGGCCGGCATGATCGTCGGCGCCTCGGGTTCGATCCTGACCAACCTCATGGCCAAGGCGATGAATCGGTCGATCCCGGCGATCGTGTTCGGTTCGTTCGGTGGCGGCGATGCCGCTGCCGCGGGCGGTCCGGGTGCGGCCGGCGGCACGGTCAAGGCGACCTCGGCTGCCGACGCCGCGATCCAGATGGCGTATGCCAACCAGGTCATCGTTGTCCCGGGCTACGGTCTGGCCGTGGCGCAGGCCCAGCACGCGGTCAAGGAGATGGCGAAGCTGTTGGAGGCCAAGGGGGTCGAGGTCAAATACGCGATCCACCCGGTCGCCGGTCGCATGCCCGGTCACATGAACGTGCTGCTGGCCGAGGCCGACGTCGAGTACGACTCGATGAAGGAGATGGACGACATCAACGGCGAGTTCAGCCGGACCGACGTCGCCATCGTCATCGGCGCCAACGACGTCACCAACCCCGCGGCGCGCAACGATCCGAGTAGCCCGATCCACGGGATGCCGATCCTCAACGTCGACGAGGCGCGATCGACCATCGTGCTCAAGCGGTCGATGAGTTCGGGTTACGCCGGCATCGAGAACCCGCTGTTCTTCGCCGACGGCACCAGCATGCTCTTCGGCGACGCCAAGAAGAGCGTCGACAGCGTCATCGAGGAACTCAAGGCGCTCTAGCGTTTTCACGTTTCTCCCGAGGCCCCGGCAACCGTTCTGGTTGCCGGGGCCTCGCCGTCGCGGCGTCCGACCGTTCCGGGATCGACGATCGAGCAGGAATCGAGAAGCCGCGGAGCGGGTCGTCGCCATACTGTCGGCGCATCACCTGATCTCATCGGAGGAAACATGGCCCTGTCCCTACGTTCACTGTCGCTCTGGTACCAACGAAAGACGAACGAGCGCACCGTCGCCCGCATCCGCAAGAAGTCCGGATCGATGTGGGGCATGGAGATGCTCATCCTGCGCACGACCGGTCGGCGGTCGGGCCTCGTGCGTGAGACGCCGCTGAGTTGGTTCGCCGACGGCGACGACTGGTTGATCGTCGCGTCGGGCGGCGGCAAACGGAATCCGGACTGGTTCGCCAACCTGACCGCCCATCCCGATGGCGTGTCGGTCGAGCGTCACGGGGAGGCCCCGGTGCCGGTGACGCCGATCGTACTCGACGCTGCTGAGCGGGAGATCGCGTGGAACACGGTGGTCGAGGCGCAGCCGCGATACGCGAAGTATCAAAAGAAGTCGTCGCGTGAGTATCCGCTCGTCCGACTTGTCGCCGGTCGGTGACATTCGTGGTCCGAGACGGGGGCCGGGTGGGAGCTGGGGTGCGACAGCCGCGGCGGGGTTGATGGAGTAACCCCGGAGTGTTCCGCGGAACACTGTCGACCTCGGGTTGAGGCTCGAGGAATTGTCGGTGCCGGGCGATATCTTGTTGCTGTACTTATCGCTCGATTCTGGGGGTTGCGGTGGGGGTCAGTGCTTTTCGTTGCGGTGGGGATGTGTCGTCGATGTTCGACGGTGCGGATCCGGTCTCGTTGTCTGATGAGGTGCTCGAGGCGCGGGTGCTTGGGTATGCCGCGCAGATCACGGCGCTGACAGCGAATTTTCTTGAACTGGTGGCAGAACTGGATGAGCGGGAGTCGTGGCGGGGGCCCGGGATTCATTCGCTGGCGCACTGGTTGTCGTGGAAGGCCGGCATCGCACCGCGAACGGCACATGAGCAGTTGAGGGTCGCCAAGGCGATACGAGAATTGCCGGCGATCCGCACGGCGTTTCGCGAAGGTCGGCTGACGTATTCGAAGGTCCGCGCGTTGACACGGGTGGCCACTCCCGAGCGTGAGGCGGAGTTGGTGAATCTGGCGTTGTCGTGCACGGCGAGTCAGTTGGATCGGGCGGTACGGGCGATGGGCCAGATCGATCGTGACCGTGGCGTCGAGGAGGAAAGCCGGCCGCCGGTGGAGTCGACCGGCCGGTGGAAGTGGAACGATGACGGGTCGCTGTCGGTGTCGTTGCGGTTGAGTCCGTTGGATGGGGCGCGGTTCCTAGCTGGGACGGTGCGGGCGGAGTATGAACGCACCCGGACCTGCGATGACCCGGATCTACCGTCGGTCGAGAGTGTTCCGCGGAACACTGAATCAGGTTCAGAGTCGAAGGATTCGGAGGTGGTTCCGTCTCGGCGTCGGGATCTGTGGCGGCAGGTGCCGTCGAATGTGGCACCGGCGGTGGTGGCGATGGCCGACATGGTGCATGAAGGGATCGCGATGCCCGGCCTCGCGCCGGGTGCGGAGATCCTGATTCATGCCGGTGAGGGTGTGGAGTCGGTTCATCTCGATGATGGTCCGGCCCTGTCGGAGGCTGAGGTGGCCGAAGCCCGGTGCGGGGCGTCGACTCGGGAGGTGGTGAGCCGCCGGGTGCCCGGCCGGCCGGGGAAGTTGGCGTTGTTGGGGGTGGGGCGTCGGAAGCGGATGCCGAACAAGGCGTTGGTGCGGGCGTTGTTCGTGCGGGATCGGTGTTGTCAGGTGCCGGGGTGTGGGCGGACGCGTCATCTGCATGCCCATCATGTGGAGTTCTGGTCGGCGGGTGGGCGGACCGATCCGGACAATCTGATCTTGTTGTGTGGGTCGTGTCATCGGTCGTTGCATCGGGGCGAGTTCGCGATCACCGCGCATGGGTTGCAGCGGTTCAGCTTTCATCGGCCAGACGGGACGGAGATCGAGGTGGCGCCACCGACTTCGAGGCCGGGCGGGTGGCGACCCGATCAACGGATCGGGGTAGATGCGACGGTGCCGATCGGTGGGGGTCGGATGGATTTGGGTTACACCACCGAGGTGCTCTACGCCGTCTGGGAGTGGAAGGAAAGCAGGTCTTCTCGCGTCGACCCCGCGATGTCGGCGGCATAGTCGTCGATCGTCGTCGTGCTACTTCTAACGCCAGAATGCGCGCCCGGCGATGAGTTCTGACGAGCAGGCATGTCTATCCCTGCACAACACACTCGCACCACTCGCCAGGAGAACATGATGAGCCGCAACACCGTCACCGCAGGCCCCGCCGACCCGGCGGGCGCAACTGACACCACCGCCTCCGATGAGGCGCAACCGATCCGCAGGAACTGGCGTCGCACAACGGGAATCGTCATCAGTGTGCTGATCGGCGCCTTCTTGGTCTTCGACATCGTGATCAAGCTGACGCGTCCGCAGGAGGTGGTCGATTCCATGGCGAAACTCGGTTTCCCGATCGACCAGGCGCTTGTCATGGGTATCGTCCTGCTGGTCTGTCTCGTCGTGTTCGCCATCCCGCGCACCGCAGTCCTCGGCGCCCTGGGGATCACGGCTTACCTCGGAGGCGCGGTCACCGCCAACATGCGAATCGAGGCACCGCTGTTCGACACGGTCCTGTTCGCGGTCTACACCGGCGTGCTGATGTGGACCGGGCTGGTCCTGCGCCGCCCTGAGTTGCTGAAGGTGGCCGGCCTGAAGCGCTGAGCTTCGCCGCTGCCCGGCCCCGCACCCGTTACCGATCTGGGATCGGACGGGTGCGGGGTCGTTGTGCATCTCTCGTACCGTTACGCGAGTGACTGGTGTGACCAGAGTGAAGCGCAGGAAACTGGCGGCGGCCGCGACGATCGCGATCGCCGCCCTCGGCGGGGTGGCGGTCGGGACGCTGCCCGGGCCGGACGCCTCGGTTGTGACGACGGCCTCCGCGATCGACCCGGCCGGCCTGTACAACAGCGCGCAGTCGAAGTTCGCCGGAGGTGATGTCGCGGGCGGACTCGAACTCCTGCAGCAGGTCCTCGCGGTGGCGCCGGCCGATACCGACGCGCTTGCACTCCAGGCGATCTGGTCGGACCAGGTCGACGACGTCGTGGCGGGGCGCTCGGCCCTGAACCGGTTGTCGATGATGAACCCGTCCCTGGCGACAACGGCCCGCAACATCATCTCGGGTGTGGCGACGGCGGCGCAGATCGTCCCCGACACCACTCCGAAGCCGGTATCCGGTCGGGTGGCTATCGTCGTGCTGGGATTCGGGCTCAATGCGAACGGGAAGATGGCGCCGGAGCTCGTCAACCGGGTGTCCGCCGGCAAGGCTCAGTCGGAGCTCACGACGTCCGCGCCGATCGTCGTCACCGGAGGGGTGCCGAAGAAGGGCATCACCGAAGCAGCCGCGATGCGGACCTGGCTCGTGGACAACGGTGTCGGTGCGGACCGGATCCTCGTCGAGGACAAGTCCGGGTCGACGGTGGCCAATGCACAGAACACCGCCGAGATCCTGCGCGCACAGGGAATCCGGGACATCGTTCTCGTCACGTCGCCCAACCACATCCGGCGCGGGGCGGCGGACTTCGGTGCCATGGGCCTGCGCGTCGTCGGGACTCTCACCACCGCGACGGACCTGGAGAAGTACCGGACCCCGCTGGCCAAGGCGCAGCAGACCGGCATACGTGTGGAGGCCACCCGGACCGCGCGTATCCCGGCGACCCATGAGCCCGGTCTGCTGCCGCAGAACCTACCCGAGACCGGTCCCGGACTGATCCCGGAAATCGGCGGCCGGATCCTCCAAGAGCTCCTGAAGGCGGGATCGTCGGCCTGACGGGCCGATCTCGCCGCACCGTGCGCCCGAGTTCGGTGAAGTGAATCATGGTGCTGGTCCTGCTGTTTCACAGCTTGCGGGAGAAGCGCGGCTGCGCATCGACGGTCTCGTGCTACGACCCGACGGCGGCTTGCACGGCTTCCTGCACGCCGCGTCCGGCGACGAGGATCGGTTCGATGGAGCGCAGGGTGCGGCACAACACGAACGCACCTTCCAGCGCGGTCAGCGTGATCATCGCCAGCCGACGACGCTCCGGCTCGGCGACCTCGAGTTGTCCGAACCACGCCGCGAGACCGGTCAACCAGCTCTCGAAGACCTCGGCGGCCTCCAGCCTGAGGCGCTCGTTGGTACTCGCCACCTCGAGTGCGATGGTCTCGATGGAGCAGGCCTCGCTGTAGCCCTGCGACTCCAACAGTTTGCCGGCGTCCTCGAACAGCGTCGGGATGCCGGTCAGGGGGTCGGTCGTCTCCAACTGTGCGCCGACGAACGCGCCGTAACGCAGACCCTCGCGTCGGATGACCTCGACGCTGATCGCTTCCTTGCCGCCGGGGAAGTGATGGTAGATCGAACCGTAGGGTGCCTCCGCCGCCGCCGAGATCTGTTTGATCCCGGTGGCCGGCATGCCTTGCCGCCGGTACAGCTCTGCGGCCGCCTCCAGGATCCGGTCGCGAGTAGCGGAATCTGCCATGACGTCTCCATCCCTTGCGCATCGTGCCGTGTCAGCTTATCTTGCTTCTGAGTAGAACGATCTATCTAGGAGGCGACGTGCCAACAGTCGATGTGTCGGCCGGCTCCATCTCCTACGAAGACACCGGCGGTCCCGGGCCGATCCTCGTACTCGGCCGTGGGTTGCTGATGGACGGGCGGCAGTGGCGCAAGGTGATCCCGTTGCTTCCCGAATTCCGTTGCATCACACCGACGCTCCCGATGGGTGCGCACAGGGAGCCGATGCACGCCGACGCGGACCTGACCGAGACGGGTGTGGCATCCATCCTTGCCGACTTTCTCGACGCCCTCGACCTCGATGACGTGACGCTCGTCCTGAACGACTGGGGCGGTGGTCAATTCGTGATCTCCCAAGGCCGGGACAAGCGGATAGGGAGATTGGTGTTGGCCTCGTGCACGGCCTTCGACAACTACCCTCCCGAGCCGGCGCGCCCCGCGGCGCTGTTGTGCCGAGTGCCCGGCGGCGGGTGGATTCTCACGCGAATGCTGGGCACTCGATTCTTTCGGCACAGCACACGGGCCTATGGCGCGCTGACGAAGTCGGGGATTCCGGATTCGCTGTTCGACGAGTGGTTCCGTCCCGCCGTCGAAAACGCGTCGATCAGAAGGGATCTGGTCAAATTCGCCACGGGCGCGCCGTCCCGCCGCAGGCTGCTCGAACTGTCGGACATGATGCGGCGGTTCGATCGCCCGGTGCTCGTGGTCTGGGCAAGGGAAGACCGGATGATGCCCCTGGAGCATGCGGACCGCCTCGTCGAGCTCTTCCCGAACGCATCCAAGGTCGTCGTCGACGAATCGTGGACTCTCATCCCGGAAGACCAGCCGGAGGCGATGGCCGATCTGCTGCGCGGGTTCGTCAGATGACGCGTCGTCGCCGCCGCACCGATGGCGATACCGAGTTCGCTTTGTCGCCGACGACGTGGCTCGCCTGCCTCTCGATGCCGAGCGCGGAAGCGCCACGAACGGCTTCCGGCACCGCCCTGAATGTCAGAACATCACCGATCGGAAGTGGGTGACGAACCGCTCGTCGTCGTAGAGATGGAACGCGATCCCCGGCGGCTGACCGCGGTTGACGACCTCCCGGCCTTCGAACGGCAGGTTCAGTGTCGACGACACACCCGGTGCGATGCACAGCGGGCGGTCGGCGAACGTGCTCACCGCCGGGGTGTGGGCGTGTCCACACAGGAACGCGACGATGTTCGGGTGCCGGCCCACCAGAGCGGCGAGGCGACCCTCGTCGCGCTGGCGGATCGAGTCCATGAACGGCATCAGCAGATCGACCGGCGGATGGTGAAAGGCGATGAACACCGGCGTCTCCGCGGACGTCGCGGTGAGCTGGTCCGACAACCACGAGATGGTCGCGTCGTCGAGACGACCGTCGTTGCGTCCGGGTATCGAAGTGTCGCACATCAGGAAGAGGACGTCGGAGCCGTCGCGTCCGCGGACCGTCCGCGCGTGATTGATCGGACCAGAGGTCTCGGTGCCGATGAGGGCCGCGCTGAACGGTTCCCGAACGTCGTGGTTACCGGCGGTGATGAGCATCGGCAGTGGACTCTCGAGCACCCCGTGCGCCTCGCGGTACTCGCTCGCGGCACCCTCGTCGGCGATGTCGCCGGTGACCAGCAGGACGTCGATCCCGGCGGCGCGGGCGTTGATGTAGCTCAACGTCGACTGGATGCGGGCCCGATTGAACCGCGTCCCGTTGAAATGCAGGTCGCTGATGTGGGCGACAACGAACACGAAGAGCTCCTGTCACGGTTCCTGACTCCCACGAGGCTAACCGCAGGCGGGGTCCGACGATGCATCGCCTCAGGGCCGCGAGGCGCAACGCACTTCCGCGACGCCGATGTGGCTCAGCCCGCTCGGGTGCCGGCTCCCCTGTAACGCACAGCGGCCGGCGAGCGACATCGATGATGAGTCGCCGACCTGCCAACCCCCGACCTGGCAGGTCGGCGACCGTCTTTTGTCTCCGTCGATGCAAGACTTCGGCGCTGTTTGCATTCTCTCGAGTTCGCGCGCACACTGGCGAGCGGTGTTAGTTGCGCTCTGCAACTAATTGCAAAGAGCAAGTAAAACTTCTCGGGTAGGCGGTGAGGACAGTGCTCGATCAACACGCGATCGACGACCTCTTCGAGACCCTTCTGCGCTTCGTCCGCATCCGCGAACGGGCGGTCCACACGACGTTCCGTACGCGTGAGGGCGAGTTCGAGGCCGCGGCGTTCAAGGCGCTCTTCCCGCTCGCGCGACGGTCGATGCGATCGCGCGACCTCGCCGAGACGATGAATGCCGACCCGTCGACGGTGAGTCGGCACGTGGCTCAGCTCGTGGAGCACGGCCTGATCCGCCGCGAGGCGGACCCGGACGACGGGCGCGCCACCATGCTCGTCATCACCGCCGCCGGACGGGATCGCGTTGTGGCCATGCGCGAGATGCGTCGCGCCGCCATGGCCGATGTCATGGCCGACTGGACCGACGACGAACTCCACACCCTCGTGACACTTCTCGGGCGGTTCGTCGATGCCGCCGACGCAGCCCTGCACCCGGCGTGCCCGGACCGCAGCCCGGACACAGATGCGAATGAACCGAAAGGACGACAGTGACAGACTCTTCGGCCGCCGACACGGTGAACCACGACGAGGAGGTCGCCGGCGCCGGACTGACCCATCGCCAGATCCTGACCATCCTGGCCGGACTCATGCTGGGCATGTTCCTCGCCGCCCTCGACCAGACCATCGTGTCGACGGCGATCCGGACCATCGCCGACGATCTGCAAGGGTATGACCTGCAGGCCTGGGTGACCACGGCCTACCTCGTCACCGCGACGATCGTGACCCCCTTGTACGGCAAGCTGTCCGATCTCCACGGCCGGAAACCGTTCTTCCTGCTGGCGATCTCGATCTTCATCGTCGGTTCGCTGCTGTGCACGATCGCGTCGTCGATGTATCAACTCGCCGCGTTCCGCGCCTTCCAGGGGCTCGGCGCGGGCGGCTTGATGACGCTCGCACTGACGACCATCGGCGACATCGTCCCGCCGCGGGAACGCGCCAAATACCAGGGCTACTTCCTCGCCGTGTTCGGCACCTCCAGCGTCCTCGGCCCGGTCCTCGGCGGTCTGTTCGCCGGCCAGGAGACGATCCTCTGGGTGTCCGGTTGGCGCTGGGTGTTCCTGGTCAACGTGCCGATCGGACTCGTCGCGCTGTTCGTGGTCTACAAGGTGCTCAACTACGACCAGCAGAAGGGCGTCGGCGGGCGCACCGACTACTGGGGGGCGACGGCACTCGCCGTCGCCGTGGCTCCGCTGCTCATCGTCGCCGAACAGGGGCGCCAGTGGGGATGGACCTCCGGACTGTCGTTCCTCTGCTACGGGATCGGCGTCGCCGGCATCGCCGCGTTCATCTGGATCGAGCACCGCATGGGCGACGACGCCCTCATCCCGTTGCGCGTGTTCACCAACCGGGTGTTCAGCCAGGGCATCATCATCTCGGTCATCATCGGCGCCGTCATGTTCGGTGGAATCTCGATGCTGCCGCAGTACTTCCAGGTCCTCCGCGGATCGAGCCCCATGATCGCCGGCCTCCAGATGCTGCCGATGGTGCTCGGCCTGATGGCCGGTTCGATCCTGTCGGGCCAGCTGATCTCGCGCACCGGACGCTACAAGATCTTCACGGTCGTCGGCGCCGTGCTGATCACCGCGGGCACTTTCCTGCTGCACCTGGTGGGCACCGAGACGCCGCTCTACCTGGTCATGCTGATGGCCGCGCTGCTCGGCTTCGGGCTCGGCAATCTGATGCAGCCGATCACCCTGGCGATGCAGAACATCCTGCCGCCCAAGGACATGGGACTCTCCACCGGCACCGCCACCTTCTTCCGTCAGATCGGTGGAACGCTCGGTGTCGCGGTCTTCTTCTCGCTGTTGTTCTCCTTCATGGGGCCGAACATCAAGGACGAGATGGTCACAGCGGCAGCCCAACCCGAATACCGGGCGGCGGTCGTGGAGGCCTCGCAGAGCAGCGACCCGCAGGTCAGCGCGTTCGGGCAGTCGCTCATCGCGGCCGCTCAGAACCCCGGCGCCGCAGCCGGGTCGTCGGACAGTGTCATGAGTGACACCTCGGTCATCGAGAAGCTGCCGGCCGAACTGGCCCAACCCATCAAGGAGGGGTTCGCCGACTCGATGGACCGGGTGTTCCTGGCGGTGTCGATCATCGCGCTGCTCGCGATCATCGGTACGGTCACCTGGAAGGAACTCCCGCTGCGTCAGGGACGGCCGATCGGCGCACCGGAGTCGTCACCCGCGTCGTGAGGAGATCGCTCGCGGGCATCCTGATCGCCTTTGCGGGCCTGTGCTATTCATCGTGGGTGCTGGAGTTCGCGTGGGCGGACTCGCTGGACCCGATGCGCACGTTCCTCAGCGAGCTGGACGCCGCGAACCGTCCCCACCGCGACATCTACGTGGTCGGGGACGTGACCACCGGGGTCTGCGCACTCGTCGCGGCACTGCTGTTGCTCGTCCCGCGACCGCCTTTCCCCCGCTGGTTGAGCCGGCACCGAGCGGAGCGAGGCGCCGAGTCGAAGCCACCTGGTGACCTCGACAGGCTCGGCCAGCGGGAGGGGGACGCGACGTCGGTGTTCCGGGGTTGGACAGCGACCACCGCCGTTCTCGCACTGGCGGTGTTCGGCGCGGCGACCATCGCCGACGCCCTGCTCCCGATCGAGTGCATTCCGGGAGTCGACCCCGGGTGCCCGCGCGAACCGAGCGGACTGCTCCCGCAACTGCATCACATCCACGCGCTCACCAGTACGGTCGCGGTGTTCGCCATCTTCGCCGTCATGGTCGCCGCCGGCGTCTCGGCGGTACGCACGACACCGGACGGTCCCGTATGGCCGATGCTCCGGTGGGTCGGAAACGCGGTGCTCGTCATCGTCGCGCTCGCCACGGTCTGGATGCTGTTGGCGGACAACCTGGTCGGCGACTACCGGCTCGGACTCGCCCAGCGTATCCAGGTCGGCGGCATGAGTGTGTGGATGGTGCTCTGGGGGTGGGCCGTGGTCGGTTCGCGGGGCGGGGATCGGACCCCGGAGACGGAACACGTCGACGTTGCGCCGGGTGGGTTCACCGGCACGGAGTGGGGCGCCGTGAACGGCACGCGAGACCAGCAGCAGCGATAGTCTGACGTCGACGACGAGAGGATCGGGTGGGTATGGGGGTTCGGGATGGGCGTCCGGCCGGTGGTGCCGGTTCGACGCTCCGGATCTCGGTGCTGGGCCCCATCTCCTGCGAACTCGATTCCGAGGTGGTCGACCTGGGCCCGCGCCGGCAACGGGCGGTCTTGGCCCGCTTGGTGGCCGGCCGCGGTCGGGTGGTGTCCACGGATCGGTTGATCGACGATCTGTGGAACGGGGAACCACCGCCGAAGGCACTGGCAGGCCTCCAGGTGCAGGTGTCCAATCTGCGACGCGTCATCGAACCGTCTCGCCCGCCCCGCGCTCCGGCGACCGTGCTCGTCAGTGAGCAACCGGGTTATGCGTTACGGCTACCCCGTCCGAGCGTCGACGTCTGGGAATTCGAGGCCGTCGTCACCGTCGGCGGCGACGCGGACGATCCCGCCTCGAGGCTCCGCGAGCTGGATGGCGCGCTGCGGATGTGGCGCGGCGATCCCTACGGCGCCTGTTCGGGTGAGAGCTGGGCACAGCCCGAAGTCGCCCGACTCCACGATGTACGCCGGTCGGCGATCGAGCAGTGGGCCTCACTGGCGGTCGACCACGGACGCGCGGCGGAGGTGGCGCAGGTGCTGGCTGCGGAGTGCGACGACCAACCGGCCCGCGAAGAGTACTTCCGGTTGCTCGCGCTGGCGCAGTACCGACTGGGGCGGCAGGCAGACGCCCTGGCGACGCTGCGCCGGCTGCGGACGTACCTCGCCGACGAACTCGGAGTGGATCCAGGACCGCCGATCCAACTGCTCGAACGCGACATCCTGCAGCAGGCGCCCACCCTGGCGGCGCCGGTCGCACCGCCGGTGCCGGAGACGCCGAAACCGCCGAGCGTGCCGCCCGTCACCGCGTCGGCGGGTCGTCGCGAACCCGCCGGACGGGAGAACGAACTCGCGGCACTGCTCGGTCACGCCGAGGCCGCGAGCGCGACCGGTCTGCGCGTCGTATGGGTGAGCGCGGAGGCAGGCGGCGGCAAGAGCACGTTCGCGGATTCACTCGTCGCTCGTCTGGGCGCCACCGGCTGGGCCGGGGCGATTGGACACTGCCCCGAGGTCGACGGCGCCCCGACAGCCTGGGCGTGGCGAGAGATACTGCAGCAGACAAAGTTTCGCGGCGATCTGACGTCGGACGAGGGATTGGACAATTCGTTCGACATCGCCCGGCGGGTGATGGAAGCCTGCGGTTCGCACTCCGACGCGCCGGGAACGGTCCTCGTTCTCGACGACGCACACCGCGCCGATGGCGCCACGCTGCAGGTCCTTCGGCAACTGGTGACCTGGATGGCCCAGGCCCCGGTGCTCGTGCTGGTCACCTACCGGGCGTCGGAAGCCGGTGTGGACCTGTTGGCGACCACGGCATCTCTCGCCGCGGTGACCGCCGACCACATCGAGCTGAAGGGTCTGTCGGACAACGGTATCCGCGAGCTCGCGGCGTCGGTGGGACTGGAATCCGTGGACACCCCGGTGCTCGAACTGTTGCGCACGAGGACCGACGGCAACCCGCTCTTCGTGCGCGAGCTGGCCAAGCTCGTCGCCTCCCGCGGATTCTCGGCGGCTGCCGCCACGATCCCCCGTGGCGTCACCAGCGTGCTGATGCAGCGGATCGAACGGCTACCTGCCGAAGTGGCGACCGTCCTGCGCCTGGCCGCGCTCTTCGGGCGCCGCGCGCCGATCGATGGCGTACTCGCCCTGTGGAACAGGAACACCGACGCCACCGCCGAGGAACTCGTGCTCGACGCGATCGACACGGCCGTCGCCGCCGGATTGCTGACCGCAGACGTCGAGGCGGTCCACTTCAACCACGTTCTCGTGCGGGATGCCGTGTACGACAGCATCCCCGCACTGGGAAGCGGCGATCGCACTGGCAGATCGTGCTGTATCTCGAGCAGACCCCAGGCGTCGATCCGGACGAGCTGGCACACCATGCGGCTCTCGGCGCCGCCCCGGACACGGTCGAGCGCGCCCTCGAGTTGGTGACCGTCGCCGCCCTCGCGAGGTTCGGCACCGAGTTCAAGGCGGACTCGGCAGACCTGTGGCGCTCCGCCGTGCGTCTGCACGAGTTGGCCGGACACGCCGCGGGAACCGCTGACGCGGCCGGTCGGTCCGCGTTCGTCGTGGCGTTGACCCACCTGGTGACGGCGCTGGCGTTCCGCGGCGATGACACCGCTGAGGCCCGTGCGCGCCGCGGTCAGGCGCTCGCGACGGCCCGGGAACTGGACGACGACGATCTGGTCATGGCCGCGCTGACGTGTTGGCGGGCACCGGTCATCTGGACGACGCGCCGTCAGCGGATCGCCGACACGGAGTTGATCGCGGCCATGACGGACGCGCTGGGTCGCGCCACGGGTGCAGACCGGGTCTACCTCTTGGTGTTACTGGTCTTCGAAGTCGAGGGCGTCGACGACCGCCGCGCCATCGAGCTTGCCGCGTTGGCCGTGGAGGCCGCGAACGAACTCGAGGACCCCGAAGTCCGTTGCGCGGCCTGGAATGCGCGGGTGTACACCGCATTGGGGCCGGACCTCAGCGCGGAACTGCCGGCATTCACCGACGAATTCGACCGCGTGGCAGATGGATCCGGAGTGCTCGCGTACCAGGCGGCCGCGCACTTCTTCTCGTTCCTGGCGCGGGCCGCACGCGTGGACCTGCCCGGGGCCGTTGCCGAAGTGCAACAAGGCCTGCGGTCGGCGTCGAGCGGCCGTGCCGGCGAACTCGTCGTCGTCTTGTCGGCGTTCTCGGCGGTCCTGGAAGTACTCGGCGGCGACATCGACCAGGCAGAGCGCGAGTACCGCGACCTCACCGCCCGACTGCAGGCGGCGGGAGCAGTCAACTCGGCGGAGATCGGTCTGGTCGGCGACATGGTGATCGGCTGGTGCCGCGGTTCACTCGCACATCTCACCGAACCTCTAGCCGCGATCAATGATGTTGCCCCGAAGATGATCTCGTGGGTGTACGTCGTCGCACTCCTGGACGCCGGTCATCACGACCAGGCACGCCGCGTCGCCGGCACCGCCCCGCCGGTCAGCCGCGACTTCTACTGGACCGCGATGTCGGTCTTCCACGCACGCGCCCTCGTCCGGCTCGAGATGACCGAGGCTGCGGCCGCGCTCTACGACGAACTGCGGCGATGGTCGGGGACGATCGCCGGCCTGAACTCGGGATCTGTCGCATTCGGTCCGATGGACGTGGTGCTCGCCGAGCTCGCCGACCTCCTCGGCGACACGGCCGCCGCGGCCGCCCACCGTCGAACGGCCGTGGAGGTGCAGAACACGGTGCGAGTCGGCCTCACCGAACTGGGCCGGCGATGACGGCCTCGCGTTTGTCGAAGCTGCGAACGAGCACTGTGAGCACGGCCCGGATGACCGGTCCCGCCTCGCGCTTCATCTTCGCCAGCTCGCGCTCATCTGCGTGGCGAATCATCCTCGGTGCCTCGAACCGCATGCTCGCGCCGCTTCGGGCAGCCTTCTCCACTCGGTTCCAATCGGCCACGCTCACATAACGATCGACGATCGGGAACACGACCTTTTCTTCGTCGGCGATGTGCTCACCGAGCAGCTCGTGAACGTCGTCGAGGGTCGCGGCGAGCTCGTTCGCCGCGTCGCGGTGGTCGGCTTTCGCGGATGTGAACGCGGCTGTGCGAGCCTGCAGTGTCGCGAGCAGCGCATCGAGCTGGGTGTGGTCATCTTGCAGATCGTGGACGTCGACGGCCGCACCGGCGGATGCGGTGAGGATCGGCCACACCACCTCGTCCTCGATGGTGTGGTGATGGTGGATGGACGCGCACAACTGGTCGAGATAGTCGCCGATGGCTTTGCGGCGACGTCCGTCGCACGCCTCGCCACCTCCGATGCGGCCCAGGATCTCGGCGAAGCGACGTGTGTCGTCGAGCATGCCGCGGTGGGCGAGCTTCATGCCGGTGAGATCGGGGGTGGTCGGCGCGGTGGCATCGGTGCGGGCGGAAGGGCGGTTGGTCACGGGTGTCTCCTGAGGGCTCGTGGTAGCTGATTGCGGCCACTGTGCGCCTCCCGACTTACAGGCGACTTGTAGTCGCCTTGCGGGGCCCGCGGTACCTGTCCGACGATCGCACGATCGGACTCACCGGGGGTCGGAGCGGACCCACCTCACCCCGACAACGTCCGCCGGAAGAGAGTTTCGAGCTCGCTGAAGTGATGTTCGCAGGCCTCGTGGTGGTAGGCCGCCAGATCCGACATCGTATAACCGTGCGGCGCATCAGGATAGACGGTCGCCGAGTGCGCCACGCCCCCACCGGTCAGGGCGTGCTCGAACTGCGCGACCGCCATCGCGGGCAGCGATGAATCCTTGTCGGCGTGGATGGCGAGGACGAATGCGTCGATGCCGACGAGATGCAGGTGCGGACTGTCGTGGCCGTCGGTCACCAGGCCGCCGGTGTGGAACATGCCGACCGCGGCGACGTCGTCGGGCCGGGCGGCGGCGATGTTCAGCGCGAGCCGGCCGCCCATGCAGTAGCCCGTGACACCGACACGTCCTGGTGTGACGCCCGGGAGCGATTGCAGCGCGTCGAGGTAGGCGACGAGATCGGGACGTACCGCCTCGGGCGTGAGGGTTCGTGCCCGCGGCATCGCGGATCGGAAGAATGCGGTCCGCGCCTCGGGCAGCAGCAGATCCTCGGTGGGCGCCCACTCGGCCGCGGACCCGTACCGGTGGAACAGGTGCGGCACCAGCACGACGTAACCCCAGGACGCGATGCGGTCCGCCATGGCCTCGATGCGGGGTCGTAGGCCGATCACATCGGTGAGGAACAGGACTCCCGGAGACGTCCCGGATGAATCGGGCCGTGCCACATAGGCTTCGGTCTCTCCGTCGGCCGCCGAGATGGTGATCGTCTCACCCGTCATGTCCACGCTCCTCTGCTCGGTTCACGCCCCGGGTCACAGATCGCCGGGCAGTTTGTCCCGCCGGATCCCCCGCCAGCTGGGATGCCGCAGATGCCCGGCCGTCGTCCAGTCCATGAACCGGACCTCGCCGACGATCTTCGGCAGGACCCACACCGCGCTGGACTCGACGGGCCGGTCGAGTTTGTCCAGGAAGGGAGACCGCGAGATCTCCAATGGTCCGAGTTCCTCTGCAAGCGAACGCAACTGTGCGTCGGTGAAGCCGGTTCCCACGCGACCGACGTAGCGGAGTCCGGTCTCCTCGGGCAGACCGATGAGCAGGGAACCGATGGTGTGCGCGCGGTTGCCGCGGCCCGGCCGATATCCGCCGACGACGACCTCGATGTCGCTCCAGTTCTTGTGTTTCAGCCAGGTCGTCGACCGGCGCCCCTGCTGATACACCGAGTTGCGGCGTTTGGCGACAACGCCTTCGAGATTGTGTTCCCGGCTGTACTCGACGGCGGCCGATCCCGGGCCCGGGAGCAGCGGCGGAACTTCGACGAAGGCGGAGTTGCGGAACGCGGGCGCCAGCTCCTCGAGGAGTTCGCGCCGAGCCGACCACGGCTTGCGCAACAACGACGAACCGTTCAGGAACAGGATGTCGAACAGGTGTAGCCGCAACGAATACGGCTCGTCGGTGTGCCGACGCGAGGTCAGCAGCGTGAAGTTGGTGCGGCCCGACGAGTCGATCGCGACGACCTCGCCGTCGAGCACCACATCCATGAGGCCGAGATCGTCTGCGAGGCCGGCGAGTTCGGGGAAGTCGGCGGTCATGTCGATACCCGAGCGGGAGGTGAGCCGGAATTCGCCGCCGACCGAACGGATGAGGAGCCGATAACCGTCCCATTTGCCCTCGAATGCCCAGTCCCGACCGTTGAGTCCGTCGATCGACTCGTCGGTCGCGAGCATCGGGCGCGGGTCGGTGAGGCTGTCGGGGACGATCGGACGCGGTTCGTCACTCATCAGGTGGGCGAGCCAGTTCTTCTCACCGGTCCGGATCAAGGCGTACCGTCCCTGCACGCGCTCGCCGTGGAGGCGGACGATGACCTCCTTGTCCCGCCACTTCTCGAGCTCGAATGTGCCCCTGTCCCAGATGGACACGTGACCGCCGCCGTATTCGCCCGCCGGGATGTCGCCCTCGAAGTCGGCGTAATCCATCGGGTGGTCCTCGGTCTGCACCGCGAGCCGGTTCTGGTCGGGGTCGGTGGGCAGGTTCTTCGGTACGGCCCACGACACCAGGACCCCGTCGTGTTCCAGTCGGAAGTCGTAGTGCAACCGACGGGCGTGGTGCTCCTGGATCACGAAGATCGGTGCCCTCTCGGTCTGCGTGTCCGAGGAATCAGGTTCTGCAGCAGCACTCTCGGCTTCGATGCGCTGTCGATGCGCTTCATCGCCAAAGGGTTCGGGTGTCTTCGACTGGTCGCGCTTGCGCCGGTACTCCTTCAGGTTGATGACCTGTCCCGCCGCGGGCTCGACGACGACCTCCGGCTCGTCGTCGTAGGGGTCGTCCAGGCCGTCGAGGAGATCGCCGAACTCCTCGACGCGGTCCAGCACCTCGGTGTAGAGCAGTTGGGAGAGTCCGGGGTCCTCCATCTCCTCCCAGGTGCGCGGCGCGGCCACCCACGGCTGCTCGCGTCCGCGCATCGAGTACGGCGCGAGAGTGGTCTTGGCGGCGGTGTTCTGGCTCCAGTCGATGAAGACCTTGTCGTCGCGCAGCGATTTGGACATCTTGGCGGTGATGAAATCGCTGTGCTGACGGGCGAACTCGTTGGCGACCTCCTGAGCCACCTTGCGCGCCGCATCCGACGTCACGGGCTTCGGGAGCCGCGCGTAGAGGTGGATGCCCTTGCCGCCGCTGGTCACCGGGTACGTCGTCGCCCCGCCGAGCCAGTTGCGGATCTCGCATGCCACCTCCGCGGTCCGGTGCAGCGGCACCCGCGGGCCGGGATCGAGGTCGAAGACGATGCGGTTGGCCATCGGCGCGCCGTCGGGTCCCATGGGAAGCCGCCACTGCGGCGTGTGGATCTCGAGCACGGCCATCTGCGCGAGCCAGACCAGCGTGGCGCGGTCGTCGGCCATCGCATAGTTGATGACCCGCTCGCTGTGCTGGATGCCGTGGCGTCGAATCCAGTCAGGTGCGCTCTCCGGAACGTTCTTCTCGAAGAACGGGGTCGACTCGACGCCGTTGGGCCACCGCTTACGGGTGATGAGGCGGTTGCGTACATGGGGGAGGAGGACGTCGGCGATCCGCGAGTAGTAGTCGATGACCTCGAACTTCCGCGTCCCCGTCGCCGGATAGAGCACCTTCGAGAGATTGGTGATCGAGATCCGCCGACCGTCGACCTCCAGTGTCTCGCCGCCTGCCATGCTCCCATTGTCCACAACGCCGGTCAGAACGTCGCGCAGCTTGCCGCCATCCGGCCCGGATCCCTGGCAGAATGGCCCCCATGCGCTCGATCTGGAAGGGCGACCTCAGCTTTGGCCTGGTCAACGTGCCGGTCAAGGTCTATTCCGCGACCGAGAGTCACGACCGGAAGTCGTATCAGGTCGACTCGTCGGACGGAACCCGCATCCGCTATCGCCGCGTGCGCGAGGGCACCGACACCGAAGTCGACTACGGCGACATCGCCAACGCCTACGAATCCGAGTCCGGCGAGACCGTGATCCTCACCAAAGAAGACCTCGCCACGCTGCCGGTGCAGAAGAGTCCCGAGATCTCGATCCTGGAGTTCGTACCCGCCGAGCAGGTCGATCCGATCTACTTCGACAAGCCCTACTACCTCGAACCGTCGTCGAAGTCGCCGAAGGCCTACGTCCTGCTGGCCAAGGCGCTGGAGGAGACGGACCGGCTCGCGATCGCCTCCTTCACTCTGCGCAACCGGACACGCGTGGCCGCGCTGCGCGTCGTCGACGGGGTGATGACGCTGCAGACGCTGCTGTGGCCCGACGAGGTCCGCAAACCCGACTTCGGCTTCCTCGACGACGACACCGAGATCCGCGATCAGGAACTGCAGATGGCGGCCTCGCTGATCGAGTCGATGGCATCGGACTACGACCCCTCCGAGTTCGAGGACACCTATCAGAACGAGCTGACGAAGCTCATCGAGGCGAAGTCCGAGGGTGGCGAGGCGTTCCCCGAATCCGACGACGGAGACAAGGACACCGAGGACTCCGACGTCGCCGATCTCCTCGCCGCGCTGCGCGCGTCGGTGAAGGATCGCGGGGGATCGGATTCGAAGGATTCAGGTTCGGACTCGAAGGACACCGCGGCCAAGAAGGCACCGGCCAAGAAGGCTGCGGCGAAGACGGCCGCGAAGAAGGCGCCGGCCAAGAAGACCGCTTCCAGGTCGACGGCGAAGAAGACCTCCTCGGGGTCCGGCGAGTCCGGGAGCAAGTCCACGGCCAAGAAGGCACCCGCCAAGAAGTCCTCGCGCAAGGCGAGCTGACCCGCACCGCCGGACAACGGTGGTCCGAAAAGGGTTGGCACCACGCCCGCGGGTTCGGGCAAGCTCGAAGGGTGACCTCCGCCGCCGACTCCCGACTGCCCCGCGCGCTGCTGCCATTCGCGCGTCGGCAGTACCGGCTGCTCGCGTCCGGACTGATCCTCGCCATGTTCGCCGACGGCGTGTGGACGATCGCGGTGATCTGGCAGATCATCGCGCTCGGCGGCGGTCCGGGCCAGGTGTCGCTGGCCACCGGCGTGGCCGCGGTGGGAATGCTGTTCTCCACGTTGGCCGGTGGTGTGCTCGCCGACCGTATTTCGCAGCGCCACATCATGATCGGACTCGAGGTCGCGAAGATGATCGCGTTCGGTGCGATCGGTCTGGCGTCGATCGCGGGCGTACTGCAGCTCTGGCACGTGGTGGTGGCGTCCCTTCTGGGCGGCATCACCACCGGGATGTACTACCCCGCCTACTCGGCGTTGCTGCCCGGTGTCGTCGCGCCGTCGGAGCTGCAGGCGGCCAACGGGATCGAGGGCTTCTTCCGCCCGGTCGTCTTCCAGGCGGTCGGGCCGATGGTCGCCGGCGCGGTCATCGGTGCCTGGGCCCCGGGACCCGCGGTGTTGATGGCGGCTGTCGCCGCGATCCTGTCGAGTGTCTGTTATCTCGGGATGGCCCCGGTCACCGCGCGTCGGTTCGGCGAGACGGGCGAGGACGCGCCGGAGGTCGTCGAGGGTGCGGGTGCCCGCCGGATCGTCGGCGACCTGGCCGAGGGGTTCGTCTACATGGCCCGGACCCCGTGGCTGTGGGGCACGCTGCTCTTCGCCTGCGTTTTGGTGTTGGCGACGCTCGGCCCCATCGAGGTGCTCGTCCCGTTCGCATTACGTGAGCGCATCGACGGCGGCGCGACCCAGCACGCCTGGGTGCTCGCTGGATTCGGACTCGGCGCGGCCGCGGCGTCACTGGTATTCGCCTCGATCCCGATGCCGCGCCGGTACCTCACCGTCATGTTCTCGCTGTGGGCGTTCTCCAGCCTGCCGCTGCTGCTGATGGGTCTCGCCGATTCGACGTGGATGTTCGTCGCCGCCGGTGTGACCATGGGCATCCTCTTCGACGGCCCGATGGTGCTGTGGGGAACGCTCTTACAGCGTCGGGTGCCGCCGGCACTGTTGGGTCGCATCGCCAGTCTCGACTTCTTCGTATCGGTCGCGCTGATGCCGGTGTCGATGGCGATCGCCGCCCCGGTCTCGTCGGCGATCGGCCTGACCGCCACGTTCGTGCTGGCCGGGTTGCTCCCGGTGCCGATCGCGTGGGCGTTCTACTTCGCGGCCGGCATGTGGCGCGACGAGATCGAGAACCCCCTTGTCGACGAGTCGAATCCGAAGTTGGTCGACTCCGCCGCGGTCCGTTGACGTGACCTGGAGCACATACTACGGTGACACATCATTCACAGGGCATGACGTGACGTAGCGGAGTGGGCTCGGCGGCTCGGCGCCGGAGCGCGGCCATTGCAGGAGGCGGAGACGATGGCGGTCTGCACGCCGGGTGACGTCCCGTCGATCATCACCGGCTACCTGGGGTTCGAGTGCGAGGGCGCGAATCCGATTGTCACGATCCGGAATCCGGCCGACCTCGAGCACTGGACGCAACCGGTCCTCGAGGTCACGATCATCCTCGGTGCCGTCCTCGCGCTGATCCACGCGATCCGCCGACTGCGTCGCGACGGCGACCCCACCAACCTGACGGTGTGGATCGGATCGTTGGTCTACCTGTTCGTGATCGAGCCGCCGCTGTACTTCCCGAACTGGTTCCACGCCGAAGAAGCGATGGGATTCATGTTCTCCCACAACGTGTTCACGGTCATGTTCATGTACGACCGGCTGCCGTTGTACATTGTCGCGTTCTATCCGGCCGTGAGCCAGGTCGCCTACGAGATCGTGCGGGCGTGGGGCTTCTTCGACGGGTCGAAGCGCTCGGCGCTGCGCGGCTCGCTCGTTCTGGCCCTGGTGTTCCAGACCTTCTACGAGATCTTCGACCAGCTCGGCCCGCAGCTCAAGTGGTGGGCGTGGAACGTCGACGCGCCGTACTATCGCGACACCCTCGCCCAGCTCCGAGCTCAGGGCATCGCCCCCGACGAGCTCGGCAATCCCGCCGCGGAGCCCACACTGGCCGCGGTGCCGTGGGGGAGCGTCTGGCTTTTCGCGACCGTCTCGTTCGCCGTGCTCGTCTACGTCGCGGTGCGCTTGGTGCAGATCCCCACCTCCCACGGACGCGCCCCGCGCGGATGGTCGTTGACATGGCGCGTCGTCGTGTCCGGAGTTCTGGCCGTCGTCAGCATGCCCCTGCTGTCCATTCCGACAGCGCTGTTCGGCCGTGACGAGAACGCGAATCACGACGCGCAGACCGTCGTCTACTGGGGAGAGATGGCCCTGGTGTGGGGGATCGGACTGACCCTTCTGTACGTGCAATGGCGACGCATGCGCAGCGACCCGACGCTGGGCGTCGACGACGCTCGCAGCGCTCGGCCCTTCCTCGTCGTGTTCCCGGTCCTGTTCCTCGGGGTGCACCTCGTACTGTGGTGCACCGCGCTGCCCGCCTACCTCGACGCCGAGGACGGAATCACCGCCGACAACACACCGATCGGGAGTCTCCCCTACGTGATCGCCTGCCTCGTGGTCGCTGTGGGCGTTCTCGGCGTCGCGGTCGTTCGGGGCCGGCGCACGGTCGACGACAGCCCGGCGGTCGCGGGAACACCGTCGACCTCAGGCGTGTGACAACGTCCGATTCGTCCACAGCTGGGTCTGCCCGTCGTGGACGGCGGCGAGTCGAGCGCGATCAGTGCTGGAGAACCCGCGCGGCGCCGTCGACAACGCTCGTCGTGAGTGTCTGCAGCAGAGGCGAACTCAGCTTCCAGTGCTGCCAGTACAGCGGGACGTCGATGTGGTGGTCGGCGATGAGGCGGACGCGGCCGGTGTCGAGGGCGTCCGCGATCTGGACGACCGGGACGGCGCCCCAGCCGATGCCGAGCGTGACGGCGCGGTGGTATTCGGTCGACGCCGGGATGTAGACCGCGGGCGGGTCGACGGGCCGGCCGGCGAGGGCGGCCGAGATGTTCCGCTGGATGTGATCGTTGCGGTCGAACTGCACCATCGGGGCCCGGGCCAGTGCATCGGCATCGGGCCCGTCGGGTAGCCATGTGTCGATGAATTCCGGTGTGGCGACCGGCAGATAGCGCATCGTGCCGAGCGACTGCAGCGCACACCCGCGGATCGCCAGTGGTTCCGAGGTCACCGCGGCGAGCACGTCGCCGGTGCGGAGCAGGGTGCTGCTGCGGGTTTCGTCGTCTCGGAAGACCTCGATCGCCACCGCGTGCTCCCGGTGGAATCGCGCGAGCACGGGCAGTAACCAGGTCGCGAGCGAGTCGGCATTCGTCGCGACCGGGAGATGGACACGGGGACGTTCGACCAGCGGCAGATCGTCGTCGTCGGGCGCGCCCACGAACTCGGCGCGGGTCTCGGCCAGCAGTAATTCCCACTGTTTGGCCAACCGGACCAGCACCTCGCCATCGGGTGTGGCCGTCGCCGGCTTGGTCCGCCGGAGGAGTACCCGCCCGGCAGCGGACTCCAGCGCCTTGATCCGCTGGCTCACCGCCGACGGGGTGATGTGCAGGGCGGTGGCCGCGGCGTCGAAGGTGCCCTCGCGCAGGACCGCGGCCAGCGTGCGCAGGCCTTCCTGACTGATGTCCACGAGCCGAGGTTAGTGGTGTGTCCCGCCGGACCGCCGAGACACACCACCGCCGGCCGGATCAGGCGGGGACGGTGTCGCCCGCGGAGTCGGCCCGCCGTCCGCGCACCATGCCGAGTGTGAGGAGCGCGGCGCCGACGGCAATCCAGCCGAGGAGAACGGCGACCTGTCCGGTGATGCTCGCCGCCGGGAAATACGCGACCGAACGGAGCAGCGTGCCGCCGGCGCCGGGCGGCAACCACTGGCCGATCGTTCCCCACGGCGCGGGCAACAGGTACGGCGACGATGCCAGCCCCGACAGCGGGTTGGAGATCAGCACCATCACCAGCGCGGACACCCCGACCCCGGCGGGGCCGAGCAGGCTGCCCGCACCAACCGTGAACCAGGTGATCGCTCCGATCATCAGGGCTGCGGCGAGTCCGACGGGGCCGATACCGCCGTCGATGACGCCCAACCATGACCACGTCGCCGCGAAACCGAACCCGGCCACGAGCGGCCCCAGGACCGCCAGCGTCGCCTGCATGGCGGCTCGGCCGCGCAACCCGATCGCGGCCGCCCCGCCGAGCGCCATGCCGGCGATCAACAACGGCAACAGTCCGGCGGCGAAACCCGTTCCGCGGGCATCTGTCTCGGGAGTGGGGACCACGGATTCGACGGCGACCGGTACACGCTGGGCGGTGGCGATGCCGTTCCCGACCCCGGCGACGACCTGCGCCAGCACCGGCGAACCCGCCTCCGCGGTCAGCACCGTGACCCCGCCGGGCCCGACCGCGATCGCGCCGACCAGGTCGCGCCGTTCGATGGCGGCACGCGCGTCCTCGGTGTCGGCGAATCGTTCGACCGCGAAGGCGTCTTCACCGGCCCGGTCGGCGAGCGCCGTCTCGATCGCCTGTGCCGCGGGCGGTGGTGCGACGAGACCCAGTGGGGCTTGATGCGGCTCGGGATCGACGGCCAGTGACACGAACATCGCGGCGATCGCGATCACGAACGTCGGGATCAGCAGCGCCATCACCGCCACGAGGCGCCAACTGGGTGCCCGCCCGGTCGGGGGCGCACCGTCGGCCTCCGCGGTCGCAACGGGCGTCCGATCGCGCGCATCTGTCGAGTGCAGTTCAGTGCTCATGACCACTCCTAAAAAGAACGAATCTTCGTTTTTCTGAGTATGCGCGGAGGGCCGCGAGGAATCAAGAACGAATGTTCGTTTTAGACTGTCGGCATGCCGAAGATCAGCGACGAACGCAAGCTCGAACGAAGCCGGCAGATCCTCGCCGCCGCTCGCCGATGCTTCGTCGACAAGGGGTTCCACCGTGCGTCGATGTCTGACGTGATCCGGGAATCCGGGCTCAGTGCGGGTGCCGTCTACTCGTACTACTCGTCGAAAGAAGAACTGATCGCCGCCGTTGCGCGGTCGATCTTCGCCGCCTACGAGTCGGGGATCAGCAGCTTCGACGACCCGGTAGAGCAACCCCCGTCGCCTGAGGCGGTTGTACGCGCGCTGGCCGAACGGGTCCTGCTGGAGATCGCGCCGATGACCGACGGCTTCCGGATGGTTCTGACGGTATGGGGTGAGGCCGCCAACAACCCGGAGCTGCGCGAGACCGTGCGCGACATCATCTGTGGGCTGCGGGGCGTCTTCGAACGCGTGCTGACGGCCTGGCGGGCCGCGGGCCACGAACTGCCCGCGGAGCCCGCGGTGCTCGCGCAGGTGATGGTCTCGGCGATGCAGGGGGTGGTCGTTCAGCAGGGCCTGGTCGGCGATGTGGACGTCGCCGACTACATCGAGGCCTTGTGCGCGGTTCTACGCGGCATCGGACTGGGCGACGATGAGTCCACTATCTGAAGTTCAACTGTTCATTCGTGAAAAAGTTTCGCTGTACTGACCGGGGCGTGTCGCCCTAGCGTCGTCCCGGTGACCGCCTACCTCGTACCGACACTTGCCGGGCTCCTCACCGGCGCCGGTCTGATCATCGCCATCGGACCTCAGAACGTCTTCGTGCTGCGTCAGGGCGTCGCCCGCAGGCACACCGGTCAGATCGTCGCGGTCTGCGCGCTCTCCGACGTCGTTCTCATCGTGGCAGGGGTGGCCGGCCTCGGCGCGCTCGTCGCCGCGCATCCGGAGGTGGTGACGTTCGCGAAGGCGGCCGGCGGACTGTATGTCGGGGCGTTGGGCGTCATGGCCGCCAGACGCTGTGTGCGCAGTGACGAGGCCATCGCAGCCGCCACCGACGAGAGCGGGGCCGAGTCCACCGGCCGCTGGGTGGCGGTGGGTACGGCCCTGGCCCTGACCTGGCTCAACCCGCACGTCTACCTCGACACGGTCATCACCATGGGTGCCATCGCCAACGGTCACGGAAACGGCAAGTGGGCGTTCGCCTTCGGTGCCTGCATCGCGAGTGTCCTCTGGTTCACCGCGCTCGGCGGCGGTGCTCGGAGACTGTCCGGGTTCTTCGCGAGTCCGCGGGCGTGGAAGATGCTCGACGCGGTGGTCGCGGTCATCATGCTGGGGATGGCGATCGCGCTGTTCGCGTCGATCTGACACGCATTCCGAGCATGTGCGGGGCGCTCGTCGGTGACCGGTGTCGTCACCCGGGATCCCCCCGCAGCCGGACAGATGCAGGACCGCGGTGGATGCGACAAGGTGATCACGCTGGAGTCACCGAGGACTCAGATCGGACACTGCTGCGGCGCGAGAGGGGTGTTTCGGGTATCCCGGAGGGGTGACACCGCGCCGATCGGCCCCGACGGTGACTCGCGACACCACGATCCGCGAGCAGACGACGACGTTCGACGTGCGTGCGTTGGTGACCGATGTGCGCCGGGTACTTGGCCGGGGCGACCTGGCCGCGGCTGCTGCCACCCTCACCTACTTCGCGGCGATCGCCGTCGTGCCGTGGGCGTTGCTGGGGATCTGGTCGACGACCTGGCTCCGCGGCCCGTCCGCCGAGGAGTCCCTGACGGAGCTGCGCGTTCTCATCCCACCGGCCATGGGCGGCCGCGGCGTGTTCGACGAGGCCGTCGCGGTCGGCACCGGACTGACGCTGATGGGCGCACTGGTGTTGCTGTTCCCGGCGTCGTTCTACGGCGAGGGTCTTCGCCGCGCGTGTATGACGTTGTACCCGCGCGAGGACCGGTTCACGGGATGGCGGTCTCGGATCTGGGTGCTGGGCCTGGTGGTCGTCGTGCCGCCACTGGCGTATGTGGTCGTCGGCGTCGCGGGCACACTCACGACGTTTGCTCCCGAGGGAGGCGGAACGGGTGGTTTCGCCGACCTCGCGGTCCGGATCGTGGTCGAGTTCATCGTCGTGTGGATGCTGGTCACGGTGGCCCTGACCTGGGTGTACTGGAAGGTGACGCCCGGTGAGCCGTCGTTGGGGGTGGCGGCGGTCAGTGCGCTCGGCACCGCGTCGTTCATCGCCGGATTCACCCAGGGCTTCCTGCTGTTCCTGTCCCTGCCGATCGATGTCGGGATCCCGTACGGCGGTCTCCGGGTGATCGGCGGGGTGGTGGCGGTCGGTCTGTGGCTGTACGTCGCTCACGTCATCGTCATCATCGGATGGGCGTTCGGGCAGGCGATCGAGAAGCAGAGGAGGGGACGTGTCCGCGGAACCTGAGCGAGCGGGCCGGAGCCTCACGGCGGCGTCGGGTGCGGAGCGGACGACGAGCGCCCGGGACGAGGCACTCGACTCGTGGTCGAGGCTCCACGGAGGGCTCGATCCGCGCGCGAGTTTCTGGGTCCGGAACTGGGTGCTCGTCAGCCACGCCTGTGCGCGACCGTTGGCCGGACTGGGCCTCACGCCGAACACCGTGACAGCTCTCGGAGTCATCGCCACCGCGATCGCGCTGTGCCTGACCATTCTCGGCGACTGGTGGCCGCTGCTCGCCGCACTCGTCATCGTCCTGGCCGCGCTCCTCGACGGGATCGATGGTGCGATCGCGGCCCAGACCGGAACCGCCTCGCGGTGGGGACGCATCAATGACTCGGTGGCGGACCGGTTCTCGGACGTGATGCTCGTGGGCATCGTGGTGGTCGTGGGTGCACCGCCATGGCTCGGCGCGACGATCGCGGTGCTCACCCTCATCCTCGAGATCACCCGCGCCACGGCCCAGGCGGTGGGCATGAAGGGGCCGGGGACGGTCACCGTGTGGGAGCGGCCGTCGCGGGTGATACTGGCGGTCGTCGCAACTGTGAGTGCGGGTTCGTGGTGGTGCGCGGGACTGAGTTCAGCCGTCGCGTCCGGCCTGGCCCTGTTCATCGCGGCAATCGGGGCGGGCTTGGCGTTGATCGGGACGGTCCAGTTGGGGATCGCGGTGCGGAGGCAGACCCGACGGCTCGGATGAGTTCTCGTCGCGGGCGCTCCCATCCGGATCGCGCTCCAGTGACGAACAATGGTGCGAGGAGCAGCTCGCCCGATCTCGATGCGATGAGGAAATCTCGATGACGAACGACTCGGTGGTTCTCGCCGACGCCGACGGCCGCCCGTGCGGCACCGCCGACCGCGAGGGGGTGCACGGACCGGACACCCCGTTGCACTTCGCGTTTTCCTGCCATCTCGTCGAAGAGGGCCGCATCCTCATGACGCGCCGTGCGCTGTCCAAGCGCAGCTGGCCCGGGGTGTGGACCAACTCGTTCTGCGGTCATCCGCGCCCCGGCGAGGACGTCGTCGACGCCGTGCATCGGTATGCCCGGCGCGAGCTCGGTATCGAGGTGGCCGATGTTCGTTGCATCCTGCCGGACTTCCGGTATCGGGCGGTCGACGCGAGCGGCATCGTGGAGAACGAGATCTGCCCGGTGTTCGTCGCACGTCCGCTGGGAACACTCCGACCGGATCCCAGCGAGGTCGCCGAGCACGCCTGGGCCGACGTCGGCGACGTGTGGTCGCTCGTCGCGAACACCCCGTGGGCGGTCAGTCCGTGGTTCGTCGAGCAGGTGCAGCAGCTGCCGTCCGACGACCCCGGTTCGATGTACGACACCCATCCGGTGATGTCCCGGGCGTCGAATTCATGACGTCAGGTAATTGGCGTTCGGTCAACAGGTCGAGGAGCGGTCGGATGATGCACATTCCCGGTCACACTCAGGTGGTCCCCCCACACCGGCGATACGACGAGGTCGCGGAAGCCTGTGCGGCGATGGTGATCAGGTCGTACTCGAGTTCGTTCGGACTCGCTTCGCGTCTGCTCACGCCCCGTATTCGGCGCGACGTCCAGAACATCTACGCGCTCGTGCGGGTGGCCGACGAGATCGTCGACGCCCCTCGCCCGGAGCAGGGGCTCGTCGACCGCAGCAATGAGCTCGACCAGCTCGAAGAGCAGACCAGCGTCGCGCTCGTCACCGGATCGAGCAGCAACCTCGTCGTCCACGCCTTCGCGCAGACCGCCCGCCGGGTCGGTATCGATCTTGACCTGGTGGGCCCGTTCTTCGACTCGATGCGCAGCGATCTGACTCAGGTCCAGCACGACTTCGAGTCGCTGGCCACCTACATCTATGGCTCGGCCGAGGTGGTCGGTCTGATGTGCCTGCGTGCGTTCCTCGCCGACGAGCCGAAATCGGCCGCACAGTACGACCACCTCGCACCCGGCGCCCAACGGCTGGGCGCGGCTTTCCAGAAGATCAACTTCCTGCGCGACTTCGGCGAGGACAGCGACGGGCTGGGGCGGCGCTACCTGGTCGGCCTCGATCCCGACGATCCGGCGGACTCCGCCTGGTCGCTCTGGCTGGACGACATCGACCTCGACCTGACCGCCGCTGCGGAGGCCATCCCGCACCTGCCGGCGAGCAGCCGCGTCGCGGTGTGCACCGCGCACGACCTGTTCGCCGAGCTGACCGCCCGCCTTCGCGAGTCGTCGGCCACCGAGGCCCGCCGTACCCGCGTCCGCGTCCCGAACGCCGGCAAGGCGAAGATCGCCGCGTCCGCCGTTGCCCGGCGCGGCATGCCGCGACCCGCACGTGCCGACGCCTCCGGTCTGAACAGAAGGAAGAGCAACGTATGAGCGAGTCCCGACGCGTCGTCGTCATCGGTGGTGGAGTCGCCGGACTGGCAACCGCCGCCCTCCTCGCCCACGACGGGCACGACGTCGAACTCGTGGAAAAGAATGATGATCTCGGTGGTCGGGCCGGTACGTGGGATCGCGACGGGTTCCGCTTCGACACCGGTCCGTCGTGGTGGTTGATGCCGGAGGTGTTCGACCACTTCTTCGAGATGCTCGGGACGTCGACCGCCGAGCAGCTCGATCTCGTCCGCCTCGACCCCGGTTACCGAGTGTTCTTCGACGACAACGGGTCCGACGAGAAGCCGATCGACGTGTCCGGTGACCAGGACCGGAACCGTGCGCTCTTCGACGAGATCGAGCCCGGCGCGGGAGCCGCACTCGACGACTACCTGCGCACCGGCAGGCAGGCGTATGACCTTGCCGTGGAACGGTTTCTGTACACCAGCTTCGACTCGCCGCGTGCCTTCCTCGGCCTGCCGGTGTTGCGGCACGCGAAAACGCTTGTCACACTGCTGACGACGTCGCTGCAGTCCTACATCGCGGCTCGCTTCACCGACCGCCGGCTCCGCCAGGTCCTCGGGTATCCGGCGGTGTTCCTCGGTTCCTCGCCCGAGCGCACCCCCGCGATGTACCACCTGATGAGCTGGCTCGACCTCGCCGACGGTGTGCGGTATCCCAACGGCGGCTTCACCACCCTGGTCGACGCGCTGGAGCGGGTCGCCCGCGAACGGGGCGTGCGTATCTCGACCGGTACGGCCGCGACCGCCATCCTCACGCGGGAACGCGCGGGGAAGCGGTCCGGGCCGTCGCGTCGTCGCGCCGAGGTGGCCGGGGTTCGCGTCGAAGGAGCCGATGGTGCGCCGCGAGATCTGTTCGCGGACATCGTGATCGGCGCCACCGATCTGCACCATCTCGAGACTCAGTTGCTGCCCGAGGAGCTCCAGACCTTTCCCGAACGCTACTGGGACCGCGCCACTTCCGGCCCGGGGGCGGTGCTCGCGCTGCTCGGCGTACGCGGTGAGATGCCCGAGTTGGCGCATCACTCCCTGTTCTTCACCGAGGACTGGAAGACCAACTTCGACGCCATCTTCGAGAGTCCCACGCGCGTACCGGATCCGGCGTCGCTCTACGTGTGCAAGCCGTCGGCCACCGACCCGTCGGTCGCACCGCCGGATTCGGAGAACCTCTTCATCCTGGTGCCTGTCCCACCTGATCCGGGTCTCGGCCACGGCGGCGTGGACGGCGGCGGCGACCCCGACATCGAGAAGGTGACCGACCGGGCCATTGCGATGATCGGACAGTGGGCAGGTGTTCCCGACCTCGCCGATCGTGTCGTCGTCCGCCGCACCATCGGCCCCGCGGACTTCGTCGACTCGGTCAACTCGTGGTGCGGGGGAGCCCTCGGCCCGGCGCACACGCTGCGGCAGAGCGCGTTCCTGCGCTCGACGAACCGGTCACGCAAGGTCGATGGCCTCTATTACGCCGGGTCGAGCACGCGTCCCGGCATCGGCCTGCCGATGTGCCTGATCAGCGCCGAACTCATCCGGAAGAAGCTCCGCGGCGACCGGTCGGTGGGGCCGATGCCGGTCGCGACACGCTGACCTGCGCGGGAAGGTTTGGAACGCAGATCATCCGGGTACGGTCGCGTGACAGGGCTCACAGCGAGCGGCGCGAAAGGTACCGGTGACATGGAGAAGGCACGGACGAATGCATGGTGGCGCGGCCCGCGATGGACGTGGTCTCGTCAGCACCTGACCCCCGAAGAGCGCCGGAACCTCCAGGCCTCCCGTGTTCCGGTGGCGGTCGTGACGGCGTCGCTGGGTGGACATGCGTACAGCTATCGCGACCGGGTCTGATCTGACGCTTCCAGGTCCCTCGTCTCGCTGATCGCATCGTGGCGATGGTGATTGAAGCAGGTGCTCGATCACCGTACGGTGTACGGGATAACCGCAGTGCACGAAGTGACGCTCAGGAGCGAGCCGACGATACCGAAAACCCAGCACACCGCGCCACGCTGGCTCAAGCCGATGAACAAGCTGTTCCTGCTGCTGCAGCGGCTCGGCGGGATGAAGCAGCTACCAGTTCTCGTCGTCGCCGGACGGCGCACCGGCAAGCCGCGACGGACGCCGCTCACGGTGGTCGACCTGAGCGGCGAGCGCTACCTGCTCGAGGGTTTTCCCGGGTCGGACTGGGCACGCAACGTCCGTGCGGCCGAGGGACGTGCCCAGCTGTCGATTGGAGGCACGATGAGCGACGTCCGCCTCGTCGAACTGTCGGCTGACCAGGCCGTTCCGGTGCTACGCGCCTGGCCGGAGCTGGCGGGCACCGACGGCCCGAAGGTGATGAAGGACGCGGGAGTCGTCGACGACGTGACCCCGGAAGCCTTTGCTGCCGCGGCGGGCCGATGCGCCGTGTTTCGTATCGATCCGCGCTGACGGCTCCGATGAGCAAGGCCTGTCGGTCAGTGACTCACGGCCGGACCGATCAGCTCCGCCACGATCTTCGCCGACATGACCACGAGCGGCAGACCGCCGCCGGGATGCGACGACCCGCCGACGAGGTAGAGGCCCGGTACCGGTGAGGTGTTCGACGGCCGGAGGAACGCCGAGCGGGGTCCGTTCGACGACGATCCGTAGATCGAGCCACCCGGCGTCCTGGTCCGGCGCTCGAGGTCGGCAGGCGAGACGATGAGGCGGTGGCGGACCTGTCCGGTCACATCGAGTCCGCGGTCGGCCATGACGTCGAGAATCTGGTCGGCGTAAGAGTCCGCCAAGCCCTTGGCGTCCCAGTCGACGCCCTGCTCGGGGTCGTGGCGGGGTGCGTTCACCAGCACGAACCACGCGCCGGTTCCCGGGGCGGGCACGATCTCGGGATCGGTGGGAGCCGAGATGTACACGGTCGGTCGCGCGACCGGACGCGGTGGGCCGCGGAATCCGAAGACCGCGTCGAACTCCTCGTCGTAGTCCTCGGCGAACAGCACCTGGTGGTGCGGCGCAGCGGGCGGATCGTCGAGGGCGAGGAGGAGCACGAATCCGGACAGCGACGGCGTCGTCCGTCGCAGCAGCGCCGCGGGCCGGCGGGCGGCGCGACGCGGTACGAGGCGGTCGTAGACCTGCTGGGCGTCGGCGTTCGCGACGACCAGATCGGCCCGGCGTCGGCTTCCGTCGGTGAGCACCACGCCATCGGCCCGGCCGGTGTGGTCCACCGAGATCCGGTCGACCTCGACACCGAGTTCGACCCGCCCGCCGAGTTCGACGAGACGGTCGTGCATCGCGGTGGCGATACGGCCCAATCCGCCTCGTACATACCATGATCCGAACGCCTGCTCGGACCACGGCACGGACGCGAGTGCCGCCGGCGCGCGGCGCGGGTCGGAACCGGTGTAGGTCGCGTAGCGGTCCAGCAGCATCCGCAGGCGCGGGTCGTCGAGGTAACTCTCGCCGAGTCCGCGCAGCGTGCGCCATGGCGCGACGGTCCGCACATCCGACGGCGTGGCGATGCCGCCGATCATCGTGCGGATGCTCATCGGCGATTCCAGGAAGGGTTCGTGCGTGACGTCCCAGACACGTTGTGCGCGTTCCAGAAACGATGACCACTGGGCGCCTCTCCCATGCCCCAGTGCGGCGTCGAGGGCATCGGGGATGTCGTCGAGCGTTCCCGGCATGTCCAGTTCGGTGCCGTCGGGGAAGCGGTAGCGCGCGGCGACGGGGAGTCGTTCGAGGGTCAGATGGTCGTGGATCGATGATCCGGTGGCGTCGAAGAGTTCTTCGAAGACGTGGGGCATCGTGACGAGCGACGGCCCGGTGTCGAACACGAACCCGTCGTGCTCGATGACCCCGAGTTTGCCGCCGACGTCGTCGAATTGCTCGAGAACGGTGACGTCGTGACCGGTCGCGGCGAGGCGCATCGCGACGGAGAGTCCGCCGACGCCCGCGCCGATCACCAGGACCCGCGTCATCGACGGACCTCGATGGGGCGTCCCTTCCAGTGCAGGTCTCCGCGCTGTCGGGCCAGCGTCGAATCGACTGCGAGACCGGTGAAGACGAGGATGGACAGCGGATGGGCGAAGGCGTCCGGCCATCCGCGACCGCCGGTGCAGCGCGCGGACACCACCCGTGAGGCCACCCCGGCCAGGTATCCGACGAGACCCGTCCGGGAGCCGAACAGTGCTGCCGCCGCGGGGAGTACATACATCAGGCACAGCATGCCGGTGACGCCCAGCGTCCCGCCCGGCGACCCGAAGGCCGACCACAGCGACTTGCGATAGCCCGCGCGGACCTCGTCCCAGCCGCGATACATACGGCAGGTGGCGACGTCGCTTCCCTCGGCCACGACGCCGCGACCGCCGGCCGCCTTGATGGCGCGCAACAGCGCGATGTCCTCGAGGACCACGTCGTGCACCGCCTCGTGGCCGCCGGCTCGGCGGTACGTCGCGGCATCGACCACCAGGAACTGACCGTTTGCGGCGGTGAGGGATTCGCGCGGTGAACGCTCGGCTAGACCGAGGGGCAGGGTGCTCAGCCAGGACCACTGCAGCAGCGGTTGCACCAGTCGCTCGCCCGCGCCGACCGCGATCTGCCGGGGATACGGGCTCACCAGATCGAGTCCGGCGTTGCGGAGCAAGGCGAACGATGAGGTGAACGCGTGGGGCTCGACCACGACGTCCGCGTCGAGAAAGACGTGGACCCCGCCGGGGGACGCCTTCTCCGCGAGTTGGGCGCAGGCCCAGGTCTTTCCGAGCCACCCGGGAGGGGGCGCCGAGCCGGGGTGGACACGAACCCGGTCGTCCATCGAGGCCAGGCGGGCGAGCACGGCGTCGGTTCCATCTGCCGAGCCGTCGTCGAGCACGTGGATCCGGGCCGGTCCTGGCCAGCGATCCGCCGCCTCGAGGACGGCCAGTAGGCAGCGTTCGGCGTTGTGCGCCTCGTCGCGCATCGGGATGAGAACCGACAGTGGTTCCGGCGCCGGGATGTCGGCGAGATCGGGCCGGCGGACCCGGCGGGCGTTGTCGAGGGTCAGGGCCAGCGACGCCAGCGACAGCGCGGTTCCCGTCGCGACCAGCGGCCGCAGCAGGTCAGACACCCGCACGGCGACCCCTGATCTCGACGACGAGCAGCGGGATGGCGATGACGCCCATGAGGAGACCGCCGGTGAGGGCGACGGACGGACGGCCGAAGAACACCGCGTGCGCCATCACCGAGGAGAAGTAGGTCCACAGGTACGCGGTGATGGGCACGGCGTCCATACCGGAAGACCCGGTCGGGGCCGGGTCGTCACGGCGCATGAGGAGGTCGAGCATGCCGACGATGAGAAACGAGACCAGCAGCCAGCCCGCGAAATTCGTCAGCGGGATGTCGGCGACCCCGGGCAGCGACGGCGTCGGGTACCGCCACACCCAGTTGCCCTGGTCGACCATCTGCGGGTCGAGGAACACATCCCACGCCGTGAGTGCATACGCACCCACGACGGCGGTGGCGGGCCGAACCCACCGTCCGGCGATGCCCATCGCACGGACGAGTCGTCGGGTCACGACCAGCGCGGGCCACGACATCATGATCCAGGCCAGCGGGACCAGGACCGGCACGCCGAGGACCTTCAGTCCCAGCCCGTCGGTGTACTCGTATGTGCCGAACGGGAACCCGGTGCTCACACCGACGGATTCGGCGATCAGCCCGCCGCCACCGGCCACCACCGCGAGGGCGACCGCGGCGGCGGCGCCGCGGGTTGCGGCAACGTGGACGAGCGAGGCCGACGCCAGGAGCAGCACGCTCGCGACGGTCAGCGGCAGGGTGCCGCCACCGGTCAGCGGAAACGCGATCTGGACGCCGATCGTCGCGGCCAGCAGGATCCACGCCAGGGTGACCAGGCCGCGGTTCCAGGGCGCGGTGCCGTCGGTTCGCCGCGATCGCGACGATTGGTCCGCTCGGTGCGAAGTGGAGCCGTCCAGGAGACTCACGCCGGTTTCCCCTCATACGTGCCGACGACCTCGGTGACGGCGAAACGGGCGAACAGTTCCTCGGCATACCAGCGCGACGGTGCGGTCCGCCGAACCGCCGACAGATGTGCGGGGGAGCGGTAGGCGAAGCCGGTGAGGTCCTGCGCCGAATCCCAGATCGAGAACGTGCCCTGCACCCCGAGCGGGAGCTCGCCGACGCCGAGGGCCAATCGATTGCCCTGTGCCCCGGCGAGTTCCGTTGCCACCGGCGGGACGGCACGCCAGAACGATGCCATCTTCGTGGGCCGGAGGCGTGCCCGGGTCAACGCGGCGACTGGGCCCGTCCAACCCGGTCCGGGCGCGTCGTGGTCCGTCGACGACCGCGCCGTCTCGAACGGGTCGACGCGCGACCAACGGCCTTTCGACCGGAGTGGTCGCATGGTGATCCGGAGTTCCTCCGTGCTGGACTCCCGCCATCGGCGGAACACGACGGAATCGCTTGCGGCCGAAGCAGCGTCGGCGTCGTGCCAGACCGTCAGCGCGGCCCAGTGTCTCAGGTCGGCGCTCTCGAGGGTGAAAGTGCGTGCGGTGCCGGTGCCCAGCAGTTTGGCGAAACGCAGACCGGGGGTACGGCGCAGCGCCCGTCGACCCGACGACATCCGGCCGAGCGCCGGTAGCACACGGTCGACACCCCAGACGCGGAGTTCGACCGTCGGCCCGGCGGGAGCGGTCATGCGCGCCGCCACACGCAACGTTCGATGAGGGCGGTCAGTGCGTGCCGGCTCGCCGGGTCCATCGGAGCGGCGTCGACGATGCCGAGCGCTTCCGCGTGCAGGTCGGCGATACGCTGTTCCACTCGTTCGACGGCGCCGGTGGAGTACAGGACCTCACGCATCCGCGCGGCACCGTCGGCGTCGAGGTCCGGATTGCCGAGACCGTCGGCGAGCACGCGGCGCTCCATTCGTCCCGCCGATTCCTCGGCCGCCGCGATGAGCATCGTGCGCTTGCCTTCCCGTAGGTCGTCGATGGCAGGTTTGCCGGTGACATTCTCGTCGCCGAAGACGCCCAGGATGTCGTCGCGGAGCTGAAATGCCTCGCCGGCGGTGAGACCGATCCGATCGTAGGCCTCGAGAAGCGCCGACGGCGCGCCGGCGAGCGTGCCGCCGAGTCGGAGCGGCTGGCCGATCGTGTACCGCGCACTCTTGTAGCGCAGGACGCGAGCCGTGCGATCGGCGTCGGTGGTGTCCTCGGTCTGACTCAGCATGTCCAGGTACTGGCCCGCGTAGGCCTCGTCGCGCATCAGCGACCAGGTGTCGCGGACCGCGCGTCGGGTGTCCGCGGACACGTCGTCCACCGCGGCAGCGGCGAGGTCGTCGGACCAGGACAGGCACATGTCGCCGACGAGGATCGCGACCGCGGTGCCATGGCGCTCGGCGTCCCCGCGGCGTTGCGCGCGCAGATGGTCGTCGGCGAAGTGCCGGTGCACGGTGGGGAGGCCGCGCCGGACGTCACTGTCGTCCATCACGTCGTCGTGCACGAGGGCGGCCAGATGGAACAGTTCGATGGCGGCCGCCATCTCGACGATGCCCGCGACGGTCCGGTCTCCGGCGGCGCCTCGGGCGCCCCAGAGGCAGAACGACGCGCGCAGGCGTTTACCTCCGCCGATCCGCGTCGAGACGACATCGATCGCCGGCGTCAGTTCCCCGCCGACCTGCTGCAAGGTGGTGGCGTGGCGGCGAAAGTGCGCTGCCAGCACCTCTTCGACGAGTTCGAGATCCGTCGTCGAGGTGCGGATCGGGTGCAGATCGGGAGCCGGGGATGCCGACTGTGCAGGCGGCGCCGACGAGTGGGTCATCTCGGCGGTCGGTGTCATGACGGAGCCCTTCGAAAGTCCGGGGGGGAGCGGTCGGTTACCCCGTCTTCGGAGCCGCGATCGCGAGCGGATGGGTGACGGCCGCGGTACCGGTAGCGTGAGACCCATGGCTGTGGATGCAACGGTGCCCGTGGTGGCAGTCGGTCTCGTCGGTGGTTTCGCGGTCGCGCGCTACAGCGGGCGACGCGAACTGGGCGGAGTCGTGCTCGGCACGGCCGGTGCCTGGTGCACGCGCCGGTGGGCGGTGACGAAGGGCCCCGTGGTCGCCGGCGGCCTGTTGGCCGGCTACCTGGCGGCATTCGGCGGATCTCATCCACTGGCGAAGAAGATCGGTGCGTGGCCGTCGGTCGCGGCCGTGACGGTCGCCGCGGCCGGCGCCACCGCCGTCGCCACACGCTGAGCGGCACGATCCGCCGTTGACGGCCGGTCACCGGACGCCGGCGTTACCATCTCCACCCATGACCGCAGGTTACGGGCGCGCACGGCAGAACGAGATCTACACGGCCGGGGTGCACCGGCGAAAGCCGCGTGTGCCAACGGATTTCGCCGAGCTCGAGCGACGTGCGAGACGTGCGATGTCGGCGCGTGCGTGGGCGTACATCGGCGGTGGCGCCGGTGAGGGACGCACCATGGCCGCCAACCGCGCGGCACTCGACCGCTGGGCGATCGTGCCGCGCATCCTGCGGGATGTCTCGCAGCGCAACCTCGAGGTCGAATTGTTCGGTCGCCGCATCCCGGCGCCGGTGCTGTTCGCGCCGGTCGGCGCCGGTTCGCTCGCCGCACCCGACGCCGACGCCCTCATCGGCCGTGCGGCCGCGGAACTCGGTGTCCCCTACATCTTGTCGAATCAGGCGAGCGTCTCGATGGAGGACGTCGCGGCCGCGATGGACGACACGAGCGCCGGGGCGCCGCGCTGGTTCCAGCTGTACTGGTCCACCGACGACGACCTCGTCGACAGCCTCCTGGAGCGCGCGGCGGCCATCCGCGCCGAAGCCGTCGTCGTCACCCTGGACACGACGATGCTCGGGTGGCGGCCGCAGGACCTGAACCTGGGTTCGCTGCCGTTCGCGCAGGGTGAGGGCATCGCCCAGTACACGTCCGACCGCAGGTTCGTCGACATCGTCGCCGAACGGCTACGTGGCGCTGCTGACGAACGTCCGGAGATCTCCCTCGGCGCAATCGCGACCCTCTTCTCCATCACCCGCAACGCCCCGGGCCGGTTTCTGCAGAACCTGCGGTCGCCGCAACCGCGTGCCGCGGTGCAGACCTTCCTCGACATCTACTCGCGACCGTCGCTGAATTGGGACGATCTTGCCGGCCTGCGCGCCCGCACCGCTCTTCCGATCATGCTGAAGGGCGTGCTGCACCCCGACGATGCGCGTCGTGCCGTGGACGCCGGGGTGGACGGCATCATCGTCTCCAACCACGGCGGTCGGCAGGTCGACGGCGCGATCAGCACGATCGACGCCCTCGACGCCATCGCGCCGGTCGTCGACGGTCGCATCAAGGTCCTCATCGACTCCGGGATCTACACCGGTTCCGACGTGTTCAAGGCGCTCGCCCTCGGGGCCGACGCCGCCTGCATCGGACGACCGCATATGTACGGCCTGGCGCTCGCGGGAGCCGACGGTGCCCGCGACGCGGTCGCCGACATCATCGCCGAACTGGACCTCACCCTCGGACTGTCCGGGCACACCGACGTCGCCGACCTCGACCGCGAGGCGCTGCGCCGGATGTAGGCCGTCTGGCGTCTGCCCGAGAGAGACCCACTGCTCCCTGAGGAGCGCCCGGAGCCTGCGGAGGGTGCGTCACGAAGGGTCTGCCCGCAACGCGCCAGGCCCCTTCGTGACGCTCGCAAGCTCGCTCCTCAGGGGGCGGGTCGTGACGCTCGTAAGCTCGCTCGTCAGGGGGCGGGGATGCTCAGACCAGCGGCCGCCCGGTGCGCATACGCCAGCGGACGTCGGCGAGCAGGACGTTGAACGGGAAGGCGCGCACCCACTTCGGGGCCCGCGTGATGATCGCGCGCAGGACCGCGTTGTGCTTGTCGAAGTACAGCTCCTGCCACGGCGAGAGTTGCACGCGCATCTTGCGGCGGAAGTTCTCCGGCAGGAAGCCGATGGCCATGATCTCGAAATGCCAGCCGAAGAGCCGCGAGATCACCGGGCCGAGGAACTCGGCGCGCGCGATCGACATCAGGTACTCGCGGATGGTGTCGTCGATCTCGAGCGTCTCGACCGTGTCGTTCCAGTAGGTCTCGAAATCCTCGCGGGTGGCGGGCCACATCTCGCGGGGGACCTGCAGCGTCGTGCCCAGAACGGCGCCGGCCTGATAGCGCTCGTCGGTCACCTCGGTGACCCCGCCGAAGATGCGATGGACGTCCTCGGTGCCTCGGTACAGACACGCGGCGACCCACAACTGCAGCTTCGGATCGAAGGCGTTGTACTTCACCGGGCTGTCGGCGGTCGAACGGACCTGCGCGTGGGCCTTGCCGATGGCCTTGCGGTAGGCCTTCCTGTCCTTTGCGCTACCGAGTCCGGCGACGGCGAGGTAACTCAGCGTGGTGCGACCACGCTTCATCGGATGCTTGAACAAGTTGCCCGAGTCGACGCGGCTCTCGTACACGCCGTAACCGACTGCGGGGAGGCTGAGCTGCATGATCACGTTTGCGGCGCCGGCGATCACGCCGATGCCGAGCGGATCGAGGTCGCTGGTGGGGAGCGCGTCGAGCTCTGCGCGGGACATACGGGCGGAGGAGGGGAGGAACTCGGTGTCGGGGCGCTCCGCGGTGAGAAACTCCTGCACTTCGGCGGTCACATCCGTCACCGGTTGTGCTGACAGTGCCGAACTTCCACTGGTGATAGGCTCCGTTGCCATCGAACACCCCTCCTGCTCGAATTCTGGAAACGTCTGTTTCCCGTTTTATGACACACCTAACTTACCGGGGTGTCAAGATTGGAATCATGGGACGAGCACCATCGACGCCGGACAGCCGTTCCGGTGCGGACTCCGACGCGGCCGGCACGCTTCGGGCCTATGGCGGCGAGGGCGGCGACACCCGGGTCGCGCGGCGTCGATCCGCCCTCATCGATGCAGGACTGGATCTGCTCGGCGCCGATGACGTGGGCGCGGTGACCGTGCGCGGCGTGTGCCGGCAGGCCGGACTCACCGCCCGTTACTTCTACGAGAGCTTCGAATCCGTCGATCAGCTGGTCGGCGTCATGTACGACGAGGTCATCGAAGAGATCGCGCAAGCCAGTCTGGCAGCCTTCTCCGAGGGGGCCAGCATGCGTGCAAAGGTCGCCGGTGCCGTGTCGGCGATCGTCGACGTCATCGACGCGGACCGCCGCAAAGGCAGGCTGCTCTTCTCGCAGGCGCTTCTGAGTCCGGTCATCGCGGCCAAGCGCATGGAGTCGACGACGTTGTTCGCCGGCCTCACCCTGCAGAGCACGTCGGCCATTCTCGACGTCCACGTCGGGCCGGCGGCAGCGGTCGGCGTTGCGCACTATCAGGTCGGCGGTCTGAGCCGGTTGCTCGCCGCGTGGCTCGAGGGCGAGGTCGAACTCGGCAAGGCCGACGTGGTGGATCTGAGCATCGCGCTGCTCGTCTCACCCGCCGAGATGCTCGAGAAGAGCCTCTCGCGTCGCACCGGCGATGCGGAGTAGGTCCGCATGTCGGGATATGTTTGATGGCATGAGTGGCGGAACCGGCGAAGCAGACATCCGTCCGGCGACGCGGCCACTGGGCGGCTGGCGGGATTACGGCGAGCCCGAACTGCCGGTCCCGTTGGCGGCGGCGCTGGCGGCGTTCGCCGAACAGGGCTATCACGGGACCTCGGTCCGGGAGATCGCCGCGCGGGCGAATCTGTCGGTGCCGGGCCTCTATCACCACTACCCGTCGAAGCAGTCGTTGCTGCAGGGTCTCCTCGAACGCACGATGACCGACCTTCTGGCACGCTCGGAGGCCGCGATCGTCGAGGCGGGGCCCGAGCCGATCCGGCAGTTCGATGCCGTCGTCGAGTCGCTCCTGCGGTTCCACATGTATCGCCGCGAGCAGGCGTTCGTCGGTTCCACCGAGATCCGCAGCCTCGACGACAACTACCGGCCCACCTACATCGGACACCGGGACCGCCAGCAGCGGATGGTCGACGTGATCGTCTTCGCCGGCGTCGAGGCGGGTGAGTTCACCACCGAGTATCCGAAAGATGCGGCGCGTGCCGTGGCCACCATGTGCGTCGGGGTGTCCACCTGGTTCAAGCTCGACGGGTTGCTGGGTCCGGATGAACTCATCGCCCGCAATCTCCAGATGGCCCGGGCGCTGGTCGGATATCGCGCGCCCTGACGTCCGTCGCGCAGAGCGCCCTCGCCTGGGGCGCTTGACCCGGCGGGTATCGCCTGGCAAGGTATGCAACGCCGAGCGATCGATCGGTCGGTGTTCGGGGATCCCCACCCTGCTCTCGCGTTAAGGAGTCACCATGTCCATAGACCTGCGGCACGACGACGACGTGCTCGACGTCGTCGCGAAGACCGAGGCCTTCGTCCGCGACTACGTCCTGCCCATCGAGGACGAGGCGGCCGGTGACATCACGGCGGCCGGTGGTGACGACATCCGTCGCGAGATGAACGCCAAGGCCAAGGAGGCAGGGGTGTTCGGCCCGCATGCCCCCGTCGAGTACGGCGGACTCGGTCTCAACATGTGCGACCGCGCGCCGGTGTTCGAGGCGGCCGGGTATTCGACGTTCGGTCCGATCGCCCTGCACATCGGCGCGCCGGACGAGGGCAACGTGCACATGCTCGCGCACATCGCGAGCGAGGATCAGCGGCAGAAGTACCTCGCCCCGCTGGCCGCCGGAGATCTCCGTTCGGCGTTCGCGATGACCGAACCCGCTCCGGGCGCCGGGTCGGATCCCAACGCGCTGCGCACGGAAGCCGTCCGCGTGGACGGTGGCTGGAAGATCAACGGCGAGAAGCACTTCATCACCGGCGCCGACGGTGCGGGCTTCTTCATCATCATGGCGCGGACCTCGGGCGCGCCCGGTGACCGCGGCGGGGCCACCATGTTCCTCGCGCCCGCCGATGCACCAGGGTTGACCGTCGGGCGTCACATCAACACTATCGACAAAGCGATGATCGGCGGTCACTGCGAGGTGACCTTCACCGACCTCTTCGTTCCCGACGAGGACATCCTCGGCGAGGTGAACGAGGGCTATCGCTACGCGCAGGTCCGGCTCGGGCCGGCTCGGATGACCCACGTGATGCGCTGGCTCGGCTCGGCGAAGCGCTGTCAGGACGTCGCAGTCGACTACGTCTCGCGCCGTGAGGGATTCGGTGGCCGCCTCGGAGATCTGGGCATGATCCAACAACTCGTCGCCGACAACGAGATCGACCTCGCCGCCACTCGCGCGTTGCTGCTGAAGGCCTGTCACGAGCTCGATCTGGGCAACCACGCCTCGGACGAGACATCGATCGCGAAGACCTTTGCTGCCGAGGCGTATTCGCGGATCGCCGATCGCAGCATCCAGATGTGTGGCGGTCTCGGCGTGTCGGCCGACCTCCCGCTGGCCCGTCTGTCGCAGGAACTCCGGCCCTTCCGCATCTACGACGGTCCGTCCGAGGTCCACCGGTGGGCGATCGCCCGTCGCGCCGTCGGGCGCGCGAAGAAGGCCCAGCAGGCGCTCGAGACGAAGGTATCGGCGGGTGCCCGATGACCGCCACGGACGCAGCGCTCGACCAGGATCGCCTGCGCCGGTTGTTGATCGACAACGGGGTCGAACCCGCAGGTGAGCTGACCATCGACCTCATCAGCGGCGGCAAGTCCAATCTCACCTACACGGTCACCGACGGCGTGACCACGTGGGTGGCGCGCCGGCCGCCGACTGGTGGACTCACCCCGTCGGCTCACGACATGGGCCGTGAATGGGCGGTCGCCAGTGCGCTGCAGTCGACGTCGGTCCCGGTCGCGCGGACCGTCGCTTTCGACGCCGACGGCTCGGTCATCGGTGCGCCGTGCACCGTGGTGGAGTTCGTGGACGGCCGCGTCGTCCGGACCGCGGCAGACCTCGACGCCTACTCCGACGACGAGGTCGCCCGCAATCTCGATGCCCTCGTCCAGACGCTCGCCGACCTGCACGCGGTGGACTATCGCGAGGTCGGGCTCGGCGAGTTCGGTCGGCCCGCGGGTTTCGCCGCCCGCCAGGTGAAGCTGTGGGCGCGGCAGTGGGGGCACGTGAAGACGCGTGAACTCCCCGACGTCGAGCGTCTCGTCGACGCGCTCGCCGCGCGAGTTCCGGAGCAGGCACGAGAGTCGGTGGTGCACGGTGACTTCCGGGTCGACAACACGATCATCGACGCCGACGATCCGGCCCGGATCGCGGCGGTCGTCGACTGGGAGATGTCGACCCTCGGAGATCCGCTCACCGATGTCGCGCTGATGTGCGTCTACCGCACCGGCGCCTTCGATCAGGTTCTCGGCTTCGCCGCGGCCTGGACCAGTGACCGTTATGCGTCGGTCGACGACATCGCCCAGAAGTATTCCACCGCAACGGGTGCCGACCTGGGCGACTGGGACTTCTACCTCGGCCTGGCGAACCTGAAGCTCGGCGTGATCGCCGAGGGGATCACCTACCGCGCACTCTCGGGGGCGTCGTCGGGCGAGGGCGCCGAGAAGGCGGGCGAGGCGACGGCGGCGTTCATCGCCGACGGTCTGCGCCACATCAGCTGATCGAGCAACGGCGTCAACAGAACACAGTCGCGCGGTGCGCGCATCCACAGGGGGTAGTTCAATGGGTGAATCGGCCAACAACCGTTCCGCGCTGGTGACCGGGGCGTCGAGGGGGATCGGTGCAGCCATCGCCGACCGGTTCGCCGTCGACGGCTGGGACCTGACCATCAGTGCACGTGGTCGAGAAGCGTTGGAGAAGAAGGCGGCTGAGCTTCTCGAGCGTGGCGCCGGGCGGGTGGAGGTCGTACCCGCGGACATGACCGACGCCGACGCCATCAGCGCGCTCGGTACGGCTCATGCGGAGGCATTCGGGCGGTTCGACGCGCTGATCGTCAACGCCGGGATGGGCTCGAAGGGTGCGATCGCCGACCTCCCGGTGAAGCGTTTCGACCGGCTCTACGAAGTGAATGTCCGCGCTCCCTACATCCTCCTGCAGTCCGCGCTGCCCGCCCTGCGCGCCACTGCAGAGGCTCACGGGGCCGCGAAAGTCATTGCCGTGGCCTCGATCACCGGCGTCTATCCGGAGCCGGAGTTGTCCGCCTACGGTGCCACCAAGGCGGCGCTCATCTCGTTGTGCGAGACGTTCAATCTCGAGGAGTCACGCAGCGGGGTCAGCGCGACGACGATCGCACCGGGCTACGTCAACACCGACATGACCGACTGGCTCAAAGACCGCATTCCCGCCGACGAGATGATCACGGCCGACGACATCGCGGTGATCGCCCACTCGATCACCCATTTGTCGCGGTACGCGGTCCTGCCGAACGTCGTCATCACCCGACCCGGCGAGAACCTGCACCGGGCCTAGGCTTCGAGCCTGGGGTCGCGATCCGGGATGAGCGACCCACCGTGCTCCCTGAGCTGAGGAGCGCGCGGAGGGTGACCCGCCCTGCTCCCTGAGGAGCGACCGGAGCTTGCGGAGGGGTTGACCCATCCTGCTCCCTGAGGAGCGCCCGGAGCTTGCGGAGGGGTTGACCCATCCTGCTCCCTGAGGAGCGCCCGGAGCTTGCGGAGGGGTTGACCCATCCTGCTCCCTGAGGAGCGCCCGGAGCTTGCGGAGGGCGCGTCACGAAGGGTCGAGTCACGCATCTCACCAGGACCCTTCGTGACGGCCTCCGCAAGCTCCGGCCTCCTCAGGGAGCAGTGGTTGGGCTCGCTCCGAGCACAACGGGTTCTGTCGTAGTCCTCGACGGCCGCCAGGCCGCAGACGCTGAGGCGCGCCCGGAGCTTGCGGAGGGCGCGTCATGAGGGGTCACCGGAAGGTCGCGATCCCGCCGTCGCGGTCCGACAGGTGACCGTGCTCGTTGAACGACACCACCGAGACGCCGCTGCGGCCGACGATCAGTTTGCTGATCGACGCGTTGACCATCGTGCGGGCCATCGCCGGCCAGGTCTCGTCGGGGATGCCCCACAACTGGGCGATCCACTGGGTGATGGTGCCGGCCGAGGACACCACGAGCACCGTCTGACCCGACCCGGCGAGCTCGGTGGCGCGGGCGGCCGCGTCGGAGACGCGCGCCTTGAACTGTGGGTAGCTCTCGGCGGGGCCGCCGTCGAGGCCGGGAGCTGCGTCGTGCTCGCCGGCCGCTATCCAGGCCGCGAGCCCCTTGTCCAGCTGTTCCTGGTAGCTGCGGCCGTCGCGATACATCTCCGGCGTGGCCTCGCCGACCAGTGCGGGCAGTGAGTACTCGTTCCACCCCGGGTCGACGTGCGGCTGAGGTTGATCGGTGTCGAAAGCTCCCAGCACGCCGCTCAGCGTCTGCCGCTGGCGCGGGAGGTCGCCACTGGCGGCTGCGGTGAAGGTGTCGATCTGCCCGGCAAGAAATCCACCGGACAGCGCGGCCTGTGTGGCCCCGGCCGTGGTGAGACCGCCGGGTCCGTTGCTCAGATCGTCGGTGGCGTCGGCGATGCCGTACGCCAATGCGTTCGCCTGACCGTGACGAACCAGATAGATCACACCCATTCCTGCACCCTATGTCGGCTTCGATGAGTTCGAGGCGTCGGGCGGGTCAGTATCAGCGACCCCGAGATGTCTGGAGTGCGCCCGTGACGCCGATGCTGTTCGTGAACCTGCCCGTTGTGGATGTGGCGAGGTCTCGTCGGTTCTTCGGGTCGCTCGGCTTCCACTTCGACGAGATCTTCTGCGACGCCGGGAGCGCGTGCATGATGATCAACGACTCGGCGATGGTCGTGCTCATGCAGCGACGACGATTCGCCGGCTACGCGGCCACCGCAGTCGCCGACCCACTGCAGGGCCGCGAGTCGTTGCTGGCCATCTCCGCTGACAGCCGCGCACACGCCGACCGGCTCGCCGAAGCGGCGCTCGGGTGCGGCGGCCGAGAACTCCGCGCAACCGAGGACCTGGGCTTCATGTACTGCCGCAGTTTCTGTGACCCGGACGGTCATGCCTGGGAGATCGTGTGGATGGACCCCGCGCAGATCCCGCAGACGTCGGACGACTGAGCGGCGCCCCGCGAGAACCGGACGGTCTCAGTGCCAGGGGCTGGGCGTCGTGCGTTCCGGTGCGTCGTACGGGGTCGCCGGCAGACCGAAGCGTGCGAAATCGCTCTCCATGTCGTCGCTGAAGAAGGCGACGACATGGCTGACCTTGGCTGTCTGCGGGTCGATCTCGAGCACCTGGAGCTGGAACGGTCGGTGGACACCGTCCGGTTCGCGCATGTACAGCCCGTAGGCCGGCTGCCCGTTGGCTGTCGTGGGCAGCATGATCTGATCGCCCGATTTCTCGGCCGGACAGTTGCGACGGATGAGCGTCGCGATGTTTTCTGCGCCCTGGTACCAGCCGGTGAACGGCGGCATCTCCCAGATCGCCTTGTCGGTGAAGAGCTCCACCATCGCGTCGACGTCGTAGCGTTCGAAGGCCGACACGTACCGGGCCAGCAGCTCGCGCTTGGCGTCGTCGTCGAGTGTCGTCGACGCTCCCGCACCGGCCGAATCCTCCTGTGGCCGAGCGTTCTTGAGCTGCTCGCGGGCTCGCTGCAGAAGGCTGTTGACGGTGGCGGTGGTGACGCCGATGGTGTCGGCGACCTCGGCGGCGCGCCACTGCAGCACGTCGCGGAGGATGAGGACGGCCCGCTGTCGTTCGGGAAGATGCTGCAATGCGGCGATGAAGGCCAGCCGTACCGACTCGCGGGCGCCGACCACGTACGCGGGGTCCGCGTCGTCGGCGGGTGCGATCTCGTCGGCCGTGCCGGAATACGGCTCGAGCCAGGGCACCTCGTGGTTCTGCAGCAGGTCGTCGGTGGGGTCGAAGGCGTCGCCACCGAGGCCGGAGGGGAGGGGGCGTCGCTGTGAACTCTGTAGAGCAGTCAGACACGTGTTGGTCGCGATCTTGTGCAGCCACGTGCGCACGGACGCCCGATGGTCGAACTTCCCGTAGCCCCTCCATGCGCGGAGGAAGGTTTCCTGGGCGAGATCCTCGGCGTCGTGGTGGGACCCCGTCATCCGGTAGCAGTGAGCGATGATCTCGCGGCGGAACGGCTCGCTGACCTCGAGGAACTCGGCGTCGGTCGCGGCGCTGGACTCAGCCGCGGGGCTGGTTGTGGTCATGCTCACAATCTACCGGGGTGCACCGACAGCCTCGACCCGAGTGGCCAAGCCGACCACGGTCCGCTTCTCCTTCGGTTCGCAGGTCGAGCGACCGGACGCCGAGCGACTTCGGATCAGGGTGAGTGCAACCCCTGTCCGCGTCGCGCCACGGGCCTATTCTCGCCGGTGGACGCGTGTGCGACCGGTCGTCGGTGCCCGTGACCAGGGGTCGGACGGGCTTGCCGGTACGGGGCCGCGTTGCTAGCTTGATCCGCATGACAAGTGCCGACCACAGGCTCACGGAGGTCACCTACGTGACCACCGCGCTGGGCTGTCGTCTGCCGCTTGCCCGCGTTCTCTGTTGTCGTCGAATGCGCTGACCGACCCCCGCCGAGTCAATCTCCTCCCCGGGGCGTCGCTTCTCGAGTCTCTGCTCAGAGCACCAGCTTCCGGCTTACGCCCCACGATCCGCGGGGTCTTTCGACGAGGACGATCATGACCGCCACACTGCCCGAACTCTCCACCCGTACCCTGCGCAACGCCCCCGCCTCTCCCGTCCGGCGTCAGCCGGTCACCCGCGCGGTGCGTCGTGCGCCACAGGGCACGCGCCAGCCCGTACCGTTGACATCCGTACCGTCGGCCCGGCCCAAGGGTCCGAATGCCGACCGACGCGGACCAGTGAAGGGGGACCAGCGGGTGCACGTCGCAACGCCGCGCCTGGAGTTGTCGACCAAACCCGCGGCGCTCGTCCTCCGGGCCGCCCGGTTGTCCGGCCCGCTGTTCCGCGACGATGCGGCCGAGCGCACCGGGCTCAGCATCTCCACTGTCAATCGCCAGGTCAGTGCGCTGTTGAAGGCGGGATTGATCCGCGAACGGGCCGACCTTGCGCCCTCGGGCGCCATCGGGCGGCCGCGGTTGCCCTTCGAGGTCAACATCTCCGAGTTCCTCACCCTCGGTATCCACATCGGATACAAGGTCACCGCGATCACCACCCATGACCTGCTGCATCGTGTCGTCGGGGCCATCCAGATCCCTACCCCGCATGCCGATTCACCGGAAGAAGCACTCACCGCCATCGGTGTCAGCGCACGGCGTTTCGCCGAGCGCTGGACGGGCCGGCGGGTGCTGTGGGTCGGTGTCGCGCTCGGTGGGCGCGTGGCCGAGGGCGGCATCGTCGACCACCCCCGACTCGGCTGGGAGGGCGCGCCGGTCGGCCGGACGATCGCCGAGGCCGTCGGGCTGCCGGTGTCGGTTGCGTCCCACGTCGAGGCCATGGCAGCCGCCGAACTCGTGCTCAACCCCGACGACCAGCAGTCGAGCTTCCTGTACTTCTACGCGCGCGAGATGCTCGGCATCGCGTTCAGCGTCGGCGGGACCGTGCACACGCCGACCGCGGGACCGCCGGTGATCGGTCACTTCCCGACCGGATCGACCACGTTGCTCGACCCGAACCGGACGGGGCGCCTGGAGCCCGCGGTGAGCGACACCGGTGTCGTGGAAGCTGCACGCGCACTGGGCCTCTCGGCGACCGATGTGGAAGATGTCCACGCCCTGGCCCGTAGCGGTGACCTCACGGCACGTCGTCTGCTCGAAGAGCGGGCGGAGGTGCTCGGACGTACGGTCGGACTGATCGCCGACATCTTCAATCCCGATCACATCATCCTCGGTGGACAGGCGTTCACCGATTACGCGGCCGGCCTGCCGACGGTCGCGAAGGCCGTGCGCGAGACCTCGATCGTGAGCAAACGGGATGTGCGCGTGTCACATTCGGGAGCGACCGTGCAGCAGCAGGCCGCCGGCGCGGTGTCTCTCGACGCGATATACAGCGACCCGCTGCAAGCAATCACGTTGACTGCCTGAGCGGGTCGCGTCGACGAACCTCGGTCGGGTGGTGGTCTAATCCGAGGTTCGCTTGTTGTAGGCGCGCAGCGCGAACGGCGCGAAGATGAGCGTCAGCGCGACCGTCCAGATCAGGGTGGCGAGGACCGGATATTGCAGCGGGAGAGCCGCATCCGGACCGAATGCCGGGCCGTTACCCCACAGCACACGCAATGCCTGGACCAGTGACGACATCGGGTTCCATTCGGCGATCGTCCGAAGCCAGGTGGGCATCGGCTCGGTCGGGACGAACGCGTTCGACAGGAACGTGATCGGGAACAGGACCGAGAACATGAAGCCGTTGACGGCCTCGACCGTCCGGAGCCACGAACCGATGAGGATGCCGAACCAGATCATCGCGAAGCCGAAGAGCAGGAGCAGCGCGAATGCGAGGACCGCCTCACCGAACGAGCCCCTGATTCGCCAGCCGATGGCCAGGCCGGTCACGGCCATGACGACGATGCCGATCGAACTGTGGAGCAGGCTGGCGATACTGCGTCCGATCAACACCGACGACCGTTGGATGGGCAGTGACCGGAACCGGTCGATGATGCCCTTCTCGAGATCGGCGGTGATACCTGTGGACACGATGAACGCGGTGAACACGATCGTCTGACCCATGATGCCCGGGAGCAGGAACTCCTTGTACGACGCCGAGTCGGTCTGGATCGACGCGCCGAACACGTACGCGAACAGCAGCACGAACATGATCGGCTGAATGGTCACGTCGGAGAGCATCTCCGGCATTCGTTTGGTGTGGATCATGTTGCGCTTCACCATGATCCAGGCCTGTTGCCAGATCGTGGTGGGGTGGATCCGCGGCTTGTCCGCGACCACAGCGTGGGTCTGTGCCGTGGTGGTCATCAGGAACGCTCCTCGTCGGTGGTGTTGTCGGTGTCGTCGGTGTTGCTCGACTCCTCGGCGCGGTGGCCGGTGAGGGAGAGGAAGACGTCGTCGAGGCTCGGCCGGGAGAGTCCGAAGTCGTCGACGGAGATGCCACTCTCGTCGAACCAGGCGGCGACGCGGGGCAGGTCGCCCAGGCCGGCTGCGGCTGTCGTGAGCCGGCGGGCCGCCACGTCGACGAACACCTCCGCCCCGTTCTTGCGCAACAGCGACTCGGCGGTCGTCAGGTCGTCGGCGTGCGAGACGGTCAGCACCAGGCTGGCCGAACCGGCCTGCTCCTTGAGCTGCAGTGACGTGCCGTGCGCGATGATGGTGCCCTTGTCGATGACGACGATGTCGTCGGCGAGTTGGTCGGCTTCCTCGAGATACTGCGTGGTGAGCAGCAACGTGGTTCCGTCGGCGACCAGATCGCGCAGGACGTCCCAGAGTTCGGAACGGCTGCGCGGGTCGAGGCCGGTGGTCGGCTCGTCGAGGAAGAGCACCGGTGGCGTGGCCAGCAGGCTGACCGCGAGGTCGAGTCTGCGGCGCATTCCGCCGGAGTAGGACTTGACCTGTTTGTCACCGGCCTCTGAGAGGGAGAACTGCTCGAGGAGTTCCTCCGATCGACGTGCGAGGGTCTTGCGTCCGATGCCGTACAGACCGCCGATCATGCGGAGGTTCTCGCGGCCGGTCAGGATCTCGTCGACCGTGGCCGCCTGGCCGGTGAGGCCCATGTTCTGGCGGACCATCCCGGGCTGTTCCCGCACGTCGTAGCCGGCGATGCGGGCTGTCCCGCTCGTGGGCGGCGACAGGGTGGTCATCATTCGGACGGTGGTGGTCTTGCCGGCGCCGTTGGGGCCCAGCAGGCCGAGCACGGAACCCCGCGGCACGGTGAAACTGACGCCGTCGACCGCCGTGAAATCGCCGAAGCGTTTCACCAGGTCGATGGCTTCGATGGCGACATCGGCCGTCGCGACTTCTCCCGGTGCGGTGGTGGGAACTGTGACTGAGCTCATGTTTCTCCACGGTATAGAGGGGGTGTGACAGCCGCGACCGAATTACGTGGCGCGCGGGTGACGTCAGGGAACAATTCAGGGCATGTTCGGGGTGTGGCGATCTCGTACTCGAAGTCAGACCGTCTGCCCGCACCGAATTCATCGGTTGCGGGGCTGCGAATCCGACGGTCGGACCGAAACCGAGCGTAAGACTTCAAGTTGAGTTGAAGTCAACCTTTTTGAGATCCGTGCCTGCGGACGCCGGAGACCGATATCTCCGCATCTGCGGATAAGATGTCGTCGTGACCGCTATTCGGATCAAAGACGCAGCCACTCTGCTCGGCGTCAGTGACGACACGGTTCGACGATGGGTGGCCACCGGCGTCTTGGAACAGTCCGATGGCGGACCGGTCGCCACCGTTGATGGCGCACGGCTCGCCGCGCTGGCCCGCGAGCGCGCGGTGGCACCGGACGACGGGGCATCGGTCGGACGCTCGGCGCGCAATCGGTTCACCGGTCTCGTCACCGATGTCCGCACGGACGCGGTGATGGCTCAGGTGACCCTGCAATGCGGTCCGTTCGAGGTGACGTCGTTGATGAGTGCGGACGCAGTGCACGAACTCGATCTACGACCCGGCGTCGTGGCCACGGCCGTCGTCAAGGCGACGACGGTGATCGTCGAGACCAACAGGGAGGCCAGATGAGGAGGTCCATCGTCGCAGTCGCCGCGGCCGGACTGCTGATCGTGGCAGGGTGCTCGTCTGCCGGCGGGTCTGCGGCCTCGACCCTCGACATCTCGGCGGCGGCGTCGCTGAAGACGACGTTCACGGCGATCGCCGATGAGTTCGAGGCACAGCACGACGGCGTCACGGTACGACTGTCGTTCGACGGATCGTCGACGCTGGCCAACCAGATCCAGCAGGGGGCGCCGGCCGATGTGTTCGCGAGCGCCGACGAGAAGAACATGCGCAAGCTGGGTGATCTCGCCGTCGAACCGGCGGTCTTCGCCACCAACACACTCGTGATCGTCACGGCGCCGGGCAATCCCCGCGGGATCCGGTCGTTCGCCGATCTGAACAAGCCTGACGTCACGACGGTCATCTGCCAGTCGGCTCAACCGTGCGGCGCCGCGACCGAGACCGTCGAGCGAAACACCGGTGTCACCATCGACGCCGCTTCGGAGGAACAGTCGGTGAGCGCGGTGCTGACCAAGGTGACGACCGGCCAAGCGGATGCGGGCGTGGTGTATGTGACCGACGCGCGCGGAGCCGGGGACAAGGTGGCCACCGTGACAGAGCCGGCATTCGCCGCCGTGGTCAACTCCTACCCGATCGCGGTCCTCGCCGGCGCCGGGGATGGCGAACTCGCCACGCAGTTCGTCGACCTCGTCCTGGGCGCGGACGGTCAGCGCATCCTGCGCGACGCCGGGTTCGGGGCGCCTTGAGCACGGTCCTTCGTTCCCGACGGGACCCGGCGGGGTTGCCCGGTTGGACGTACGGCTTGGCACTGATCGGCGTCGTCTTGATCGTGCTACCTCCGCTGGCGCTGCTCCTCCGTTCGCCGTGGGGCACCTTCGTCGATCAGATCTCGTCGCCCTCGTCGCTCGACGCGCTGCGGTTGTCACTGATCACCGCCGCGTGCAGCACCGTCATCTGCCTGATGGTCGGGGTGCCGATGGCACTGGTGTTCGCGCGATATGACGGTCCGCTGATCCGGGTGCTCCGCGCGCTCGTGTTGTTGCCCTTGGTCTTACCGCCCGTGGTCGGTGGTCTTGCCCTGTTGTACACCTTCGGCCGGCTCGGGATCGTCGGGGAACATCTGCACGCGGCCGGCATCGACATCGCTTTCACGACAACGGCGGTGGTACTGGCCCAGAGTTTCGTCGCACTGCCCTTCCTCGTGATCAGCGTCGAGGGCGCGGTGCGCGTCGTCGGGACGCGATACGAGGAGGTCGCCGCGACCCTGGGTGCGGGGCCGACTCGGACGCTCTGGCGGGTCACGCTCCCGTTGGTCCTGCCGTCTCTGTTCGCGGGTCTCGTGCTCGCGTTCGCGCGGGCGCTGGGCGAGTTCGGTGCGACGATCACGTTTGCCGGCAACGCGCCCGGGGTGACCCAGACCGCGCCACTGGCGATCTATGTGTCGGCCATCGACGACCCACAGGCCGCGATCCCGTTGTCGCTCATCCTGGTTGTCGTATCCCTGATCGTGGTCGTCGGAGTGCACAGCCGCCGTTCGCGCGTCGGGGGTGGTTTGTGACCGGCGCGGATCTGGAGGTGATCATCGACCTCGAGGTGCCCGCGTTGCGGGTCGAGCACCGGTTCGCCGCGGGCGCGACCACCGCGGTCGTCGGGCCCAACGGCGCCGGCAAGTCGACGATGCTGCGCGCGATCGCCGGGCTGGTGCGCGGCGACGATCGGTCCCGGATAGTGCTCGGCGACAGGGTGTTCTGTGACGCGACGACCTTCGTGCCGCCCAGTCGGCGCGGAATCGCATTACTGTCGCAGGACGCGCGGCTGTTCCCGCATCTGACGGTCGCCGACAACGTGGCGTTCGCGCCCTCGGCGCAGCGTCTCTCGAGGTCGGAGATCAGGGCACGAGTGGAACGCTGGCTGACGGCAACGGAGGTCACCGCCCTCGCCGACCGTAAACCGCACCAGCTCTCCGGCGGCCAGTCGCAGCGGGTTGCCATCGCCCGAGCGCTGGCGGCGCAGCCCCGAATCCTGCTGCTGGATGAACCGTTTCGGGCCCTGGACGTCGATGTCGCGAGCCGATTGCGGGCGCTGTTGCGCACACTTCTCGCCGATCGGGGCCGCACGACGATCATGGTCACCCACGACTCGGTGGACGCTCTCGGGTTGGCCGACGACATCCTGGTCTTCGAGGACGGTCGCGTCGTCGAATCCGGTTCGACGCGTGCGGTTCTGGCACGGCCCACCAGTCGTTTCGCGGCGTCGCTGTCCGGGCTCAACCTGTTCGTGGGCCTCCTGGACGCGGGCGACGCCGTCGTCGACGCCTCCGGCAATCGGGTCGTCGGCGGTGTCGAGGTCGATGGACCCTCACCGGGGGCCGGGGCAGCGGCCACGTTCTCGCCACGGGCCGTCGCCGTCTATCTCGAAGCGCCGCATGGCAGTCCGCGTACGACGCTGGCCGCGACCGTCCGTGACGTCGCGCCCCGGGGTGACCACGCCGTGATGACCGCCGAGGTGGGCGAGCAGATCGTCGCCGCCGAGGTGACCTGGGCGGCGGTCGCCGACCTCGGACTCGTCACCGGACTAGCGGTCTACCTGGTGGTCAAGGCGAGCGAGGTGCGGATCAGCGGCGTAGGGCCCGGTTCGCTCTGACCGGCGAACCTCATTTCGACCGATGGACTTCGATCGAAGTCTTTCGGTCGAGTTGAGGTCTGGGGGTTGGGCTTGGGTCAGGGCTCGTCCTTTCAACCGGCTATCGTGTGGCCGCAGAACAGGCCGGCGAAGAATGCGATGCCAGACGGAAGGCAGATCGCAGTGTTGACGAGGTAGCTGGTCGTGTCCGACACCGACCGTGAGAAGCGTGCTGAGAACGCTTCCGCCGGCTCGTGACCTTCGGCGTGCCTATGCCGTCCGACATACTGACGACTCATCGATCGGACTGTCCGTCCATCAGGGTTCCGGGCGAGGGACGTTGGCTTCTGACGTCGTGATTCGATTCCATACTGCTCCCTGCGATTTGACGATGCGCGCCGCGTCATCGTCGCGCCGAACACGAACTCCGACATAGGGCTCGACCGCCGGACTGCGATCGAAGTCGAAGAGTCGGCGTGAGGTTCACCGGTAGCTCTCGGCGCCGTGGTCAGGACGTGCTGGTGAAGTAGGCCAGGACCAATCCAAGTATGAAACAGAGGATCGGGTAGGTGACGAACATCGAGAACCTCCCACTGAAGTAGGTCCTCAGTTCCCGCCACTTGTTGTTGTCGTCGTCCGCAGCCAACGGTCCTCCATCTCGGTGATCTCGCTGATTACCCGGTCCCAATCGGCGATCGGGACGGTACCCGTGAACAGGGACAGCATCGAGTTCCCATCCGATCCGCGGTAGGCCAACTGCGATCGGCGAAGACGCAACTCGCGACCCTCGGCTGTGTAGTTTCCGTCGTCTACACAGAGATAGCCGTCTCGGTGCGCACTGTGGTTCAGCACTGTAGCGTTCTGCAGTGCTGCGATGTTCAGCGTGGTATCGAGCGTGTCCAACCGAAGGACGTCAATGGGGCCCAGGTCGAGATATTGGACCACTACGTTCGAGACGAACTCTGGAACCGGAGTCTCCGAACGTAGGAGGACTCGACTTGCGCTAGCTTCGTGAGCGGTCTCGGTGTCCATGTCATACCAGGCCGGTGCCGGCGAGAAATCCAGCGCCGGCGTCGAAGCGCGAAGCGTCGCCGTGCTGCCGAGGTTGGCGATTGCGTATTCGACCGTGGAGATCAAGAGTCGCCTCGAGCTGAATTCCTCAACTGGACAATGCGCCTCCGGCCAGCAACCCCACGAAAAATGCAATCCCGGATGGCATGCATACGAGCGGAGTTCGGATCATATAGCTCACTGTGCTATCTGATAGCCACGTGGATAGTCCTTTTCTTGCTACCGAGGTGTCGGGGTGCCACGCCGCCTCCGTGTCCGGTGCGCGATGTCTCGGACGGTGTCTCTTCCCCGAAGGTCGCAACGGCTCAGCCATCAGTCGAACCACCCTTTCATAACTTTTGCTGCATCTGCCCCGGCCTTGCTGCCGATCGCAGCCCCGATCCCGGCGCCGATCGCAGTGCCGACGGGACCTGCGAAAGTGCCGACCACCGCCCCGGCCGCAGCACCTGCGATAATCCCGCCGCCGACCGACCCCGCGACCGCGGCTGTCGCATCTCCGCCGTCCTGCTCGTCGCGAGCGTACTTGCTGTACTCGTCGTAGCCTGTGACTCCCAATCCCAGGAGAAACGAGCCCTTGGCCATCGCCTTGCCGATGGTATTCATGCGCGTGACTTCGGCAGGAGTCATCCCCGCTTGGCCGATTGCCCGTCGCGGCCGACTGTAGGCCTCTGCGATATCTTCACCGCGTCGTTGAATCGCTGAGATTGCGGCTGTTGCCGCCGGACCGGCAAGAGAGCTTCCCGGAGCGAGTCCCAACGCGTTCTTGAGATACTCGAGTCTTGACGGGTCGACGTCTGTGGGCTGCCCGGCCTTTAGCTCATCCAACTGTTTCGGGGTCAAGTCCATTGCGCGAAGGAAGCGCCCCCGCTGCTCCGGAGTTGCCGTGCCATTACGCACGGCGGCGGCGTCACTGGCCGCGAGACTCGCATCGACGATCCCGCGGTTGACCGCGTTCGCAGCGGGTGTCATGCCGCCGAGTTCACCGAGTGCGGAATTGATCGAGTCTCGGGTCGCGGTGACCGCGTTATCGGCCGCGGTGCCGAGACCGATCAGCGCGGCGTGGTGTTCGTAGGCTCGTCCCGCGTCGTACTCGGCACCCTCGGGTGCGCGACCGGCGTCGAAGTTGACGGTGTACTCGCGGCTTCCGCGGTCGAGGATGTAGCCGTCGGAGTCGGCAAGGGTGGTTCGGGTCTCGAGAGCCTTCATCGCGTCGCGGATGCTGCTCTGTCCGTTCGCGAGTACGGAAGTCAAATCACCGAACTCATCGGCCACACCGCGAATCCACCGGGTGAGGCCCTCGGCGCGATCATCGGCAGGACCCCGAGCCATCCCGGTCCACTGAGCACGCGTCAGGTTGAGAACGGGTTCTCCGGCCTTTGGTGCCTCGACTTCCAGGTGTGCCTGCAGTCGAGTGATCCCATTCGCGATCGACGTCATGACCTCGGGGTTCCAGGACATGACGTCGTTGTAGCTGGGTGGCACGGTCTACTGGACCGAAAGCAGGACGTTCAGCGGGACCACGTGATCTGTCTGCTGACCCCCGCGGGCGGGGTACGCCACGGCGTCCTTGATGGTGCTTGCACTCGCCTGATCGGTCTCGACGGTGGTGTCTTTGGCGCCGAGCACCAGTTCGGAGAACGAGGACACCGTGCCGGACACATTGGCCAGCGCGGATGCGATCCGTTCGTCGGCACCCGCCGCCACCGCGGACATGTCGCTCGAAGCTCCGCGGAACTGGCCGGCGAGCTGGCTGAAGGTCGCTGTCGTACCGTCCAGTCCGGCATGGGAGGTGAGCTCCAACGCCATCAGACGGGATGCGCATCTCGAGATCTCCGTCGCTGACGCCCCGACAGCCGCTGGATCGACGATCATGTCCGACAAAATTCCCCCTTTGACTTCGCGAACCACCATAAATGTTCGACGATGACGATAGCCGGGCAGGGCGCAAACAGCTCGCCACCGTCCACAGCCATGAGTCGCTGTGACCGGCGAACCTCAACTCGACCGATGGACTTCGATCGAAGTCCATCGGTCGAAATGAGGTTCGCCAGTGGGTCAGTCGTTCAGCGGCCCGTCGCGGTGTGCTTCGAGGACACGGGCCTTGAGGTGTTTGTACCCCCGAACGCGCAGTGTCGGTATCGATTTGAGGTAGAAGCGGTCGTCACCGCCGAGCTGGTCGGCGATCGCGTCGTCGATGAGTGTGGTTCCGGGACGGGCGGATCCGGCGAGGCGCGAGGCGATGTTCACCGGCTCGCCGAAGACGTCTCCGAGTCGGGCGAGGACTGAACCGCGCGCCATGCCGACCCGCAACGGCGGAAGACTGTCGTCCGTGGAGAGCTGATGGATCTCGAGCGCGGCACTCGCGGCGGCGGGGGCGTCGTCGAAGGTGAACATCACCGCGTCGCCGAGGGTCTTGATGACGCGGCCACCATGATCCACGACCACGTCGAAGGTGTCGTCCTCGAACGAGCCGAGCAGAGACTCCAGGTCATTCAGATCGATGCGCCGGGAAAGGCTTGTATAGCCGACGATGTCGGCGAATCCGACGATCAGATCGATCTCCTCGTCGTCGGAGTGATCGGTGTGACGCTCGATCGCCTGCGCCATGTGCCGACGCCAGATGAGTTGCTGGATCTGGCCGAGCGCGAGACTCATCTGGTCGAAGTCCCACGGCACCGCGGGGTCGTCGACGATGTCACGCAGCAGGTCGGCCTCCCACTCCGCGAGCCGGGACATCGTCTGTCCGATCGCCCGGGCCATCGCGATCTGGCTGGTCTCCGGCATCGCCGCCGAGGAGGATGCGAACATCCGGAGCGCGGCGAGGTCGCGATCGGAGAAAACCTTGTCCGAGGACGGTTGACGCACGAAACCGAATGCATTCCAAGCCTTCTCGGCGAAATCAGCGGACAGTCCGAGTTCGGCGACCAGTTCGTCGCGAGTGTAGCGGGGGCGGTCCCGCGCTTCCGAGGCGTCGTTCATCCGATCCGAGTCCCATCTCCGGCGTCGGCTCAGCATAGCGGGCAGACCGGTCCGGCAGGGTCGGTCTAACGCGCGGAGAGCATCCGCATCGTCGCGTCCGATACCGTGCGGATCACGTCGTCGAGAGACAACGGGCCACCCGGGCGGTACCAGCGCCACACACTCCCCAGGACGCCCAGTACGAGACGCGCCTGGAGCATGGCGTCTCCGTCGACGAAATCGCCGGCGTCCATTCCACGCTTGATCAGGTCTGCCCAGTTGCTCTCGATCTCTGCGACCAGTTCGCGCGACCGGACACGTTCGGCCTCTTCTCCGTTCGACCGGCGAGGAGTACCCAGGATGACCATCTGGTTCTGGACTATTCGCCGCTGCAGGACGTCTACGGGTTCGCCGCGCAGCGATGTTGCGACTGCTGAGCGGAGGGCTTCAACCGGGTCAGGAATACCGGCGGTCCCTGCTCGGAATCGCTCAATCGAATCGCCGAGTTGGTTGCGCATGATGGTCAGAAGACAGTGTGCCTTCGACTCGAAATAGTGGTAGAGCGCTGTCTGTCCGATGCCGACCTCGTCGGCGATGGATGCCCACTTCGTGTGTTCGTAACCGACTGTGCCGAAGTGCTCTGTCGCGACGGTCAGGATCTGCGCGCGCTTGGATCTGGGACCGTCATCCACAGTTACCGACATCGTGACCCTCCCTTGTGCCGGACGTTACAACGTGGACAGCGTCGGGTTCATCTGAGCCGCGACCCGATTCAGCGCACTCCCTCGGCGCGGATCAGAGCGCGAGCACGCCCTTCATGAGGTACGCCATCCGCGCGGCGAACTGCGGACTCTCCGAGCCGCGTCGCATGCGCACGGCGTCGTTGACGATCGAGAGCGCCGCGTGCACGGCGACCGCGCCTTGATCCCGCTTGATCTCCGGATCGACTTGCATGAGCAGATCCACCCAGCGCGCCACATAACGTCGCTGCACGTCGACGAGATCGGTGGCGCTCGCTTGTCCGGCGAGCGCGGGGGAGTTGTTGAAGCTCACCGACAGATCCGGGGTGCTGGTGATCACGTCGACATACGAATCGACGAGCGAGGCAAGCAATTTCGCGGGGTCCGAGGTGGCGCCGTAGGCCGCCATCACCCCCGCCTCCAGGCGCGCGCCGCTACGCTGTCCGATGGCGACGAGGATGGCCAGCTTCGACGGGAAATGTTTGTAGACACTGGGACCCGCGATGCCGACGGCGCCGCCGATCTCGTCGACGCCGACATCGGTGTAGCCGCGGTCGGCGAACAACTCGGCGGCGGCGTCGAGGATCTCGTCACGCCGCGAACCGGGCACAGAGGTGACCGTCGGCGACGTCGCGAACGGCGGTGCCGCGGTGGGGCTCAGGGCGAGAATCCGACGGATGAGCTTCTCGATCTCGCCTCGTGCACGCGCCCCGGACATGCGGGTGTGGTGCACGGTGAGGCTGCCGCTGACGCTCAGCACCGCCCACGCCAACTGCACGGCCTCACGGTCGGTCAGATCCGTGCGCCGGGCGGCGAGCGCCGACGCCCAGTGGCCGATCACCTCGCGGGTGCGGACTGCCACCAGTTTGTTCTGTTCGGTGGTGAGGTAGTTGCTGGTCCACCGCCACAGCGATGCCGCTTGGGGACGCTGGACGGCCAGGTCGCAGACCGTCGAGATCAGCGAGTTCGCGTCGACGCCGTCGGCGAGCGCCCGGTCGGTGCAAGACTCGAGATCGTCGACGCCGGCCAGGACCGCCGCGGCCAGCAGCGACTGCTTGTCGTCGAAATGCCGGTACACCGACGGCGCGGTGACCCCCGCCGAGCGCGCGATGTCGGCCAGCGAGACCTGCGCATACCCACGCTGGAGGAAGAGCGCGGCCGCGGAGTCGACGAGCTGTCGTTTGCGGTCGGCGCCCCTGGTGCGGGTGGCGGGTTTGCGGTCAGGCATGGTGAACAGACCATAGCGCACATTCGACAGAACGCCAGAGCTCTTGACCACCGGGTATAGCCAAACTAGTTATTCCGCGTTAGCCTCGGTGGGTAACCAACCAGTGGTTCGTGTGAAAGGAACACTTTCGTGCCTGATCAAGCATTCATCTACGAGGCGATCCGTACGCCTCGTGGCAAGCAGCGCGGCGGTTCGCTGCACAGCGTGAAGCCGGTCGACCTGGTCTCCGGTCTCATCAACGAGGTCCTGTCGCGTCACGGCGGCCTCGATCCGGCCGACGTCAACGACGTCATCCTCGGTGTCGTCTCCCCGGTCGGCGAGCAGGGCGCGGTCATCTCGCGCACCGCCGCCCTCAACAGCGGTCTCCCCGAGACCGTCCCGGGAACCCAGATCAACCGCTTCTGCGCCTCGGGTCTGGAGGCCGTCAACCTGGCCTCGGCCAAGGTCGCCTCCGGCTTCGACGACCTGGTTCTGGCCGGTGGCGTCGAGTCGATGTCGCGCGTCCCGATGGGCAGCGACGGCGGTGCGCTGTTCACCGACCCGGCCACTGCATACGACCACTACATCGTCCCGCAGGGCATCGGTGCCGACCTGATCGCCACCATCGAGGGCTTCTCGCGCGAGGATGTCGACGCCTACGCGGCCGAGTCGCAGGCTCGTGCCGAAAAGGCATGGAACAGCGGCTACTTCACCAAGTCCGTGGTTCCGGTCAAGGACATCAACGGCGTCACCGTCCTCGATCACGACGAGCACCGTCGACCCGGCAGCACCGTCGAGAGCCTCGGCAAGCTGAAGGCCGCCTTCGCCGCCCTGGCCGACATGGCCGGCTTCGACGACGTGGCACTGCAGAAGTACCCGAGCGTCGAGAAGATCAACCACGTCCACACCGGCGGCAACAGCTCCGGCATCGTCGACGGTTCGGGCCTCGTGCTCGTCGGCAGCGAGGAGGCGGGCAAGCGCAACGGCCTGGCCCCGCGCGCCCGCGTCGTGTCCTTCGCCGAGATCGGCAGCGAGCCCACCATCATGCTCACCGGCCCGACTCCGGCCACCGAGCTGGCGCTGAAGAAGGCCGGCCTGACGGTCGACGACATCGACGTGTTCGAGCTGAACGAGGCCTTCGCCTCGGTCGTCATGAAGTGGATGAAGGATCTGAAGATCCCGCACGAGAAGGTCAACGTGAACGGTGGCGCGATCGCCATGGGTCACCCGCTCGGTGCAACCGGCGCGATGATCTACGGCACCTGCCTCGACGAGCTCGAGCGCACCGGCGGCCGCTACGGCCTGATCACCCTCTGCATCGGTGGCGGCATGGGCGTCGCGACCGTCATCGAGCGTCTCTGACTCTCCCGGCGACCACCACTTCACGAGAAAGAACTCTGCGAATCACCATGAGTGACAACATGATCAACTGGGAGAAGGACGCCGACGGCGTCGTCATCCTGACCATGGACGACCCGAACCAGGGCGCCAACACGATGAACGCGCTCTACCAGGAGTCGATGGCCGCGACCGTCGATCGCCTGGAGGCCGAGAAGGACGACATCACCGGTGTCGTCCTCACCTCCGCGAAGAAGACCTTCTTCGCCGGTGGCGACCTCAAGGACATGACGAGCGATCGCAGCGGTGTCTCCAAGGAGGAGATCGCCACGCAGATCACCGAGACCACCAACGCCATGAAGAAGGTGCTGCGTCGTCTCGAGACCCTGGGCAAGCCGGTCGTCGCGGCCATCAACGGTGCCGCGCTCGGCGGCGGCCTGGAGATCGCGCTGCACACCCACTACCGCATCGCCGCGGACGTCAAGGGTGTTCAGATCGGCCTGCCCGAGGCGACCCTCGGCCTGCTGCCCGGCGGCGGTGGCGTCGTGCGTACCGTCCGTCTGCTCGGTATCCAGAACGCCCTCATGGGTGTCCTGCTCCAGGGCCAGCGCTTCAACCCGACCAAGGCCAAGGAGACCGGCCTGGTCAACGAGGTCGTCGGCTCCATCGAGGAACTGATCCCCGCCGCGAAGGCATGGATCAAGGAGAACCCCGAGGCTCAGCAGCCGTTCGACGTCAAGGGTTACAAGATCCCGGGCGGTGCCCCCACCAACCCGGCGTTCGCCGCCAACCTCCCGGCGCTGCCGGCCCTGCTGCGCAAGCAGATCAAGGGCGCCAACATGCCGGCTCCGCGTGCCATCCTGGCCGCCGCGGTCGAGGGCGCCTACGTCGATGTCGACACCGCCGACATCATCGAGACCCGCTACTTCGTCTCGCTGGTCACCGGCCAGGTCGCACAGAACATGATCAAGGCGTTCTTCTTCGATCTGCAGCACATCAACGGCGGCGGCTCGCGCCCCGAGGGTTACGACAAGTTCACCCCCAAGAAGGTCGGCGTCATCGGCGCCGGAATGATGGGCGCCGCAATCGCTTACGTGTCGGCGAAGGCCGGCATCGAGGTGGTCCTCAAGGACATCGACCTCGACGCTGCCAAGCGCGGCAAGGGCTACTCGGAGAAGCTCGAGGAGAAGGCTCTCGCCAAGGGCAAGACCACCCAGGAGAAGAGCGACGCACTGCTCGCCCGCATCCACCCGACCGTCGACGCCGCCGACTTCAAGGGTGTCGACCTCGTCATCGAGGCCGCCTTCGAGTCGGTCGAGGTCAAGCACAAGGTGTTCCAGGAGATCGAGGACATCGTCGAGCCCGACGCCGTCCTGGGGTCCAACACCTCGACCCTGCCGATCACCATCCTCGCCGAGGGTGTGAAGCGGTCCGAGGACTTCATCGGAATCCACTTCTTCTCGCCGGTCGACAAGATGCCGCTGGTGGAGATCATCAAGGGCGAGAAGACCTCGGATGCCGTGCTGGCCAAGGTCATCGACTACACCCTGGCGATCCGCAAGACCCCGATCGTCGTCAACGACAGCCGTGGCTTCTTCACCAGCCGCGTCATCGGCACCTTCGTCAACGAGGCCATCGCGGCTGTCGGCGAGGGCGTCGAGCCGGCGTTCATCGAGCATGCGGGCACCCAGGCCGGCTACCCGGCCGCGCCGCTGCAGCTCATGGACGAGCTGACCCTGACGCTGCCGCAGAAGATCCGCAAGGAGACCGAGGCAGCGGCCAAGGCCGAGGGCAAGGACTTCCCGCAGCACGGCTCGAACGCCGTCGTCGACTGGATGGTCGAGAACGGCCGTACCGCCAAGAAGGACGGCAAGGGCTTCTACGACTACGACGAGAACGGCAAGCGCACCCAGCTCTGGCCGGGCCTGCGTGAGCAGTTCAAGTCGGGCACCACGGAGATCCCGCTCGAGGACATGAAGGAGCGCATGCTCTTCGCCGAGTCCCTCGAGACCGTCAAGTGCTTCGACGAAGGTGTGCTCACCTCGGTCGAGGACGCCAACATCGGTTCGATCTTCGGCATCGGCTTCCCCGCCTGGACCGGTGGTGTCATCCAGTACATCAACGGTTACGAGGGTGGCGTGCCCGGCTTCGTCGCGCGTGCCAAGGACCTCGCCGGCAAGTACGGCAAGCACTTCGAGCCGCCGGCCTCGCTGGTCGAGAAGGCCGAGCAGGGTGTCACCAAGCTGACCAACGAGAACCTCGCTGCGAAGTAGGGCTTTCGCTGGGTGACCGGCAGACAACAAGGGCCCCGGCCGGATTCGTTCCGGCCGGGGCTTTGTTGTGTCAAAACCGTTCCCGCGTCGCCATTTCCATGCCGCTGATCTGATCTGATCAGCGGGATGGAAACGGGACCGCGGGAAGTCAGTCGTCGTCCGACGGGACCTCGGCACCGCCGACGCTGAGGACGACGCGGGCGCCATACGGCACCGACTCGACGAGGCGCAGCTGGGCCAGTGCCGGGTGGGCATCGAGCAACCGACCGGCGTTGGCCAGCGCGCGCAGCGCGGCGGTCTCCGCGCGTGCCGCCTCGAGCTTGGCCTGCCCGCGGGTCTTCGCCGTGATCACCTCGAGGGCCGCGGTGCGGACCTCGGCCGGGACGATGACGTCGCGAATGACGACCTCGAGAACCTCCAGACCGACGGTGCCGGCTACCTCGGCAGCCGCGGCGCGGATCGGCGTGACGTCGACGGTGTCGCCGCGACGGACGAGGTCGTCCGAACCCACGCCGGCGCAGACCTCGCGCAGCGCGACCTGCGCGGCCAGGTAGACCGCGCCGATCGGGTCGGCAGACCTCTCGACGAAGGCCACCGCGTCGATCACGCAGGCGCGCAACGTCATCGAGACACGGACCGACATGGAGTCGGCGGTGAGTACCTCCTGCGGCGCGACGGGGATCAGTCGCTCGCGCAGGTCGATGTCGAACGTGGCGTCGGGCTTGCGCACACGGTGGCGGCCGGCGGGCAGCGCCTGGACGGCGGTACCCCGGTAGGCCAGCACCGTGTGACCCGGCGAGACGGCGATTCGGTTGTGGAACAGCATGGCGATCCTCCTTCCGTTGCGTCGCAATGCTTGTCGGGTCGGGTGTGGGTTCGGATGGCGACACCGCTCGCGGGTGGGCGAGCCGGTGGGGTGCGCCGCGGAGTCGCGGACGACTCGGACGACGACCACAGGACCGGCCCGGCCCGTGCTCCCGGGAGCGGTGCCGTGTCAGGACTCGAACCTGCTCGGGATGTATCCCTTGCCATCTGAAGGCGGACGAGAATTCCGACGCGCAGAAACACTTCGCGGTACCCCGCTCCGGTCTGCTGGTCCTCGTGCCGAACGGGAACTATGCCAGCGTTGGATGGTGTGGCGCAACGGAATAACGGCGAGTGGCGGGGGTGACCCTTCGTGACGCGCCCTCCGCAAGCTCCGGGCGCTCCTCAGTCTCTGCGGTCCGGCAGCCGTCGTGGACTTCGAAAGAACTGTTGTGCTCGGAGCGGGCCCGAATACTGCTCCCTGAGGAGACCGGAGCTTGCGGAGGCCGTCACGAAGGGTCCTGGCGAGATGCGTCGCCAGAGCCTTCGTGGCTCGTCGCTGGAGCTCCTCGCACCTCAGGGATCAATGGTTGTGTCGTTCTTCGGATCAGGGACCAGGATGAGTCGGTGATTCTTTCGGGCCAGGGGGGCGGGGATGGAACCGTAGGGGGTCGTCGCACGTCCAAGTGCGCGTGATCCCGATACCCACTGATCGTTCAGGCCTCATCCTGCGCGAGCACGCGGTGCGCGCCGGACTCTCCGACGCCGACCTCGACGAGGCGGTGACCCGCGACCACCTGGTGTGCCTCGGACCCGGCGTGTTCGCGCTCGCGGTCGGGTATCTGCTGTGGGCGCGTGCGTGACAGCTGGGCCTGGCATCGGCCCAACGGTCAATGGATCACCGGGCGAGGAAGGCCCCCACCGTCGCCTCGAACGCAGCCTTGGCCTCGATCATCACCCAGTGCCCGCACCTCGGGAAGATGTGCAGCTCGGCGTCGGGGATCAGACGCATCGGGACCATCGCCATGTCGGGTGGGCTGACACGGTCGTCGCGGCCCCAGGTCAGCAGCGTCGGGCAGGCGACCTTGTGCATCGACGCCCAGTACGGCGGGTTGTCGGACGCGGCCATGAACTGCTGCTGCATCTCGAATGCGGCCGAGCCGTACATCATCTGCGCCGTCTTCTGCGCGTCGGGGTTGATGGCGGCCTCCCAGCGCTCGGCGATCAGTTCCTCGGTGACCAGGGCGCGATCGAAGACCATCGAGGTGAGCCAGCGGACGAGCTTGTCCTTGTCCGGGGCGTCGGTGAACTCCTGCAGGAGTCGGAGGCCCTCACTGGGGCTGGGGCTGAACACATTCGGGCCGATGCCGCCGATCGTCACGAGCTTCTCGACGCGCTCGGGCTTCTTGATCGCCAGGTTGACGCCGACGACGCCGCCCATCGAGTTGCCGATCATCGCGGCCTTGTCGATGCCGAGCGCGTCCATGAACCGGATGACCGAACCGCCGGCGGTCAGCACCGGGTGGCCTTCGACGGCGTCGCTGACGCCGAAGCCGGGGAACTCGAGAACGAAACAATGGTGCGTCTGTGCGAAGTGTCCGAGGTTCCCGCGGTAGTTGCGCCAGCCGGTCACGCCGGGGCCGGACCCGTGCAACAGGATCAACGGCGGCGCGTCGGCGTCACCGGCCTCGTGATAGCGCAGCGTGCCCTGGTCGGTCGTCAGTTCCCGTTTGGTCGCATCGAAGGTGACATCCACGTCGACCAGACTAGAACGTGTTCTAATCCGTTGTCACCGGGTGGGCGTGATCCGGCCGATCCGCTGAGGTCAGATGCCCGACCCCGATGATGTCGTGCAGGATGCGGTGCACGATCGCGTCGCCGACCACCTCGTAGTGGACCATCCGGCCGGCCTTCTCCGAGCGGACCCACCCCTGGTCGCGCAGTTTGCGGATCGACTGCGACGCGGCGTTCTCGGTGATGCCGATGCGGGTGGCGAGCTCGGCCACGGTCGACCCTGGGTGGGCATGCATCTCCGCGACGAGCCGGAGCCGATTGGGATCGCTGAGCAGCATGAACCGTGCAGCCCAGGAGTCCGCGTCAAACGAGTCTGGGTCGAAGTCGGTCACCGGCTCTCCTCGTCCTCTCGGTGTTGCTGCAGGTATACCGCCCATCGTTCACCGCCGCCCCCGGTGGCGGCAAATGTGTGTCTGGGAGAACATATGTCCGTGCGCACAGATGTAGGGGGAGCGTCGTCGGTCGTTCGCGGAGTCGCCACGGCCGGAGCTGCTGTGCTGCTCGCGACTGTCGTACTCGCCGGCTGCTCGGCGTCGGATCAGCCCAGGGTGGCCGATCAGATCGTGCTCGGGGAGGGCCAGGCGCTCGGCGACTTCAACCCGATGCTGGGCTACGCGCAGCTCGGTGTCTCACCCGTCTACGACAGCTTGCTCGTCCCCGCCGCGGACGGCGACGACCGTGTTCCCGACCTCGTCCCGGCCTTGGCCGAGTCCCGGCCGGAGCGCCTCGCGCCGCGGACGTGGCGGGTGCCGCTCAAGAGTGGCATCTCGTTCTCCGACGGCACCGATTTCGACGCCGCCGACGTCGTCGCGACGTACCGGGCGGTCGTCGATCCGCGGGTGGCGTCGTCGATCTCCACCGACTTCGCGCCGATCGTCGCGGTCGAGGCCGACGGGCCGCGGGCGGTGACGGTCCGGATGAACACCGACGCCGATCCGTCGCCCTACCTCCTGGTGGGCGTCGTACCGTCGGAACGGGTGGAGGACGCGCCGGCCGCGGAGTGGGCGCTGAACACCGAGCCGGTGGGCACCGGGGCCTACCGGCTGGAATCGCTCGAACCGGACCAGGCCGTTTTCGTTGCGCGTGAGGATCATTGGGGCAATCGGCCCGCGGTGCAGCGCCTCGTCTACACCCACGTGCCCGACGACAACACCCGCGCACAGCGGATCGCGGCCGGCGAGATCGACGGCGCGAATCTGCCGCCGAGACTCGCCGAGGGCCTCGAGGGCCGTGACGGCATCGACGTGATCTCGGTGAAATCCGCCGACTGGCGAGGCATCTCGATGCCGAGCGCGAACCCCTTCACCGCCGATCCGGCGGCGCGCCTCGCCATGAACCTGGGGGTCGACCGGCAGGCCGTCGTCGACGATGTGCTCACCGGCGACGGCGAACCCGCGAGCACCCCGGTCGCTCCGGTGTACGGGGCGAGCGTCTACGACGAGGGCGCGCAGTTCGAGTTCGACGCCGACGGTGCGAGGGCGGCACTCGACGCCGCGGGGTGGCGGACGGGCGCCGACGGCGTACGTGTCCGCGGCGCCGATCGCGCATCGTTCCCGCTTCTCTACAACGCCCAGGACACCCTTCGCCGCGACCTCGCGGTGGCGTTCGCGGCGGCGATGAAACCGATCGGCATCGAGGTGCTCACCCGCGGTACCAGCTGGGACGACATCGACTCCGAATTGGGCACGGCAGCTGTGGTTCTGGGTGGCGGAGCGACGCCTTACAGCATCGACGCGCAGATCTACGACACGCTGCACACCCGGTTTCCGGACTCGTCGCCGTACTCAAACCCCGGTGACCTCACCGCCCCCGGGCTGGACGCCCTGCTCGACGAGGCCCGCGCGAGCGCGCCCGGGCCGGACAACGACCTGCGCTACCAACGCATTCAGCAGGCCTATGCGGCCCAGCCGTCTTACGTCTTCCTGGCCTTTCTCCACCACACCTATGCCGTCCGCGGCGAGGGCTGGCGGCACGACGCACCGATCCTGGAGCCCCATTCGCACGGGGTGACCTGGGGTCCGTGGTGGAACATGCCGTCCTGGCAGCCGGTCTCGTGACCGCGCTCACCTCGTCGGTAGGGTCTGCACGCGACGTCGACGCGGACGATCGCTCCCGGCTCGACCGGCCTCGGCGTGAGCGATCGCGTGGACGCGACTCGCGGGCGCGCCGCGCCGGCCGGCTCCTGCTCCGGCGCGTCCTGCTGATGATCCCCACGACGATCCTGGTGTCGCTGGGCATCTTCGCCGTCGCCGCGGCGTCGCCCTTCGATCCGCTCACCGCTCATCTCGGTGACGACTACCAGTCGGCGACCCCCGCCCAGCGGGAGGCGATCGCGGCCGCCTACGACCTGGACCAGCACTGGCTGAGCGCCTGGTGGAACTGGTGGGTCGCGCTCGTCCATGGCGATCTGGGCTGGTCGTCGACCCAGGGCCAGGCGGTGGGAGATGTGATCGCGCAACGACTTCCGTTCACCCTCGGGATGTCGGCGGCCGCGCTGGTGTCCGCCGCGCTGATCGCCGTCGTCGGCGGTGCCGTCATCGGCATGCGGCGGGGAGGGCTGTTGGATCGGGCGTGTACGGCGCTGGCGGCAGTGCTGGCCGCGACCCCACCGTTCGTGGTGTCGCTCGTGCTGGTCAGCACCTTCGCGGTCGCGCTCGGCTGGTTCCCGACCTCCGGCGCCCGACGCCCCGGCGACGACTACTCGCTCGACGGGCTGGTCACCCATGCCGTGCTGCCGTACCTGGCCCTGACGGTGTCGATGGTTCCGTGGTTGCTGCTGACCATGCGCGCGGCCGTCGTCGAGGCCACCGGTTCGGACGCGGTGCGGGCCGCTCGGGCCCGTGGCGTGAACGGGTGGACGCTGCTGCGAGGACACGTGGTTCCGGTGTCGGTGCTGCCCACCCTCGCACTCCTCGGTACCCGACTGCCCGAACTCATCGCCGGGGCGGCCATCGTCGAGACCGTCTTCGGGTGGCCGGGTCTCGCCGAAGCCCTGGTCGATTCGGCCGTCGCCCTGGACTTCTCGTTGCTCGCTGCACTCGCCGTCGGTTCGGCCGTGCTCGTCCTCCTCGGGTCGGCGCTGTCCGACGCGGCGGCGGTGGCGATCGATCCGCGGATCGGACTGACCGCGTGACGACGATCGGTGGCGCGTCGACGATGCAGCTGACGAGCCGTCGGGCGACGGTCGGTCACCGCGTGGCCCTCGTCGCGCCGTGGGTGATGCTGGCAGTTCTGGTCGTGACGGCGGTCGGGTGGCCCGTGGTCGCAGGCGACCAGACCGCCGATTTCGCTCGATCACTGCTGTCCCCGGGTTCCGGGGCGGTACTCGGGACCGATCATTCCGGGTACGACCTCGGTGTCAGAACCGCCGAGGGACTGCGGATCTCGCTGCTGATCGCCGCGGCGTGCGCGGTCCTGGCGACCGCCATCGGCGTCATCGTCGGGCTGACCGCGGTGACGGTCGGCGGGTGGTTCGACGCCGTGGTCATGCGCGTCGTCGACGGCGTCAACGCGTTGCCCCACCTGGTCGTCGGAGTCGTCATCGCCGCGATGTGGCGAGGCGAGCCGGTCGCGATCATCGCGTCGATAGCCCTGACCCACTGGCCCGCCGTGGCGCGGGTGGTGCGCGCCGAACTACTGGAGGCGATGTCGTCGGGCTGGGTGGAATCGGCCCGCCTGGCCGGTGCATCCCGCACGTTCATCGCCGTACGCCATCTCTCGCCTGCGGTGAGCGGACAGGTACTGGTGGCGATGACCGTGCTGCTGCCCCACGCGGTCTGGCACGAGACCACGCTGTCGTTCCTGGGCGTCGGGCTCTCCCCGGATGCCGCGAGTCTGGGCACGCTCCTCGGTCAGGCGCGCGGTGACATCCTCACCGGTGCGTGGTGGACGCTGGTGGTGCCGGGCGTCGCCCTGATGGTCACCGCCCTGGCGTGTGCGGCTGCGGCGTCGTCGCTGCGCCGCGCCACGTCGCCACCTGCCGGTGAGGTGTGGCGATGAGCACCGGGCTCGACGGGGTCACGGTCGACATCGTGACGGGAAGTGGATGGAACCGGTCGGCGGTCCGGGTCCTCGACGACGTCACGTTGCCGTTGCCCGCGGGGACGCTGACCGCTCTCGTGGGAGAGTCCGGCTGCGGTAAGTCGATGGTCGCGGCGGTGCTGTCCGGTCTGCTCCCGCCGGGCGCTGCGGTGACCGGACGGCTGCGGGTGGGCGGCCAGGAGTTCACCGACCACCAAATGCTCGGTGACGACCGTCGGTGGCGCGAGGTCCGCGGGCGTCGCGTCGGTTTCGTGCCCCAATCGGTGGCCACCTCCTTCACCCCGGTGCGCAGCGTCGGAGCCCAGCTCGACGAGGTGATCGGCATCCTGGGCGGTACGCGTAACGCCGTCGAGCTGTGCCGGCTCGTACAGCTCGACCCCGAGGCGCTGCGGTTGTATCCGCACGAGCTCTCCGGCGGGATGGCCCAACGTGCCGCGATCGCCGCGGCCCTGGCCGGTGACCCGGACACGATCGTCGCCGACGAGCCCACCTCCGCACTCGACGCCGAACTCGCCGGCGACATCTGGGAACTCCTCGCCGACACCGCACGGCGCGGTGCCGCGGTCCTCGTGATCACGCACGACGTCGAGACCATGTGCCGCGGGTGCGATGCGGTGGCCGTCATGCGTGCGGGGCGGATCGTCGACCATCGTCGTCTCGATCAGATCGCCGACTCCGACGACGCCTATGTCGCCGGGTTCTTCGAGAGGGTGCCGTGACCACGGGAGACCTCCTCGTCGGGAGGGGGCTCACGGCGCGCTTCGGGGACGCGGTGGTGTTCGACGCGCTCGACGTCGGCGTGGCAGCCGGGTCGGTGACCGGCGTGGTCGGGCGATCGGGAAGTGGCAAGACGACGCTGCTGCGCATCCTCGCCGGGCTCACCGCACCGGCCGAGGGATCGGTCCAGTGGCATGGCGACCGGCGGCGCCCCGGGGACGTCGGCCTGCTCGCCCAGCATCCGCGGCTGGTGACCAATCCGCGGTGGACGCTCCGCCGGATCGTCACCGAACCCGCGACGATCGCGCGACGCGACTGTGATGTCGAGAGTGCCGCGATGCGCGTCGGGCTGGACCCGGCGCTGCTCGACCGCTACCCCGCTCAGGTCAGTGACGGCCAACTGCAGCGCGCGTGCCTCGGACGGCTCGTGGTGCAGGAGCCGCGGATCGTTCTCTGTGACGAACCGACCGCGATGCTCGATCCGCTCGCGTCACGCGCCGTTGCCTCGCTGCTCGACGACCTCGTCGCCGCCGGGGCCGGTCTGCTGCTGGTGAGCCACGACCGGCGGCTGGTGGAGTCGCGCAGCCGGGATGTCGTCGACCTCGACCGGCGCTGATCACATCTGCAGGCGGATGGCGTCGTCCTCGCCGAATTGGTCCTCGAGGACCTCGGGGGAGTAGTCGAGGTCGATCTCGGCGACCGGGCGCCCCCGGGCGGACTCGATGGCGGAGAGCCGGCGCTGGGCGCGGTCGGCGGCATAGGCCAGGAACTCGTCGTTGTCGAGGCCGAACGGTTGGACCTCGAACTGCTGGTTGACCCACTCGATCATGCCCAGGGCGAGCGGCAGCAGCTCGTTCATGCGTTCGCCGACGGCGTCCCAGAGCGAGTCATCGGCGGCCACGTGCCGGCGGCATGTGAAGGTTCCCCACGCCATGTGCCGGCGCTCGTCGTCGCCGATGAACCGGATCAGCTTCTGCATCCCGGGGAAGATCCCGTGCTGGGTACAGACCTTCTGCCACGCGTGGTAGCCGGTGAGTGCCAGGCTGCCCTCGATCACGTGGTTGTAGGTGACGCTGGCGCGGATCTGGTTCCGCGGCGACGGGTCGTGGTCGAGGATGTGCAGGGATGCCGGCAGCTCCTCGTAGAACAGCTGGTGGTAGTACGGATTCGCGCTGACGAAGTTCTGTAGGTCGCCGGTGAGGCCGACGGCGTCCATCCATCGCCGGAACACCTGCGTGTGCTTGGCCTCCTCGAAGCAGAACTGCGACAGGTACATCTCGTCGCCGAAGCGGCCCTCGGTCGCCATCGCCTTCATGAACGGCTGGATGTCCTGGGTGACCGCCTCCTCGCCCGCGATGAACTGACTCACCAGATAGGTGGCGCTCCGGCGCTGCTCGTCGGTGAGCTCGGCCCAGTCCTGAGCGTCTTGCGAGAAGTCGATGGCGACCGGGTCCCAGAACCGGGCATTGCCTTTCACGAAGAGCCGCAACGGAAACGAGTCCCAGTTGAGACCGCCTTGTCGCAATGACGAGAAGTCCTGCCGGCCCTCCGCTTTGTGTTCGATGAGAGTCATGAGATCACCAGCCAGACACTTCGGAAGTGGAATACCCCGACGCTAACCCGTTCCTCTATCCGGAGACATGAGATCGGCCAACTCTGTTGTGGTGGTTGGTTTTCTCGGTGCGGCGTCGACCTGCGGCCACCCCCGCTGGAACGTCACCCCCAATCCAGTGCCATGGATTGTGTGAAACGCCTGCGAAGGTGTCATCGGTGGACCACCATGTGATCTACGTCGCATAAGCAGACGGCGATATCTGACGCCCCGATTCGGGGTAGCACGAGCGAGGAGCACGAATGAAGACCAAAGGTGCAGTTCTGCGCAATCCGGGCGAAGAGTGGAAGATCGAGGAGTTCGAGCTCGGTGATCCGGTCGCGGGAGAAGTCCAGGTCAAACTCGTCAGCTCGGGTCTGTGCCACTCGGATCACCACCTGCGGACCGGCGACAGCCCGGCACCCATGCCGGTGCTCGGTGGTCACGAGGGCGCCGGCATCGTCACCAAGGTGGGCCCGGGTGTCACCCGCCTCAAGGAGGGTGACCACGTCGTCACCGCCTTCATCCCCGCGTGCGGCACGTGCGAGCCGTGCTCACGCGGTCAGCAGAACATCTGCGACGAGGGCGCGCGACTCCTGACCGGCCTGTCCATCGCCGACGACACGAACCGCGCGTACACCCACGACGGGGTGCCCCTGGTGCAGATGTGCATGCTCGGCACCTTCGCCCCGTACATCACGGTCAACCAGGCGTCGCTGGTCAAGATCGAGGACGACATCCCCCTTCAGACGGCTGCGCTGCTCGGTTGCGGTGTGGCGACCGGCTGGGGTTCGGCCGTCGAGATCGGCGGCACCCACGCCGGTGACACCGTGGTGGTCGTGGGCATCGGTGGTGTCGGTATCAACTCGGTGCAGGGTGCCGCGGCGGCCGGTGCACGCAACGTCATCGCCGTCGATCCGGTGCCGTTCAAGTTGCAGATGGCCGAGAAGCTGGGTGCGACACACACGTTCCCGTCGATGGAGGCCGCGCTCGAGGCGATCGGTGACATCACCTGGGGCAAGATGGCCAACACGACCATCCTCACGGTGGGTGAGATCGACGGGTCGATGATCGCCCCGGCCCTTGCTCTCACCGGCAAGGCGGGACAGGTCGTCGTCGTGGGCATGGGCAACTTCGCCTCGATGGACGCCCAGATGAACCTCTTCGATCTCACCCTCATGCAGAAGCGCGTGCAGGGCGCCATCTTCGGCGGTGCGAGCCCCCGCACGCAGGTCCCGGCGCTCCTGAACGAGTATCGGGCCGGCAAGCTCAACCTCGACGACCTGGTGACCAACACCTACCGACTCGACCAGATCAACGAGGCCTACGACGACATGCTGGCGGGCAACAACATCCGCGGCATGATCGTCTACGGCGACGACGACTACTGAGCCTGACCGATCAGCGACGCCAGGTCACCGTCCGGTGGCCTGGCGTCGCTGGTTCACCAGCAGATTGAGGAAGCGCACGCCCAGGCCGAGAAGCAGCAGGGTGCTCGCCATCTGGATCGACACCGCGACGCGCGCACCCTGCGAATCCGGCGCGATGTCGCCGAAACCCGTCGTGGTGAACACGGTGAGGCAGAAGTACAGGGCGTCGACCCGGGTGAGCGACTCGTTGAAACTGCCGGGATCGTACTCGGAGAACAGGAAGTACGTCGTCGCGAATGCGACGATGTAGAACCCGGCCAGCGCCACCAGCATCTCCATCGCGGTCGCGACGGGTCGGTCGGAACCGGCGAACTTGCGGACCTCCCAGACACAGAACGCGATCAGCAACGCGGCCCCGACGACGAGCCCGAGATAGTTCAGGTCGCTCTCTTTGTCGATGGGCAGCAGGAAGTATCCGGCGAGTAGGACGACAGCGGCTCCGATCGGTCGCAGCAGGGCGACCGTGAGTTCGCGTCCCCGGACCAGACCCAGTGATGCGGCCGTACCCGGCGGACCCTCGTCGCGCGGACCGGGTCCGCCGGGCGCGTCGTTCACCAGATCCGCACGCGTTCGGCCGGGTCCAGGTACAGCGAGTCCCCGGGCTCCACGTCGAAGGCCTCGTAGAACGCGTCCATGTTGCGGACGACGCCGTTGCATCGGAACTCCGGCGGCGAATGCGGGTCGATCGAGAGGCGCCGGATGGCTTCGGCATCCCGGGTCTTGGTCCGCCAGATCTGCGCCCAGCTGTAGAACACGCGCTGCGTTCCGGTCAGGCCGTCGATGATCGGCGGTTCGGCCCCGCCTGCCTCGTTCGCGATCTGGTACGCGACGAGCCCGATCGACAACCCGCCGAGGTCACCGATGTTCTCACCGATGGTGAAGTCGCCGTTGACCTTGTGCTCGGGATCGAGTCCGGTCGGCGTGAACTCACCGTACTGGTCGATGAGTTTGCGTGTCCGCGACGAGAACTCGGTACGGTCGGTGTCGGTCCACCAGTCGACGAGGTTGCCGTCGCCGTCGTACTTCGCGCCCTGATCGTCGAATCCGTGCCCGATCTCGTGACCGATGACCGCGCCGATGCCGCCGTAGTTGACCGCGTCGTCGGCGTCGGGGTCGAAGAACGGCGGCTGCAGGATCGCGGCCGGGAACACGATCTCGTTCATGCCGGGGTTGTAGTAGGCGTTGACCGTCTGCGGGGTCATGAACCATTCGTCGTGGTCGACCGGTGAGCCGATCTTGGCGAACTCGCGGTCCTGCTCGAACGACGCGGACCGGGCGACGTTCCCGATGAGGTCGCCGCGGTCGACGCTCAGCGAGCTGTAGTCGCGCCACTTGGCCGGATAGCCGATCTTGGGGGTGAACTTGCCGAGTTTGACCAGCGCCTTCTCCCGGGTCTCCGGGGTCATCCACGGCAGGTCGGAGATGTTGCGGCGATAGGCCTCGACCAGGTTGGCGATCAGCTCGTCCATCCGTGCCTTGGCCTCGGGCGGGAAGTGCTTGGCCACATAGAGTTTGCCGACCGCGAATCCCATCGCGGCCTCGACGAACCCGACGCCCCGCTTCCACCGGTCGCGGTTGGCCTCCGCGCCGGTCAGGATCCGACCGTAGAAGTCGAAGTTCTCGTCGACGAACGGTGCGGACAGGTACGACGCGGCCGAATGCACGAGCCGCCAGGTCAGCCAGGTCTTCCACTCGTCGAGGGGGCGATCCGTGAGGAGGCCGGCGACGCCCGACAGGAACGACGGCTGCGCGACGACGACCTCGGCGAAGGTCGCGTCACCGCTGGTGCCCAGTCCACCGAACCACTCGGTGAAGGGGAATCCGTCTGCGGTGGTGGTCAACTCGTCGAGCGACATGAGGTTGTACGTGAGCTCGGCGTCGCGCCGCCGGACCACGTCCCAGTGCTGAGCGGCGATGGACGTCTCGAGGTCGAGGACCGTCGCGGCCCGGGCTGCGGCGTCGTCGAATTCGGCGAGAGCGAACATGCGCTCGACGTGCGCGACGTACGCAGTCCTGGTCTCGGCGTGCTTGTCCTCCCGGTAGTAGGACTCGTCGGGAAGTCCGAGACCGGACTGCGTCAGGTGCACGAGGTATCGGTCGGACTGCTTCGCATCCGTGTCCACGTAGTAACCGATGAGGCCACCGGTGCCGTGGCGCTGTAACCGTCCGATCCGGCGGGCGAGCGACTCGAGCGAGTCGATGGCCGCGATCTTCTCCAGTTCCCCGGTGATCGGGCCGATCCCGAGGGCCTCGATGTGGTCGGTATCCATGAACGACGCGTAGAGGTCGCCGATCTTCTGCTCGTCGGAACCACTCTCCGGGTTCGACGAGGCGCAGTCGGTGATGATGTCGCGCACGTTTTCCTCGGAGTTGTCGCGCAGCACGTGGAAGGCGCCGTCGACGGAACGGTCGTCGGGGATGACGTGCGACTCGAGCCACTTGCCGTTGACGTGAGCGAACAGGTCGTCCTGGACGCGGACGGAATCGTCGACCCACTCGAGGTCGAGTCCGGAGCTGAGGTCGGTATTCGATGCAGTCACGCGCTCCATCCTGTCACCGGATCGTCCATTCGTCAGCCGCCTCCGCCGTGGGCGAAATCGGAGAGTCCCTGGTCTCGCCGGGCGAGACCTTCGTGACGGCCTCGAGCGTGTCGCCCCGCCGCCTTAGGAGCGAGCTTGCGAGCGTCTCACCCCGCCCCCTGAGGAGCGAGCTTGCGAGCGTCTCACCCCGCCCCCTGAGGAGCGAGCTTGCGAGCGTCTCACCCCGCCCCCTGAGGAGCGAGCTTGCGAGCGTCACGAAGGGTCCTGGTGAGATGCGTGGCAGACCCTTCGTGACGCGCTCTCCGCAAGCTCCGGGCGCTCCTCAGGGAGGGGGGTTGGTCGTGCTCTCTGCAAGCTCGGGGCGCCCCGATTGTGACCGACAGACTTCAACTCGACTCCTAGACGTCGATCGAAGTCTGCCGGTCGAGTTGAAGTCTGCCGGTCGCCGGACCAACGCCCTCTGGCTCTTTCGGGTTAGAGGGAGCGGGATGCTCCCTGCTCCCGAACATGCGTCGTCCGATCATCCCGGGACGGCAGTGGCGGGTGGAATCACCATGGAGTTGTCAAGGAACACATGCAGTCCCGGACATGAGTCGGGTGCGGAAGGTGCTGCGCGAAAGAGTGCGGTCGGGGTGTCGGTCAGGTGGCTGTTCAGGCGGCGTCGTCGAGTCGCATGGTGCGGCGGTTGTAGGCGGGTAGTGGTCGGCGCTGCGGGTCAATGCTGGCGGGTGGGACGAGCCAGGGGTGTCGGTCGAAACCCATGACGATGTCCCAGCCGTGGTGGTGGACCTGTGTGTGGCAGCGCTGGCACAGCAGACACCCGTTGTCGAGGTCGGTGGGTCCGCCGTCGGCCCACGACTCGATGTGATGCACCTGCGTATGGGACGGCGGTGCACCACATTTGACGCAACACGCGTCGCGCACGATGACCGCTTTGCGTAAGTGTGCCGGATACAACCGACGGGTGTGACCCATCTGCAGCGGTACGCCCTCACGGTCGAGGATGATCTCGGTCAGGGATCCGTCGCAGGAGACCTGTTTCGCGGTGGCATGGCTGACCGATCCGGTCCACGGCAGCTTCGCCGGGTCTCCGGTCGCAGGGATCGTCAGTATCAGTTGCGTGCGTGGGCTTCCGGCGGTGTCGAGGGTGGCGCCGATCGCGGCTTGGTCGAGGATCAGTTCGAAAGCGTCGGCGCGGCGTTGCTCGGCGGTACGGCGGTCCTCGGCACCGTCGGGTTCGGGCCGCGGACAGGACCGTTCGTCGATCATGGTCAAGAACTTCTCACCGACCACCTGGGTGAGGTCGGCGCGCACCTCGACGCGGCCGTCGTCGGTGGTGTGGGCGGTGACCGCGTTCAGCGATGGGTCGTCGGCCGCGGGAAGGCCGGTGTCGGAGTCGTCGGCGAGAGCTTTGGCGATCGCGCGGGCGTGTTCTAGGACCTGTGTCGGGGTCGCGCCGGACAACGCTTGTGCGATGAGTTCGCTTTCGTGTTGGGAGCGGTCACCGTCGGAAAGCGCCTCACCACAACGCTTGTCGATCTGGTGCATGCCTCGGACGATAGCGTCGACGACCTCACCGGACAGCCGCCCGTCAGCGGCATGACGAGACAGCGCGGGCAACCCCGGCAGGGCATCGACACCTCGCATGGTGCGGTGGGCAGCGGCGGGTGCGTGGCCGCTTTCGATCAGTAACTTCTTGGTGGTGCTGCCTGCTTTCTGCGCGACGCGGAGGCCATCGAGTTGTGCTGCGTGGGTGACGATCTGGTGGTCGACGATGTTGCGGATCAGGCGCAGCGCGTCGATGGCGTCGAATGTTGCTCTGCCTGTTGGGTCGTCGGAGGGTGGGGTGGTCTCGATGAGTTGATCGAGGAGAGTGGCTAGCTCTGGCATGACTCCAAGGTACCGGAACATGCGTTCGATTACGAGGAGTTTCCACAGGCTCCGAACACCAATTTTTCGACTGTGCAGTGCTTTTCGCCGACTCTGCGTCGATTGGCGTTGACTGTGCAACCCCCGTCGACCGAGGTGCACTCCAGTCGCATCCCTGTCCGTTCGGGGGGAAATGTGTTGTGTCCTCAGTGGATCGGGGGTCTGAGAACTCTCCCGGGCCGCATCCGCAACCCGCCGTGGCTGGGGCGCTGCGTCCGTCGGGGTCACTCAGCGGCGGCGGGTCACCAAGTGGTTTCGACTCGGCGCCTCGCTTCGCTCGGTGCCGGCTCAACCAGCGGGGGGCGAGTGCCGGCTCGTGAACGGTTGGGGCGCTGCGTCCGTCGGGGTCACTCAGCGGCGGCGGGTCACCAAGTGGTTTCGACTCGGCGCCTCGCTTCGCTCGGTGCCGGCTCAACCAGCGGGGGG
>NZ_JBHXVK010000002.1:565042-592758 GCF_042672305.1 Gordonia sp. NPDC127522
CGCTGCGTCCGTCGGGGTCACTCAGCGGCGGCGGGTCACCAAGTGGTTTCGACTCGGCGCCTCGCTTCGCTCGGTGCCGGCTCAACCAGCGGGGGGGGGGCGAGTGCCGGCTCGTGAACGGTTGGGGCGCTGTGTCCGTGGGGGTCGGTCAGCGGCGGCGGGTCACCAGGTGGTTTCGACTCGGCGCCTCGCTTCGCTCGGTGCCGGCTCAACCAGCGGGGGGGCGAGTGTCGGCTCGTGAACGGTTGGGGCGCTGTGTCCGTGGGGGTCGGTCAGCGGTGTGGGGTCACCAGGTGGTTTCGACTCGGCGCCTCGCTTCGCTCGGTGCCGGCTCAACCAGCGGGGGGGGGCAACGGCGCTTCTGTCCACTCGGTGCCTCCCGCGCAGCGTCGACAGAGCGACTCCCAGGAGTCGCGCACCGCTCTCCTCGGAACGTGCGCACTCGCCGACCGCGGAAGCGAAACCCACCTACGCTGAACCCATGGATGCAACCTTCGACGTCGTCGTGATCGGTGGCGGCCCGGTGGGCGAGAATGTCGCCGACTACGCGATACGGGGCAGCGATCGAACCGCTGTCGTCATCGAGCACGAGCTCATGGGGGGTGAGTGCTCGTACTGGGCGTGTATGCCGAGCAAGGCGTTGCTGGGTCCGGGGTCCGCACTCGAGGAAGCCCGTGCCCTGGGGGGTGCGCGTGAACGGGTGAGCGGCGATCGTCCGGACGCCGACGCCCTCCTGGCGTGGCGCGACACCGTGAACGACCGACGGGACGGGCCCGGGGCGACCCACGACGACTCCGGGCAGGTGAAGTGGGCCGAAGGCGCCGGGATGACGGTGATCCGCGGGCATGGGCGGTTGTCGGGTGAGCGGCAGGTGACCGTCGGCGACACCGTGGTGAACGCGCGCGAGGCCGTCGTGGTGGCGACCGGGAGCACGGCGTCGATCCCGCCGACACCGGGTCTGGCCGAGGCACACCCGTGGACCTCCCGTGACGCGACGAATCTCGTCGAGGTGCCGGACCGGATCCTCGTCGTGGGCGGTGGCGTCGTGGCGTGCGAAGCGGTGACCTGGTTGCTCGACCTCGGGGTGCGTGAGGTCGTCATGGCCATCCGCGGTGACCGATTGCTGCCCAAGATGGAGTCGTTCGTCTCACAGCGGGTCGCGGACTCGCTGACCGCCCGCGGCGTCGACATCCGGTTCGGGACGACGATCGAGTCGGTCGAGCGGCCGGGCGTGGCCGACACCGGCTACGGACGCATCCACGGCGGCCCCGCCACCGTCCGGCTCGACGGTGACGGCGCACGCGAGCTCGTCGTCGACGAGATCCTGGTGGCGGCGGGACGATCGCCCGCGACGCGGGATCTCGGTCTGGAATCGGTGGGACTCGAGTCCGGCGGCCCGCTGCGCGTCGACGACCATCTGACGGTGGCCGACCGCCCGTGGTTGTACGCGGCGGGAGATGTCAACGGCCGAAATGCGTTGACGCACATGGGCAAGTATCAGGCGCGGGTGGCCGGGGACGTGATCGCCGCACGCGCGGAGGGTCGGGACCTCGACGGTCCGCGGTACGTCGCGAGCTCCGATCACGGTGCCGTACCGCAGGTGGTGTTCACCCGGCCGGAGATCGCTTCTGTCGGGCTGACGTCGAAGCAGGCGAAGGAGGCCGGCATCGACGTGCGGATCGCCGACGGGGACATCTCCGTGGCGGGGTCCTACCTGACCGATCCCGAGTACTCGGGTCACGCCTGTCTCGTCGTCGATGCGAGCCGCGACATCCTCGTAGGTGCGACCTTCGTGGGGCCGCAGACCGCGGAACTCGTCCATTCGGCGACGGTGGCCATCGTCGGCGAGGTCCCGCTCTCACGGCTGTGGCATGCGGTTCCGTCGTATCCGACCATCAGCGAGGTATGGTTGCGGCTGCTCGATCAGCTGCGATGAGCCGCGGCCCGGCGGTCGCCGAGTCGAAGGCCCCGGTCAGAAACTCAGTCGCCGGATCTTGTCCGGCCGGATGACGATTCGCACCCAGTCGTCGGCGAGGATCTCCGCGAGATCCTGCGCGCGGGTGGGGTCGTCGAGGTCCCAGTAGCGGTCGGCGAGTCGTGCTGCGAGTTCGCGCGCGGCCGCACTGTCGGTCTCGATGCGCGTGGGGCCGGATATGGAGATCCAGCGCTCGCGTTCCTCGACCGGGGTGGCGACCACGATCGAGGCGCGCGGGTCCGCGGCCAGACGACGCACCTTCAGCGAATCGGGACCGGTGAAGAGCTGGATCTCACCGTCCGCGGTCGCCTCGAACCACACCGGCCGAGGCTGCGGCGGCGTCGGGCCGGTCGCCGTCGAGAAGAAGCCGAGGAGTGGGCGGCTGAGAAAGTCCAGATCGTCTGCGGTCAGGGTGTCGGACGAGGGCGCGGCGATGTCACTCATGGTGGGTACAACCCGAGCGCCCAGCGAACATTCCTCACGAGCGAGTGGTCTGACCACTTGACCATCAGTCCCCTCGGCCCTACGGTGGGTGCATGCCGTTCGAGCCCGTGTCCCAGCAGAGCGCCCCCGAGATCGTGTTCGACCAGATCGTCGAGGGCGTGCTGTCGGGTGGCCTACCGGCCGGCGAGGCGCTTCCGAGCGAACGGGAACTGGCCCGCATCCTCGGCGTCTCGCGGCCCACCGTGCGGGAAGCGTTGAAGCGGGTGGCGGCGGCCGGTCTGGTCTCCATTCGGCAGGGCGACGGCGCACGGGTCCAGGACATCGCGCGGACGGGTGGTCTCGATCTGTTGCCGCGACTCCTGATCCGGGGCGGCGCGCTCGTGCCGAGTGTTGCTCGCTCGATCGTCGAGGCACGCGCCGCGGTCGGCCCGGATGTCGCCGGGCTGGCGGCGAGGCGGGTGACCGACGACCAGATCGCAAGGCTGACAGCGCTGCTCGCCGATCTCGCCGCCGAACCAGGCCCGGTCGGACAGCAGGTCGCGGCACTCGAGTTCTGGAGTGCGATCGTCGACGCGGCCGACTCGATCGCGTTCCGTCTCATGTACAACTCGCTCCGCGCCGCGTACGAACCGGCGCTTCCCGCGCTCGCGTCGATGCTGGAGCCGGAGGTCGGCAACATCGACGGCTATCGCGCGCTCGTCGACGCGATCAGTTCGCGCGAACCCGGCCGCGCCGAGGCCGCTGCTCGTGAACTGCTCGCGCCCGCGACCGCGGCATTGCTCGAACTCTGTCAGGCGCTCGAGGACGCCGAGTCCGGCATCGGAGAGGGGAACTGAATGTCTGCCGAGAGCATCGACGGCGACCACATCGACCACAGAGCGCGCCGGCAGGTGGCGGCGGAAGAACGGCGAATGCGATCACGGCGGTCGACGACCCTGCGTGCCGCATTCGCCGAGTTCCTCCGGCACCCGTCGCCCTGGATGATCGCCGCGTTCCTGGTGACCTCGACGGTGGCGCGAATGTGGCTGGGCGGGTGGGGAATCGCCGATCTGGTCGTCCCGGTCGTGATGATCGCGAGCTTTCCGCCGGCCGAATGGCTGATCCACGTCGTCGTGCTGCACTGGCGGCCGAAGCGCCTGGGACCGGTCATCATCGATCCGCTGGTGGCGCGTAAGCATCGCGAGCACCACTCGGACCCGCGGAACATCCCCCTGGTGTTCATCCCGTGGCAGGTGCTGGTCACGGTCGTCCTCGCGGCCGTCGCGGTGGGGCTCCTCGTCTTCGCCAGTGCCGAGCGCGGTCTCACGTTCATGGCGACGCTCGCGGCGATCGGACTGGTCTACGAATGGACGCACTATCTGATCCACTCCGACTACCGGCCGCGCCACGCCTACTATCGCAGGCTGTGGCGCAACCATCGATTCCACCACTACCGCAACGAGCACTACTGGTTCGCGGTCACCACCGCGGGCACCGCGGACCGGTTGCTGCACACCTATCCCGATCCCGACACGGTCGAGAAGTCGCCCACCGCAAAGGATCTGCACGCTCTGTCGCAGACGGGGGACTGACCGGCGAAGCACATGTCGGTGCGGTGTGTCCCGGTAACCGGGACACACCGCACCGTGATCCGGGATACTCGCCCGCATGCGGGTATTCGTCACCGGCGGTACGGGGGCCATCGGGGGATACGCGGTGCCCGCATTGGTCGACGCGGGACACGACGTGCGCGCGCTGGCGCGCTCGGATGCCGCCGCTTCCGCGCTGCGTGCCCACGGCGCCGCCCCGATTCGGGTGTCACTGTTCGATCGACACGGACTCGCCGAGCACTTCGACGGCTGCGGCGCGGTCGTCAACCTCGCGTCCGCCCTTCCGGGGACCGCATCATTCGTCCGGAAGTCGGCCTGGGCGGACTGTCATCGCATCCGGCGGGAGGGCTCGGCCGCGGTGGTCGACGCCGCCATCACGGCCGGCGTGCCGCGGGTGGTGCAGGAATCGGTCGCCATGGTGTATTCCGACGCTGGTGACCGATGGATCGACGAGGAGTCGCCGGTCGATCACTATCCGATCGCGGTGGGCAACCACGCCGCCGAGGCCTCGGCCCGCCGGTTCACCGATTCGGCTGGGGTCGGCGTCGTGCTCCGGTTCGGGTTGTTCTACGGCGTCGGCGCCGCCCACAGCGAGCAGCTCATGGCGCTCGCCCGACGCCGGATCGGTTTCCGGGCCGGCCGACCCGGTGCCTACGTCTCCTCGATCCACCTCGCCGATGCCGCCGATGCCGTGGTGTCCGCACTCGACATCGGCTCCGGCACCTACAACATCGTCGATGACCTACCGGTCACCAAGAAGCACCACACGGCCGCCCTGGCGGGTGCCGTCGGCAAGCACCCGTACGTGACCGGGCCCGGTCGGGCCGGCCTCCTGCTCGGTGAACGCACCACGTCGCTGACACGTTCGCTTCGGGTGTCCAACAGACGGTTTCGGTCGGCGGCCGGTTGGCGACCGCGGTACGCCTCGGTGTGGGAGGGGTACGCGCAGATGGCGCGGGACCTGGACACCGGGTCGGGGGTGATCAACCGGTGATCTCGACGGCGAGCCTGCCCGGCTCGACGGAACTCGTGCCCGGTGACACCTCCCGCCCGAGGTAACGCAACCAGCCCCCGTACTCCGTGATGTCGACCGCGGAGTCGAGAGCCGAGGCGGCGCAACCGAAACCGGTCACGATCTCACCGTCGGACAACTCGACCTGCCCCAACGTCATCGGCGACGGGAGTGCCCGGACGAACGATGCGAGTCCGGCGGCCGGCACCCGCCAGACCCCGCCGGCGATCTCGCCGCCACCGGTGTGCGTGTGCACGAGACCGGGTTTGGGCGGAACGGTGTCCAGGGCGTACAACCGGTACGACGGCGACGTGGAGGCCCCGCCCAGGTAGCGGGCCCCGCGCCCGGTGAGTTCGGCTTCGAGTGGCTGACCGGGGAGATGCGCCCCGACGACGAAGAGGTCGACGCTCGGCGCGCCGGCGGCCTCGATCCACGGTCCCCCCGGGGCGAGTGGACTTGCGGCGCCCGGTGCGGCAACGGATTCGGGTTCGACGAGGATCCGCCGCGCCAGATCGAGGGCCACCGCATCGCCGAATGCGCGACACAGCACGGTGACTCCGAACTGGGCATCGCCGACCGTGCCGGCGGGCGCGGCCACCCCGCACATGTCGAAGAGGTTGGTGAAGTTCGTGTACGTCCCGAGCCATGAGTTCACGCCGATCGGATCGTCTCGGACCTCGGTGATGGTGGGATGTCCGGGCACCGTCGGCACCACCAGGGCGTCGAATCCGTCGAGCAAGGCCATGCTGCGTGAGCGCAGTACGTCGAGCCGACCGAGATCACGCACGAAGCGGGAGGCGGGCACGAGACCCGCCGCGCCGATGATGGCGCCGACGGTCGGATCGACGCCGGCCGCGGGGTCATCGCGGTGGCCGTCGACGAATTCGCCCACAGCGGCGTGCCGTTCGGCCACCAGCCCGCCGTCGTACAGCAGCCTCGCTGCCTCGAGGAATGTGTCGAACGGGATGGGTTCCACGACCACACCCTCGGCGCGGAGTCGACCCGTGGTGGCGTCGAACGCTGCGGCCCACCCCGGTGACATCCCGGGTAACTCGGCCGGTATCGCGACCCGCGCGCCCGGTGGTGCGGCGAGCGGGGCGTCGTGCGGGATCGGCCGGGCATTCGGCCCACCGGCCATGTGGGCCATCGCGGCGTTCGCGGTTTCGAGGTCGCGGGCCATGATCGTGATGGCGTCCCACGAACGACAGGCAGGCACGAGCCCCTGCGTCGACACCACCCCGAGGGTGGGCTTGATCCCGACGATCCCCTGCAGCGCCGCGGGGACTCGACCGGACCCGGCGGTGTCGGTGCCCACCGCGATGTCCGCGAGACCCAGAGCCACCGCGACCGCGGACCCGGAACTCGATCCGCCCGAGACATGATCCGGCCGTCGAGAGTCGCGGACACCACCGTACGGACTGCGTTGTCCGACAAGGCCGGTCGCGAACTGGTCCAGGTTGGTCGATCCGACGACCGTGGCCCCGGCGGTACGCAGACGGGCGACCGCCTCGGCATCGGCGAGGGCGGGGCCGTCGGCGAAGCCCGGACAGCCTGCGGTGGTGGGCAGGCCGGCGACGTCGACGTTGTTCTTCACCGCCAGCAGGAGTCCCGCCAGCGGACCCGAGGCGGCGGACGCCTCGCGGGCCACCCTCGCCCGGTCGTAGATGTCGATCCACACCTCGGGACGGCGGAGCTCGTCCAACGCGTCGAAGAATGCGGTGACCCGAGAAGTCATTGTCGTTGACCCTGTCTGTGGAAGCGGTGTGCTGGGAAGTCCGATGAGAGACCGGCGATGACCGGGGCGAAGGCGTGGTCGAGATGCGCCGCGTGGGAGGTGCCCGGGAGCACACCCCGGCCGAAACCGCACCGTTCCGCGACGGCGTCCACCGACGCGTACCGGGCGGCGGGTGACCGTTGTCCGACCGTGAGAGTCACCGGCGGCGCCTCGACCATCGGCTCCCGCGGTTCGAACGCGCGGAACATCGCCAGTTCGCGTGCGACGACGGCTTCGTCGGCCGACGTCATGCCGATCGACCAGCCCGGTCCGTACAGCGCCCGGCCGAAGCCCGGCACACCGTCGCGGCGGAACGCGTCGACGACGTGATCCAGCAGCCCCGGGGCGAGCGATCCGGCTGCCGGCTCGTGGAAGAACCCGGCCGCGATGTCGACGCCGCGAGTGGCCAGTTCGACGCCGAGAGTGGCGCCCCCGCTCACCCCGAAGACCACGGCTCCTGGGCACCGCGGTGCGAGGAACTCGATTTCGGTGTCAAGGCAACCGGATTGGGGACGGACCGGAACGTCGACGTCGTATCCGACGGCGGCGAGGGCGGCGGCGGTCGGCGCCCACACCTCCGGGTCGGTGGCGACCCCACACACGAGGACCGCGCGGCGCGGCGGCGTCACGACCGGGCGGCCGCGGTGACCGATCCCAGTGTCGCGAGTAGTTGCTCCGATGTCGCCGTCGCGCCGAAGACGCCGCCCTGCATGGCGATCATGCTCAACGCGGCCAGGTGGTGGCGGTGGTCGGTCGCGCCGGTGCAGTCCGACAGCACCAGACATTCGTACCCGCGGTCGTTGGCCTCGCGCATCGTGGTGTGCACACAGACGTCGGTGGTGATCCCGGTGAGGATCAGGTGCGTGATCCCCGCGGACCGGAGGACGAGGTCGAGATCGGTGGCGTAGAACGCGCCCTTGCCCGGTTTGTCGATGATCGGTTCGCCGGGAACCGGTGCCACCTCCGGCACGATCTCCCACCCGGGCTCACCGCGGACGAGGATACGACCGCAGGGGCCCGTCGAACCGATCTCGGCGCCGGCGCGGGCCGACCGCCACCGCTTGTTCGCGGGCAGATCGCTGAGGTCGGGGCGGTGTCCCTCGCGGGTGTGGACGACGAGCATCCCGGCTGCACGGCAGGATTCGAGGACCGCGGCGGTCGGTTCGAGTCCGGCGCGGGTGAGCGAGAGGTCGTAACCCATCGAGTCGACGTAGCCGCCAGGCCCGCAGAAGTCCACTTGCCAGTCGATGAGCAGCAGTGCGGTCCGCGTGACATCGAGAGCGCCGTCGTAGGGCCACGGATACGGGTGGGCGTCGGGAATGGACGTCACAGCGCTGTGCCTCCGGTCGAGGTGGCGAGATGTCGAGGATCGACCTCGTAGACGATGGTGACACTGCCGCCACCGGGGCGGCCCTGGTGTTCCGCGCCGCCGGACACGTACACGGCCCCGTCTCCCTTCACGGCGGCGGCGAGTGCCCCGACAGCGGCGCGCGCGTGGCGGGTGGCGTTGATGTCGGAGTCGGTCAGCATCGTGTGCCGCAGGCCCCGGATGGTCCCGGAAGGATCCGATTCGGCCTTGAGGAACAGTTGTCGAATACGTCCACCGCGCGCGGCGATCGCCGTGGCGGCATCCTGCAGGGCAGCGAGGTCGTAGGCGTCGGCCATCTCGGTGTGCAACGCCCGCAACGGGTTCGACGCACCTGAGCTCTCCGCGAGTACCAGTATGTGGCAGCTGTCGAGCTCGGCGCCCGAGCTCGCGGACGCCCGGTTCGACCACGCGTCCCGACGCCCGGCGAGTGCGGCCCTCGCCGTCTCGTCGTCGATCTCGCCCAGTGCCGATGCGATGCCCAGGGAACTGGCCGCCCGTGAACGCGCCATCGACTCGTAGGTGTCTTCGGTGACGGGTTCGGCACCGCGACTGCGCATCTCGGCGATGTCGGCGGAGGTGAGCAGTGGGCATTTCACCAGCACCAGGTGCACGTCCTCCAGTGCGACGTCGAGGTCGACGAGCAACTTCGCGACGGTGTCTCGGACGGCCTCCAGCTGGCCGCCGCGGCCCAGGTCCTCCGGCGGGATCACCGGTGTCGTGCCGACGGCCGCCACGAGCCCGCGGTCGTGGCCCTCGTCGTGCGAGTCGTCGGCCACCAGGAGGTTGACATGCGGTGCGAGGACACCTTCGGTGCCACCGGAGAAGACGGTGATCGCCTCGGCGTCGAGACGTGGCTCCCACGACGCGGCGGCGAGGGTGCGGCTGAAGTCGTTGACGCACCCGTTGCCCTCGGTCTTGCCGATGACGGCCAGGATGTCGCCGGACGACGATCCGTTCTCGGACAACACCTTCAGTGCATCGGTGTCATCCGGTCCGGTGGTCGGTACGGTCAGTAGTCGGACGCCGGTCACGCCACGGTCTCCTTGTCTGCGATGGGGTCCGCGGAGGGCGGGGTCGTCCGTCCGCGGCGGGGGAGGTGGTGGAAGAAGAGGTTCAGGACGAATGCGGTGATCACGGCGCTGCTGATCGCGTTGCCGAAGATGATCTGGACCTCCGCGGGGAAGTTGCTGTAGATGTCCTTCGACACGATCGGGATCATGCCCGCGCCCAGCGCCAGGGACACGATCAGCAGGTTGTCGTTGTCGCGGTAGTCGACCTTGGACAGCGTGCTGATGCCGGTGCCGGCCACGGTCGCGAACATCACCAGGCTGACCGAACCGATCACCGCGCCCGGAAGACTCGCGATGGTCTCGCCGAGCTTCGGGATCACAGCAAGCACGATGAGGATGGCGCCGGCGACCACGACCACCGTCCGGCTGGTCACCCGGGTGATCCGGACGAGGCTCACGTTCTGCGCGAAGATGGTGTCCGGGAACGACGTCCACACACCGGCCAGGACGGACGAGACACCGTCGGCGGCGAGACCGCGGGCGATGCGCGGCGGGTCGGCGTCGATGCCGGTGGTCTCCGAGATCGCCATCATGTACGCGGTCGACTCGATGAAGATCACGATCATCACGATGCTCATCGAGATGATGCCGGCGATGGGGAACGTGGGCGCGCCGAAGAAGAACGGCTCGGGGATACCGAACCAGGCGGCGTCCCCGACTCCGGCGAAGTCGGTCAGCGACATCAGCGCGGCCGCGACGGTGCCCAGGATCAGCGCGATGAGAACGGCTGCCTGACGCAGGAAGCCGGTGCCGTATCGCATCAGGGCCACCACCACGACGACGATGCCGAGGGCGAGGGACAGACGGGCGCCGTCGGCGGGCTCGTCGTCGAAGATCATGGACACGGCCTTGCCGATGAGCGAGAGGCCGATCATGGTGACGGCGGCGCCGCGCACCGCCGGTGGGAAGAACCGCAACAGCTTCGAGAACGGCACCGCCATCAGGATGGCGAAGATTCCCGCGCCGATCATCGAACCGTAGACGGCGTTGAGCCCGTACTCCTGCCCGATGAGGATCATCGGTGTGACCGCGGTGAACGACGCGCCGGCCACCACCGGCATGCGCGCGCCGAGGAATTTCCCGACGCCGGCGGCCTGGATGATCGTCACGATCCCGGCGATCAGCAGGTCGGCGTTGACGAGCAGTCCGATGGTCTGCTTGTCGAGGCCGAGAGCGGCGCCGAAGACCAGCGGGACGGTGACGCAGCCGGTGTACATGACGATGACGTGCTGGGCGCCGAACACGCCCGTACGCCACCAGCCCGTGAGCCCGGATGACCCGGCCGGGGATTTCAGAAGTGTGTGCATACGAAATTCGTATACGTTCTTCATGTCTTGGACGTTAGCTCGCGTTACCAACCGGTAAAACGCGCCGAAGTCGTATACGAAGTGAGCTCAGTGGAGCAAGGTGCGGACCAGATCCTCGTCTTTGCGCACGTGTTCGTCCATCAGATACCCGGCCTGGACCGACGAGCCGTCGAGGATGGCCCCTGCGATCGCGGTGTGATCGCGCCAGCAGCCGTCGGCCCGGGTGGCGACCTCCCGATCGAAGACCCAGGCGATGCGCCGCAACGTCCGGTCGAGCGTCCGGGCGAGCTCCCGATTGCCCGACGCCTCGGCGACGAGCGCGTGGAACTGCATCACCAGCGGGGGTACGGCGTCGTGCTGCTGCAACTGCTCCGCGGCGGTCCCCGACTCGGTGACCATCCGTAGCTGCTCGGCGAAGTCCCCGCCGCGACGCTCGGCGGCGAGTCGGGCACCGAACACCTCGAGACCGCGACGGACCTGCATGACCTCCAGTGCGTCGGTTCGCGAGGCGCCCGAGACCGTCGCCCCTTTGTAACGCTCCAGGTTGACGAACCCTTCGCTCTGCAACTGCGACAGCGCCTCGCGGACGGGCACGCGGGACACCCCGAACCGTTCGGCGAGCATCGGTTCGGGGAGCCGATCGCCCGGCGCGAGCCTGCCGTCGAGCACGTCGTCGCGGATGGCCGTGGCGATCGCGTCCCTCGTCGCCGGTCGCACCGTCGCACCGTCGAGCGGTGTGGCCTGGTCGATCGTCAGGACCGGGGTCGGGTCGGTCGTGTCTGCTTCCGGCGTCACGCGACTCAGAATAGGCCGGGAGCGCGGAGTCCACCCGCCGGCGCAGCGCGGCGGGGCCGGGCCCGACGCGGTTGTGACCTGCACGCGTTGATCCGTTGGTTCCCTCGGTTCACGCCCCACCCAGCCCGGCGGCCATCGACCACACCAGCACCTCGGCGTCGGAGTCGTCGCCGGAGCGGATCGGGAACGACGCGGGGTCGACGCCTCGGAGGGTGTCACCCGGGCCCAGAATGCCGATCTCCCCGACGCCGACCCCGTCGACCTCGACCTGTCCGTCCACGACGAACAGGTGGGTGAACCGGGAAGCGGGCACCTCGACGGTCTCGCCGGGCCGGAGTCGCGCCGCGAACAGGGTGGCGCCCGAGTTGGCGACGGAGACCGCGGCGTCGACATCGGCGACGCCCGACGCGATCGGTACGAGGCCGCCCGCGGCGAGGCGGTCGCGGACATCGGCCTGTGCATACGACGGCGCGAGGCCGTGGCGGTCGGGCATGAGCCACATCTGGACGTAGCGGACGGGCTCGGTGCCGGCGTCGGGAAGGTCGGGCCACGTGTCGTTGCGCTCGGAGTGTTCGACGCCGGTGCCCGCGCTCATCCGCTGCACCAGCCCTGGGTAGAGCACCCCGGAATGTCCGGCCGAGTCACGGTGGACCAGCGTCCCCGCGACCACCCATGTCACGATCTCGCTCTCCTGATGGGTGTGGAGCTCGAAGCCCGCGCCGGGTGCGACGACCTCGTCGTTGACGGCGAGCAGCGCGCCGAAGTGCGTGTTCGACGGGTCGTAGTGGTCGCCGAAGGAGAAGCAGTGCCGTGAGGTCAGCCAGTCGGTGGCGGTGACCGGACGATCATCGCCACGGAAGACGGTGAAAACCATGCGCCCATTGTCGCAGTGCGGCAAGGTGAGGGCGGTCGGGGACGGCCGGGTCCGGGATCTGTCGACGTCGGTCCCCGGACGGCGATCGCGCACGCCGCGGAGTGTCAAAAGTCCCGTGGGCGAGATGAGTTCGTGACCGGCTTGATCCCCGAATGGAAGCTGGCGGCGTCGATTTCGAGTGTTACACGAGTGAAAATTGTCGTCATGAAGATCTGGGTCAAGCGCGCGACGACAGCCGCTTGTGCCGCGGTCACGTGCGCGGTCATGGTGAGTTCCTGCGGGTTCGCCGGTTCGACCGACACGGGTGCCGCTGCCGCCATCGACGCATTCGCCGGCGCGCTGAGCCGCCAGGACGCCGGCGGGGCCGCCACGTTCACCACCGCGCCGGGCCAGGCCGGTGACAGTCTCACCACCACTCTGAGACAAATGGGTGCCCAACGCGTCGACGTCGACGTCGACAACCCCGTCGAGTACAGCGACGGGACGGCGACGTTCTCGGTCACCACCACCTGGAACTGGGACAAGGGCCGCACGTACGAGTCGACCAGCGGCGGTACCGCACGCAAGCTGTCGTCGGGCTGGAAGGTGACCTGGGACCCCGCGATCCTGCACGCCGGCCTCGCCGCCGGCGGCACCCTGCGCGAGATCCGCACCGACGCGAAGCCGGCCCCGACCGTCCGCAGCCGAACCGGCCGGGTCTTCATGTACGCCCAGCCGGTCAACGAGATCGTGCTCGATCCCACCCGAACCCCGGACCTCAACGCCTCGGTGCGGGCGCTGGCCGGGGTGATCGCGCCCATCGCGCCGCTGATCACCGGGCAGGTCATCCGCGAGAAGCTCGACGCCACGCCGGGCCGGGCCGTCACCGCGGTCGGTCTGCGGGACTCCGACATGGAGGTCCTGGCCGGCGACCCGCGTCGGGTCCCCGGTGTCGTGGTCAACCGGTCCGACCAATTGGTGATGGCCGACCGGCGCCTGTCCTCACCCCTCGAGGACGGGCTGACCAACTACTGGCAGGCCATCCGAGACGCCACCGCCGGGTGGCAGGTCGAGATGCTCGGCCCGGGTGCCGCGCCCCGCAAGCTGGCCGGCGAGCAGGGTCCTCCCGGACCCGACGTCCCGACCACGATGGACCAGGGCGTCCAGCTGTCCCTGGGCGACGCGGCCGTCGAGGTCGGTCAACCCGCGACGATCATGACCCTCGACGCGCAGACCGGTGCGATCACCGGGATGGCGCAGAACTCGTACGCGATCGAGAGCGGCGTCGACCTCGACCAGCCCTATCCGGTCGGCACCACCCTCGATCCCGTCTTCGACGCGATCGGGCGAGCTGTCGGGTCGGAGCAGCAGCGTGGCGACGAACTGCTCGACCGGCTCGGACTCGGCGTCCAGTTCACCGTGCCCGGTGCCAGCGTGCCCACCCCTGATCGTCCCGGGATCGCAACCATCGACTACCGTCCCGGCTCGAGCATGATGTCGATGACCAACATGGCCGCCTTCGGTGTCGCCATGGCGCGCAGCGCCTCCGGGCAGGCCTCGTCGGTGCCGCCGTTCGTGCTGAAGAACGTGCCGACGAAGATCGCCGGCGGCGAGCTCGGCGGGCTCGATCCGGCGGTCGTCCGGCCGGTGCTGCAGGCGATGACCAGCACCGCCGCGACCGGCGACGCCAGTGACCTCACCCGCGCACCGGGACTGCGGGCCCTCGTCGGCACCAACGGTCCCGAGGGGCCCGGATGGTTCGTGGGTCTCCAGGGCGGTCAGGTCGTCGTCATCTACACCGAGGGACCCAAGTCGGGGACCGCCGCACTCCAGGTCGCGCAGAAGTACTTCACGATCAAGTAGGTCCGCCAACGCTCGCGACTCGCGTCGTCAGGCGGCGGCGCGACGACCGAGGTAGGCGAAGACGGCTCGCCAGCCGAGCAGGAAGAGCGCGAGCACCACGGCCGCGACGATCACGAAGCTCACCGCCACGCCCTGGCTGAGGATGAAGCGCAGGATCATCGCGACGGTCACCGTGCAGAACCAGATGACGAGACCGACCGGGACGACCCGGTCCGGCCGGAAGTCGTGACCGAAGAAGTCGCTCGACCGCACGTGCGCGTAGACGTAGGTGATCGACCAGCCGGCCGCACAGCCGGCGAGGAACGGCCACAGTGTGTGCAGCACCGAGGTCAGCGCATAGCCCTCTTCGTGACTGGCCCGGCCGATGAGGACGAAGACCGTGATCGCCACCGCGTCGAACAGGGCGGCGACGGGACCCGTCGCCGTTCCGCGCGCCGGCGAGGACCCCGTCTCCGCCGTCGCGTCGGAGCCCCGGTCCGTCTTCGAGCTCAGCATGGTGGATTACCGTACCGGGTCCGACGGCGGATCGGTGTCGGACGTTCGTGCGGAGTCCCCTCGATGCGGGTTGTCGGGTCCGTCCGCGGGCGGGGCCCCCGGGCGCGGCGGTTCGACATCATCTGGCGGCGGGATGGGGAGCGCCGGACCGTCGGGCGTCAGGGGCGACGGGTCGTCGGCCGAGCGTTCGAGGGCGTCGGCGTCCCGCTCGACCTCGTCGATGAACGTGTCGTCGCGCTTGATGCGGTTACGGAACATGAGACCGATGACCACCCAGCCGATGGCCGACACGATCACATAGCTGATCAGCCGGTAGATGAGGACCGCCGTGATGGCGTCGGCGGCGGGCATCCCGGCGCTGGTCAGTGCGGGGACGAGCACCGCGTCGACGACGCCGATGCCGCCCGGCAGCAGGGGGATCGCCGAGCCGACGGCCTTGCCCGCCGCATAGGCGACCATCAGTCCGGAGATGCTCGGGTGGGCGTCGACCGCCCAGCAGGCGAACATCAGACACCCGACGTCGGCGACCCAGTTGAACAGGCTCCAGCCGAATGCGACCGAGGTGTCGCGCTTGGTGAGTTGCACCGCCCGGAGTTGTTCGAGGGTCTCGAACAACTTCTCGGTGCCGTGGTCCTCCGGCTTGTTCCGGAGTTGGTTCACCCAACCCAGGACTCGAATCCCGGTGCTCTTCAACGATTCCGGATGACTGGCCAGGTACTGCAGGACCACCGCGACCGCAAGGAACCCGGCGACGGAGAAGACGACCGAGAACGGGCTGGTCTTCGCGCCGGCCAGGAGGGCGCCGCCGAACCCGAGCACCGCGAGACCGATGCCGGCGAGCAGGCCCGACATGACGACCTGCCACGACGCGATGACCGGTGTCGCACCCCACTTGCGGGTTTCCCGATAGGTGAACGCGGGGGCGAGGACCTGGCCGCCCGGCATCGTCTGGCTCAGCGAGTTGGCCGCGAGGATGACCGACAGGGACTTCCACTGCGTGACCCGCAGGCCCGCCGAGCGCAACAGTGCGCGCTGGACCTGGGCGAAACTGTCCATCGACAGCATCGCGGCGACGAGACACGCCGCGACCCAGTGCCACTCGATCTCACCGATGCGCAGCCAGGCGCCCCGCAGTTCGGGCCAGATGAGAACGACTTCGACCGCGAGAATGACCAGGACGACGGTGAGCAGGACCCACCGGACCCACCAGAACCGAGGACGGGTCACCGGGGCTGCCGCGCCCCCCGGCGAGCCAACATCCTCCGACGACATACGTGCCACCCTAGGGTAGGGGGGCCTGTGTCGGTGACGACCCCCGTCGGCGACCTGCGCAATCGGGGGTGTGTACGGCGTCCGGTCCCCGAGGCACAGCACTAGTGTGACTCTCGTGACCGAAGCCGAACGAGCCGACCGTCCGCGCGACGTCCGGGACCTCGCGTCCATCGACCGGGCGAAGGTTCATCCGCAGGTACGCGCGGCGGCGGAGTGGGCGTGGCGGCTACTGCTCCTGGTCGCGGCCGCTTACGTCGCGACCAGGCTGTTCCGGGAGTTCGAGGAAGTCCTCGTGCCGGTCGCCCTCGCCATCCTGATCTCGGCGATGCTGGTTCCCGGGGTCGACGCACTCGACCGGCGCGGTCTGCCGCGTTCGCTGGCGGTGATCGTCAACCTCGTCGTCGCGATCGGGTTGCTCGCCGCCGTCATGACCTTCGTGGTCCGCGAGTTCATCGACGGTGTTCCCGAACTCGCCGAGCAGGTCACCGTGACCGTCGAGAAGACCAGGGAATGGCTCATCAACGGGCCGCTCGGGCTCGATCGCGACCAGGTGCGCAACTTCGGCACCGACACGCTCGACTTCATCCAGCACAACCAGGACCGTGTCACCAGCGGTGCGCTGGCCACCGCCACCACGGCCAGCGAGATCATCACCGGCGCCCTGCTGACGCTGTTCCTGCTGATCTTCTTCCTCTACGGCGGTGGTCAGATCTGGCAGTTCTCGGTCAAGCTCATCCCACAGACCAATCGGAATCGGGTGTGGGAGGCGGGTATCGCCGGTTTCGGCACGCTCGTCGGGTACGTCCGGGCGACCGTCGCGGTGGCCTTCGTCGACGCCTGCGGCATCGGGATCGGACTCGCCATCCTGCAAGTGCCCCTGGCGCTTCCGCTGGCCTCGCTGGTCTTCCTGGGCGCCTTCATCCCGATCGTCGGTGCCCTGGTCACCGGCACGCTGGCGGTGCTCGTCGCCCTCGTGACCCAGGGCTGGATCGCCGCGGTCGTCGCCCTCGCCATCGTCGTCGGTGTCATGCAGCTCGAAAGCCATGTGCTGCAGCCGTTCCTGCTCGGGCGGTCGGTGCGCCTGCATCCGGTTGCGGTGGTGCTCGGGATCGCGGCCGGCCTGGTGTCGGCCGGCATCATCGGTGGTCTGCTCGCGGTGCCCCTGATCGCGTTCTTCAACACCGCGATCCGACGCCTGAAGGGGGACCCGACCGAGCCCGTGGACGGGCGCCCGGGGGTCGTCGCCGAGCCCGATTCACCGGCGTGGGACACCGACGACCCCGACGCCGCGGCCGAGACGCTCGCACACGAGGCCCCTGGAACCCCCTCGAAGGCCGGGGGCCCCGGACCGGAACGCCCGACGGATGTTCGCCGGGGCGAGGTCGAGACCGACCGCGGTGGCAGTGACCGGGACGGGGACGGCCGGGGCGGGGGAACGTGACGCGCCGGTGGCCGGGGCTCGAGGTCGGCCCGCCGGACCGGGACACCGATCCGGATCGTCTGGCACGTGTCGTCGACGACGACCCGGTCGGTCCGCTGTGGCGGGGCGCCCAGATCTTCCGGCTGCTGTCCTATCTGTACGCACTCGGCTTCCACATCGCCGTCAACCCCGACCTCGACCGCGGCGGCGTCGCCTGGGCGCTCTTCGGCCTGCTCTCCGCGTGGACGCTGGTCAGCGGGATCGGCTACTTCGTCGGATTCGCGCGCAACCGGGTGTGGGTCGGTGCCGAGGTGCTCGTCGTCTGCGCGCTGATGTTGTCGACGTCGTATGTCGCCGGCGCGGAGTGGGCGTGGAACAACCAGACCTGGCCGACGACGCTGTGGGCCACCAACGCGGTCATCTCGGTCGCGATCCTCACCGGCCCGGTCGGGGGGATCGTGTCGGGGCTGATCATCGGCGGCACCAGCACCTTCGTGAAAGGCGAACTGAACCTCGACTTCGGTCGGAATGCCACGATCATCGTCATCGTGGCGACCGGCATGGCGGTCGGGCTCGCGGCTGCGAACGCGCGTCGGGTCCAGGACCAGCTGTCCCGGGCGGCGCGGATCGCCGCGGCTGCCGAGGAACGCGAACGGCTCTCCCGTGAGGTGCACGACGGGGTACTCCAGGTGCTCGCGCTGATCGCGCGCCGCGGACGCGAGATCGGCGGTCCGACAGGTGAACTCGCCACCCTCGCGGCGGAGCAGGAGCGTACGCTGCGTCGGCTGATCTCCGACACGGACGAACCCGTCGCGACCGAACCCGAAGCGCAATGCAACGTCGATCTCGCCGCCGCCCTGCGCGTCTTCGCCGATGCGCGGGTGTCGGTGAGTGCTCCCGCGGACCCGGTGACGGTATCGGCGCAGAAGGGCGCGGAGATCCGCGCGGCGGTGGTCAACGCGCTCGACAACGTCGTGAACCATGCCGGTCCCGGTGCGCGCGCGTACATCCTGGTGGAGGATCTGGGGCGGGACGTCGTGGTGAGTGTGCGGGACGACGGGATCGGCATCCCGGACGGTCGGCTCGCCGAGGCGGTTGCGCAGGGCCGCGTCGGGGTGTCGAAGTCGATCGTCGGACGGATCGAGTCCCTCGGCGGCACCGCGCGCCTCGACACCGAACCGGGTGCGGGTACGGAATGGGAGTTCACCGTCCCGCGGGACGAGAGCTGAACGGCGAAGGGAAGCATCGGGTATGAGTGCAGGCCGGAGTGACGAGGGGCGGACGCCGCTGCGGATCATGGTCGTCGACGACCACCCGATCTGGCGAGAGGCGGTGGCCCGCGATCTCGCCGACGAGGGATTCGACGTCGTCGCCACCGCGGACGGCGTGGGCAGTGCCGGTCGGCGCGCGGCCGCCGTCACCCCCGACGTGGTCCTGATGGACATGCAGCTGACCGACGGGACCGGTACGGAGGCGACGGCGGCGGTCCTGGAGGTCTCGCCGAAGACCCGCATCCTCGTGCTGTCCGCGTCGGGTGAGCGCGACGACGTCCTCGAGGCCGTGAAGGCCGGGGCCAGTGGCTATCTGGTGAAGTCGTCGTCACGCGAGGAGCTGGTGGACGCCGTCCGGGCGACCGCCGACGGCCAGGCGGTCTTCACCCCGGGGCTCGCGGGCCTGGTGCTGGGCGAGTACCGGCGCATGTCCCAGCAGCCCGACTCCGCACCCGCCGCGCCCGTGCTCACCGAGCGTGAGACCGAGGTGCTGCGCCTGGTGGCAAAGGGGTTGAGCGCCAAGCAGATCGCGCGGCGCCTGGACCTGAGTCACCGGACCGTCGAGAACCATGTCCAGGCCACCCTCCGCAAACTCCAGCTCGGCAACCGCGTGGAATTGACCCGCTACGTTCTCGAACACGGGCTCGAGGAGGAGTGAGCCGCCGAGCGGTCACTTCTGTGAACGGCTCCGCTTCAGCAGCTCCTGGACGCTGATCTGGCCGTCGTCACCGGTCTCGTCGGACCGGGCGTGCCGGTCGGTACGCGGCCGCCGGCGACGGTTCGACTCGTCGGCCGGGCGATCCTGCTCACCCGAGGCGGGACCGGCGTCGGGCCGCGCGGCGGCCGGGGTCGCGTCGGCGCTGAGTCCGCGCTCCATCGGCGACGGACCGTTGCTGCGTCGACTCCGAGACGACGGGGTCGAGGTCTCCGGGCTGACCGAGGCGGCCAGGGGGCGACGACCGGTCTCGTCGAGGGCGGGCCGGCGCCCGAGCGGTGAGCGCTGGCCGGTCGGCTCCGGCGTCGGCCGGGCGGTTCCGGGATTCGGACGCCCACCGGTCTCCGGCACCCGTGGCGGGGCGGACGGGGGAGTGACCGTCGGACGGTCCCCGTTCCCCGAGCGAGGGGTGGCGTCGCCGAGTCGGATGCCACCCTCGCCGAGGCTCCAGCCGCCGGTGTCGGGGCGATCACCCTTCGACACGGCAGAGCGGCGGTAGGGCGTCGCGGGACGGCGTCCGGCCGGTTCGGGGGCCCGGGCACCGGGTACGGGCGTGGGTCCGATGCGCGCCGGCGGCGTACGCGGCGGGGTCGGCGCAGTACCCGGGCGGCCGCTGGTGGTCGGCGGCGGACCCGAGGGGGACGGCGGAGTCGGGGTGGGACCGGAACCGGTGCGCTGGTCGGGGGCCTGGCCCGCCGGGCGGCCGTTGGTGAGCGGTCGGTCCGGGGCGGGCCGCGCCGGTGCGGCGGGGCGACCGACGGCGGCCGGCACACGACCCCGGGCGGGAACCGCGCCGGCGGCCGGTTGCCTGCGTGCCGCGGCCATCACCGAGGTCGGCGCCTCGGCCACCACGGTGCCCGCACTCATCGGACGGGCGCCGGCTCCGGCGTCGCGCTGCTCGTCGGGTTCGTCGTCGAGGACGGTCTCGCCGAGACCGATCTTGCGCTGGACCACGCGCATCCACCGCGGTGCCCACCAGCAGTCGTCCCCGAGCAGCTTCATCACCGACGGGACGAGCAGCATGCGGATCACTGTGGCGTCCAGGATCAGCGCGGCGATCATGCCGAACGCGATGTACTTCATCATCACGATCTCGGACAGGCTGAACGCGCCGGTGACCACGACCAGGATCGCGGCGGCCGCGGTGATGATGCCGCCGGTGTGCGCGGTGCCGCTGCGGATCGCCTCGGTGGTGCTCGCGCCCTTCTGTCTGGCCTCGACCATGCGGGAGAGCAGGAACACCTCGTAGTCGGTCGAGAGGCCGAACACGATGGCGATGATCAGCACGAGCACCGCTGCGAACAGTGGGCCCGGGGTGAAGTTGGCCAGCTCGGCGCCGTGACCGTCGACGAAGATCCACGTCAGGATGCCGAGCGTGGCACCGAGACCCAGAGCCGTCATGAGCGCGGCCTTGATCGGCAGGACGATCGAACCGAACTGCAGGAACATCAGCAGGCCGGTGATGAGGACGAGCATGACCGCCATCAGCGGGAGCCGTTGCATCAGCGCGTCGATCGAGTCCTGGGTCAGGGCCGGGGTACCCGAGACGTACATCGTGAGGCCCTCGGTGTCGATCGCGCGCAACTGCTCGATCGCCTGGGCGGCGGTGTTCCGGTCCACCAGACCCGCCGACACCTGGTAGACGCCCACGTTGGGGTACCGCTCGGCGTCGAACGACCCGAAGTCGGACTTGTCGGCGTCGCTGAACTTGTTGGTGAAGCCGGGGACCGCGTCGGCGCGCTGCGCGATCGCGTCGAGCTTGTTCTGGTCGGCCTGGCTCGACTCGTCGTAGATGATGACGAGCTTGATGGCCTCGGTCCGCTCGCTCGGGAAGTATTCGTCGAACTTCTCCTGCGCGACGCGGTTGGGGTTGTCCGGTGGCAGGAACTTCTCGCTGATCCCGCCGAACTGGATGCTGCCGAACGGGATGATCAGCGCGAGTAACAGGAGCACGGTGGGAACCGCGGTCTTGACCGGGTGCTTCATCACCCACGTCGCGAGTCGGCCCCAGAAGCCGTTCTCGACTTCCTGGCTGGTCTTCATGCGACCGCTGAATCGGTTCTGGATCGCCGCGGCGCGCTCCTCGCCGGAGAACCGCCGGGCCAGCGGAACGGCGGTGTACTTCATGACCGTGCTGATCGACAGCATGTTCACGCGGGGGCCGAGGATGCCCAGGATCGCCGGGAGGACGGTGATCGAGAGGATCGCGGCCAGCGACACCGATGCGATCGCACCGTAGGCGACGGATTTGAGGAAGCCCTGCGGCATGATCAGCAGACACGCCAGGGCGGCGACGATGATCGTCGCGGAGAAGACCACCGTCTGGCCCGCGGTCATCACCGTTCTTCGGACCGCGGCCTTCGTCGAATAGCCCTCACCGAGTTCCTCGCGGAAACGCGACACGATGAACAGGCCGTAGTCGATTGCGATGCCGAGACCGATCAGCGTGACCACCGACTGCGCGAAGATGTTGAGCTCGGTGGTGAGCGCGAGGATCTTCATGATGCCCAGCGACCCGGCGATGGTCAGACCGCCGATGAGGACGGGTAGGCAGGCGGCGACGACGCCGCCGAACACGAAGAACAGCATGATCGCCACCAGCGGCAGCGCGAGCACCTCGGCGCGGTGGATGTCCTTGTCCATGCCCTCGGCCATCGACCCGGCGACCGGTTGCAGGCCGGCGAGCTCGAAGGTCGTACCGGGCAGGTCGAAGCGTTCGGGTATGTCCTCGAAGAACGGTTCGATGGTCTTGTAGTTGTTGAGGACCGTCGTGTCGTCGTTCCCGGCGACGCCGATGCTGATGAAGGCGTGTCTGCCGTCCTCGGTGAACAGCCGGTCCTGCAGCGTGCTCTGCGCGGGCTGGACGAGGAACGGGTCGTACAGACCGGGATCGGCGCGCCCCACGATGTCGGGATGGGTCGCGATGAGGTCCTCGACGAACGTCTCGACCTTCGCGCCGAACGCCTTGTCGTCGACGCGGGTGCCCTCCGGCGGGGTGACCAGCAGGATGATGTCGGACGTGTGGTCGCGCCCCAGCGCCTGGTCGGCGTAGCGCGCACCGGTGTCGGACTCCGACGTCGGATCGAACCAGCCGCTCTGACTGAGGTGCTTGCCGAGATCGAGACCGTACAGCCCGAGTCCGGCCATCATCGCGATGAGCACCGCGATGACGAGGAAGCGCATTCGGTAGACGAATGTGCCGATGAACCGGAACACGCGATGTCCTTTCGTGTACGACTGGTCGGGCCTTCGGCGCCGTCGGCTCGGGGCCGCCGGTGGCGATTCTGTCAGTTTCCCGAGAGATCCTGACAGTGTTGCCTGAGTGATCCCTGAGGCGTGGGCCTCGGGGTCACGCGCGGCACACCCGTGTCGGCGTCGGATGCCGGGTCGCGGATCGCCGTCCGACGACCCCGGCGGGACCGTGACGCCGCAGGTCAGCGCAACAGTGCGCTGAGCGGGCGGAAGGGTGTGAGCCAGGCGCCCTCGTCGGGCAGGGAGTCCAGGCCGATGCGTGGCAGCGGCTCGCGGAACACGCCGGGGATGTCCTCGAGATCGATGAACTCCAGTTCTTCGGTGCTCAGTGCCCAGCTGGCGTGCTCGCGGAACCCGATGACGGTGACGGGCACGCCGTCGCCGACCACCTCGAGCAGCGGTTCGCGGAATGCCTGGCCGTCGGCGGACGCCACGATCACGCCGGCTAGTCCAACAGTGTGCCTGCGAAGTTCGATGTGGTCGAGCATGTCGGAGTCGACGTCGCTGTCGTCGGACAGCTTCGGCTTGGCGAACACGGCGAAACCGACATTGCGGAGAGCGTCCACCCACGGCCGGACGACGTCGGCGCTACCAGGGGCGATGTTGGTGAACACGGTGGCCTCGGGCTCGACCGCGCCGCCTCCGTCGGTGAGAGCGGACACATCCGCGGTCCGCTGCAGCAACCACCGGCCCAGGGCGTCGAACCGGGGACGGTGCGCGGCGGTGGGCCGTCCGCCGAGCAGGGCACCGAGGCCCATGTCCATGTTGGGCGCGTCCCACACCAGCAGCATGCGGCGCGTCCCCGTCTGGCCGGAGATGGTGTCGGCGAAGCCGGTCGGGCTGTGGTCACTCATGGCGGGCTCCCGTCGGGGTGTCGCCGGTCGTGGTGGCCGGCGGGATGGGCCGCGTGTAGACGAACTCGCTGACGTAGCGGCCCTCGCGCTCCGCGCGTCCCTCGAACTTCGTCGTCGGCCGCTGCAGCGCGATCGGCGACTCCCGCGTCAATTGCACGACGTGGGGGCGGTCGGCGTCCTGGGTGGCGAGCGCCTCCGCGATCCACTCCGCATAACCGGCGTGATCGGTCGCGATGTGCAGCACCCCGCCCGGGACGAGCCGGTCCGCGATCAGTTCCAGTGTGCCGGTCTGGACGAAGCGTCGCTTGTGGTGACGCGATTTGGGCCACGGGTCGGGGAAGAACAGCCGCACGCCGGTGAGGCTCGACGACGGGATGAGCTCGGTGAGGACGATGGCGGCGTCGCCGCGGATCAGGCGGACATTGGTCAGCCCGTTGCGGTCGACGAGGCCGAGGAGCTGGGCCAGGCCCGGCTTGTAGACCTCGACGGCCACGACGTCGACATCCGGTTCGGCCTCGGCCATCGCGGCGGTCGAGATGCCGGTACCGCTGCCGATCTCGAGGACCTTCGGGGCCTCGCGCCCGAACAGTTCGGTGAGGTCGAGTTGCGGCTCCGGGACCCGTTCCGGCCCGATCTCGAGGTCGCGGCCCAGCACCGGCCACAGTGTCTCCCAGTTGCGCTGCTGACCGGTCGTCAGCGTGCCGCGGCGGAAGCGGAAGCTCGTCACGCGGGGGTACAACCGGGACCTGTCGGGGCTGTTGTTCACGCGTCCATCGTTGCGCATCGTGCCGTCGCGGCGAAGTCGCGGGGGAACGGCGGCCCGGACGGCAGCGGTGCGGACGTGGACCCGCTCGGCCCCGCGAGGGGATGTGGAGCTGTCTCCGCCGTTCGCCCGGATCCCGATTATTCTCGGCCCTGTCGCGGTTCACGTGCGCCGATGCCCGGGGTGGCGGTGCGGTGGACGCGGGTCGTGGGAGGCGCAGGGTCGGATGGCGAGGAGGCTGCGGTGGGGGCACCGGTGAACGGTGGCCGGCGTGGCGTGCCCGCCGGGAGCGAGTTGTGGACGGCCGCCGAGCAGGGACGACTCGTCGACCTCGTCGACCCGGTGTCGCCGCTCGTGCCCGTCCTGGCCGGTGCGGGCCGGCGTTTCCTCCGTCCGTTGCACGTCCAGGTCGTCGGCCGGCCCGGGACCGGTCGGGACACGATGGCCCGTGCGCTGCGAGAACGACTGTCGCTCACCGTGATCGGGCCGGGTGAGGACGAGCAGGGGGTCGCCGACACCGATCTGTGGATTCTGGTCCTGGCCGGGCCGCCGCGGCGCGCCGACCGCGAACTCTTCGCGTCCCTCCCGGCCGACCGTCTGCTCGTGGTGCTCGGGAAGGCCGACACGCACGGCGACTGGGATGCGGCGGTCGCGGTGGCGGCGTCGTGTGCCGAGCGTCTGGACACGCCGGTGTACCCGGTCTCGCAGTTGCTGGCCTGCGCCGACCTCGACGACGCCGAGTTCGCCGCGCTGGCGACGATGGCGGCCGCGGGCGTCGGCCTGCCGTCGATGGCCGGCCGGTTCCTCGTGGGACGTCCGGGTTCCGACGAACGGTTGATGCGGCAGGGGTTGCTGCGCCGGCTCGACGCCTTCGGCATCGACACCGCGCTCGCGCTCATCGAGTCCCGTTCCGTCGTGGCCGCGAACGCCGAGGCCCTGAGCCGGGCGCTCCGCGACGCCAGCGGCGTTCCTGATCTCGCGGGACCGATCGGGGAGCGGGTCGACCGGATTCGACATTGGCGTGAGGTCGAGTTGCGCGCCCGGTTGGAGGAGGCGGCCGCGGCTGGGGTCGACCGCGCCGGTGCCGAGCGACTTCTGGCCGGGGCAGGAGCGGGCACATGACCGACACGGCACTCGCCGCCGCGCGGGAGCTGACCGGCTTCGACGCCGTCGGGGTCGACGCGGGCACCGACGTGCTGGTCGTCGGGACCGACGGAGTGGGCGTCCGCACGCTGGTCGAGGCCTGCCGGGCGCTCGCCCCGGACCTCGACATCGTCGCCCGCGGCGGGCGCTCGGATGCGCCGGCCGGTGCGGCGATCGTGGTCGTCGACCCGTCGTCGTCGGTCGGTGAGGAGGAACGACTCCTCGTCGAACAGATGCGCGCGCAGGTCGGGACCGTGGCGATCGTGTGCACGAAGATCGACGCGTTCTGGGAGTGGCCGCGGACCGTGCGCGCCCACCGGGCCGTCCTCGACCCGTTCGCGACGCTGCCGCTGTTCGGGGTGTCGTCGGTCGCGGCCCTCGAGGGTGCGGTGGACGAGTCGGGGATCGACGCCCTCGTGGAGTGGTTGCGTGAGACGACTCGCGCGCCGGGCGTGCTCCGCGCCGAGCGGGCACGCCTCGCGGCAGGACTCGGGGCGGTCGAGCACCTGCTGGGCGCGCCGACGAGCGACGCCGACGAGGCGGCGTCCGCACAGTCTGCCGTCGACGATCTCCTCGCCACGCGTCGCGAACTGGTCGCCGCTCGTGACCGCGGACGCCCGGACCGGTTGGCGGCGGTACGCGCCGGACTCGCGCGCGTCCGATCGCAGACCTCGGCGGAACTGCACGCCGGGGTGCGCGATCTGGCGGCGTCCGCCGCCGGCCACGCTCCCGCCGCGGATTCTGAGTACGGCGCCTGGGTCCGTACCGGCTGGGCCGCCCTCGCCGACGGCGTCCGTCGTCGCGCCGACGAGCGCGTCGACGCGGTCCGGTCGACCGCACTGGTGGGCCTGGACGCGGAGCCGTCGGCGGACGAGGACTGGCCCGCGGCGCCCCTCCACACCGAGCGGCCGAGCGGCCGGGCTCGGCGCGCAGGCGCCGAAGACGCGTTGGTGGTCGTCCTCGGGGCCTCGACCGGTCTCGGTGTGGGACGCCTCGTCGTCGCACCGATGGAGTCGGTCCAGACGTTGCAGTGGGTCAGCATGCCGCTCGCCCTCATCCTCGGAGTCGCGGTCGCGGCGTGGGTGATCCGTGTCCGGCGCAGTGCTGCGGAGCGTTCCGATCGCGAGGCACGCACCGCCGAGCTCCTCGCCGAGGCGCGGGTGACGCTCGATCACCAGCTCGCCCTGCGCGTCACCGCGGCCGAGACCCGGATCGCCGGCCAGATCGCCCGGGCGCACGAACGCCGGAACCGAGAGGTGGCGGTCGACGTCGCGCGCCTCGACGATGAGATCCGCCGACTGCGCAGCGGGGTCGGCGTCCGCGACGCACGAACCCGTCGCGAGCGCGCGGCGGAGGTCCGCCGTGCGCTGGTCGCGCGGTCGGAATCGCTCTGGGCGGGCGCCTCCCGCGGGGACGGCCCGGGTGGTGAACCCGACGATCCGGCGGGACGTCGAGAGGACCGAGGGCAGGACGACGGAACGGCCGGGGTCGCCCGGGCCGGCCACGACGACGGGAAGCAGTGATCTCGATGGACCCGATGTTCCCCGACGACCTCCCGGACCCGGCCCGCCCGGACGAGTCCTCGCTGTTCGGCGCGGCCGAGGGCGCCGACCCGCACTCGGCCGACTCGGTGGCCGCCCTGCACGAGACATCGGCGTCGGACGATCTGGACGAACACCTGTGGATGCACGACGACGGCCGGATCTGGGATCTCGGGCCCGCCGAGGTGGACACCGACAACGACGGCATCAACGATTCGCTCACCCGCAACGGGCCCGACGGGTTTACGGTGTACACGGACAGCGATCGGGACGGGCAGGTCGACAAGATCACCGAGATCGGTGCGGACGGCGAGTTCCGTTCCGCGGTCCTCGACCCGGATACCGGGAAGTGGATCTCCGGCGGATCGGGACGAATCGGCTGACACGTGACCGGCGCCCGACCCGGCCCGCTCCGCGCCGAGACCGAGCGCGCGCGATCACCAGGGACTTTCGTCACCTGTCCGTCGGGTGTGGGATAGACCGCACCTGGCGAACCCCGTGGCCTAGCGCCCGCTCGGTGGACGTATCCTTGACCGCGAGACGACCTGACAGGTGGCCATTCAAGCCGGCCACCACCTCGGAGGAGGCCCCAACGATGACCGCAGCCACCATTCCCGGACTGGACCCGAGTAGCGCTCCGACGAAGCACGCGGGACTGCTGGCCTGGGTGGCCGAGGTCGCCGAGCTGACCCAGCCCGACCGGGTGGTGTGGTCCGACGGTAGCGACGAGGAGTGGGAGCGCCTGACCGCCGACCTGGTGAAGGCCGGCACCCTGGTCAAGCTGAACGAGGAGAAGAAGCCGAACTCCTTCCTCGCCAACTCCGACCCCGCCGACGTGGCCCGTGTGGAGTCGCGGACCTACATCTGCTCGGAGAAGGAAGAGGACGCCGGCCCGACCAACAACTGGGTCGATCCCGCCGAGATGCGTTCGACGATGAC
>NZ_JBHXVK010000002.1:592856-724464 GCF_042672305.1 Gordonia sp. NPDC127522
GTGTGGAGTCGCGGACCTACATCTGCTCGGAGAAGGAAGAGGACGCCGGCCCGACCAACAACTGGGTCGATCCCGCCGAGATGCGTTCGACGATGACCGAGCTCTACCGCGGCAGCATGCGCGGCCGCACGATGTTCGTCATCCCGTTCTGCATGGGCCCGCTGGACTCCGACGATCCCAAGCTCGGTGTCGAGATCACCGACTCCGAGTACGTCGTGCTGTCGATGAAGATCATGACCCGCGTCGGCCCCCGCGTCCTGGAGATCCTGGGCGAGGAGGGCTTCTTCGTGAAGGCCCTGCATTCCGTCGGTGCGCCCCTCGAGGACGGCCAGGCCGACGTGCCGTGGCCCTGCAACACCGAGAAGTACATCACCCACTTCCCCGAGACCCGCGAGATCTGGTCGTTCGGATCGGGCTACGGCGGCAACGCGCTGCTCGGCAAGAAGTGCTACGCCCTGCGCATCGCCTCGGTCATCGCCCGCGACGAGGGGTGGATGGCCGAGCACATGCTGATCCTCAAGCTGACCAGCCCGGCGAACAAGGTGTACTACATCGCCGCCGCGTTCCCGAGTGCCTGTGGCAAGACCAACCTCGCGATGCTCCAGCCGACGATCCCCGGCTGGAAGGCCGAGACCGTGGGCGACGACATCGCCTGGATGCGCTTCGGCGAGGACGGCCGGCTGTACGCGATCAACCCCGAATTCGGTTTCTTCGGTGTCGCTCCCGGCACCAGCTACGACTCGAACCCGAACGCGATGAAGACCATCGAGGCCGGAAACACCCTCTACACCAACGTCGCTCGCACCGACGACGGCGACATCTGGTGGGAGGACATCGACGGCCCGGCGCCCGCGCACCTCACCGACTGGCTCGGCAACGACTGGACACCGGAGTCCGATCACAAGGCCGCGCACCCGAATTCGCGCTACTGCACCCCGATCTCGCAGTGCCCGTCGCTGGCCGACGAGTGGGATGACCCGAAGGGCGTGCCGATCTCGGCGATCCTGTTCGGCGGCCGCCGCAAGACCACGGTGCCGCTGGTGACGGAGGCCCGCGACTGGCAGACCGGTGTCTTCATGGGCGCCACCGTGGGCTCCGAGCAGACCGCTGCTGCCGAGGGCAAGGTCGGCACCGTGCGCCGCGACCCGATGGCGATGCTGCCGTTCATGGGCTACCACGTCGGGGACTACCTGCAGCACTGGGTGAACATCGGCAAGAATGCCGACGAGTCGAAGCTGCCGAAGGTGTTCTACGTCAACTGGTTCCGTCGGGGCGACGACAAGCGCTTCCTGTGGCCCGGATTCGGCGAGAACAGCCGCGTGCTGAAGTGGATCATCGAGCGCATCGAGGGTGAGGCCGAGGGTGTCGAGACCCCCATCGGCATCGTCGCGAAGCCGGAGTCGATCGACGTCAGCGGTCTGGACGTGCCTGCGGAGGACGTCGCGGAGGCGCTCGCCTTCAAGCCCGACGAGTGGCGCGAGGAGATCCCGTCCATCGAGGAGCTGTTCGACTTCGTCGGCGAGAAGCTGCCGAGCTCGTTGCGCGACGAGCTCGACGGTCTGAAGCAGCGCCTGGCCTGACGCGGCCTTGCTGCGCGGTTCCGGGGCTGAACGTACGGATGGGTCTGAAGTGACGGTTGAGGTATCGTGCCCCTCATGAAACTACGTCTGTGGGGCGCCTCGGTCGCCGCTGCCTGCGTGCTGGTACTGGGGTCGTCGATCGCGGTCCAACCGGCTTCGGCGACACCGTCTTCCGGGGCCGGGGTCACGGCGTTCTTCACGGATTCGACGACGATCGGGAACGGGCTTCCCACCGTCAATCGGATCTCCGGCATCGATCGGACCGGTAACGGCAACTACGTGATGATCGCCGAGGACGTGCTTCCGGCCCGGTTCTTCACGGCGTCGATCGGGTACACCTCCGTGACCGCGTCCTTCATCGGACAGCCGCGGATCAACGGCGGCGGCACGGTCCTCGGCCCGTGGTTCCTCCCGTTGCTGCCCGGACAGGCCCAGTTCGAGGGCATCCGCCAGTCCGCGGGCGGTTACACGGTCGTCAGCGGCGGCAACAACCAGTTCGTCCGGCAGATCGGGCCGATCGGACAGGTCCTCCGCGACCTTCCGCTCCCCTCGGTCTGGCGTCCGTCGTCGAAGTCGGGTCTGGCAGGCCAGCGCGGACTCACCGGCGTGGCCGTCGGACCCCAGGGCCAGGTCAGCGTCCTGACCGCCGGCGGACTCCGGCAGGACGCCGCACGATCGGCCCGTCTGCTGACCTTCGGCAAGACCAATCGCGAGTTCGTCTATCGCACCGACGCCAACAAGGTGGCCGCCGATGTGCTGGCCATCAACTCGACGGACTTCCTCGTGCTCGAACGTGGCCCGGGCAAGCTGTCGAACATCTTCTGGACGACGACCCGGGGCGCCACCTCGGTGACGAACAAGAAGAAGCTGAGCGGACGGGAGAAGGCGATGACCAAGCGTCGGATCTTCTCGACCACCGCGACGCCGCACCTGCTCACCGGCAACATGTCGGGACTCGCCTGGGGTAACTGGCACCCCGACAACCCGTTCGCGAAGACCCGCACCCGCACCCTTCTCGTGGTGTCGGACAACGTCGGATCGCCCAACCGCCTCCACTCGTTCGAAGTCCAGATCCCGAAGTGACCCGCCCCTGAATCGAAGGAACGACCCACCCCACTGCTCCCTGAGGAGCGCCCGGAGCTTGCGGAGGCCGCCACCCCACTGCTCCCTGAGGAGCGTCCGAAGCTTGCGGAGGGCGCGTCACGAAGGGTCTTCGCAACCCGGCTCACCAAGACCCTTCGTGACGCTCGCAAGCTCGCTCCTCAGGGAGCAGGTGGAGACGCTCCCTGAGGAGTGTCCGGAGCTTGCGGAGGACACGTTTCGAAGGGTCGGCAGTGCCCAACGTCACTGCCGTCAGGGTGGGGTCAGGGTGTTACCTGATGGCCAACCGGCGCAGGATTTGGCACCGTTGAGGGCATGACGACGACTGATGTGGCCGCTCGAGACGACGGTGGCGATGATTCCGGGACGCCGAAGCACGCGGTTGCTGCCGGGGCAGACAACCTTTCCAAGCGGTACGGCGTCGGCGACACCGCCGTCGAGGCACTGAAGAGCGTCTCCATCTCGTTCCGGGAGGGTGAGTTCACCGCCATCATGGGCCCGTCGGGGTCGGGCAAATCCACCCTGATGCACTGCCTCGCCGGTCTCGACGTCGCGAGCGACGGCAAGGTGTTCATCGGCGACACCGATCTCACCGCGTTGTCGGACAAGGCGATGACGATGCTGCGTCGCGACCGCATCGGCTTCGTGTTCCAGGCGTTCAACCTCGTGCCGACGCTGACGGCCAAGGAGAACATCACGTTGCCGGTCGACATCGCCGGCCGCACCGTCGACACCGAGTGGTTCGACGCCGTGGTGGCCCGACTCGGGATCACCGACCGGCTCGGACACCTGCCGAGCGAACTGTCCGGCGGCCAGCAGCAGCGCGTGGCCTGTGCTCGTGCGCTGATCGGGAAGCCGTCGATCATCTTCGGCGACGAGCCGACGGGCAACCTCGACTCCCGCTCCTCGGGCGAGGTGCTGTCGATCCTGCGGGCGGCGACCGACGAGTTCAAGCAGACCGTCGTCATCGTGACCCACGATCCGCGCGCGGCGTCGTACGCCGATCGAGTGGTGTTCCTGGCCGACGGCCAGATCGTGCAGGAGCTCTCCCGGCCCTCGGCCGACGACGTCTTCGAGGTCATGAAGAACCTCGACAACGTGCCTGCGCCCGACACCGCCGAAGCGCTCTGAGCCGTGGCGTCCTCCACGGTGATGCGCCGGGTCTCGCTACGGAACCTGCGCGCACACAAGCTCCGGCTGTTCCTCACCCTCTTCTCGATCGTCCTCGGGACCTCGTTCGTGGCCGGGTCGATCGTGTTCACCGGGTCCATCTCGAAGGCCTTCAACGACATCTTCGACAGTGCGGCGCAGGGTGTCGCGGTCGAGGTGACCCCAGCCGACCAGCAGTCACCGGGTGTGCCGAACACGATCGTGGACCAGCTCCGCGACCAGCGCGCCCAGTTCGGCATCGACAAACTCGTCGTCAACAACAACGGCCTGGTCACGGTCGCCGACTCCGACGGCAAGGCCATCCAGACCGGTGGCGCCCCGAGCGTGGGCAGCACCTACATCCCGCAGGCGGAGGCGCTCGACCCGGACGAGTCGCGGATCCTGCCGGGTGGACGCGGCCCCGAGAACGCCGGCGAGATCGTCTTGAACACCTCGGCGGCCGAGGCCGCGGGGCTGAAGGCCGGGTCGAAGACGAAGATCGTCGTCGGGCAGGGCAACTCGGAGCCACTCGAGGTCACCGTCGTGGGTCTCGTCGACGCGCCCAGCTCGACGGGCGGTTATGTGAACGCCCAGTTCGACGCCGCGACGTCGGCCCGCCTGTTCACCGACGGTGAGCACGTCGGCGTCGTCGACATGTCGGCCGTCGCCGGGGTCACCCCGGAACAGTTGCAGGAACGGATCATCTCCGCACTCGGCGCCGACGCCGATCTCTACGACGTCCGCACCGGCGACCAGGTCCGCGAGGACCAGAAGGCGCAGGTCAACGAGTTCCTGCAGATCTTCCAGTACATCCTGCTGGCGTTCGCCGCGATCGGTCTGGTCGTCGGCACGTTCATCATCTACAACACGTTCTCGATGATCGTCGCGCAGCGGAATCGGGAGTTCGCGCTGCTCCGGGCGGTCGGCGCGAGCCAGCGCCAGGTCTCGCGCTCGGTGCTGTTCGAGGCCTTCGTGGTCGGTGTCCTCGGTGGTGCGCTCGGCCTCGCCATCGGCATCGGGCTGGCGGCCGCCCTGAAGGCCATCACCAGTGCGACATCGGGCCTCCCGGACGGTGAGCTGGCGATCGGTCCGGATGCCATCCTCGCCGGCATCCTGGTCGGCGTCGTGGTGACGATGGTCAGTGCGTGGGTGCCGGCGGCGAGAGCTGCCCGGGTGCCGCCCGTGGAGGCCATGCGCGCATCGGCCGCCGAGGGGTCGGCCTCGTTGCGCAACCGCACGATCATCGGCGCGGTCATCGGGGTTGCCTCGATCGCCGCGATCGTGGTCGGTGCGATGGGCGAAGGTGCCGGCCCGGCGGTGACGGTGGGCGCCGGCGCCGCGGGCGCGGTCCTGTCGGCCGTCCTCATCGGCCCGGCGATCGCGCGCCCGTTCGTCAGCGTGCTCGGCCGGGTCATCGGTGCGCCCTTCGGCATGATCGGGCGCCTTGCCCGGACCAACGCGGTCCGCAACCCGCGGCGTTCGGCCGCGACGGCGTTCGCACTCACCCTCGGGCTGATGCTGGTCGCGATCATCGGCACCCTCGGACAGTCGTTCAAGGGCACGGTCGACGACGCCGTCGACGCCGGCATCACGGCCGACTACATCGTGGCCGGCACCAACCAGTCGCCGCTGCCGCCCGCGGTGACCGGGGCGATCGACGGTGTGCCCGGCGTCGCCGAGGTGGTGTCGTTCGGCATCGTCCAGGCCAAGGTCGACGACAAGTCGGAGACCGGGTTCTCGGCGCTCGGCGGACCGCTGAACAGCGTGACCGTGATGGACATGCAGGACGGCGCGTCGTCGGATCTGCCCGCCGACGGGATGCTGATCAGTGAACGGACCGGCAAGGCGAATGGCTGGCAGCGTGGCGACGTGGTCACGTTCACCTCCGCAACGGGCGAGCAGGTCCAGGTCCCGATCGCCGGCGTCTACGCGGACAACGAGGCGCTGCAACCGTGGGTCGTGGGTCCGGACGTCTACGAGAAACTGGTCCCGCCCTTCGCGCGGGTCAATGTCACGCTCTTCGTGAACGCCGCGCCGGGCACCGACCTCGAGACCCTGCGCACCGATCTGGAGAATGCGACGTCGGACTACCTGACGGTGCAGATCCAGGACCGGGATCAGTTCAAGGGCCAGATCTCGTCGCAGATCGATCAGATGCTCGGCACGCTGTACGCGATGCTCGGGCTGGCACTGCTGATCGCGGTGCTCGGCATCATCAACACGCTCGCGCTGTCGGTGGTCGAACGCAAACGCGAAATCGGGATGTTGCGCGCGATCGGCATGATCCGAGCCCAGGTGCGACGCTCGATCTACCTCGAATCGGTGCTGATCTCGATCTTCGGCGCAGTGCTGGGTGTGCTCCTCGGGACCGCCATCGGCGTCGCGCTGGTGCGCACGCTCGCCGAGTGGGGTCTGGGTGCGCCGGTGATCCCGTGGTCGCTCATCGCGATCACGCTGATCGCGTCGGCGGTCGTCGGGGTGCTGGCCGCGTTGTGGCCGGCCGTCCGAGCGGCGCGCACCGGACCGCTCGAGGCGATCGCCGACATCTGACACAGGCTCGTGGTGGTCGGGTCGGGGATCGACCCGGGATGACAGAATCGTCCGCATGACCCGACCACCAGAGGGCGATCCCAACGATCCGCGGAACGATCCGCCGGAGACCCGTCAGTTCGATCCGGACTTCGACCCGTCGGCACCGCCGTCGCAGGCCTACACCGAGCAGCAGCCCGGACAGCCGTACCCGGGTCCGTACACGGAACCGCACCAGGCCGGTCAGCCCTATCGAGGTCCGTACACCGAACCGCATCAGCCGGGACAGCCGTATCCGGGTCCCTACACCGAACCCCGGTATGGCGACCCCCAGTACACCGGCGCGTCGCCCTATGCTGCTTCGCCCTACGACGCGCCGGCCGGTGGCGAACCGCCCCGCGGTTCCGGGTCGAAGGGCCGGACCATCGGGCTGGCGCTGGTCGCCCTGATCGCGCTCGTGGTCCTGGGTCTCGTCGTCGTGCTGGTCACCCGCTCCGGCGACGGCGACTCCACCAGCGCGGCGTCATCGTCGACCACCGAATCGAGTGCTCCGGCGACGACGAGCGAGACGACGTCGTCGAGCACCCCGACCACCGAGGAGACGACGTCGACCACGACGACGACGCAGCGCTCCGGGACGATCACCTACCAGCTGACCGGAAACGGGGACGTCGTCGCACTGACGTTCACGCGCGGCCAGGGATCGCCGACGGTGATCCCGGCGATCGGCTCGCCGTGGTCCCAGCGGGTGCAGCTCGAGGGAACCCGCGCGAGCATGTCGGCCATCGTGATCCGCGGACCGGTGTCGTGCGCCATCCTCGCCGACGGCGAACAGCTGGCCGCCGCGACCAGTCAGGGCGGCACCCTCAACTGCACCGCGGACCTCGCCGCCGAGTAGCGATCAGGGGACTGAACCCGCTCCCTGAGGAGCGAGCTTGCGAGCGTCACGAAGGGTCTCTCGACCTCGGTCGCGGACGGCACTTCAAAGTCGACGCAGGACGAGCACGAGGTTGGTGCCGAGCACGTCGCGGAGCACCGGCACGCGCATGACCCACCACATCCAGCGCGGGATGTAGCGGGGGAATGCCGCGACGAGGTCGGCGCGCCCGGCACCGGTCGCCGATCGGGCCCAGCGCAGCCCGTCGGCGGCGGAGACCGCGAACAGCGATGTGCCGTACAGGTTCTTGGGCGGATGACCGTGGCGTCGGGTGTACAGCCGGGCCGCCCGATGGCCGCCGAGATAGTGCGTCAGGCCCATCTCGTGGCCGCCGAACGGCCCCCACCAGAGTGTGTAGCTGATGATGACGACGCCGCCGGGACGGGTCACCCGCAGCATCTCGTCGGCCATCTCCCACGGCGTCGGGGTGTGCTCGACGACGTTCGACGACAGGCAGACGTCGACGCATCCGTCGGCGAAGGGCAGGGCCTGGCCGGAGCCGCGGACCGATCCGCGATGCTCGAGCCCACCGGCATGCATCTCGGTGGGATCGGGTTCGACGGAGACGTAGTGCGCGCCGCGGGCCCGGAAGGCGTCGGCGAAGTATCCGGGACCGCCGCCCACGTCGAGGACCACCGATCCGCCCATGTCGGGGACGAACGCCTCGACCATGTCCGCGGTGTCGCCGGCCAGCGCTCCGTAGAAGCGCGCGGGATCGGATTGTTCGTAGCGGAAGTCGTTCAGCAGTCCCGCGGCGCGTCGCAGGGTGGCGAGCCGGGCCATCCGCGCGCCGCCGGGAAGTGAAGTCGTCATCGTCGGGTCACTCTAGTGGGGTGTCTCGGCGACAGGTTCCTCGCCGGGCGGTCGCGCGGCGGATTCCGGTGCTCACGGCGTGGTCGGTAGGCTGACGGACACCATGCGCACACCGTCGAACGTCCTGCTCCTGTGCTGGCGGGACACCCGCCACCCGCAGGGCGGCGGCAGCGAGACCTACCTGGAACGGGTGGGCGCCGAACTGGCTCGACGCGGCGCGAACGTCACCTTCCTCACGTCCGCGTACCCGGGGGCGCCGCGCCACGAGCACCGGGACGGCATGCGGTTCTTCCGCGCCGGCGGTCGGATCAGCGTGTATCCGCTCATGCTCGCGACCATCGTCGCGGGCCGGCTCGGGTTCGGCCCGCTGGCGGGGTGCCGCCCCGACGTCGTCGTGGACACCCAGAACGGTGTCCCGTTCTTCTCGTCGCTCGTCTCACCGGCTCCGACGGTCGTCCTCGTCCATCACTGTCATCGCGAGCAGTGGCCGGTCGCCGGCCGTCTGCTCGGCCACATCGGGTGGTTCCTCGAGTCGCGGGTCTCGCCGCGCGTCCATCGGCGCAACCGATACGTCACGGTCTCGACGCCGTCCAAGTCCGAACTCGTCGCGCTGGGGGTCGATGCCGGGCGGATCGCGGTCGTGCGCAACGGGATCGATCCGGTACCTCAAGGTATCGAGGCGCCCGCGCGCACCGGGGCGTCGACTCCCGGTGTGCCGGTACGGCTCTGCGTGCTGTCGCGGCTGGTGCCCCACAAGCAGGTCGAGGACGCGCTGACCGTACTCGCCCGGCTGCGTCGCGACGGTGTCGACGCCCGTCTCGATGTCATCGGCGGTGGCTGGTGGTCGGACGAATTGCACCGCGCCGCAGCCGAACTCGCGGTGACCGACGCGGTCACCTTCCACGGCCACGTCGACGAACGCCGCAAGCACGAACTGCTCGCCCGGGCCCGGGTCCACCTCATGCCGTCGCGCAAGGAGGGATGGGGCCTCGCGGTCGTCGAAGCCGCCCAGCACGGTGTCCCGACGATCGGTTACCGCAGCGCCGCCGGACTCGCCGACTCCATCGACGACGGGCGCACCGGGCTCCTCGTCGACGGTGTCGACGAACTGGCCAGCGCAACGAGGAAACTCATCGACAATCCGGACGAGGCGCATCGACTCGGCCGGAACGCGCAGACCACGGCGAGTCGCTACTCGTGGTCGGCGACCTGCGACGGGTTCATGGCGACGTTCGACGCCGTGCTGTCCGAGCCGCGCCGCTGATCACACCTACGCCGAGACCGACGAGGCCGGTGATGAGCAACGCGGCCCACACGAGGTGCGCACCGATGGCGATCGCACGGTCGGTGGCGTCCGCGGACCGATCCGCGGCGTCGCTCACCTGATACAGAATCAGGGACGGCCCGTCGAACACGAGGCGTCCGGAGTCCGCGAGTTGGCCAGGTGGAGAACCGTTCTCGACCAGCACCCACCCGACGCCGAGCTCGGCGAGCGCTACCGGTGACCCGCCGGACTCCAGCTCCCGCGTCACCGCTGCGGCATGCTCCCCGGCCGGGTCGATCACCTCGCCGTCCACTCGGAGTTCACCGGATTCGACGACCGGCGCCCGCAGCATCCGTGCGGCGGGATCGAGCGACGGATCGCGCGCGAAGGGGTACTCGCGCACCGTGCCGGGAGGCCACAGGGCGACCGAACCCCGGTCCGGCGGCACGATCTCGGCGACCTGCCGCCACTCGTCGGGATAGTCGATCGCGCGCACCGCACCACCGACCCCCCACGCCAGGTCGGGGAGCGGCGCGACCGCGAGGAGTGCGACCGCGGCGAACGCGAAACCAGACGGGACCCGACGTCTCGCCGCTGCCACGGCCGCTGCCATACACACCGCGACCGCCGGGACGAGAAGTGCGGCGAACTTCTGCGTGTCGCGGAGGAGTCCGCCGCCGCCGACGTGCTCGACGACGAACCCCAGGCCGGTGCGGACCGGTCCGAAAGTGCTCAGCACCAACATGATCGCGGTCACCGCCGCGAGGATGGCGATGGCCCGCACCAGCGGGTCCGACTCCGTGCGACGACGCCACAGGTGACCGGCACCGACCGCGACGACGAGGAGCAGGCCGAGGGTGGCCACCGCGGCCCACCCGATGCTCCGGCTCGCCGGCACCGCATCGGCGTTCCAGATCCCGCCCAGCGACAGGGCCGTACCCACGGGGCCGAGCCACGGCTCGGACCGCAGACCGAATGCCTCCACCCCGGCCGCCGCGGACGTGGTCGGGGCGTCGGAGATGGAAGCCGTCAGCAACCACGGCAGTGTGCTGAGGAGCCAGAGCGCGAGGACGGCCACCGTGGGTCGCAGACCGATCGGACGGGCCACGAGCGCCGTCGCCAGAGTGATCACGGCGAGGACAGAACCAGTGGGGGTCAAGCCTGCGACCGCGAACAGTCCGCCCAGTTGTGAGAACCGGACGGCGTCCGGGCGTTCCCGCAGATCCAGAACCGCGACGAGAATCCACCCCAGTGCCGCATAACCCGCCAGCAGGCTCCAGTGACCCTGGAGAAGACGTTCGGCGACAAACGGATTCCACACCGAGGCGAGCGTGGCCGCCGCGGCACCGGTGCGCCCGGCGCCCGGGACCAGGCGCGCTGCCAGACGTCCGTACCCGACGCCCGCGCACACCAGGGCCGCGGCGAGGACCGCCAGCACGACGATCCCACCGTCGACGACGGTGCTCACCATCGCGAGGAACCAGTCCTGCGGCACGGCGCGAGGCGGCAGGTCACCGATCCCGAGAGTGGTGTCCGTGACATGGGTGCGCGGCGTGGACACCGCATCGCGATACAGCAGGTACCGGTCGCCGGCCCCGGTCAGACCCGGCAGCAGCGGCGCCAGGATCACCGCGGCCGCAGCGACACCGGTGCCGTACAGGACCGGCAGCAGTCGTCGGGGAGTCACCGCGGCGAGCCGATCAGAAGTGGTGGGTATCCGAGGGTGCGGGGGCGTGCACCGGGTCGTCGTCGTAGTCGGATTCGGTGATGCCGTACGACCGCGCCAGATCCAGGATCTTGGTCGCCCGCGCGATCCGCGGCAGGTCGGAGCCGTTGCGGATCTCGCCGCCGTCGCGCTCGAACTCGGCGAAGAACTCGCGCGCCCAGGTGATCTCGTCCTGCGAGGGGGACAGTCCCTCGTTCACCTGCGCGCACTGGCCCGGGGTGAGGCAGATCTTGCCGGTCATGCCGAACTCGGCGCTGACCGCGGTCGCCTCACTGAGTTTGAGCGCGCTCGACCCGACCGTCGGGCCGTCGATGGCGCTCGGCAGGTGGGCGGCCTTCGCGGCGATCGTGAAACGCGAACGGGCATAGGCCAGGGTCTGCGGGTTCTCGCCGAAGCCGGTGTCGCGGCGAAAATCCCCGATACCGAACGCGAGACGGAACGTGCCCTTGGTGGCCGCGATCTCACTGATGCGTTCCAGCCCGCGCGCGGTCTCCACGAGCGCGACGATCGGCAGACCGGGCAGTCGCTTGGCGGTCTCGGTGACGTGGTCGACGGACTCGACCATCGCCAGCATCACCCCGCCGACGCCGGTCTGCGACAGCGCCTCGAGATCATCGGCCCACCACGGTGTGCCGAATCCGTTCACGCGAACCCAGTCTCCGGCGCCGGGGCCGGCCGCGCCCTCCTTCGGCCCGAGCCAACGGACGACGTTGTCGCGCGCGGCGACCTTGTCCTTCGGAGCAACCGCGTCCTCGATGTCCAGCACGACGATGTCGGCGCGCGAACGCGAGGCCGGCTCGAACTTGGCGTAGTGGGAGCCGTTGACCAGCAGCCAGCTCCGGGCCAGCACCGGGTCGATGCGCGAACCGATGTCGGTCGACTCGGCGTCGTAGGTGGGGTTGTCGTCGTACATCACGGTCTCTCGGTCCGGTGGACACGCGCGATCGGGGGGACCCGCGCTCGGCAACAGCCTTCCCATCGTTGCCTATGCCCGACTGCCCGTGCAAAACCCGGCACGCGCGTCCCGCGCGGCGCATCACGGAAGTCCCGCGCGGCACCTCGCGCCCGCCCCGCGCGAGACCGCGGCGGCGTAGTCGGCACACTTGGTCCATGCAGCAGACGCGTCGGACGACGGGCACGGTCGGCGCCGTCGGGTCGGTGGCGATCGGGTCGATGGTGGCCAACGTCTGCATGTACGTGGTGCACCTCGTCGCGAGTGCGCATTTCCTCGACGTCAGCGAATACGGCGAGTTCGCGGTGCTGCTGTCGGCGATGCTCGTACTGGGTGTGCCGGCGATGGCGCTGCAGAACGTCATCGCCCGGGAGGTCGTGCTCGGCGGTGACGAGGGACGGCTCCGCGCACTGGGTGTGGTGACGACGTGCTGGGTCGTCGTCCTCACCGTCGTCGCCACCCCGCTGGTCGCGCTGCTGTTGCGCACCGACGTCGCGACGACGGCCGCGGCACTCGCCTCGGCGCCGCTGCTGGCGCTCATCGCGGCAGGTCAGGGGATTCTGCAGGGGCGCGGCGAGTTCCGGGCGCTGTCCTGGGTGCTGGCCGTTGTCGGAGTCGCACGATCGATGCCGATCATCGGGGCGTTCGCCGCCGGCGCCGGACCGGCCGGTGGGCTGCTGGCCGGGACGCTGGGTGCCGCCGCGTCGGCGGCCGTCGTCTGGCTCGTGGTCTGGTCGATGTCACGGGCCGGACGGCCGGGGCGGGCGCCGTCGGGAGCCGCCGGGGTACTCAGCGTGGTCCGCGCGTCGCAGGTCCAGCTGGTGTTGATCGTCGCGTCGTCGATCGACCTGCTGCTCTCGCCCCGGGTCCTCGACGCCGAGGAGGTCGGGGTGTACGCCCTCGGGGCGATCGCGACGAAGGTGGCCTTCTGGCTCCCGCAGGCGATCGGCGTCGTCTTCTATCCGCGCCTCGCCGACCCCGCACGGTCGTCGGCCTCGTTGCGTCAGGCGGTGACGGTGGTCGCCGGGATCGGGGTCGTCCTGACCGTGCTGGCGGGCGCGGCCGGCCCGGTCGTCCCGTTCGTCTTCGGGGACGGCTACGACGCCTTGGTGCCGATCCTGTGGCTCTTCGCCTACGTCGGCGCCGCGCTCGCCGTCCTGCAGGTCGTTCTGCTGTCGGCGATCGCGCGCGACCGGACGCGCGTGGCGCTCGGCACCTGGCTGGTCGTGGGCGCCGAGGTGCTGATCATCGTCACCCTCACCGGCTCGGTGGTCGGGGTCGCGGGCACCGCGGCCGTGGCCGCCACGATCGCCGCGCTGGGGACGTGGGCGGTCGCGCGCTGAGTTGAGGTCGGACGTTGCCGAGTGCCCGAAGTTTCGGCAGTGTTGTGTCATGAGCGACAACGAGAGCACACAGGTCACTGTCCAACGCACGATCGAGGCGCCCGTCGACGCGGTGTTCGACGTCCTCTCCAATCCCGAGCGGCATCAGGCGCTCGACGGTTCGGGTTTCATCCGCGGCGTGGACCACGCCGATCGCATCCAGCAGGTCGGTGACGTGTTCACGATGAACATGTCGGGCGACCACATGGGCGGCGACTACAAGACCGACAACCATGTCACCGGTTACGTCAAGGACAAGCTGCTGGCATGGCAGACCGCCCCCGCCGGCACCGAGCCGCCCGGGTGGGAATGGCTGTGGGAGTTGGAGTCCCAGGGTCCGAACGAGACGCTGGTGCGCCACACCTACGACTGGTCGAAGGTCACCGACAAGAAGCTGCTCGAGAAGGTCAAGTTCCCGCTCGTCACCGAGCACCAGCTGAACGACACCCTCGGCAGGCTCGCCGCCGAGTCGACCTCCTGAGCAAGCACGTATATAGGCGCTATTACTTCGACCAGGATTAACCCATCATTGAGCACGCTGAATTGGTGTCCCATGACTGAGTTACCCGGTTGGGGCGCGCATGTACGAACATCTCTGAACCGCCCCTGTGACAACAACAGGGGCGGTTCCTAAGACGACCTGAGGTAGCCTAGGAATGGTGACGGGCTAGTTCGCCGGGTTCCGTACTGAGTTGCCCTACTTTGAGATCGTGTGAGAAGTAGTGCTCGGCGTGCGCGTGTTACTGCGACATAGAACGTACGGAGCTCCGCGCGTGTCTCCTCTGCTGATTGAGCCCTAAAGTCCGGGATTTGTCCGTCGTTCATTCCAACTAGGGCAACCGCACGGAACTCACGACCTTGGGCTTTGTGAATAGTCAGTAGTCGAACCCCCGGCGCCAAATCGTCGCCGCGTTGCTGCCTAGAGCAGAATAGTTTGAAGGCGGACCACGTCACGTCATTTCGGTCGACAGACTGGTCGAATTCAATCCACGATTCACGAAGCTGATTTACATCCGCCTGCCAAGACGCGAGCTGGCTATATTCGGTGTTCGATGGAACTGGCAGACGCTCTAGAGTAGCGACGAACTCTCCGAGAGTATGTGCCCCACACAGAGGTGCGAGCATGGCGACTGTTGGATCGGTACTGCGCTTGAGTTGTGTGTACAGGTCATCTGCGTGGGTCACAAGGGACGAGTCGACGCCTAGTAAGCGCGCTAGTTGCCAGTGCACCGATTGGTGACGATTGGCTGCGCGAAGGCCAATAATCTCGAAGACAATTTTTCCGGGTGTGCTGTCTAGCCAGTCGTCAGCTCCACTCGAGGAGACCCACGGAATACCTCGTGCTGTCAGCTGTTGAGCAACCTGACGCAGCGCGGTCGCGGAACGTCCCAAAATGGCAATCTCCTCAGCTGTAATGGCTGCCACGTCTGAGGGAGCGAGGGCATCTCTTGGGAGTCCGTTCGAAATCAAATTGTCGACCCAGGCAGCGACAATTTCTCCTTCGTGTTCTTCGTCCCTAGCTTCGTTAAATAGGACTGATCCGGGCGCTTGATTGTGAGTCTCAACAGATTCAGAGTTTCTGTGCCCGAGTGCCTGGGCGATCGTGTGCGCAAGCCGAGAAATTGCTATTGCTGATCTGAAATTGGCGCTGAGGTAATACGTCCGCGCTCCATATTCAACAATGAACTTGTTGATTAATCGGGGATCGGCGCCCGCGAAACTGACAATTGATTGTTTATCGTCACCCACTAGCATTACAGATTGAATGTTCGCGGCGCTGGGTTCTCCTATAAGCGCTGTCAAGAGATCGTACTGGGCGGGAGTCAAGTTCTGTGCCTCGTCAACGATGAGGTGCCCGTACACTCGAGAAATTTGCCTTCTAGTCGATTTGACCTCGAACAACTTTTGAGCAGCTGACAAGAGTGCAGGATAGTCGAGCGCACGGGAATTCGACAGTGCGGCTTCCCACTCGTCCACAAGGCCGCCCCCCTGGTTGCGAGCGCGGCGAATATCGAGGTCCCGAAGGGTGGCTTTTATGTCATTCGGGGCCGATGCTCCCTGATCCTCGAGCCAACGGGTCAGCAGTTCAGCGCGATCCTCGTCCCGTGTTAGGAGCTCAGGTTCTACCGGCAAGCCGATCTTGGTGCCATGTTCTCGAATGATTGTGTAGGCAAACCCGTGGACCGTATCGGTTTCGACTCTCGACGCCAGTGCGCCAAGGCGCTCACTCAGTCGGGAGCGCAATTCATCTGCCGCCTTCTTTGTGTACGACAATGCGAGAATCTTCTGCCCGTCGCTCGTGCTCTCCTGTAACAGGCGTTGTGCTCGACGAGCGACGACCTCGGTCTTTCCGCTTCCAGCGCTAGCAATGACTGCCATTGCAGACTCAGCAGCCATCACCGCAGTAAGTTGCTCGTCACTTAGCGGCGGCTGAGGATCTTCGGGACTACCCTTGTATGGCATTACAACTCCTGCTGTAGTCGTTCGATCAGGATCCTCAATGGCTCCGGCCAGTCTGCGATATCTGGGTACTCCGCGATGAGCCTACTTGCCAGCGAGACGCCGACGCTGCCTTTGACCTTCTTAAGGGCCTTGTGAAGCGGCATCGAGTCGGAGATGTCCGAGCGGACATCTTTGCAGGCGGCTCGACATAGTTCAGAGTCGAAAGTGGTCATCATGGACTCAAAAGCACCGTCGGTTGACTTGGTTCCACCAGTGTTCTCTATCCAAATTAATCTGGATGGATCGCTGTCGCCCTGATCGTGGAGTAAGGTCGTCGCCGCCGCCTTGCCGGAAGGGTCGCTATCGGCAAACACGTACCACGGGGTCTCGGTCAAGGTTGCGAATTTCACCGCAGCTGTCGCAACTGGGCTTGCAAGGCTCTCCGGATCGACTACGCAGATGCCGTGAGCGCGATGCTGCAAGGCGTATCGAACCACCACGGGAAGGAATGCGCGCTCAGTTGCGCCGTCCCCGATGATCACTGCGGTCGCAAAAACCATCTCTCCAAAAGGTCTTTCCACCAGCCGTTTTAGGGTCTCCATTTCCGCCGTATGAAGATCAGGTCGCAGCGCTCGGTGGGGTGCGTCAGCCGCGGTCGCCGCAGGACCAAGATCAATGATCCTCAGACCCGCTGTCTGCTTTCTCAGCAGCCGGATGCTACGGGGGGGAACGGCAGTGACCAGCTGGGCTGAATGTGTGGACACTACCTTTTGGCCACGGAGAGATACGAGCAGCTCGCACAGTTCCAGGGCCGCCTGTGGGTGCAGGTGGGCCTCAGGTTCTTCAACCAATGACACGGGATGCGGCGCTAGCGCAGATCCGTCCTTTCCCAAGCGGCGGTCGTACAAGACACCTTGCACCTGCAGCGAGGCTAAACTGCGTGAACCCGATCCGTGCATACGGATTGGCAACGCGCCAGAACCGGTGTCTAAGTCGACCGACACGGACCGCGCGAGCTCGTCAAGGGTCATGGGAAGCGGATTTAGGTGGGGCGCTCCCATGCTGCCAATTAATCTGTGGAGACCGTCGAGCGCTTCGCGCAAAGACATGAGGGTGTTGCTGCCGGAAATGATGCTTGCGCCAAGCGCCGTCAACCCGTCCTCGATCTCCTGACGATTACTTTCTGTAAACTCGAGATCGCTTAGTATCTTTCTTATCGGTGATCCTCGCCTGCTCAGTTCCTCGACCATGTCCCGCTTTGTGTCGATCAATTCCGCGGCAAACAGAGAACGCTGGTCCGCGTTCAGAGCCCGAGCGTCTGTGCGTTGTGTCCACCGTCTATTTGTTACGTCAAATGTTAATAGGCGAGTTTCGGCGAAAGCGCCGAGGCCTTCCGCGGAGCGACGGACATATGTTCGCCATGCGAAGCGTTCGCGGAGCGGTTCTTCTTGTAGGGTCTGCACCCCGGTTCCGAGCTTGCGTCCGACGTTGTCTTCGAATGACTCGTCTGCGGGATCCCCTCCAGACAGGCGAGGCGCGAGAACGACATCGATATACGGCTCGAGTTCCTGTCCGACAGTAAAATCGTCAGGATCGGCTCGGCGACCTCCAAGTGCAAGGTTCAGGGCGGAGAGTATTCGTGACTTGCCAGCATTGTTGTGTCCTGCCAGGAGGGTTAGGTCCGGTTCTAACTCCAGCTTGCATTCGTCGATTCCACGAAAGCCATGTACCTCGAGGCGCTCGATATACACTTCCGCGAACCGGCCGGGGTTCGTTGGGGGCGACACCGCCGAGGTAGGGGCGCCATCTGCGCTCTCGTCGGTTGAGGCCTCAGGCATGGCGTCGGGCTCCTAATGGCTGTTGATGGCTACGGGAGTACATTGAACCACTGCTGCCTGACAAGGTGAGAACTGCATTTTTCAGGAGTTTTGTCTCCTTCGCTGCCGGTTGCACACGTCTTGACCGGGCCCCAGTAACTCTCGGAGAACGTCTACGGGGTCTACGCGAGGACACTCCGGCGCCGGAACCGGGCGGGTAGCCAGGCCGGGTTGATTAGTATCAATCCGGCCACCAGTGCCACCAGGCCCAGGACCGCGGTGCCGATCGGTACGAGCCGGCCCCAGATCAGGATCGGGGACGCGAGATCGTCGGCCAGGTCCGTCATTCGGGCCTGCGTGTCGTCGTCGTAGCCGAAAGTCGCGCGCAGATGCGGCAATTCGAAGTCGGCCGGGACGCCGGGGATGCCGTCGGGGAAGCGGTACGCCTCGTCGACGGTGATCGTGGCGTCGACAATGGTGCCGGTCCGGGTGTCGACGGCGAGATCCCACGAACTCCGGTGATGGAGGCTCACGGTCAACGGCCGGCTCGAGTCGCCGAACCCGAACCACGACGTCGGACGCGTGATCGAGACATTCGTGCCGACCGGTCGACCCAGCGCCTCGCGGGCGAGGTCGGTGTCAGGGACCTCGGCGCGGAACCGTGCGACGTCGCGACCCTGCACCTCGGTGTCACCGTCGTGGACCAACGGCACGGTGGTGCGGGTGATCGGGTCGAAGAACTCGCGGTCGGCGGTCGCCGTGTCGAAGGGCAGCAGATAGGTGACGCCGCGACGGTCCGGGACGAGCACCGCGGCCTGACCGCTGTCGTACTGGATCTCCGACGCCCCGCGGGCGGCGAGTCGGGGCAGCGCGTTCTTCCGGTCGAGTGTGACCCTGTCCTTGATGGCATTCACGGTCGCCTCGTTGCACGGTTGTGCCGGGTCATCGGCATCGACACCGGGGCGCGGATCGCCGGGGTCGACCTCCCGATCGTCGATGCGCAGCTTCTCGGCCTGGATCGACGTGCCGGCCTGCAGCGTCACCCGGTGTTCGTCGGACGGCTGCACCGCCACGACGCGCTGCTGCCGGACGAGGTCGGCGCCGACGGTACGGGCCGTCCGGGTCTCCAGCGAGCACCGGTCGAAGATCGTCGCGTCGTCGGCGGTGGCGACGGTGGTGAAGTCGGTGCTCAGCGGGATCGTGCGGAACCCGCCGACGAGCAGGGTGGGCAGCGCGATCGTCACCGCGAGCAGGAACGCGCCGACAAAGATCAGCGTCGGTCCCGCGAGGTCCGCCGTCGACCAGCGATGGGGCTCCGGGTGCGACGAGGAGGACGGCGAGGACATGGTGGCGAGGGTACGCAACGCCTCCCGGCTACCCTGTCAGCAGCATGACCAGCACCGACCCCGGCCCCACCAGCCCCGCCACCGCCGAACCCGCAACGGGTTCCGCCCGGCGGTTCTATCCGCAGCTCGAGGGCATGCGGGCCATCGCCGCGATCGGGGTCCTGGTCACGCACGTGGCCTTCCAGACCCGCGCGGTCGAGATCCCCGTGCTGGGGCCGGTCCTCGGTCGTCTCGACCTAGCGGTCGCCTTGTTCTTCGCGCTCTCCGGATTTCTGCTCTGGCGGCCGTGGGTCGACGCCGCGCATCGCGGGACCGGTCATCCGTCGGTGCCGCGGTATTTCCGCCATCGGGTCGTGCGCATCTGGCCGGCCTACGTGGTCGTGGTGACGCTGGTGATCCTGCTGCTCCCCGAAGCGCAGGGAGCCGATGCGCAGGTCTGGCTGGCGAACCTCACGCTCACGCAGGTCTTCGTGCCGCTGACACTGACCGCCGGTCTGACCCAGATGTGGAGCCTCTCGGTCGAGATCGCCTTCTACGCACTGCTGCCGCTCATCGGCTTCGCTCTGCTGCGGCTGCGCGGGAGCCGTCTGTGTGCGCGGGTGCCGGCGCTCGTCCTCCTCGGTGCGCTGAGCCTCGGCTGGGCATGGGTCGGCACCTCGCTGCCCGTGGCCGACGGCGTGGAGACCAAGAACTGGGTGTTCGGCCACCTCCCGTGGTTCGTCGCGGGTCTGGTCCTGGCCGAGATCGCCGGAGTCCTCGAACGTGGACCGGCATCGGGTTCCGCATCCGGGACGTCGGGGACGGGCCGCTGGATGGCGGGAACGATCCGCCTCAGCGCGAATCGCCCGCTCATGTTGGGCGTCCTCGTCGTCGCCTACGCGCTGGCGTGCACCAGGATCGCCGGCCCGACGGGTCTCGGTGCAGTCACCGAGATCGAGTTCGCCACCAAGATGGTTCTCGGCGCGCTCTGCGGATATGCGCTGCTCGCCCCACTCGTCTGCAACGACGGGCCGTTCCGCATCCTCACCTCACGCGTGATGCTCGCGCTCGGGAGGTGGTCGTACGGGATCTTCATCTGGCACGTCGCGATACTGGCAGTGGTCTTCCCGCTGTTCGGCATCGTGCCGTTCAGCGGCGACACCCTCCTGGTGCTCGTGATCACCCTCGGTCTGTCGATCGGCGTCGCTGCGGCCAGCTATGCCTTCATCGAGGAGCCGGCCCGGAACTGGTTGCGCAACCGCGAGAATCGTCGTCGCAACCGTCGCCACGACGCGGCCGACGCCCCGTCGTCGTCAGGCCCGTCGTCGTCAGGCCCGTCGTCATCAGGCCCGCCGTCGACGGCCGACCAGAACACCAACCACGCCGTCATCGACACCGCCACCAGCGCCGGTAGCTGAACCCACCATTGCGACCCGTGGTACCCGCCCGAGGCGTGCCAGGGGCCGGCCGCCAGCCCGATGGTCGCGGTCATCATCGCCACGAATGTGATTGTGACGCCGGCCTTCTGCGGTACCGCTGCGGCGAGGGTGCCGACCACGACGGCGGCCGCGAGTCCCCACCAGCCGGACACCAGCCACGCCGCGGCGAACACCGCACCCGCCGCGACGAGCACGGTGCCGCGCCCGGACGGAATCACGACGGGGTCGCCGGCCCGCATGCGACGCGCGGACGGCCACCACGCGGCGACGAGCAGCAGCGCCATCAGCGCGAGCCCGATCCCCAGCGACCACCGGTACAGCGAGTCGAATCGGAAGGTGAGTTCGACGGTTCCGCCTGCACCGGCGGGGACGACCCAGCCCTGTTGCCACCCGTCGACGACGACCGGCCGTAGCTGCGTGTCGTCGAGGTGCGCCTGCCACCCCGGGTTGGTGCTCTCGGGCACGACGAGCAGCCGTTGCGCACCGGCGTCGACCGTCACCGCCCGCCGCACCGGCGACCACTCGGTCACCTCGGGGGACGTCGACGCGGGCGCCGAGACCGGATCACCGTCCACCAGCGACAGGGCGTCGACGGTGAAGGCGTCGCCGGGATTGACCGACACCTCCTGCTGGCCGGCGGGCAGCACGAGCCGGCCGCCGTCGCACGGGCGCCCGACCACCGGCTGTCCGCTGCGCAGCTCGGACGCGGTGGCGCGCACGGACATCCGGACGACCTGACCCGCGGCGGTCAGGCCGATCCCGGCGTCGCAACCGATCTCGACGATCCGGTCGGCGTCCGTACCGGTCGCCGGCGACGGGAACACCTGGACCTCGGCGATCCCCGGTGGTGCGGGACTGGAGAATCCGAGGCTGTTGACGTCGATCAGGTCGGACTGCGCGCGGATGGTGATCTCGACGCGGTCGGTGACCGCGGGATCGAGTCGTAAGACGCCGTTCTCGTCCACCTCGCGGATCTGTTCGCCGGTCCCGAGGTCGACCGCGACCTCGGTGGGCGCCGCGGGATACCCCCGCGGGGCGGCGATCGTCAGCGCCTCGACCCGCTGTTCGCGCGGGAGGTCCAGGACCAGGGTGGGAGTGTTCTCGTCGGCTGCTGCGTCGTCGTCTGCCGAGGAATCATCGCCCGCTTGCGACGTCCGCTCGTCGGGGATCTCCGGTGCGGTCCACGAGGTTCCGGGGTCGCCGTCGACGGCGGCCGCGGGCCCGCCACGAGGGTCGGTCACCGGGCGGGGCCCGCGCGCCGTGACCCGGTCGTCCTCGGCGAGAAGCCGATCCAGAGCATCCCCGGGTCGGGGTCGCAGGATCGCGGTGGGGGAGACGGTGACATCCGACGGCACCGAGAGTGCGCGCCCGAACACCGCCGACGTCTCCGGCGAGAGTGCGAGACCTGGTGCGCACCTGGTCATCTGCCGCTCGGGGTCGGAGACGCACGATGCCCGCCCGGACAACTCCTGGTACAGCAGCCACTGGGCCACGTCGGTGCCGGCCTCGAGTTCGGGCAGCACAACGCGATGGCGGATCCGCAACGGCGTCGCGGTCCGCAGATCGGAGACCGTCACCTCACCGAGCGCGAATTGGTTCCCCGCCGTGCCGTCGTCGGTGCGGAGCGCGCGGATCTGGAGCCAACCGGTGGGGCCGCTGGGGGCGGTCACGGTGACCGGTTCGCCGGGAGCGAGACCGGAGACCACCGTGCTGCCCGCCTCGGTGGTGATCAGCGCACTCGTGACGTCGGGTCCGAGTGCCTTCGCGGTCGTCAGGGTCACCGCGAGATCGGTGCGCGGCGTCGTGAAACCGATGCGCATCCATCGCCCGACCGCGGTCTCCAGTCCGCCGCTCACCCAGGCGCTCTGCGGGTTGCCGTCGAAGGCTGCGGCCGCCGAGTTGGCCGGCGAGGTCTGTCCGGGCTGGACCGCGTCCGCCGCCGATCCCGACGTCGACACCTCGACTTCGCCGCTGTCGTTGTCCAACAACCATTCCCCGTGGACCAGTGGTTGGCCGTCGACGGGGTAGTCGGCGACGGCGTTCTGTGTCCGACGCGGGTCCGACGGCGACCTGATCGCCGAACTGTGGTCGTCGACGCGTCCGAAGTCGGTCTCCCGGTCAGCGGGTGTGTCGGTCACGATCAACGGGCCGTCGACGATCCCGGCGCGGCGGGCGTCGGCGTCGAGCACGACGGGTCCGAGCGGGGGAAGCCCTTGGCGTGCGCGGACGTCGGCCAGTTCGGCGATCGCCTCGGGCCCGCCGGCAATGCGGGGGAGCCCGGTGGTGTCGACGAGTCGCGGGCCGGTGCCGGTCATCGGCGTGCCCGGTTCGCCGACGGCGTAGATCTGCACCGCGGGCATCGGCGGACGTAGCCCGTTGTCGCGCACCACTCCTCGGACGCTGGGTGGCCCGATCGGCGGACCGAACTCGGCGACGCGACGGAGCCCGGGCGACTCGTCGAGTGCCTGTTGCACGAGCAGCGGGCGGGCCGACCGCGAGGTGTCGGGGTCGAGATCGGCTCGGAGGACGACGAATCCGATGCCCTGCCCGGCGAGGGTGGCGGCGAGGCCGGGGGATCCACGGCCCGCGGCGATCTCCCGTTGTACGGAGTCGAGGGCGCGGATCGCGCCGGGCGGGGTGAGCGGGATCGCGTCGCGGACCGCCCACGGGGTGTCGGACAGGGGTTGCAGCGGTTCGTCGCGGGTGAGCCCCCAGAGCTGGTCGGCGAACGGGGCGCCGGGGACGACCAGCGCGCGGGCGGGCGGGGCGCCGTCGTCGCGTTCGCTGTGCTTCGCCAGCCAGTCGGCGGTCTGCTGCCAGTGGCGTGGAATCGCCTGGTACGTACCGTCCGGCGCGAGCTGGCCGGTCCACATCAACGACCCGGCGCCGATGACGGCGACGAGCAGGACGATCGTCGCGGCGACCGGTCGTGACCGCTGGGGCTGGGCGAAGGCGGAGAGCGTCTCGCGGCGACTCGCACTCCCCGGCAGCGGAACCCGTGCCAGGAGATGTGCGACACCGAGGACCAGCGGGATGCGGAGCAGCGGCTCGAACTTGTGGATGTTGCGCAGCGGGGCGCCGGAGCCGTCGAGGAAGACGCGTACCTGCTCAGCGACCGGCGACCCGAGTTCACCCGCGTGGCCGACGCACATCAGGACGAGGCCGACGCCGAGAATCGCGACGAGACGGCCGCGGAACGGCATGTGCCGCATGCACAATCCGGCGAGCCCCGCGGCTGCGATGGCCCCGGTCGCCAGCACCGCGGCGGGCTGGGTGACGAGCACCGCCCCGGCGACGCGCTCCGGCGACACGAACGGCGTCCACGAACTCGCCCCGCGCAGCACCTCGGTGAGAGAGGTCCACTGCGTGGTGACCCGCGACGATTCGATGTAGTCCAGGAACGGCGGACTCACGCGCGACAGGATCAGCAGCGGGACGAGCCACCACGCGCACGCCAGGGTCAGGCCGGCCGCGGTCCAGGCGCCGAACCGCCACCAGCGTCGGTCGCGCGGACTGTGCAGCAGCCACCACAGGGCGGCGACGCCGAGCGCTGCCAGCGTCGCGACGGCGTTGACCGCGCCCATCAGCGCGACCGCGGCCGACGCACGCGCGGCCTCCCGCCACAGCGGGGCAGCGTTCTCGGCCCGCGTGTCGAGTGCCCGCACCACCGGGATCAGCACCCACGGGGCGAGCATCATCGGCAGGGTCTCCGACGAGATCGAGCCGAGCGTGGTCAGGACCCGCGGGCTGAGCACGAAGACGGTGGCGGCGATGATCCGCGAGGCGGGCGAGCCCAGCCGCAGCATCTCGGCGAGGCGGACGATGCCGACGAACCCGACGGTGAGCAGCACCGCCCACCAGAGGCGTTGCACGATCCACGGCGGAACGGCGAGAAGGTCACCCAGGGCGAAGAACGCGCCGTGGGGGAAGAAGTACCCGTAGGCCTGGTTCTGCACCTGCCCCATCGGTGCGTTCGGCGTCCACAGATGCGCGGCGCGCGCGAGGAATCCGAGCGGATTCGCGGTGAGGTCGAGTTTGGTGTCGGCGGCGATGCGGCCCGGTGACTGCAGCAGGCAGATCAACAGCGAGATCGCGGCGACGACGGCGACGCCGCGCCGACTCAGCCCAGACCGGTCGAGCCCAGACCGATAGAGCCCAGACCGATCCAGGATGGACTGATCCGGTGGCGGAGGCGGAGTACTCAGTTGCGGCTGCTGTCGATCAGGAGACGCCGGGACCGGAGGCGTCGTCGAGGTGTCAGTTGGTCTCGCCGGCTCCGCCGCGCGAACCGTAGTCCACCGAACCCTGGACGAATCCGTTGTTCGGGCTGATGTTGTTCAGATCGGTGGACGGGCTGTTCTCGGAGGCCAGGAACCCGCCGAGGAACACCGCGCCGAGTCCCACCAGGATGCCGGCGACCCCGGCGACGGCTCCGGCGACAAGGCGGTTGTTGGTCATGGCGATGAAACTACCATCGCCGAAGTCCGTTTCCGGGTGACACCCGCTCACACCTGCGGAACCGCCGCGCGGTGCTCAACGCCCGGAGCGCACTTTCGTGAGGGCGCGATCCCACAACAGCCGCACGCTCGACTTCACCATCTCGGGTTTGTCGACGTCGCGGCTGAGCAGCATCGTCGACGTCGCGATCGTCTTGGCAGACGCCTTGGAACGATGCCCGGAGTCCAGGTGGGGCTGCGGGTCGTACTCGATGATCAACTGGATCGCCTCGGCGCGCGCACGCCCGGCGATCTGTTCGGCCAGCCACAGCGCGAGGTCGATGCCCGCGGACACGCCGGCCGCGGTGACCAGGTCGTCGTCGGGCGCGGCGCGCACGATCCGCTGGTCCGAGACCGGCTTCGCGCCGTGCAGCGACAGCCCGGCCATCGACGACCAATGCGTCGTGGCCGGCTTCCCGTCGAGCAGACCGGCCGCCGCCAGGATGATCGAACCGGTGCACACCGACGTCGTCCACTGGGCGCCCGGCCGTACGGCACGCAGCCAGTCGAGGACCTTCTCGTCCTGCGAGGCGGCCAGGAAACCGGGACCACCCGGCACCAGGACGACGTCCGGCGAAGGTGTCTCGTCGAACGAATGCGTGGCTCCGACGACGAGCACGCCCGAGTCGGCGACGACCGGTCCGGGTTCGTGCCAGACGAACCTCACCTCGGTGTCGGGCAGGGCCCGCAGCACCTCGTAGGGGCCGATGAAGTCGAGCGCGGTGAACTGCGGGTAGAGGACGATCGCTATCTGGGTCATGGATGCCCTTTCGGGTCGTGGGTTCTCGGGTGTGCGTCTAGCGGAAGGTGCGGCGGTACTGATCGGGCGGCACGCCGAGCCGGCGGACGAAGGTGCGTCGCATCGTCTCGGCGGATCCGAACCCGCACCGGGTGGCGATCACCGGCATCGTGTCGTCGCTCTGGGTGAGTGCCCGGCGGGCGGCGTCGGTCCGGACCCGTTCGACATAGGCGCCCGGCGCCTCGCCGGTCTCGTCGGTGAAGATGCGGGAGAAATGGCGCGGGCTCATCGACGCGTCGCGGGCGAGAAAGTCGACGCGGTGCACCCGGCCCGGCTCGGCCTCGATACGTTCCTGGATCTCGCGGATCGCCGTGCGCCGGGCCCGGGGCATCCACGCGGGAGGCGTCGTGGACGCCGGTGCCGCCGGGGAGGATCAGGATGTCCAGCGGCTCGGCCGGGTCGGGCAGCGGCTGCGCGACGAACTCCAGCCCGACGCCGGTGCCCACCGGCAGACCGGACTTCGACACCAGCCGCAGGTCGTAGCGGACCTGCGCGCCCTGGTCGGCGAGGGCATACGACGCGGTGGTGAACACGTCGGCCGGACCGGTCACGTCCAGGGCCTGCACCCCGGGGTATCCGAGGATCAGCACCGATCGACTCATGAGGACATCGTTTCCGACCCGCACCGTGGCGTCCAGGCCACGCATCCCACAGATCAGGACATGTCTCTGCTGGCTGGACGGAGACCGACCCGCCGCTGGTTGAGCGGGCACCCGCCCCGCTGGTCGAGCCGGCTCGCCCCCCGCTGGTTGAGCCGGCCCCGAGCGGAGCGAGGCGCCGTGTCGAAGCCACCCCCGCTGGTTGAGCCGGCCCCGAGCGAAGCCGCCGGGCCGAGCAAGCGACGAAGGAGCGCGTCGAGGTCGAGGCGCCGTGTCGAAGCCACTTGGTGACCTCGACAAGCTCGGCCGTCAGGTGGGGACGCTCGGCCAGCAGATGGCGCTACAACGTGACCTGTGGTTCTTTCTCGCACTTGGCAGGAACGATGAACACCGGCCGATGGCAATGTTTGAGGACCCGCTCGGCGACGCTGGACCGCAGCAGTGCCTTGAGTCCCGACGCCCCGCGCGTTCCGGTGACCAGGAGATCGACGTCGAGCGCTTCGGCGGCGGCGACGAGCGCACCCCACACCGTCGACTCCACCTCCACGAGCGATCCGCGCGCAGTCAGTCCGCACTCGGCGGCAAGTGTCACGCCGCGCTCGTTGATCGCGGCGGCCTCGTCTTCGAGGGCCTGGTCGACGCCGGCGTCGAGTTGGGTGTCGATGAACGGCTGCATCCCGCCTGCCAGGGTGGACATACGTGCCGGCGTCATGCCGCCGGGCTGCCAGGCGGTGACGACCACTGCGGATTGCGCGCGGAGGAATTGTCCGGCGTATCGGATGGCGCGGTCGGCGTTCGGGGACCCGTCGTAGGCGATCATCAGTGTTTGTGCGGCACTGTTGCCGCCGCTACCGCTCCCGGCGGTGGCGGACCCGGACGAATCGGACCCCACGTCCATTGGCTCAGACTACATGCCAGACTCGTGCCATGGGCCCAACTCGCAGACCCCGGCGGATTCGTCGCGAAGGGATCCGTGACAACTGGATCCGGAATGCGATGACGACTGGGACGGTCGCCGTACTGTGCGCGGCGCTGGCGGCGTGCGCGTCATCGACGCCGGACTCACCGCCGCCGACTCCCTCGTACTCGGCGTCGTCGCACGCTTCGGCGTCTTCATCGGCGTCGCCGACGACCGTTCCGGTCGCAAACAGTTGTGGTGCAAACGAACTCGCGAAGTTGTCCGTACGCCAGAAGCTGGCGCAGCTGATCGTCGTCGGCGTCACCGGGGCGGCCGACGCGCAGCAGATCGTCGAGAACGAGGAGATTGGCGGGATCTTCGTCGGCAGCTGGACCGACAAGGCGATTCTGACGAGCGGTGCGGCAGCACGTATTTCGCAGAACTCATCGATCCCGCTGATGGTCACCGTCGATCAGGAGGGCGGGCGGGTGTCGCGCCTGTCCGCGCTCGGCATCGACCACGCCTCGCCCCGTCAACTCGCCCAGACCAAGACGCCCGAGCAGGTGCGTGCGATCGCGGCCGACGTGGGCCGCAAGCTCAAGCGGCTCGGCGTCACCGTCGATTTCGCGCCGGTCGCGGACGTGAGCGACGAATCCGACAACGAGGTGATCGGTGACCGGTCCTTCAGCAACGACCCGGCGGTCGTCACCGAATACGCGGGCGCGTACGCGGCGGGGTTGGCCGACGCCGGAATCACGCCCGTGTACAAGCACTTTCCGGGGCACGGGCACGGCTCGGGTGACTCTCATCTGGGAGTCGTGACGGTCCCGTCGCTCGCCGAGCTGCAGGACAGCGATCTCGTGCCGTTCCGGACGCTGCTGCGTGACCCCGGAACCGCGGGCGCGATGGTCGGCCACCTGATCGTCCCCGGCCTGACGCGGGGACTGCCCGCCAGCATCAGCCGGCCGGCGATCCAGATGTTGCGCACCGGCGTCGGCTACGACGGTCCGCGCTTCGACGGCGTGATCTACTCCGACGATCTGTCGGGCATGGCCGCGATCAGCGCGCAATACCCCATCGAGCAGGCGGTGGAGAAGTTCATCCTCGCCGGTGGCGACGTCGCGCTGTGGCTGTCCACCGACCGTGTCGGTTCGGTGCTCGACAACCTCGAGCGTGCGGTGTCGTCCGGTCGCCTCGCACCGGCCCGCCTCGATGACAAGGTCGTGCGCATCCTGCGGTCCAAGGGTGTGGTGAACTGTTGAACTGCTGAGACCCCGCGTCGAAGGGGGTTTCACCTTACCGATTGGTAAGTTGTTGATATCGTCGGTCGGAACAGTTGTCGTGAACGGAGGTGGCGGTCATGTCGGGCGGAACCAAGCGCCTGCCCCGCGCGGTGCGCGAGCAGCAGATGCTCGATGCTGCCGTCAAGGTGTTCGCGCAGAACGGTTTTCGCGAGACGTCGATGGACGCGATCGCATCCGAGGCGCAGATCTCCAAGCCGATGCTCTACCTGTACTACGGCTCGAAGGACGAACTGTTCAGCGCGTGCATCGCCCGTGAGTCCGGTCTGTTCATCGACGCGATGAGCGTCGGTTTCGACCCGTCGCTGTCGCAGCGTGAGCAGGCCGTCACGGTGATCCGTGAGTTCCTTCGCTTCGTCCACGAGCACCGGCAGTCCTGGCGAGTGCTCTACCGCGTCGCCATCGGCACCGCCGGTTTCGCCGGCATCGTCTCCGAGAGCCGCCAGCGGGTCACCGAGATGGTCGCCCAGCTGATCAAGGCGGGCACGACCGTCGAGGTCGACAGCGACATCGACTTCGAACTCACCGCCGTCGCGATCGTCGGCGCCGCCGAGGCCGTCGCCGACCGCATCACCGAGGGCGACGTCGACCTCGAGCGGGCCACCAGCCTCCTCGTCGGCATCACCTGGCGCGGCCTGAAGGGCGTCGGTACAGACGCCTGAGGTGACCACCACCCCTGCTCCCTGAGGGCGACCCACCCCTGCTCCCTGAGGAGCGCCCGGAGCTTGCGGAGGGCGCGTCACGAAGGGTCTGGCGACCGGGGTCGCGAAACCCTTCGTGACGCTCGCAAGCTCGCTCCTCAGGGAGCGGAGGGTGACGCTCGCAAGCTCGCTCCTCAGGGAGCGGAGGGTGACGCTCGAAAGCTCGCTTTTTCAGGGAGCGAGGGCGACGCCCCTCAGCCCTCCCGCGTCGTCGCGGTGAGGTGCGGGAATCCCTTGCGGCGGTCGCGGATCGCGATGTCGAAGCTGCCCCTGCTCTCACCACTGCCGCCGTCGATGCGGCGGGTGTAGAGGTTCACCTTGGCCGGCAACAGGATCGGCTTGCCGAACCTGACGTCGTAGGTGACCGCGTCCGGCAGCTGCGCCTCCACGTTCGCGACAGCTGCTGCGGCACTCCACATCCCGTGGGCGATGGCCTTGGGGAAGCCGAAGGCCTTCGCCGGCAGGTTGCCCATGTGGATCGGGTTGCGGTCGCCCGAGGCGGCGGCGTACTCGCGGATCCGCTTGAGGTCGACGGCCAGGATGGCGTCCGGCGGCGGCGGGGTCTTCGACTTCGGTTCAGGACCCCGCGGCTCGTCGGACAGGCTGGTGCGCTGCTGCTTCAGGAACGTCGCCGTCTGGGTGGTGACGAGTTCCGATCCGACGCGGATCTCGCTGACGACGTCGATCAGGATGCCCTTGCGGTGCTCGCGCAGGTTCTGTGCATGCGTGACGATGTCGAGCGGCTCACCGACCTCGATGGGCCGCGAACGTTCGATGGTGTTCGTCATGTGTACCGAACCGACGGCGCCGAACGGGAACTCGTCGGACGTCATGAGCTTCATGACGACCGGGAACTGCAGCACGAACGGGTACGTCAGCGGCAGGGTGCCGCCGAACCGCTGCCCGGTCGCGTGGCAGTACGCCTGCAGCGCAGTCGAATCCACCCGCACGCCGTCGAGTCGGTAACGCGTCTCGGGTGCGGTGGCGTCGGCCGGCACCCGTGGCGGCTTGCCGATGCCGGGCAGCAGCGCGGTGACCGCCTTGCCGTACAGCTCGGCGGTGCCGGGTGCGGACGGGAGGGTGATCGTCTTGCCCATCAGGCCCCCAGGAATCCCTGGCCGCAGACGCGGACCACATTGCCGGTGATGGCATTGCTCGCCGGGTTGGCGAAGTAGGCCACGGTCTCGGCGACGTCGACGGTCTGACCGCCCTGCTGCAGCGAGCTCATCAGGCGGCCGGCCTCACGGGTGGCTAGCGGGATGGCCGCGGTCATCTTGGTCTCGATGAAGCCGGGCGCCACCGCGTTGATGGTGATGCCCTTCTCGGCGAGGATCGGCGCGTAGGCGTCCACGAGGCCGATGACACCGGCCTTCGAGGCGCCGTAGTTGGTCTGGCCGCGGTTGCCCGCGATGCCGGCGATCGACGAGACGTCGACGACGGCGCCGCCCTCGCGCAGAGCACCCTTCTCGAGCAGCGTCTCGACGAGGGTCTGCGGTGCGATGAGGTTGACCGCGATGACCGCGTCCCAGCGGGAGTCGTCCATGTTGGCAAGCAGCTTGTCGCGGGTGATGCCGGCGTTGTTGACGATGATGTCGATGCCGCCGTGACGCTCGAGAGCGTGCTCGGCGAGCTTCGCGCCGGCGTCGGCCGCGGTGACATCGAGCGGGAAGGCGGTGCCGCCGACCTTGTTCGCCGTCTCCGACAGCGCGTCCCCGGCCTGCGGGACATCGGCGGCGATCACGTGTGCGCCGTCGCGGGAGAGGACCTCGGCGATCGTCGCGCCGATGCCGCGGGCGGCACCGGTGACGACGGCGACCTTGCCCTCGAGGGGCTTGTCCCAGTTCTTCGGCGCGGTGGCGTCGGCGCCGCCGACCCGGATGACCTGGGCGTCGACGAAGGCCGACTTCGCCGACAGCACGAAGCGCACGGTCGACTCGAGGCCGGTCAGCCCGGTCTTGGCGTCGGGGGAGACGTAGACGAGCTGGACGGTGGACCCCTTCAGGAGTTCCTTGCCCAGCGAGCGGGTGAAGCCTTCGAGTGCACGCTGCGCGACGCGCTCGGAGGGGTCGGTGACCAGCTCCGGCGTGGTGCCGATGACCAGGAACCGCGCGCAGGCCGCGGTCGAGCGCATCGCGGGCTGGAAGAACTCGAAGAGCTGACGCAGCTCGGCGGGAGTGGTGATGCCGGTCGCGTCGAAGACCAGGCCGCCGTACTTGTCGGCGCTGCGGCCGGTCGTGGCGTTCTGGATCAGGTCGTAGTCCTCGGTCGAGAGCATCTCGCGAAGCGGTTCGACGAGCCGGCCGGACCCGCCGAGCAGCACGGGGCCGGGCAGCGGCGGCTCGGAAGCCTTGTAGCGCCGTAGCGGCGGCGGGACGGGCAATCCGGCCTGCTTGGCGATGAATGCGCCGGGCGCGGAATGGACGAAGCTCGAGTACAGGCCAGTGTTTCCGTTGGCGGCCACGTTGATCTCCTCTGACTGTCGTTCGACAACGAACTTACTGATGAGTAAGAATACGCTATAGATACCGCACCCGACCCTTGGGAGATCGACGTGGCCGAACAGTCCAACCCCACCAGCAAGCCGAAGACCCGCAGCGATCGTCCCGTCGCGATTCTCGGCGGCAACCGCATCCCGTTCGCACGTCAGGACAAGGCGTACGCGAAGGTCGGCAACCAGGAGATGTTCACCGCCGCTCTCGACGGCCTGGTGAGCCGCTTCAACCTGCAGGGCGAGCAGCTCGGCATGGTCGCCGGCGGCGCCGTGCTCAAGCACGCCCGTGATTTCAATCTCATCCGTGAGTCGGTGCTGGGCTCGGCGTTGTCGCCGTACACGCCCGCCTTCGACATCCAGCAGGCCTGCGGCACCGGATTGCAGGCCATCACGACGGTCGCCGACGGCATCGCCCGCGGTCGCTACGACGCCGCGATCGGCGGTGGCGTCGACACGACGTCCGACGCACCGATCGCCGTGGGCGAGGGCCTGCGTCGTCAGCTGCTCGAGGTCAACCGGGCGCGTAGCACCAAGGATCAGATCCTCGGCGCCGCGAAGCTGCTGACGAAGCTCGGTATCGAGATCCCGCGCAACGGCGAGCCCCGCACGGGCATGTCGATGGGCGAGCACGCCGCCGTCACGGCCAAGGAATTCGGCATCAAGCGGGCCGACCAGGACGAGTTGGCCGCCCGCAGCCACCAGAACATGGCGGCCGCCTACGACGCCGGCTTCTTCGACGACCTGATCACCCCGTTCCTGGGCCTGACCCGCGACCAGAACCTGCGCGGCGACTCCACCGCGGAGAAGCTCGCCAAGCTCAAGCCGGTCTTCGGCGTCTCCCTCGGCGACGCGACGATGACCGCGGGCAACTCGACGCCGCTCACCGACGGTGCGTCGACCGTGCTGCTCGCCAGCGACGAGTGGGCCGCCGACCGCGGACTGCCGGTGCTCGCCTACTTCGTGGACAGCGAGACCGCCGCGGTCGACTACGTCAACGGGCCCGACGGTCTGCTCATGGCCCCGACCTACGCGGTGCCGCGTCTGCTCGCCCGCAACGGGCTCACGCTGCAGGACTTCGACTTCTACGAGATCCACGAGGCCTTCGCGTCGGTGGTCCTCGCGACCCTGCAGGCCTGGGAGTCCGAGGAGTACTGCAAGGAGCGCCTCGGCCTCGACTCGGCACTGGGTTCGATAGACCGCAGCAAGCTCAACGTCCACGGTTCGTCGCTCGCGGCGGGTCACCCCTTCGCGGCGACCGGCGGCCGGATCGTCGCGCAGGCGGCCAAGCAGATCAAGGAGAACGGCGGCGGTCGCGCCCTGATCTCGATCTGTGCCGCGGGCGGCCAGGGCGTCACCGCGATCATCGAGGGCTGACGACTCGTAGCGGACGTCATCGAGGGTTGGAATCCCGATAAGTGAGACGGATCGGCGACTGATCGGTCGATCCGTCTCACTTTCGTGGGACGAAACCGGGTACTTCGTCACATATTCGACAGATTTGGGGCTCCGGGGATGCCCTCGGCCGAAAAGTAGCGTAAATATGTCTATAGCTCCGGCTGCGCTGTCAGACCCCCGACCCGACAGCTCGGCCGGAGCGCCTACTTTTCCCGACCGTAGTTCTGCGGCCACCCCCTGATCGGCCCAGTCGTCAGCCCCGCGCGGCTGCCAGCCACGATGGATGGAGTTGTGACCCCAGGCTCTCGCCGAGCACGAACCGCGCTCCGCGCCGTGCTCGCCGTCATCGCCGTGATCACGCTCATACTCGCCGCCGAATTCGTGGCCACCCGTTCCGACTCCCCACGCAACGCCGTCGTCGGCGGTATCGATGCGGGCGGTCGGAACTCCGCCGAACTCACCTCCGTACTCGACGAGCTGACGGCGCGTTCGCGACAACCGGTCGTCTTGCGGACGCCGGAGGGCTCGGCCGAGGTCGCGCCCGCCGAGCTGGGACTCGCATACGACGCCGATGCGACGCGGGCTCGTCTCCTCGAGCAACCGCGCAATCCGCTCGCCCGTCTGGCCGCGCTGTTCGGCCGCGACTTCGACGTCGAGCCGGTCGTCACGCTGGATCGGACGGCGATGAACGCGGCGCTCGACGCCCAGCGCGCGTCACTCGAGAAGGCGGCGGTCGAGGGTGGTGTGCACTACGACGGCACCGAGCCCGTCGGGGATCAGCCCGCCAAGGGTGAACGCATCGCGCGAGACGCGGCCGCCGCGACCCTCGTCGACCGTTGGCTGGACGGTGCCCCCGTCGACCTGCCCATGGAACCCTTCTCGCCGACGGTGAGCGCCGAGGTCGTGGCCGTGACCGTCGCCGGACCGGCCGAACGGGTGGTCGCGGCTCCCGTGAGTCTCGTGGACCGCCGCAAACGGACGGTCGAGGTGCCCGCGGGAGACCTCGCTGCGATGGTGACCTTCGGGCCCGACGGCCGTGGCGGGCTCACTCCCCGAGCCGACGAGAAGGTGGGGCGCGAGATCCTCGCCCCCGACCTCGACGCCTCGCAACGGGCCCCCGTCAGCGCGACGTTCAGTCTGGCGTCCGGCCGTCCGCAGGTGGTGCCGGGCGTCGACGGCGCCGCGATCAACTGGCCGAAGACCCTCGCCGCCGTCGCCACGAGTGCTGCGGCCGACGGTGGCGATCGCAGGGTCGAGGTCGTCTACGACGACGTCGAGCCGAAGCTCACGACCGATGCCGCGCGCAAGCTCGGCGTCACCGAACTGATCAGCGAGTACACCACCGGTGGCTTCTCGAGCGCTTCCGGGGAGAACATCCGGCTCGTCGCCGCCGAGGTCGACGGCGCCCTCGTCCTGCCCGGAAAGGTGTTCTCGCTCAACGGGCACACCGGGCCGCGCGGTTCAGAGCAGGGGTACGTGGAGTCGACGATCATCGACCACGGTCGGGCGTCGAACGCGGTCGGCGGCGGGATCTCCCAGTTCGCGACGACCCTGTACAACGCGACGTATTTCGCCGGGCTCGAGGACGTCGATCACACCGAGCACGCGTATTACATCTCGCGGTACCCGGAGGCGCGGGAGGCGACCGTGTTCGAAGGCGCCATCGACCTGAAGTTCCGCAACAACACGCGGCACGGCGTGCTGATCGAGACCGCCTGGTCGCCGTCGTCGGTGACCGTGCGGCTCTGGGGCACGAAGGCGTTCGAGGTCGAGTCGGTCACGGGTGAGCGGGTTGCCCCCACCGATCCGCCGCGAGTCCGCGTTCCGCGCGGGGACGACTGCATCCCGAGCAGCGGGAGCAAGGGTTTCACGGCATCGGACACCCGGATCATCAAGGACGCGCGTACCGGACGGGAGATCGATCGGTCCACCCGCACCGTCCGCTACGCGCCCGAACCCATCGTGAAGTGCGTCTGACCCGTCGGGGCGATTCGATGCGGGGTGTTTCGCCGAAGGGCTTTACCGAGCGATAGAACGCTCGATAGGCTCCGGGGCGTGGATATCAATGGAGCTAGTGCAATCGTCACGGGTGGCGCGTCCGGCATCGGCGCGGCTGCGGCTCGCCAGCTGGCGGCCAAGGGTGCAAAGGTCATCGTCGCCGACCTGAACGCGGACAAGGGCGAGGAACTCGCCAAGGAGATCGGCGGACAGTTCGTCGCCGTCGACGTGACCTCGACCGAACAGATCGAAGCCGCCGTCAACGCGGCCACCGAACTGGGCCCGCTGCGTGCGCTGGTCAACTCGGCCGGCATCGGCTGGGCGCAGCGCACCATCGGTCGCGACGGTGAGTTCGGGTCGGCCCACAACCTCGACGCCTACAAGAAGGTCATCGCGATCAACCTGATCGGCACCTTCGACTGCATCCGTCTCGCGGCCACCGCCATGAGCCGCAACGAGCCGCTCGACGGCCACGGCGAGCGCGGCGCGATCGTCAACATGGCCAGCGTTGCGGCCTTCGACGGCCAGATCGGCCAGGCGTCGTACTCGTCGTCCAAGGGCGGCGTCGTCGGCATGACCCTCCCGGTCGCGCGCGACCTGGCCGCGGTCGGCATCCGCGTCAACACCATCGCCCCCGGTCTGATCGACACCCCGATCTACGGTGAAGGCGAAGCGGCCGAGGCGTTCAAGGCCAAGCTCGGCGAGTCGGTCCTGTTCCCGCATCGCCTGGGTGCACCCGACGAGCTCGCCTCGATGGTCGTCGAGCTGGTCACCAACAGCTACATGAACGCGGAGGTCATCCGCGTCGACGGTGGCATCCGGATGCCACCGAAGTAGATCCGACACCCCACCGAGGTAACCGCGCAGACCCACCACCGGCCCGATCCGGTGGTGGGTTTGCCGTCTGTTCACCGGTTCTTTCCGTGAAAGAACTTTCATTCGCGCCTCATGAAGGTGTCACGCCGGCACCGCAGAGTGGTCGCCATGAACGTTCCGCACGCGATCGACCGACTTCCGGATCACCCGGGCCCGGTGACGATGTACGCGACGCGCCCACCCGTGCGCACGGTGACGCCGCCACCGTCGCCACGACGCACCCTCCTCGCCGCCGTCGGCAGCGCGCTGTCCCCGTGGGCGGCAGCCGGTCTCGTCGTCGTTCTCGGCGCCGGCGCGTTCGTCGGACATGCCGGGTGGACCGGGGAGTTGCCGTTCGACGCCGTCGTCACCCTCCTCGTCTTCCTGATCGCGGTGTGGGCGTGGATCTTCTCGCCGCTGGACGACACCTATGTCGCGCTGGGTGGCGGTATCGCTCTGGTGGTCTTCGGCATCATCGACGCCAACACCTTCGCGGGCACGCTCGGCTCCGGCGTGATCTGGTTGCTGATCGGTGCTTTCGTGATCGCGGCCGCGGTCACGGCGTCAGGTCTGTCGGCTCGTGTGTCGGCGCGGGTCGTCCGCCGGGCCCGGACGCCTCGTCAGTTGGTCCATCTGATCACCGCGGCCCTGTTGCTGACCACGTTCGCGATCCCGGCGACCTCCGGGCGCGCGGCCCTTGCTCTTCCGATCTTTCTCGCGCTCGCCGCGGTCCTGCGTGACCGACCCCGCCTGGTGCTGTGCCTCGCGCTGGTCTTCCCGATGGTGATCCTGTTCTCGGCGGTGGGATCGCTTCTGGGCGCCGGTGCACACCTCATCACCGTCGAGATCGTCTCGGCCGCAACCGGTGGCGGTATCGGATTTCTGCACTGGGCGGTCCTCGGCATCCCCCTGGCCCTCGTGTGGTCGCATCTCGCGGCCGAGTCGGCACTGTGGTTGATGACCGATCACGCCGAGCGGGCACGTCCGCTGTGCGTGCCGCCGACCGCTCTCGCGACGACCGGCACGGTGACCTCCGGACCGCTCACGTCTGCACAACGCCGGGTGTCCGTCATTCTCGGACTCGTTGTGACGCTGTGGTGTTCTGAACCCTTGCACGGTGTCGACCCGGCCATCGTCGCGGTGCTCGGCGCGCTGGCCGCGTCGGCGCCGGCGGTCGGCGCGACGACGCTGGGCGCGGCGCTGAAGACCGTCCCGTGGACGCTTCTGTTGTTCATGGCCGCCACCCTCGCGCTGGGGATGGCGCTCAACTCCAGTGGTGCCGCGGAGTGGCTGGCGGATCAGGCTTTCGGGTCCATCGCCGAGACCGGGCCGGCGGCCGCGATGGTGTTCGTCGTCGTCGCGGCGATCGTCTCGCTGCTCGCACATCTGGTGATCCAATCCCGTTCGGCCCGTTCGGCGGTACTGATCCCGATCATCGTGGTGACCGCCCCGGCCGTCGGGGTCGACCCGGTCGCCGCGGCCTTCCTGTCCACCGCGGCCGCCGGGTTCTGCATCACTCTCACCAGCTCGGCCAAACCGGTCGCCATGTTCGCGGCGAGCGACGACGTCCCGGGTTACGAACCCCGACATCTGCTCACGATGTCGGCGCTGCTCGCGCCGGTGTCGCTGGTGCTGCTCATCATCTTCACGTTCTGGGTCTGGCCTTATCTGGGTCTGCCCCTGCTCTCGTCCTGACCGTCGCATCGCCGCGACTGTCCCGAATGTGCCTCCGGGTGCGAGTTCCCGTCTCTTCATCAAGACCTTGTCCGATCGATCAACAGGAGTGCCGATGTCCGTCCGAGTTCCGCAACGAATCCTGGTCGCCCCGAGTGGTTTCAAGGAGAGCCTCGACGCCGTGTCCGTGGCGACCGCCATCGCCGCGGGGGTGCGGCGCACGCTCCCCGGGGTGCGCGTCGACATCGCACCGATCGCGGACGGCGGGGAGGGAACGGCGCGCATCCTCGCGGCCGCGGGCAACGGGCGGCTCCACGAGCTGACCGTCTGTGGCCCCACCGGTGAGCCGGTGCAGTCGCACTGGGCCGAGGTCGGCGTCGGTCGGAACCGCATCGGCGTCGTCGAGATGGCTGCCGCCGCTGGATTGGCACTCGTTCCGGCGGGGCAGCGAGATCCCGGCGCCACCACCACTTACGGAGTGGGACAACTGATTGCCGCGGCACTCGACGCGGGGGTGTCGGCGATTCTCGTCGGCTGCGGCGACTCGGGGACATGTGACGGCGGGGCCGGGGCGCTCCAGGCACTCGGTGCGCGCGTCCTGGACCAGGACGGTCATGAGATCGGGCGTGGCGGAAACGAACTGGCGCGCGCGGAATCGCTGGACCTCACCGACCTGCATCCGCGGTTGCGGGAGACCGAAGTGGTGGTCGCGGGCAACCCGCACAACGTCCTGTGCGGACCGAGCGGCGTCGCCCGCGTCTTCGGGCCGCAGAAGGGGGCGACGCCCGCACAGGTCGACTCGCTGTCGGCGGCGCTCGACGTCTGGGCGGACGTCCTGATGCGGGATGGGCTGGCCGACATCGACTATCGGCAGGGGGCCGGATCCGGCGCGTCGGGTGGACTCGGTGCGGGGCTGGCCGCAGCGGGTGGGAAGCTGCGGTCGCGGTTCGACGCACTACTCGATTCCGGGCTGTCCGGCATCGACCTCGATCATCGGATCGGCAAGGCGGATCTGGTGATCACCGCAGAGGGTTCGATCGACTTCCAGACCCCGCGCGGCAAGGTGCCCGCCGAGGTGGCCCGCCGCGCCCAGTTGCGCGGTGTGCCCGTTGTCGCGCTGGCGGGTTCACTCGGGCACGGTGCGCCCGCCGTCCACGACGTGGGGATCGGGGCGATCGCGTCGATCATCACGGTACCGATGCCCTTGGCGGAGGCGGTCGCCAACGGAGAGAAGCTCCTCGCCGACGCCGCCGAACGCACCATGCGGATGATCCTCCTCGGCGCCGCGGTGTCCGCCCGGGCCGGCCAGCGGAAGCGGAAGAAGGCGGTCTGATCTCCGCGCCCGAGAATGTGCGGGACCGATCCTCCGATCAGTCGAATGAGCCTCGAATACGACCCACTTGTCCGATTCGCCACACACTGAGAAGGGTGTTGCCAATAAGTTGGCGAGGTGGAGCTTCGTGAGCTGTCCAAGGGTGGAAACGTCTCGGTCGACGAAGTCGCCGGCGAGAACTCACCGCGGCTGGTGGTCGTCATCCAGACCGAAGCGGCTGCGGGCAAGGAGATCGGACTCGACGCCGGCATCCTCATTCTCGGTGACGACGGGCAAGTGCGGTCCAATGACGACCTGATCTTCTACAACCAGCCCACGGGGGTGGGAGGCGCTGTACGGCTGGTCTCGCACGAGGTGCACCAGCAGGACCCGGACGGCAGTTCGTTCAGTCACAAAGATGCCGTGGAGGTCGATCTCGCGCGCATACCAGATTCGGTCGCGCGGATCATGGTCACGGCCAGCACGGACCCTCGGACGGATGCGAGCTTCGGAGACGCCGAGCTCGTCAACATGTACGTCGCCCATGCAGACGAGCCAGATGCTCCGCTCGTCGTGCACGCAATGGAAGGTCTGTCGTCGGAACGCGCCTTGATCTTCGGCGAGATATACCGACGCAACGATGCCTGGAAGATCCGAGCCGTCGGTCAGGGTTACGACGGAGGGCTCGAGGCCCTGGTTTCCGACCATGGGATCGAAGTCGACGACACGGAGTCTGTCGACGGCAGCCTGGATTCGACTGGTGAGGACGAGGAACCGGACACGGAACAGAACATTGCCGAGTCGGTCCCTGACGCAAGTTCGGCCGCGGCGGCTCTTGCCGCCGACACCGGAGTGCCGGGTGCCGATGACGCCGTGCAAGAAACCGCATCTTCACAGAGTGAGCCCGGTACGAAGGTCTCGATCGGTCGAAAACGACGCCCAGCGCCGTTGCCGAAGGACTGGGCGTCGAGAACCCTGGCATATCTACCTCGACAGGTTGAGTCGGAGTGGAAGCGGGCGCGACTCTTTCCATCTGCAGGCATCAAGTCGACTGCCGAACAAGAGATGCGCACGACGTCCATTCTGTTGGCCACAATGGAAACGGTCCCCGAGTTCGGCCGCGCGGTCCTCAGCCAGACCGGAGCGCCGCGAGGACGTATCGAAGCATTCACCGAAGTTCGATTCTCGATGTCGGGTGAGGACGTGCGCCCGGACGGACTGATCAAGGTGAGTCGCGGTAGCAAGGTGTGGCGAGCACTTGTCGAAGTGAAAACCGGCCGGGCGGAGCTGACCGGGGATCAGGTCGGAACCTACCTCAAACTGGCCAAGGCGAAGTCGTTCGACGCAGTGATCACCATCAGCGGCGACCTGATGGCCTCCCCAGATCTCCACCCTTTCGCTATCGAGGGTCGGCCTTCGAAGAACACTGTGCTGAAACATCTTTCGTGAGAGGAGGTCGTCGCCGAGGCAATGATCGTGCACGAGCATGTCGGCGTCGACGACAGGGTGCGAGCTCGTCTTCTCGAGGAACTCCTCTGGTACGCCGCCGACGGCCAGTCCGGTATGCGGACCTTCGACGACATGGGCAAGCAGTGGGTCAAGATCCGGGAAGCGGTCAAGAACAAGACCGTCGGCGCGTCGGACGACTCGACGTCGGACGTGTGCGACCGATTCGATCGTCTGGCCCGCCACGTTGCGCTCCGGCTCAGCGCACTGACCGGGCAGCGCGTGACTGCACAAGCCCCGGCGAGCCGAGTCGATTCGGTCAGCCGCGCTCGGCAACTGGCCGATTCGGGGGAACTCTTCGCGTTGTTGCGAGTATCCGGAGCGGCTGGACCGGTGGCGATGCACGCAGACCTCGGTCGGGGCCGCATCGGGTGCTCGCTGAAAACCGCAGCCCCGCGGGCCGGACGAACGCAGACCAAGATCAACTGGCTGGTCCGTCAACTTTCCGGCGCGCCCGATGATCTGCGGATCACGGCGCATCACGCGGGAAGTCGGGTCGAGTCGACCGCGGCGTTGCTGAAAGACATTCGCGCCGATGCCACTTCCGTCATGCCTTCCGATGGCCGGGACATCCGCGAGTTCACGGTGACCATGGAGTCGTCCATGGGGTCGAAACGGACCGGCAGCGAAGGCGGATTCGTGACGGCCATGGTTCTCCTGGCCACCACCTTCTATGCGGATGTGGTCGAGCGGGTGCGGTCGGGACGGGATGCCTGAGCCGCAGACGAATTCATCAAATCTGGGCCGCCATCCGGTCATCGGGCCCCAACCGACGAACTTCGTTTCGACTGATGGACTTCGATCGAAGTCCATCAGTCGAGCTGAGGTTCATCGGTGAGTCGCCACGCCGATGCCCCCTCGGTCACGAATCGACAGGTGGATACGAAAGCCCGTGATCGAGGGGTTCAGGATAGTGTTCGCGCGTGACCAATTCGCCATATCAGTCGGGGGACCCGCGAGTCGGACCACAACCCCCGCCCGGGCACTATCCTCCGCACCCGGGCTTCTATCCGTCGAACCGGCCGTACGCGGCGCCGCCTCCCTACGGCGGTCCGATGCCTGGAGGCATGCACCCACCAGGCCCGCCGTTCCCGCCGCCGCAGCGGAAGAAGAAGCGCACCTGGTTGTGGGTTTCGCTCGGTGTTGTCGGTCTTGTGGTTTTCGCGGTGGCGGGCCTTGGCGTCCATCGACTGGGAGAATCGATCCCGCCCAGCAGAGTGCTGACCAGTAGTAGCCACATCTCCATAGGTGAATGCGTCCAGATGGAGGTCAGGCAGGGCTCGCTCATCCCGAAGCGGGCCTCGTGCTCGGGTTCTGAATTCCGCTACGTCGTGGTCTCGATGTCGACCGGCAGGGAGAGCTGCGGTCCGGAGTATGCGAAGTTCTGGTTCTCGACCAAGTATCCGTCTGCGGCCGGCGGGTTGTGTCTCGCGGAGGTTCTGAACCTCGGCAGCTGCTACTTCCTCTCCGCTGCCACCGAAGGCGTCGCGATCGCCGAGACTCGCGAGATCGATTGCGCCGAGCCGATTTTGGTTCCCGGCGCAACCAACATTCGTGTCGATTCGAAAGTCGAGGGCAAGCCGACGTGCCCCGAAGGCCAGTCGAAGTACTTCATCCCGAAGCCGACCCCCACTGGTTACTGTCTCACCTTCCTGGAGTGACCAGCCTGCGTCTATGAGTTCCGAGGGGTGACCAAGGTATGGTTCCCGCCGCCGGACCGGCGAACCTCACCTCGACTGATGGACTTCGATCGAAGTCCATCAGTCGAGTCGAGGTTCATCGGTGCCCTGGACGTGGCGGCAGGTGGCGGTAGTCTTCGCGCGTGACCAACTCGCCATATCAGCCGGGGGACCCGCGATTCGGGCTACAACCACAGCCCGGGCAGTACCCACCGCAGGGCGGGTTCCCGCCACGGGACCAGCCCTACGGCGCACCGCCGCCGAACCAGGGGCCCTACGGCGGTCCCCCCCAGTACCCGGGTCCGATGCCGGGCGGGATGTACCCGCCCGGGCCGCCGTTTCCGCCGCCACCGAAGAAGAAGCGCACCGGTCTGTGGGTCGCGTTGGGAATCGTCGGGGTGCTGCTCTTGATCGTGATCGCCGGTGGCGTGGCGCGGGTGCTGGTGTCGTCGGCGCAGGGAGGTGGGGTCACCGACACCAGTGACGTCGCGGTTGGCGAGTGCATCGTCGTGACGGCGGAGCCGGAGACCCTCAAGGCCGACGAGGTGTCCTGCGGCGACACCGACTTCCACTACGTCGTCGCGGAGAAGTCCATCACGCAGGGACTTTGCGGTCCCAACTACTCGCGCTACTGGGTCGCGGGCGAGGAGGGTGCGCTCTGTCTGGCGCCGGTGTACCAGGAGGGCCGTTGTTACTACATCCCGTCCGCGACCGGTGGTACCGCGCTCGCCGACATTCGTGAGATCGACTGCGGTTCGCCGGTTTCCGGCGGAACGAACATCCGCGTGGACACCAAGGCCACGGGGGAGCCCGAATGTCCCGACTCGGACGGGACCTACTTCGCGGAGAAACCGCGCCCCGTCGGCTATTGCTTCAGCGTGATCGAGTGACGATGCCGCACCGCGGGGTCTGAGCCGCGATGTGCACCGGCTCGACGCAAAGAAGAACTCCCACCGGCGGATTCGCCGGTGGGAGTTCGCGGTTTGGTCGGGCTCAGAAGGCCGCTTCGTCGAGTTCCATGATGTCGTTGTCGATGTTCTCGACGGTGACGCGAACCGAGGTCAGCAGCGGGAGCATGTTCTTCGCGAAGAAGCTCGCCACGGCGACCTTGCCCTCGTAGAAGGACTTGTCGGCGTCGGAGGCCCCGTTGTCGAGAGCGGCGAGGGCGACCTCGGCCTGGCGGAGGAGCAGCCAGCCGATGAGCAGGTCGCCGACGGCCATCAGGAAGCGGACCGATCCGAGGCCGACCTTGTACAGCTCGGCCGAGTTCTCCTGTGCCGCCATCAGATCGTTGGTGAGCGAGGCAGCCATCGCCTGCACGTCGTCGAGCGCCGTCTTCAGTAGTGCCCGCTCGGTCTTCAGCCGACCGTTGCCCGCCTCGGAGTCGATGAAGCTCTGGATCTGTCCGGCGACGTGCGCGAGAGCCTGTCCCTTGTCGCGGATGATCTTGCGGAAGAAGAAGTCCTGGGCCTGGATGGCGGTGGTGCCCTCGTACAGCGAGTCGATCTTCGAGTCACGGATGTACTGCTCGATCGGGTAGTCCTGGAGGAATCCCGACCCGCCGAGCGTCTGCAGCGACTCGTGACCGAGGGTGCCGTAGGCGCGCTCGGAGCCGACGCCCTTGACGATCGGGAGCAGCAGATCGTTCACGCGGTGGGCCATGTCGGGATCGGCGCCGGACACGATCTTCGCGGCGGCGGTGTCCTGGTGCGACGCGGTGTAGAGGTAGATCGCGCGCAGACCTTCGGCGTAGGCCTTCTGGGTCATCAGCGAACGACGCACATCGGGGTGGTGGGTGATCGATACGCGCGGCGCGGCCTTGTCGGTCATCTGGGTCATGTCCGCACCCTGGATGCGCTCCTTGGCGTACTCGAGCGCGTTCAGGTAACCGGTCGACAGGGTCGAGATGGCCTTGGTGCCCACCATCATTCGCGCGTGCTCGATGACCTCGAACATCTGCGCGATGCCCTTGTGGACGTCGCCGACGAGCCAGCCCTTGGCGGGGGTGCCGTGCTGACCGAAGGTGACCTCGCAGGTGGCGGACGCCTTGATGCCCATCTTGTGCTCGACGTTGGTGACGAAGACGCCGTTGCGCTCGCCGAGTTCGCCGGACTCGAAGTCGAAGTGGTACTTGGGCACGAAGAACAGCGACAGACCCTTGGTGCCCGGGCCGGCGCCCTCGGGGCGGGCGAGCACCAGGTGGAAGATGTTCTCGGTCATGTCCTGATCGGCCGAGGTGATGAATCGCTTCACACCGTCGATGTGCCAGGAACCGTCTTCCTGCTGCACGGCCTTGGTGCGTCCGGCGCCCACGTCGGAACCGGCGTCGGGCTCGGTCAGCACCATGGTGGCGCCCCAGCCGCGCTCGGAGCAGATGGCGGCCCACTTCTTCTGCTCGTCGGTGCCGTTGTTGTAGAAGATGTTCGCGAAGCCCGCGCCGGCGGCGTACATGAACACGGGCGGGTTGGCGCCGAGGATCATCTCGCCGATGGCCCAGTACAGCGAGCGCGGGGCCGGCAGGCCGCCGAGCTCCTCGGCGATGCCGATCTTGTCCCAGCCGCCCTCGACCAGGGCGTTGTACGACTTCTTGAACGACTCGGGGATCGTGACGGTGTGCTCGTCGGGGTCGAAGACCGGGGGATTGCGGTCGGCGTCGACGAAGGACTCGGCGATCGGGCCCTCGGCCAGCGCACGGACCTCGCGCAGCATGTCGACGGCTGTCTCGTGGTCGAGGTCCCCGAAGTCGCCGGACTCCAGTACCTTGTCGAGCTCGAACAGTTCGAAGAGATTGAACTGCAGGTCGCGCATGTTGCTCTTGTAATGGCCCATGGTTGTTCCTTGTCTGGTGTGGCCGTCTGCGATGGCGTCCTCGACCCGGTCCGATCGCTCACGGTTGTGCGCGTACCGGCCGGATGAGGGGGCTGTTCGGTCCGAGCTATGTTACTCGCCGGTAACCCTAGAGTAGCCCCATATCCCCGCCGGATCAATCGAAAGATGTGTGATCTGCGCCGGTTGGCGCACCCGGAGCGCCGAGAAATCCGCAACGCCGGCGCGGGAGCCGCGAGTACGTTCCAATGAACGAATGCGCAGACTGGTGATCGGACCCGCACGTGTCGGTGCGACAGGTTTCGTGAGCGTCGTGATCTCGATCGTCGCCCTGGCCGCCGGACTTCTGGTGGCTGTCGCCCCGGCAGACGCCGCGGCGACGCCCTCGTGGGATGGCGTGTATTCGTTGAAGCGGTTCGCCGCCTCGAAGACGGGAACGAGCCTCGCGGCCCGGCAGGCGGAGCCGGACTTCTCCGACGACTACACCTTCAGGACATCGTGCGACGGCGGTACGTGCGTGGCGACGGTGATCGACGGGCCGAAACCCGCGAATCCGACGCTGCCGCAGCCGCCGCGTTACACCTGGGAGGCAGGATCCTGGGTGCATCGTTATGACTGGGAATGGGACTGCTGGCAGGGCGCGGGGGTGCCGAAGGTGTGGCGCCCGGCGACGTCGATCGCGACCTACACCCCGCAGGGCGACGGCACGCTGAAGGGCGTGTGGCGGACCACGATCGACGGCGGGCCCTGCGACGGGACGGTCGTCATGAACGTCGCCGCATACCCGGTGACTCCGCCGGCGCCCGCCTGGAATCTATCGTGATCGACGTCTTATAGCGCCGAGCGCAGGTACTCGAGATCGTCGGGGATGCCGTCGCCGGGTGTCTCCAGGATGACCGGTGCGCCCGCCGCCTCGGCGACCGCGACGAGCACCTCGGGGTCGATGTGGCCCGACGCGAGGTTGGCGTGTCGGTCGCGGCCCGAGTCGAACTCGTCGCGAGAGTTGTTGAGGTGCACGAGATCGATCCGGCCGGTGATCTGTCGGACGCGCTCGACGAGTCCGACGAGATCCTCGCCGCCGGCCCAGGCGTGGCAGGTGTCGAGGCAGAAGCCGGCCTGGTCGAAGTCGCCGACGGCCTCCCACAGACGGTCGATGGACTCGAGCGTGCGTGCCATCGCGTGGTCGCCGCCCGCGGTGTTCTCGATGAGGATCGGGACGCCGAAACCGCCCTTGTCGGCCTGGCGGTCGAACAGCTTGCGCCAGTTCGCGAATCCCTCGGCGCTGTCCTCCCCGTCGCGCAAATGTCCGCCGTGCACGACGAGCCCGAAGGCGCCGAGTTCGGCGGCGGCCGCGGCCTGCTGCTCGACGGCCTTGCGCGACGGCATCCGCAGCCGGTTGTTCAGGCTGGCGACGTTGATCTGGTAGCTCGAGTGCACGACGACGTCGATGTCGGACTCACGGAACTCCGCCGCGCGCGGGTTCGGCTGCGGCTTCTTCCAGCTCTGAGGATCCGTGACGAACATCTGGAAGACATCGATCCCGAGCTCGGCGGCAGTGGCCAAGGGGTCGGCGTCCTCGCGAAGATGGGCTCCGATGCGCATGTGACAACGATAGTGGCCCGCCCCGACACGCCGACGCCCCCGTCGTCGTCGATCAGTGGGACCGGGTCGGACGCCGCCTTCGTCCAACCGGCTCTCCGCGGCGACGGGAGATCAGTCGCCCAGACAGGGCTCGGTCTCGATGGTGATCGGGACCCCGGGTGCGATGAGGAGTCGACACGGTGCCGCGCTGTCGTGATAGAGGTTCAGCCACTCGTGACCGCGGGTTCCGTCGGCGTACACCGCGTCGAGGGTGCGGTTGAGACGGGCCTCCGCCTCCTTGTTGATGATGTAGCGCTGGTCGCCGTAGCGCAGGTAGCGATTGGGCACCGAGACCTCCTTCAGGGGATCGACGCCCTCCAGTGTGATCCACAACACCCTGATCGGCGAGGTGTCCGGCGAAAACCGCTGGCGGAGACCGTTCGCCCTGGGTCGCGGCGCCGGAAATGCTCAAATCCGACATGCCTGGCCGTCGGCTTGGCTCGCGAACAACAGATGGCCATTACACTGACGGCAGTTTAAGTGGGTGGTTGCCCTGCGGGGTGTGACGGGCGGGGTTGTGTCGGGTGAGTGTCGACGAGACGGTGGGCGTCCCGCAGCCGGGCAGACCCTCCAAGCGCGACGAGCGCGAGAGCGCCGAGACGACCACCTCCGACACCAAGGACTCCGTGGTGGCCACCGGTCGTGAGGACACCGACCGCGACGACACCGGACGCGCGGGTGTGGAACCGATCCTCGACGACCTGGCCGCCGCCGCCGAGATGGAAGCCGATCCCGAGAGCCGTCGCGATCTGACGATGGTCCGGCGCATCGCGATCGGTGCCTGGATCGTGCTGATGGCGGTGCACGTCGCCCTCTACGGTCTGGCCTTCGACCGCACGCGCCTGATCATCCTGATGTGTCTGGGACTCGCGGCTGCCTGTATCGGCCGGCGCAAGTTCATCACGATCCTCATCGACTGGGCGCCGTTCGCGCTGATCCTGATCCTCTACGACTGGACCCGGGACGTCGCGCGCATCGTCGACATGCCCACCCACTGGCATCTGGCGATCGATTTCGACGCTTGGCTGACCGGCGGGGTCAACCCAACGGCATGGCTGCAGGAGCACCTCAAGCAGGCGAGTCCGCCCTGGTGGGAGGTCATCGTCAGCATCGTCTACATGTCGTACTTCATCATCCCGTACGCGGTCGCGGCCGTGTTGTGGCTGAAGGACCGCGCCGCCTGGCGACGCTACGCGGCGTGTTTCGTGGCGACGACCTTCCTCGCCCTGGTCGGTTACACCCTCGTCCCGGGCGCCCCGCCGTGGGCCGCCGCGCGATGCACCGCGGCCGAGGTCCAGGACTTCCCGCGTGACCCGATCTGCATGTACTCGCCGGAGGCCAAGGAGCCCGGCGGTCTGCTCGGGACGCTGGACAACGAGTACCCGGACGCCAATCCCTACGTCGAACGGATCTCGGCTCGCGGCTGGGGTTACCTCAACATCCATGCGGCGTCGAACCTCGTCGAGGTCGGGCAGGGCAAGTCCAACCTGGTGGCCGCGATCCCGTCGCTGCACGCGGGTCTGACAATGCTCCTCGCGCTCTTCATGTGGCCGCGGGTGAAGGCGCTCGGCAAGACACTGTTCATGGGCTACGCCCTCGCGATGGCGTTCGCCCTGGTGTACACCGCCGAGCACTACATCTTCGACATCGTGCTCGGGTGGCTGCTGGCCGCCGCGGTGGTCGCGACCTACCAGATCATCGATCGCAGGATCTTGATCCCACGACAACGACGCCGAGCCGCCGAGGAAGCCGCGGCGGAGTCGGGAGACGATCGGCGTCCCGACGACGCCAGGGCGTCGACGACAGCATCGTGACCTCCTAACCTGGCACCCGTGAGCCGCCGCCGCCGAACCGGTCGTGGCGCCGTCGTACGGCGCCACGCACTCGTTCTCGTACTCGCTCTCGCCGTGATGCTCATGCACACGGTGGTGTCGGGTCATGGCGGGCCTTCCGGTGGCGAGAGCGGGATGTCCCACCATGCAGAGCATTCGGCGCTCACGGCATCGTCGACGATGACGTCCGCCCCGGAGATGACCGGAACCGACGACTGCGGTGAGCACTCGCACGACTGCGTCTTCATCCGTGCGGCGGGCGTCGATCTCCCGGCCGTGGTTCTCGTTCTCCTGCTCTGGTCGCTTGCGGCGTTTCCGCGGATCGTCGACACCGCTCGCCGTCGGACGACGATCCTGGGTCGTCCGCCGCCGTGGGCCATGTACTCCCATCTGCAACTACAGGTGATCCGCTGCTGAGTTGACCTCCGCGGACCGCTCGGTCCGTCGTGTCGTCATCTCTCCTCCCTCTCGGCCGGCGTCGCGCCCGCCGGGAACTCCGACAGCAGCAAGGAATGCACTCATGTACGTACACAACACATCTCGGCGCCGTATCCGGACGGCGTCAGGGGTCGGCCTGGTCGCGGCGGCACTCATCGCGGTCGCCGGTTGCTCACCCGACGAAACAGCGAGCGACGCCACCTCCGCCAACACCTCGGCATCGGTGGCGACGCGAGCTCCGGCGTCGGCCACTCACAACGAGGCCGACGTCGAGTTCACCTCGACGATGATCGGACACCATGACCAGGCCGTGGAGATGGCCGAACTCGTCGAGGGCCGGACGGACAATGCGGAGCTGATCGCCCTCGCGTCGACCATCGAGAAGGCCCAGGACGCCGAGATCGAGCAGATGGAGAACCGTCTGGAGAGTTGGGGCGTCAGTACCGACGGCCTCGACGACGGCCACGAGAACATGGGCCACGGTGGTCACTCCGCGATGCCGGGCATGCTCAGCCCAGACCAGATGACCGCCTTGCGGGACGCACGCGGTCCCGAGTTCGACCGGCTCTGGCTCGAGGGCATGATCCGGCACCACGAGGGCGCCATCGCGATGGCCGATGCGGTACTCGCCGACGGCGTCGACCCCGCGACGAAAACCCTTGCCCTAGAGGTCAAGCGGACCCAGCAGGCCGAGATCGACCAGATGAAGGGGATGCTCGGCCAGAGCTGAGCACCAACAGAAGGCGCCGGGGCGGTTGGGTCCGGAAACGGACGTCAACCGCCCCGACGTGTCGGCGGGTCACCTACCGACAGGCGGCAGAACGAGTTTTCGTAGCGATCTGAGTTAGGACCGTAACTGTCCTAACTCGACGACACACTCGGATCATGAGTGAAACCGAATCGACAGCAGGACAACCCGATCAGGCCATCATCACCGACTACGACGATCCGAACGCGCCGTGGAACCAGGCGTGGGATCAAGAGGGTGGCATCGCCAACTGGAACGATGATGTGATCAAGGAGTTTCGGGAGAACGCGGGCAAGGTGGGCGGCGCTTACGCGGGCGCGGACCTCATCCTGCTCACCACCACCGGGGCCAAGAGCGGGAAGGCGCACACGGTTCCACTGGGGCCCTGTTACCGCGACGACACCATGTACGTGAGCTCGTTCATCGAGGACAAGTACCCGGCATGGTGGTACAACATCAGGGCGAATCCACAGGTCATGATCGAGTTCCGAAACAATACGCATCAGGGGACCGGCAAGGTGCTCGAAGGCGAGGACTACGACGAGTTCGCAGCCTGGGTGCTGGCCAACAACCCACTGCTGGCGGACTTCCAGTCCAAGGTCGACCGCCCCATCCCGCTGGTCGTGCTCACCATCGCCGCCAGTTGATCATCGGCAGCCTCGGGGCAACCGCCCCGAGGCAGTGGTCGAGATCAGCCGCGCCGCAGCGGCAGACGCATGAGGTACACCTGATAGCCGATGGAGACCGAGTAGGTGAAGTAGAGGGTGCTGCCCTTCGACCACGGGTGGATGTACGGCGCGTAACCCGTGTACGGGTCCACCGAAGGTGCGACGATCTCGCCGGAAGTCCATGGGCCCCAGGGGTTGTCGGCGGTGCGCAGGGTGACGCCGACGTCCTGGCTCGCCAGCGAGATGTACTTGCCCAGATAGTCGTTCCACTGGACCGACATCTCGCCCGTCGGGGCGCCCATCACCGGGGTGGCGGCGTCGGGGTTGTTCGGAACCCAACGGCCGTATGAGAAGTACTGCCACTTGCCGAGATTCTCGATGTCCTTCTCGTCGACGCGCGCGAGGTAGACACCGCCCCAGCGGCCGTCGGGTGTGCCGTAGTAGTAGACGGTCTTGCCGACCTTCAGGAAGGCGCCCATCTGGAACTTCTTGTTGCCGCCGCCATTGGGGCGGAACGCACCGACCGAGCGCCAGTTCTCGCCGTTGTCGGTGGAGGAGACGAGGCCCGCCCAGTTGGTGGTCCAGATGCCGGGCGAATCCCACCGTTTGACCGACATCACGGTCATGTACTGCTTGCCGTTGGCGGCCACGCCGGCGGTCGGGATGATCGTGATCTCGCGGCGGACGTTCGGCTTGAGCAGGCGCTTGGCATGACCCGGCCGGCCGGCGTGCGAGGTGAACGTCATGCCGTCGGCCAGGTGGCGGTCCGTGCTGCGCAGCAGGACGTTGGACCGCCAGTAGTAGAGCTCGCCGTACAGGAGGGACCACCCGTTGAACGACTGGGTGTCACCGAACGCCGTGAGGATCTCACCTCGGCCGTTGTCCCACATGACACCGAGATCGGTACCGACGATGTTGAACCGTCCGATGGTGTCGTTCATCGCGAACGGCCCCGTCAATCGGTTGACGATGGTCGCCGGACCGTTGGCGTAGCGGGCGGCGTGGGCGGGGGAGGCGGCCAGGGTCGTCGTCAGGGCCAGAGCGAGCAAGGTGACGACTAGACCCAGGAAAAGCCGTGCGAGGCGCCGTGTCATGGCCGTGACCTTATCAAGACCTGAGAGATATGTGTGAGGTCCGCTACGGTGCCCGACCACCGCGAACGGTCGTGTCGAACTCAGGCTTCGCGATAGCGTTCCGAGGTGTCCACGGTGGTGAAGTCGATCTGCGCGGCGGCATTGTTCACCGCGGTCACGAGCGCGGTCCCGAACATGCCGTCGGCGTCGTAGAGTCCCGCGTTGCTGACCGAGACGCCGTCGTCCTCGATGTGGACGTCGGCCTCGACCCCGACCCGCTCACCCGACGGCAGGCGGCTCAGGGCGACGGTCAGATCGCAGTTGATGAAACCGATGCCGGTGGTGCCCCAGTTCGACACCAGGCTCGCGGATTCGGCGCTGACGACCGCCCGCTGGAACGGGGTGAGCTTCTCGCCCGCCACGATGGGTGCGGCCCGCGACCACATCCGTTTGCGGTGCCCGTTCTGGTGATTGCCCATGTCGCGCTCCCATTCGCCGACGGTGTCGTCCGCGGCATCGGAGGCGAACCGGGGGGACAGGTCGTCGTCGGAGGCGATCTCGGGTGGGTGGAAGGTGACCGCGTCCGCGGGGCGATGCCACCGCTGCCCGGGCGGGTTGGTCGAGGTGCGCAGGAACACCGTCGTGCCGCGCGCGACGAGCACCTCATCCGCACCTTCGGGGTGTTGGAGCACGTCGACGTCGACGACCCGGATTCGTCCGCCCGATCGGACGATTCGGACCCGGGTGGAGGTGACGATGTCGCGCGCGGCCTTGAAGAGGTCGATGGTGCACCGGGCGGGTACGAACTCATCATCACCGAACTCGGTCTCGACCGCCCGCGCGGCGAGGCCGCACACCGCCGGACCGTTCAGGGTGCCGGGCGCCCACAGGCTGGCGGCGAAGGGTGTCGGCCGGTATCGGAGACCGGCGTCGGGCCGGCCGGTGTCGGAGATCGGCTCGAAGAACGCGATGTTGGTCATCGTTACTTGTTACCCCGCTGTTCATCCGCGTCGGCGATGCGGTCGGGTTTGTGCCGCTCCTGAGCGAATAGCGCGCCGGATCCTGCTGTGCCGGATAACCTCCCACCATGACTTTCGCCACGGTGTACACCAAGCACTTCCCCGACGAACTGGTCGGTGCCGTCCGCACGGCACTCATCATCACGTCGATCGTCGGCATCGTGATCGGGGTCGTCGCGATCCTGTGGCCGGGGCCGACCATCGTCGTCCTCGCCATCCTGTTCGCGATCTCGCTGATCATCGCCGGCATCTTCCGCATCTATCAGGCCTTCGCGGCGTCGTTCCTGAGCACCGGGGTCCGGGTGATGCTCGGCATCGTCGGCGCGATCGTGCTGCTGGCCGGCGTGATCGCGCTGTTCAGTCCCGGCGATGCCGTGTGGCTGCTGGCCGTGTTCATCGGCATCGGCTGGATCTTCCAGGGAGTCGCCGACCTGTACGCCGCGATCACCAAGTCCGGGCACGCACCCACTTGGTTCCTGATCCTCTCCGGCATCATCGCGATCATCGCGGGCATCGTGATGATGGTGTTGCCCGCGTTCTCGCTCGAGGTGCTGGCCTGGGTCGGCGGCATCATGCTCGTCGCGCTGTCGATCGCCACGCTGCTCACGCTGCCCAAGAAGGTCGAGCAGCCGGCCACCGGGGAGCCCGCGGTCTGAGCCGGAACATCTCTGCTCCCTGAGGAGGCCGGAGCTTGCGGAGGCCGTCACGAAGGGTCTTCCGCAAGTCGTCTCGCCAGGACCCTTCGTGACGCGCCCTCCGCAAGCTCCGGCCGCTCCTCAGGGAGCAGGGGGTATGCGGTTCTTTGGTATCAGCGCGGCCAGGGAGCGATGGGGTTCCCCTGCCAGCGGGTGTGGGCCGGAACCACGTCGCCGCGCATGACCAGCGATGCCGGTCCGACGGTCGCCGAGTCGCCGAGTCCGGACGCCGGTAGGGCGACGCAGTGCGGGCCGAGGGTCGCGCCCGCCCCGAGCGTGACACGGTCGATGGCCATGACCCGATCGTGGAACAGGTGGGTCTGCACGACGCAGCCGCGCTGCACGGTCGCGCCGTCGCCGAGGGTGACGAGGTCGGCCTCGGGCAGCCAGTAGGTCTCGCACCAGACGCCGCGGCCGATCTTCGCGCCGAGCATCCGCAGCCACAGGTTGAGGATCGGCGTGCCGGTCGCGGCGTTGGCGAACCACGGAGCCGCGACCGTCTCGACGAAGGCGTCGGACAGCTCGTTCCGCCACACGAACGAACTCCACAGCGGATGTTCGCTCACCGTGATGCGGCCGACGACCAGCCATTTCGCCGCCGCCGCGGTGACGCAGGCGATCGCGCCGACGACCAGCAGGAGCAGACCGCTCACCGCTGCCGCGAGCCCGTAGTGCTCATGGACGGCCACGTACTGCAGCGCGAGCAGTAGTCCGACGCCGAGCCCGAACGAGACCATGACCGGCACGAGGCGCAATGTCTCGATCAGCGAGCGGGCGACCTTGAGCGTCGCCGGCGGGTCGAAGGTGCGCGAGGTGTCGATCTCGGCGGCGGTGCGGCGCAGGCGGACCGGTGGGCTGCCCAGCCAACTCGAGCCCGACTTGGCCCGGTCGGGCGTCGCCGACAGCACGGCCACCAGACCGTTCTTGGGGACCTTGCGCCCGGGGCCGGTCATGCCGGAGTTGCCGAGGAATGAGCGCTTGCCGATCTTCGCCTCGTCGATGTGCAGCCAGCCGCCGCCGAGTTCGTACGACGCGACCATCGTGTCGTCGGCGAGGAAGGCGCCGTCGCCGATCGTGGTGAATCGGGGGAGCACGAGCGCGGTCGAGATCTCGGTTCCCTCGCCGACCTTCGCGCCGAGGATGCGGAACCACGTGGGGGTCAGCAGGCTGGCATACAGCGGGAACAGATACGTGCGGGCCGCGTCGAGGAGGCGTTCGGTGATCCAGACCTGCCAGCCGACGCGGGACCGGACCGGGTGATACCCGGTGTGGAGCCCGATCGAGGCGAGCCGGACCAGGACCGCGGTGATCGCCGCGAACACGAACAGGCTCGTCACGGTGGCCACGGGTAACAGGATCAGCGCGCGGATCCCGACGTCGCGCAACCGGTCCGCGGTCAGCGCCCAGGCGCCGATGACGGCCAGGCCCGAGGCCAGCGAGAGCAGGGGGATCGCGGCGAGCCCCAACGACGACAGTCCGTAGATGGGTACCCACCACGTCGCCCGCGGGGGCCGGTGGTCGGGCCAGGGATGCTCGGCCTTGCCGATCTTCACCGCGGGCGACCCGGCCCAGTGCTGCCGGGCCTTGACCCGCCCGAACACCGCCGAACCCGGGGCGACGACCGCGTCACGTCCGACGACCGCACCAGGGGTGAGCGTCGACCGGGCGCCGATCGACGCGCCGCGTTTGATGGCGATCTCGCCGATGTGGACGTCGTCGCCGTCGATCCACCATCCGGAGATGTCGACCTCGGGTTCGACGGACGCGCCGTCCCCGACCGTGAGCAGTCCGGTCACCGGTGGGATGGTGTGCAGGTCGACGCCGCGCCCGATCGACGCCCCGAGAGCCCGCGCGAGGTAGATCATCCACGGCGCACCGGACAGGTTGGCGGCACCGCTGGCGTCGAGGAGTCGCTCGGCCACCCACAACCGGACGTGGACGCTCCCGCCCCGCGGATGAACGCCCGGAGCGACCCCGGCGAGGAGCACCCGCGCACCGAGCGCCGCGATGCACATGCGACCGGGCGGGGTGATGAAGATCAGGAACGCCGCGAGCAGGACCCACCAGTTGATCTCGACCAGCCACTCGACCGTGCGATCCATCCGGTCGGCGACGAGCAGCGCCACGTTGTTCGCCACACCGAGCCATGTGGCCCACTGCAATCCGGTGAGCGTCGTCAGCGGGATGGTCAGCAGGAGCTGCGCCAGCCCGGCCGAGCGTGGGGTCGGTTCGACGAGGCGTTCATCGATGCTCGTCGTCGGGCGGCGGGCGTCGAGCATCTCGGCCATGGACCCGAGGCGCGGACGGTCGTAGAGATCGGCCACCGAGATGTCGGGGTAGCGTTCCCGCACCGCGGTGACGAGCTGGGCCGCGGCCAGTGATCCACCGCCCTCGGCAAAGAAGTCGACGTCCGGGCTGGAGACGGTCATGCCGAGGACGTCGGTCCACAGCTGCGCCAGCCACAGTTCAGTCTCGCTGAGTTCAACGTCGTCATCCACTGGTCTGTCGCTGCCCGGCAGGGGCCAGGGCAGCGCATCACGATCAACCTTTCCCGAAGTGCGCGTAGGCAATTCGTCGACGAGGGCGAGGGTGGGGACCATCGCGGCGGGCAGCTGTCGCCGCAGCTCGGCGTGCGCCTCGGCGACGTCGAAGCCGGGATCGGCCGACACGAGATAGCCGACGAGCAAACTGTTGCCGGCCGCGGACTTGCGGACCGCGGCTGCGGCTCCGCTCACGCCGGGCAGGTTCTGCAGAGCGTTGTCGATCTCGCCGAGTTCGATGCGCCGTCCGCCGACCTTCACCTGGTCGTCGGCGCGGCCCATGAACAACAGGCCGGCGGTGTCCAGGCGCACGAGATCGCCACTGCGATAGGCGCGTTCCCAGCCGAGCGTGGGCATCGGTGCGTACTTCTCCGCGTCCTTCGCGGGATCGAGGTAGCGCGCCAGGCCGACGCCGCCGATAACCAGTTCGCCGACCTCGCCTTCGGCCACCGGCTGGCCCTGGGCGTCGACGACCGCGAGATCCCAACCGCGCAGCGGCAATCCGATACGGACCGGGCCGTCACCTCCCAGCGGGGCGGCGCACGCCACGACCGTCGCCTCGGTGGGGCCGTAGGTGTTCCACACCTCGCGGCCGGTGACGGCGAGCCGGTCGGCGAGCTCGGGCGGGCAGGCCTCGCCGCCGAAGATCAACAGCCGCACGGCTTCCAACGCCTCCGGCGGCCACAGGGATGCCAGCGTGGGAACCGTCGACACGATCGTGATGTCGCGCGCCACCAACCACGGACCGAGGTCCATGCCGCTGCGGACCAGCGAGCGCGGTGCGGGCACCAGGCACGCGCCGTTGCGCCACGCCAGCCACATCTCCTCGCAGGAGGCGTCGAACGCGACCGACAGTCCGGCCAGGACACGGTCGTGCGGGCCGATCGGGGCGTCCGGCAGGAACATGGCCGCCTCGGCGTCGACGAACGCCGCCGCGTTGCGGTGGGTGACCGCGACGCCCTTCGGCTTGCCGGTGGAACCGGAGGTGAAGATGATCCACGCGTCGTCGTCGGGTGTGGGGCGGGCAGGGGGTTGCGCAGGCGTCGACGCCGGTTTCGTCGAACGGGGTCCGTCGGCGTCGACGATGGCGTCGACCTCGGCCTCGCCGAAGACGAGCTCGGCGCGTTCGTCCGGGTCGTCGGCGTCGACCGGCACGTACGCGGCGCCGGCATAGAGGGTCGCCAGGATCGCGACGTACAGGTCCCGCGACCCCGACGGCATCCGGATGCCGACCCGGCTTCCCCGCCCGACGCCGACCTCGCCGAGACGTGCGACCGTGCGGCGGACCACGGCCAGCAACTGGCCGTAGGTGAGGGTCATCTCGCCGTCGTCGATGGCCGCGGCATCCGGGTGTGCACGCGCGGTGGCGGTGAGCACGTCGCAGAGGGTGCGCGGCGGGTCTGCCTGTGCAGACAGGAGGAATTGAGGTGGAATGGGCACCTAAGCGGCACCTGCCGGGCGCATCCGCGATCTGGTCACGAGTCCGAGAATATAGCCGACGAAGGTGACCGAACGACCTCGACACCGTGAACGGCGACCCCGACGAACGGACTGAAACGGACGCTCCCGGGGTGTACGTTCGGGCACAGGAGGAATCTGATGCCCATCGTTCATCACCGTCGGCCGAGCCTGCGGTCGTTCCCCATCTGGTTCGGTGCGCGTGCGCTCCTGAAACCGACCCTGGCGCTGTGGCCGGTCAACAAGCAGGGGCTGGCGGGGCTGTTCCTCATCGACCGCATCTTTGCCGTCGGACCCAAACCCCGCGGCGTGGTCCGTGAGCAGCTGGTCCTCGCCGGGCGGCCCGCCGAGCTGATCATGCCGGTCGGACCGTCACGCCGGGACGGCGACACCGCGATGCTCTACCTGCACGGCGGCGCCTTCGTGGTCTGCGGGCTCGGCACCCACCGATCGATCGCCGCGCGGATGGCGCGGGCGTGTGAGGTGCCGGTGTTCGCACTCGAGTACCGGCAGCTGCCGAAGGCCGGTGTCGGGACGTCCGTCGTGGACGCGGTCGACGCCTACGCCGAGCTGATCAACGAGCGTGGCTTCCGACGGGTGATCGTCGCCGGTGACTCGGCCGGCGGTTTCCTGGCCGCGAAGGTGGTCGAGGCCGCCACAGCCCGCGGCCTGCCCACACCCACGGCGCTGATCGGGTTCTCGCCGCTCCTCGACATGGACCTGGGGGTCCACCCGGACCGTTCGAGTCGATCCGACGCCTATCTGCCCAAGTCGAAGATGGCCCGGCTGGCGCCCCAATTCGACCAGGGGCCCGTCCAGCTGACCGGTGTGCGCCGCATCGCCGACGCCGATCTCACCTCGTTCCCGCCGACCGTGCTGGTCGCGGCCGAAGGTGAGATGCTCGAGCCCGACGTCATCGACCTCGTCGAGTCGCTCGACGCTGCGGGCGTCACGGCCGTGGCGCACCTCTACGCATGGCAGGTGCACGCCTTCCCGGTGTTGAGCGCCCGTCACCCGGAGACCCTGGACGCGGTCGAGGTGACCGCGGCCTTCGCCGCCGAAGCGATCCGAGAGGGCAAGAGCACTGACGAGCGAACGGGCAAACGGGCCGGCTGACGGGGTGAGTGCCCCGAACCCGGCGACTCCGGATGCGGTGAACCCGGGGCAGTCGTACGCCGACGAGTTGGAGACCAGACCGCCCGGCGCGGTGGACGCCCGATTCACCCTCGCCGCCGAACGAACGCTGCTCGCCTGGGTGCGGACCGCACTCGGCTTCATGGCGGCCGGTATCGCGGTGGTCTACCTCGCTCCCGACGAGACGACGCCGATGGTCGACATCGCACTTGGCGTCGTGATGGTCGGACTCGGTGCCTCGCTGGCGGTCCTCGGCGCCTGGCGGTGGCGACGGACCACGCACGCGCTGACCTCCGGTGGCGAGATGCCGGGGCCGACGCAGGTCATGCTCGTGGTCGCTGCGATAGTGGTGGTGGCCGTCCTCGTCGCGGTTGCCATGGTGATCCAGTCCTGACCTGCGCTCCACACCGGCACGCTGCCCATGTCGGCGGCCGCGACCATCAGCTGTCCACCACTGCAGGAGATCATCGTGACCACCGGCCCCGACTTCTCGCGGAGCGCGCAGACGTTCTCGATGACGCTGACCATCGTCGGCGCGACCATCCTCATCTTCTGCATCGGCTGGCTGACGGTCGGCTGGTGGCAGGACGGTCGGTGGTTCTGGGTGGCCGTCGGGATCGCCGTGGTCGTCGTGAACGTCGTGCTGATCGCCATGCAGCTCCGCCGCCGCCTCGGTGAGCGGGTCAAGGACACCGACGATCGCCCCCGGCGCCGTGGCCTGATCGACAACTTCGACGACCTCGACGACTGAGCTCACCCCCGCTATCTATTGCTCCCTGAGGTGCGAGGAGCGCATGCGACGCCCTCCCTATGCTCCCTGAGGTGCGAGGAGCGCTAGCGACGAGCCACGAAGGGCCTGGTGAGACACCTTGCGAGACCCTTCGTGACGGCCTCCGCAAGCTCCGGCCTCCTCAGGGAGCAGTGGTTGGGCTCGCTTCGCTCGCACCTCAGGGAGCAGGAAACCGGGCCGCGTCTGCCACCGCTCCCTGAGGAGCGGGCGGAGCTTGCGGAGCCCGCGTCACGAAGGGTCACGCCGTCAGCGAATCCGAGTCCTCGGGGTCGTCCTCGGCGAACTGCGTCCGGTAGAGCTCGGCGTAGCGTCCGTTGCGCGCCAGGAGCGTCGGATGATCACCGCGTTCGACGACACGCCCGGCTTCGAGCACGACGATCTCGTCGGCGGCCCGGATCGTCGAGAGCCGGTGCGCGATGACGATCGAGGTCCGTCCCTCGAGAGCCTCGCCGAGCGCCGCCTGAACCGCCGCCTCCGACGTCGAATCGAGATGTGCGGTCGCCTCGTCGAGGATGACCACCGACGGTTGTGCGAGCAGCAGGCGGGCGATCGTCATGCGCTGGCGCTCACCGCCGGACAGCCGGTAACCGCGTTCGCCGACGACGGTGTCGAGTCCGTCGGGCAGCGAGCCGACCAGCTCGTCGAGCCGAGCCCGTCGCAGTGCGTCCCAGATCTCGTCGTCGGATGTGTTCGGCTGGGCGAGCACGAGATTCGCCCGGATGGTGTCGTGGAAGAGGTGGCCGTCCTGGGTGACGAGACCGACGGTCCGGTGGACCGACGCGGTCTGCAGTTTCCGGATGTCGACTCCGGCCAGCTGGATCGAGCCCTCGTCGACGTCGTAGAGGCGGGTCGCGAGACTCGCGATGGTCGACTTGCCGGCGCCGGAACTGCCCACGAGAGCCACCATGCTGCCGGCCGGGACATCGAGGTCGACATGGTGCAGGACCGTCGTGCCGGCCCGATTGTCGAGTTGGGCAACCTCTTCCAGTGATGCCAGCGACACCTTGTCCGCCGCCGGATAGGCGAAGGACACGTCGTCGAATCGGACGGACACCGGCACGGGCCGCCCGCTCTCGGTGCCGGGCACCGGGACCGCGTCGGGCGCGTCAGCGATGAGGGGTTGTAGGTCCAGGACCTCGAAGACGCGCTCGAAACTGACCAGGGCGCTCATGATCTCGACGCGTGCGTTCGCCAGGGCCGTGAGCGGCGCGTACATCCGGGTGAGCAACAGGGCCAGTGAGACGACCGCGCCCGCGGACAGATGATCCTGTACCGCAAGCCATCCGCCGAGCCCGTAGACCAGGGCGAGGGCCAGCGCCGACACCAGCATCAGCGTCGTCATGAAGTACGCCTGCAACATCGACCGCCGTACGCCGATGTCGCGGACCCGGTCGGCGCGGTCGGCGAACTCGCGCGACTCGAGATCGGGGCGCCCGAACAGTTTCACCAGCGTGGCGCCGGGGGCGGAGAAGCGCTCGGTCATCTGCGTGGACATGCGGGCGTTGTGCTCGGCGGCCTCGCGGGAGAGCGCGGCCATGCGCCGGCCCATCCGCCGCGCCGGTATCACGAAGACCGGCAGCAGGATCAGCGCCAGCAACGTGATCTGCCAGCTGATCGCGATCATGACGCCCAGCGTCAGGGTGAGGGTGACGATGTTGGACACGACGCCGGACAAGGTGTCGCTGAATGCCCGCTGGGCGCCGATGACGTCGTTGTTGAGCCGGCTCACCAGGGCCCCGGTGCGGGTGCGGGTGAAGAACGCGATCGGCATCCGCTGCACGTGGTCGAAGACGGCTCGCCGTAGGTCGAGGATGAGACCCTCCCCGATGTTCGCCGACAGCCACCGGACCCCGATTCCCGCGGCGGCTTCGGCGACGGCGATCAGCGCGATGGCGACCGCGAGTCCGACGATCATCATCTCCGAGCCGCTCTCGGTGATGAGGTTGACGACGCGACCCGCCAGAAGCGGGGTCACGACGGTCAGCACCGCGGTGAAGACCGACAGCAGGAGGAACCATCCGATCCGGCGTCGGTGCGGTCGGGCGAACCCACCGATACGACGAAGTGTCACCCGGCGGTCGCCCCGCAATCGCTTGCTGCTGGGCTGGGTGGAGGACTTGTACATCATGTCCCAGGCCACGGACTGCATACTCATGCCGTCCACGGTAGAACTTAAACCCAACTTGAGGTCCAGCTTGTTCGCTGCCGGAGGAATCGCCGGCGGCGAACACGCTGGTCAAGCGACTAGACGGCGATCGCGGCGTCTGGCGTGGCACTCATCGCGGCGAGGAGTTCCGAGGACGTGGCCACGGCGCCGAACACCCCGCCCTGCATCGTGACCATGTTCAGCGCGGCCTCGTGGTTGGTCGGGTCGGTCGCACCCGTGCAATCGGAGAGGATGAGGCACTCGTAACCGCGGTCGTTGGCCTCCCGCATCGTCGTGTGGACGCAGACGTCGGTGGTGATCCCGGTCAGGATGATGTGCGTGATCCCATTCGTGCGCAACACGAGGTCGAGATCGGTCGCGTAGAAGGCGCCCTTGCCCGGCTTGTCGATCACGATCTCGCCGTCGAGGGGAGCGACCTCCGGCACGATCTGCCAGCCGGGTTCGTCGCGGATGAGGATGCGACCGCACGGGCCGGTGGAGCCGATCTCGGCCCCGATCCGTCCCGACCGCCAGCGCTTGTTCGCCGGGAGGTCGGAGAGGTCGGCGCGGTGTCCTTCACGAGTGTGGATGACGGTGAGGCCGGCATCGCGTGCCGCGGCCAGGACGCGGGCGGTCGGTTCCAGCGGGGTCCGCGTCAGCGACAGGTCGTATCCCATCGCGTCGACGTAGCCGCCGGGACCGCAGAAGTCCGTCTGCCAGTCGATGCAGAGCAGTGCGGTGGTGGCGGGATCGAAGCCGCCGTCATACGGCCAGGCGTACGGGCGTGCGGCGTCGATCGTCGGAAACTGATGTGGTGCAGAAGAAGTCATGGTCGATTCCTGGTCGGGTCGGGGTGAGCCTGTTTCTGCTCCCTGAGGTGCGAGGAGCGAAGCGACGAGCCTCGAAGGGCGGTCACACCGGCGCCGAGGTCGTGTCCTCGGCGGTCCGCGCTGGCGTCGACGACGCGTCGGTGGCAGCCGGTCGGCTCAGAACTGCTGCGAGGGCACCGGATACGACGATCCCCACCGCGACGACGCACAGGGCGGGCGCGAAGTAGTGCGTGACGAGGGCCGCGACCGCGCCGACGACCCACGCGACGAACGAGGACACACGCCAGGCCGCCGGGGTACCGGCCGCCGCGGGCCGCCGCGTCCGGGGGAGCACCTGGTCGACGATGAGAACTGCGCCGAGCGGCGGGACGACGACGCCGAGCAGGTTGAGCCAGTCCTCGAAGTGCTGCCAGATCCCGGCGACGGCGAGCGCGACGCCGACGGCTCCGAGGAACACTGTCAGGACGCGCATCCGGATGCCGGTCAGCTCGCTCCACCCGACGGCGCCGTTGTAGAGGCAGTGTGTGCACACCGAACCGAGGTTGATGAACACGAAGGCGATCGCGATCGGGGTCAGCACCCCGCCGTTGTCGATGAGGATGCCGAGGAAGCCGCCGCCGTTGGCGGCCGGATCGTCACCGGCGCCCATCGCCACGATGACGCCGCCGATGGTCAGCGCGATGGTGTTGCCGATCGGGAAGGCGCTGAAGGCGGCGAAGAAGGCCTGCTTGCCGTTGACCGACCAGCGGGTGAAATCGGCTGTCATGGTGCCGGAGTCGGCGAACAAGGCGACCACGAGCGTGACCGCTGCGCCGAACGTCAGCGCCGTCGCGCCGGCGCCACCGGCGTAGGAGGTGAAGTCGCCGGCGCCGGGCGCGGAGGAGGCATCGACGATCGCGAGGACCCCCAGGATCAGGTAGAGCGGGGCCGCGATGATCCCGATGACGGTCAGTGCCCGGATACCGAGCAGCGTGGCCGCGACATATCCGACGCCCGCGATCAGCGCGATGAGGGTGGCGTTCCAGCCCATGCTCGCCTCGAGCGTCGACCCGGTCAGCCCGGTCTGGAAGGCGAACCAGCCGATCACCACGGTGGTGAGGAAGGCGGCGGGGATGCGGTAGCCCTTCGAGCCGAAGGTCCGGGCCGCCATCAGCGCGAAGTTCTCGCCGGTCCGACCCGCCTGGTAACTGAGCAGTCCCACGTAGGCCATCAGGATCAGGTTGCCGACCGCGATCGCGGCCATGCCCGGCCAGAAGCCGAGCGAGTAGACGATCATGCCGCCGAACACGGCGCAGGTCAGGATCATCGGGAACCCGAGCCACACCGACGACACCGCGAAGAGGGATTTGCGCGCCGACGCCGGGACGGGCCGGTCCTCGTACTCGTCGAACGTCGTCGACGCGGACTCGTCGGGGCCGGTACCGGCGACCGGTATGTCAGAGGTGGCGCTCATGGGTTCCTCCCGAACCTCAATGGAAAGTTCCTATAGGAAACGCTTCGCGCGTCGCGTCGTCGTTGCCGGTTCGTAAACAGCCGATTAACCCGCTTCGCCTTGGGTGCGCGGATTTTCTCTGCATACCGGCGTCGTTTTGCCACCGAGCCCGCATCGGCGGATTCATATAGGATCGCGGGCATGATCGAGCGCGGCGCCGACCTGGGCGCGACCCCCGCCCCGGCCGACCGAATCCGACTCGACGTGGAAGAGGGCATCCTCTCGGGGCGACTCGCGCCCGGCACGCGGATCAACGCCGACGAACTCGCTCGCGAGTCCGGGGTGAGTCACATCCCCGTGCGGGAGGCCCTGCGTTCGCTGGAGGCCGAGGGGTGGGTCGTCCGTCGCCACAACCGGGGGACCTATGTCCGCGACCGGGATTCCGCCGAACTGTCGGACCTGTTCGAGGCGCGGCTCATCGTCGAGCGGCGAGCGGCCTGGCTCGCCGCGCAACGACGCACCGCGGCGCAGCTCGACGCGCTCGTACGGATCGTCGACCGGCAGGAGAAGACCGCCGACGATGCAACGCTGTCCGCGATCAACTGCGACTTCCACGTCGGGCTCGCCGGTTGCGCGCACAACCGCGTCCTCGAGTCGATGGTCGCCGACGTGAACAAGCGGGTTCGCTTCTACTACCTGCCCACCGCGGGGCGCCGTCACGACGTGTCGGTGGCCGAGCACCGCGCGATCCTCGACGCCGTGCGCGACCGCGATTCCGAACGCGCGGCAGAGCTGCTGGAACGGCACATCGCCGACACCCGGGCGGGGGCGTCCCGGACGCTGGCCCCGGGTGATGTGGACGCGGTCGCCCCGGCCGGTTGAGGTCCCGTCCGGCTCCCGACGTCGGCGTCTGTCCGCATGCTCTACGTTGGTATGCGAGGTCACACGACAATTGGGCCGACTCCGCAGACCGGCCCGCGCCGGCGGGTGAGGGCCGGTGGCGAAGGAGCGATGGACATGGCAGAACTCAAGCTCGGTTTCAAGGCATCGGCGGAGCAGTTCGATCCGCGCGAGTTGGTGGAGATCGCGGTCGCGGCCGAAGAGCACGGCATGGATTCGGTCGCGGTGAGCGATCACTTCCAGCCCTGGCGGCACAACGGCGGCCACGCGCCGTTCTCGCTGGCCTGGATGGCGGCGGTCGGCGAGCGCACCAAGCGCGTGCAGATCGGCACCTCGGTCATGACCCCGACCTTCCGCTACAACCCCGCGGTCATCGCGCAGGCCTTCGCCACGATGGGCTGCCTCTACCCCGGACGCATCATGCTCGGTGTCGGCACCGGCGAAGCGCTCAACGAGTACGCGACCGGTTTCCAGGGAGAGTGGCCGGAGTTCAAGGAACGCTTCGCGCGCCTGCGCGAGTCGATCAAGCTCATGCGCGAACTGTGGACCGGCGACGAGGTCAACTTCGACGGCGAGTACTACCACACGCAGGGCGCCTACATGTATGACATTCCCGAGCAACCGATCCCGGTCTACGTCGCCGCCGGCGGGCCGGTGGTCGCACGCTACGCGGGCCGTGCCGGCGACGGTTTCATCTGTACCTCGGGCAAGGGGCCCGAGCTCTACACCGAGAAGCTGCTGCCCGCGGTCGCCGAGGGTGCGGCAAAGGCCGAGCGCGATGTCGACACCATCGACAAGATGATCGAGATCAAGATCTCCTACGATCCCGATCCTGAACTGGCGCTGGAGAACACCCGGTTCTGGGCCCCGTTGTCGCTGACCCCGGAGCAGAAGCACAGCGTCAACAGCTCGACCGAGATGGAGCGGCTGGCCGACGAGCTCCCGATCGAGCAGGTCGCCAAGCGGTGGATCGTGTCCTCCGACCCCGACGAGGCCGTCGAGAAGGTCAAGTTCTACACCGACGCCGGACTCAACCACCTCGTCTTCCACGCCCCCGGCCACGACCAGCAGCGGTTCCTGGAGAACTTCGAACGCGACCTCGCCCCGCGCCTACGCAAACTCGGCTGATCACGAAAAACCCTGCGCGACAGCGGCGTCGAGCATCTCGAGCACCCGTTGGACGGGCGGCAGGTCGAGTCCGCTCTGTCGTACCCGGACCCGCACCTCGCGTGCGGGCGTCGGGTCGACGATGGGAACTGCCGTGACGCCGGGCGGCAGGTCGACGAGCGCGAGCCGGGGGACGACGGTGAGTCCGACCCCGGCCGCGACGAACCGTATCGCGGTCGGGTAGTCCTGGGTCTCGACACTGAAGTCGGGTACGAAACCGACCGACGTACATGCGTCGAGTACTGCCTGCCGGCAGGGGCCCCGCGCCACGTCGTTGTCGACCCACGGCACCTGGGAGAGCTCGCGCAGGGTCACCGACTCCAGCGCCGCCCATGCTGAATCCACGGGTACGACAGCGGAATACGGGTCGGTGGTCAGCCGGCGTCCGACGAACCCGGCCACGTCCGCGGACGGGCGTTGACTGTCCTCGACATAGATCTCGATGTCGGGTGCCGCCGACGACGGGCCCATCAGCTCGATGAGGCGGAGATCCAGTCGCAATCCGGGGAACTCGCGCGAGATGGTGGCGACGATCGGCGGGATCCAGGTGGCGCCCGCCGAGGCGAAGTAGTTGATGCGCAGCTGACCGAGTCGGCCGTCGCGCAGCTCCGAGATCAGACCGTCGATACGGGCGATCTGCTCGAAGACGGTGTCGGACTCGCGGGCCAGGATGGTGCCGGCCTCGGTGGGCACGATGCCGCGACCGTCTCGCTCCACCAGCGACAACCCGGTCTCGCGCTGCAGGGTGGCGATGTGCTGGCTGACCGCTGACGGCGTGTATCCGAGCGAGGCCGCGGCTCCGCCGATGGACTGCTCGCCGATGACCGAGCGCAGAACCCGAAGGCGGTGGATGTCGACCATGGGGCGACGATACCGCGGCGACTGTGCAGCGACACTGAAATGTTCGGAACAAGTATTCACTTGTCCTGAAGTGCCGGATGAGTGAATCTGGAACACATGTCCTCGCGCCCGACACCGGCATCGGCTGGGTCCGCCACCGCATCCCTGCCGGCTCTGGCCGCCGTCGTCACCGTCGTGCTGTGGGCGTCGGCGTTCATCGGAATCCGCGCGCTCGGTGACACGTTCTCACCGGGTTCCATGGCGTTCCTGCGGTTGCTGGCTGCGGTGATCCCGCTGACGCTCATCGTGATGGTGGTACGTCTGCGCGCACGGACAACCGGGGCGCCGGCCCGTCCGCTGCTACCGCGCGGCCGTGCGCTCGCCCTGGTGACGGCGTACGGGGTCGCCTGGTTCGCTGGTTACACCGTCCTGCTTAACTGGGCCGAACGCCACCTCGACGCCGGGACCGCGGCGCTGCTGGTGAACCTGGCGCCGATCCTCGTGGCCGTCGCCGCGGGACTGTTTCTCGGAGAGGGGTTTCCGCGTCACCTCGTGATCGGTATGACGATCGCCTTCGCCGGCGTGGTGCTGATCGCCGCCGGCGGGTCCGCCACCGCGGACGCGCACGCCGACTGGCTCGGCATCGTGCTCGGGGTCGGCGCGGCGGTTCTGTACGCGACCGGGGTGCTGATCCAGAAGTCGGCCCTACGTACCGTCGACGCGCTGACCGCGACCTGGCTGGGTGCGGTCGCCGGCCTCGTGGCCACCGCGCCCTTCGCCCCCGCCGCCGTCACCGAACTGTCCGGCGCCGAGCCGGGGGCGATCTGGGCGGTGATCTACCTCGGGGTCGGGCCGACCGCGATCGCGTTCTCCACGTGGGCCTATGCGCTGGCCCGCACCGACGCGAGTGCGATGGCGGCCACCACCCTCGTGGTCCCCGCGATCGTCATCGTCCTGTCGTGGGCGCTGCTCGACGAGTTGCCCACCGGCGTCGGCATCGTCGGGGGACTCCTCTGTCTCGGTGGGGTCGCCATCGCCCGCCGATTGCTGCCGATGAGACCGCGTACGGGCCGGTCGGCGCGTAGCCTGGACGTGTCGTCGCCGACGATGACGCCCTCCGATACACGACGCGTTCCCGGCACGACCGCAACCGAGGAGACATCGCCATGCGCAAGTTCGTCGCCGGCCTCGCCATCGGCGGATCGCTGACTTTCGCTACGGCGACAACCCTTCTGGCTGTCGACTCGGAGTCGCCCGCGGCGTCGCCCAGTGTGAACTGCGGACCGCTCGCCGGTTCCGGACCGATCCCCGGGTGTTCGTACCGCGTCGACGGGACCCGGCTGCAGATCGGTCTCTACAACAATGCGACGCGCAATCCGGCGGTGGAATGCACCCTCACACCGAGCGGCGCGGTCCATCCCACGGCCGCCACCACGATGGGGCCGGGGTCGCGTGGGGTTCTCACGGCGTCGGTGTATCCGAATGTGCCGAGGACCTTCGTCGTCCATTGCCTCGGCGGCGGTGCGGGCGCCGACCGCGTGGACCGGCAGACCACGATCACCGCGCGCGCCGAGACGCCGGAGCCGGCGCGTACGACGCCTTCGGTCCGCCGTACGTCACCGGCGCCCGTCCCGTCGGCGCCTTCGACGTCATCCGAGCCGGAGGGCCCCGCCGAGATCACCACGACGCCTCCGACCACCGAGGACGCCGCACCGGGCAACGCCGTGACCACCACGACGGTTCCCGCCTCATCCTGATTCGCTACGGTTTTCGCATGGATCGTGACCGCATGGTGGATGTCGGAGTCGGGCTGGTGTCCCGGTTCGGGGCCAAGACGCTGAGTCTGACGTCGGTGGCCCGGCACGCCGGGGTGGCGCGGGCGACCGCCTACCGGATGTTCGGCGGCCGCGAAGCGCTGGTCACGGCCATCGTGGAACGCGAGGTGTCGCTGCTGCGGGTCAAGTTGATCGAGTGGTCGGCGACCGCGCCCGACGCGGCGGGCAAGATCCACGCGCAGGTGGTGAACGTGCTGCCCTACATCCGCAACCACGACGCGTTGCAGTACGTGCTGCGCAAGGAGCCGGAGGAAGTGGTCCGCGCGCTCGTCGCCACCAACGATTCGGCCGGGCCCACCCTCATCCATCAGATCGTGTCGGAGGCCCTGCCCGATCTGGAACCCGAGATCGGGGACCAGCTGTTCCCCACCCCGCGGGGGGCCGCGGAGTTCCTCGTGCGCACCATCTACTCCCTCATGCTCATCCCCGACAGCTTCCTGAGTGACGAGCAGATCGCCGAACTGGTCGTGCGGGCGATCGTCCGAGACGACACCGAGAGCGGTGGCGCGCCGACGGGCGGCAACCGGCCGGGCCCGGTCCGATGACCGGCGAGCACGTGTCCGACGAAACCGCGATCCCCGTCGTGGGGATGCTTCGGCCGCGCTGGGGAGACCCGGCGCGCACGGCCGAACTGCCCGGCGCCGCGGCTGCGCTGGCCGGGGACCGGAAAACCGACGCCGGCGTCGACCCGGGGACGATCTCGCCGGCTCGGTCGACGGTCGATGCTGCTGTCCGCGAAGAGGTCTCGGCTGTCGTCGGCGCCGACCACGTCTCCGACGCGGACGCGGCACGGGTGCAGCACACGCGCGGGTACTCCACCCCGGACATCCTGCGGTTGCGCGCGGGTGACGCGGACGACGCGCCCGACCTCGTCGTGTACCCGGGCGACCACGAGGAAGTGGTTGCGATCCTGCGGTTGTGTTCGGAGCGACGGATCGCGGTGGTGCCGTTCACCGGCGGGACGTCCGTGGTGGGTGGGTTGACACCCGACCGCGCCGGATTCGCCGGCGTGATCAGTCTCGACCTGCGCCGCCTCGACCGCGTGGTGGAGATCGACGAGATCTCCCGGACGGCGACCCTGCAGGCCGGTCTGCGCGGACCCGCGGCCGAGGCGCTCCTGCGCGAGAAGGGTTGGACCATCGGTCATTTCCCGCAGTCCTATGAGGGCGCCGGGATCGGTGGCTATGCCGCGACTCGCTCGGCCGGCCAGTCCTCGGCCGGATACGGGCGCTTCGACGAGATGGTCGAGGGTCTCGTGTTGGCGACTCCGCGGGGAACCATCGAACTCGGTACCGCGCCCCGGTCGGCGGCCGGACCCGACCTCCGTCAGCTGGTCCTCGGGTCGGAGGGCGTGTTCGGTGTCATCACGAGCGTGCAGATCCGTATCCGGCCGGCGCCGACGACCCGCGTCTTCGACGCCTGGCGGTTCGCCTCGTTCGCCGAGGGCGCGACCGCTCTCCGTCGGCTGGCCCAGGACGGTCCGCTGCCGACGGTGCTCCGGCTGTCCGACGAGGTGGAGACGGCGTTGAATCTCGCTGATCCCGTCGGCGCCGGGAGCGAAGCGAGCGGGCCGGATGACGCCGGCGCCGGGAGCGAAGCGAGCGGGCCGGATGACGCCGGCGCCGGGAGCGAACACGGCGATGATGGAGCCGGTTGCCTGGTCGTCGCCGGGTATGAGGGTGCGGCCGACGAGGTAGCGCGGCGACGCGACGCCGCGTCGGCGGTGTTGATCGAGGCCGGTGGCAGTGCACTGGGAGATGGTCCCGGGGAGGCCTGGCGGACAGGACGTTTCGCGGGGCCGTACCTTCGCGATCCGTTGCTCGATGCCGGGGTGTTGGTCGAGACGCTCGAGACCGTCGCGTTCTGGTCGAGGCTGCACGATGTGCGCGCCGCGGTGACGGCCGCGCTGACGGACTCGCTCACCGCGTCGGGTACGCCGCCGCTGATCATGTGCCATGTCAGTCACGTCTACGAGTCGGGTGCCTCGCTGTACTTCACGGTCGTCGCACCGTTCGCCGACGACCCGCTGGCGCAGTGGGCAGCGGCGAAAGTCGCGGCCAATTCCGCGATCCGGGCGTCCGGTGCCAGCATCACCCATCATCACGCGGTCGGGCGGGATCACCGTGACGCGTACCACGACGAGATCGGGCCCCTGGCCCTGGACGCATTGCGGGCGGTCAAGGCGTCGCTCGATCCCGACGGTGTGTGCAATCCGGGTATTCTGCTCTGACGTCCGACTCCGGACCGGGGTTGCCCGGCCCGTCCGCCACTATGCTGGGGCGCATGGCCACGGATAGAGTCCAGACCGCCAACGCCGACGGACCCGCGACTGCGGATCACGTCGTCGCCGACCCCACCACCAGCATCTACATCGCCTCGGCCGAAGGCGAGACCGGTAAGTCCATCGTCGCGCTGGGGTTGCTGGCCCTGCTGTCGGCGACCGGCGGGCGGGTCGGGGTGTTCCGTCCGATCTCGCGGACGGCCGCGGAGGATCGTGATCCGATCCTCGATCTGCTCCTCGACTACGAATCCGCCGACCTCCCGTACGAGGACTGTCTCGGCGTCACCTACGAGGAGGTGCACAACGATCCCGAGGGCGCGGTCGCCGAGATCGTCGCGCGCTTCCACGCCATCCAGTCCCGCTGCGACCGCGTGGTCATCGTGGGTTCGGATTACACCGACGTCGGCACCCCGTCGGAGTTGAGCTACAACGCCCGGATCGCCGCGAATCTCTCGGCGCCGATGGTGTTGGCGATCAAGGCGATCGACCGGTCGCCGGAGGAGATGCACGGTCTGGCCGAGGGGCTGATCGCCGAGGTGACCGCTGCCCATGCCACCCCCGTCGCGCTCGTTGCCAACCGGTGTGACCCCGATCGCCTCGACGAGATCCGGGACCAGTTGCGCAGCACCGGGATTCCGGCGCTGTGCCTACCCGAGGAGCCGGTGCTCTTCGCCCCCACGATGGGGGAGCTCAAGGAGGCGCTCGGGGCGACGATGTACAGCGGCGACGAGGAATTGCTCGACCGCGAGGCGCTCCGGGTGATGGTCGGTGGCATGACCGTCGAGCACATCCTGGAGCGGCTCACCGACGGCACCGTGGTCATCACGCCCGCCGACCGGTCGGATGTTCTCCTCGCACTCGTGAACGCCAACACCGCACAGGGTTTCCCGCGTCTCGCCGGCATCATCCTCAACGGCGGACTCAAACCGCACCCGATGATCGAGGCGCTGGTGAGCGGGTTGAAGCCGACCCTGCCGATCATCAGCTGCCCGCAGGGCACCTACGACACCGCGCGTACCGCCGCTCACACGCGCGGCAAGGTGGGGGTGGGCTCGGTACACAAGATCGAGGCCGCGCTGGCGATGATGGAGACCCATGTCGACCCCGAGAAGGTCATGCGCAACCTCAACGTGTCGACGCCGACCGTGGTGACGCCGCAGATGTTCGAGTACCGCCTGATCTCCCGTGCGCGCGCCGACCGGAAGCACATCGTGTTACCGGAGGGCGACGACGACCGGATCCTGCGGGCCGCCAACAGGCTTGCGCGGCGCAGCGTTGCCGACCTCACTCTGCTCGGTGATCCCGAAGCGGTGCGCGAGCGCTCCATCGAACTCGGACTCGACCTCGCCGACGTCACGGTCATCGACCCGGCCGAGTCGGAGTATCTCGACGAGTTCGCCCGGATCTACACCGAGCTGCGCAAGCACAAGGGCATGGATCTGGAACGGGCCCAGGAGAAGATGCGGGACGTGTCGTATTTCGGCACGATGATGGTGCACACCGGGCGCGCCGACGGCATGGTGTCGGGGGCGTCGCACACCACGGCCCACACGATCCGGCCGGCCTTCGAGATCATCAAGACCAAGCCGGGGGTGTCCACCGTGTCGAGCGTGTTCTTCATGTGCCTGGCCGACAAGGTGCTCGCGTACGGCGACTGCGCGATCGTCCCGGATCCGTCCGACGAACAGCTCGCCGACATCGCCATCTCCTCGGCGCAGACGTCCGCGGCCTTCGGTATCGATCCCCGGGTCGCGATGCTGTCGTACTCGACCGGGACATCCGGATCGGGTGCCGACGTCGAGAAGGTGAAGACCGCAACCGAACTCGTGCGCGAGCGGCAACCCGAGCTGCTGGTCGAGGGGCCGATCCAGTACGACGCCGCGGTGGAACCCTCGGTGGCGAAGACCAAGATGCCCGACTCGCCGGTGGCCGGCCGAGCGACCGTGCTGATCTTCCCCGACCTCAACACGGGCAACAACACCTACAAGGCGGTCCAGCGCAGCGCGGGGGCGGTCGCGATCGGCCCGGTGCTGCAGGGCTTGAACAAGCCGATCAACGACCTGAGCCGCGGCGCCCTCGTCTCGGACATCGTGAACACGGTGGCCATCACCGCGATCCAGGCTCAGCAGGAAGGCGTGGACCCACTCGCCGAGAACGTCGCCTCCGCCGAGGCCGAGGGTTCCCGATGAGCGGGGCGTCGGGTGCGGTGCTGGTGCTCAACGCCGGCTCGTCGTCGCTGAAATACCAACTGGTGCAACCGTCGGACGGCACGGTGATCGCGGAGGGCATCGCGGAGCGGATCGGCGACTCCGGTTCGTCGATGACGCACGAGCAGAACGGCGAGACCGTCACCGAGACACTGGAACTCGACGATCACCTCGCTGCGGTCCAACGGGCGGAGCGTTTCTTCGCCGACAACGGAACCGATCTGGCCGACGCGGGACTGAGCGCGGTCGGACATCGGGTGGTGCACGGTGGCCGGTCGTTCTACGAGCCGACTGTGGTGACTCCCGAGGTGATCTCGGAGATCGAGCGGATCTCCCCGCTGGCGCCGCTGCACAATCCGGCCAACCTGGTCGGCATCCTGGCGGCCCGGGAGTTGCTCCCCGACGTCCCCTCGGTGGCCGTGTTCGACACCGCGTTCTTCCACGGGCTCCCTGACGCGTCGGCGACATACGCGATCGACCGCGCGGTCGCCGACGAACATGCCATCCGCCGCTACGGTTTTCACGGCACCAGCCACGAGTACGTCTCCGGCCGGGTGGCCGAGTTCCTCGACCGCGACCCGGCGTCGCTGAACCAGATCGTGCTGCACCTGGGCAATGGCGCGTCGGCGTCGGCCATCGCGGGCGGCCAGCCGATCGACACGTCGATGGGGATGACCCCGCTCGAAGGGTTGGTGATGGGGACCCGCAGCGGCGACCTCGACCCCGGACTGGTCCTGCATCTGAACCGGGTGGCGAACCTGTCCGTCGACGAGATCGACACGCTGCTCAACAAGCGTTCGGGACTTCGAGGTCTATGCGGCGAGAACGACTTCCGCGCCATCACCGAGCTGATGGACAACGGTGACGACGCCGCCCGACGCGCCTTCGACGTCTACATCCATCGCCTACGCCGCTACCTCGGCGCCTACGCATTCGCCCTCGGCCGCGTCGACGCCATCACCTTCACGGCCGGGGTGGGGGAGAACTCCGCAGTCGTCCGCGCCCGTGCGCTGGCGGGGTTGGAAGGGTTCGGAATCGTCGTCGATGACGAGCGAAACGCTGTGCGTGGCAAGGAGGCTCGACGCATCTCGGCGGATGACAGTGCGGTGGAGGTGCTCGTCGTGCCGACGAATGAGGAGCTGGCCATCGCGAGGCAGTCGGCGGCGGTGGTGGCCGGCTGACTTCGGGTGGTCGGAATCGTCCCGACTGCGTACTCGAACGTCGACATACCGGCCCTGGGGCGAGGGGCGGCGCCGTGGATGTTCGAGCAGGACGACGGCACTGTTCAGGAGGCGCCGGATTTCAGACCGAGCCGCAGGATGGTGCGAGCCTCGGCTGCCCCTACCACGCGCCACCGACAAGATGCGCTCTGCGACTGAACTGCGAAAAGCGTTGCACACCAGTACCATAGCGGCTACACTCGAACATGTATTCGCGCAATCGTCTCCGGGGGGTGACAATGTCTGACGAATCAATCACGCCGCAACCGCGCGCCGTCGAGCTCGTGGCCGAGCTGCACGCGACCCTCGACAAACTGCAGACCGTCGACTTGTCCCCGTGCACCGACGAAGAACTGATGGAAGTCGCCGCCGCGACCGAACGCGCGATCGCTCGAACCACTTACGCCGGCGACCGACAAATCGCCGAAATCGAGGCTCGTGATCTCCCCCGCAAGACCGGCTGCCGCACTCTCATGCAGTTCATGACCCACCGGCTGCGGATCTCCAACCCGATGCGTCGACGCAAGCAACTGAACGCCACCGCCGCGCTGACTTGTCTCAACGGCGACCGTCTCGAACCTGAACACCCCACGCTGGCAGAAGCTTTCGCCGAAGGTTCCGTGGGGACCGGGCACGTCCAGGCCGCCATCGATGTCCTCGACCAGATCCCGCATGCCGTCGACCACGACGTGAAGGTCGCCGCCGAGCGACAGATGGCCGAAATCGCCGAAGCACACACCCCCGCCGAGATCACCCAGCTCGGCGCGCGGCTGCTCGCACACCTCGATCCCGACGGCACACTGTCCGACGACACCGACCAGAAACGACGCCGCGGCCTGTGGATCGGCCGACAACGAGCCGATGGCACCGCCAAGATCTCCGGCACGCTGACCCCCGCACTTGCCGCCCGGCTGACGATGATGTTCGCCGTGTGGGGCAAACCCGGGCTCAACAACCCCGACGACCCCGCCTCGCCCAGCGGGCCGGCCGGTGCCGCCGACCCCGACGCCCTGGCCACCGCCGCCGACCGCGACGGCCGCACTCTCGCCCAGACGAACCACGACGCGCTCGACGCCGCACTGGCCGCCGGCTTTGCAGACGGGACTCTCGGACAGTCGCATCGCGGCCTGCCCGTGCAGCTGATCATCAAAGCCGACCTCTCCGAACTGATCCGGGGTGCCGGACTCGCAACCACCGCCACCGGCACCCTGCTGCCCATCCCCGACCTGGTCGCGATGGCCGCCGGCATGCAACCGTGGCTCGCGATCTTCAAAGACGCCACCGCCGTTCCGCTGTACTTCGGACGGGGCAAACGGCTCGCCACCCGCGAACAACGCCTCGTCTCCTTCGCCCGCCCAGACGGGGAAGTGTGTTCGGCACCCGGCTGCGATCAACCCGCCACCCACATCGAGCTTCATCACGCCGAACGAGACTGGGCCAAGGGCGGACTCACCGACATCGACGACCTCGCACCCGCGTGCCCCCGTCACAACCGGATGGTCGGCGACGCACCTGGCCAGTACACCACCCGCATCGTCCGGTTCGGGCCCGACGAAGGCCGCTGCGCCTGGCGACTTAACGCCGAACCCGGTGCGCCACCCAACCCCGAGCACCTCAACCGCCGACCCGACATACCCCGGCGGTTCGCACAACATCTGAACACCGTGCGCGACGAGATCCACGGACCCTCAACCCGGCCCGGCGGTCAGACGCGCCCGACCCTTCGTGACGCGCCCTCCGCAAGCTCCGGGCACTCCTCAGGGAGCAGGGGTGACGCGCCCTCCGCAAGCTCCGGGCGCTCCTCAGGGAGCAGGGGTGACGCGCCCTCCGCAAGCTCCGGGCGCTCCTCAGGGAGCAGGGGTGACGCGCCCTCCGCAAGCTCCGGGCGCTCCTCAGGGAGCAGGGGGCCGGGCGATCAATCACGCCGCTCGTGGCTGAAAACCAGCCACGTCATCGACGTCCGACCACCACGGCGCGTTCGTCGAACCCGTCCATCACCGGTCGAGGCCCACCTCGCGGAGCTCCTGGGCGAAGACCCGCTCGTGCGCAACGCAACAGGGACGTTCTTCGGATAGCCCTAGAACAACGTATTCGGCCGGACGTAGTTGGCGAGGTCGACGAGCATGAACCGGTGGTCCCGGTTGGTGCGGGTCAGGCGGGCCAGCTGGCGCAGCGAACGTTCGGTGCCGGTGCGAATGCCGTACTCGGTGAACGGGAATCCGAGCAGCGTCGAGGGTTCGTTGTCCTGCTCGGCGTCGTCGGGATTGTCGTGAATCCACCCCAGCGCGGTGCCCAACACGATGAGCAGCATCCGGGCCTTGCGTGGTTCCGTGTCCGGGATCTGTTCGAGGCGCCGCGCGGCCTCGACGATCTGCTCGCGGGTCACCTGCGAGGTGGGTCGGCCGTGCACGAGCGCGATGATCGCCGTCGCGCGCGCCGTGTTGAAGTGGCGGCTGGTGGCCGGCACCTCGTCGAGCGGCTGGATCGCGGCGTCGATGTCACCGGCCGCCACGGCGAGCCGGGCCAGACCGAACGCGGCGGTCACGATGCTGTGATCGGTCAGCCACAGATCGTGATAATGGTGCTGCGCAACGTCATACAGTTTGGCGATCTTCTCGGCGGACTTCGCCGGGCCCTTCTCGTCGGCCAGCCAGCGGCCGATGAGTTCGGCGGTACCGGCGACGGCGAGCTTGGGCGCGACCTCGCCCGGCATCGCGCCGAGGACCTCGTCGAAGCGCTCGTAGGCCAGTTCGGGTTCGTCGTTCATCAACGCGCAAATGCCCATGTACCACTCGACCCGCCACGAATCACCGTGGTGGGTGCGGACTTCCTGGAGAAGGGCGAGCGCGGTGTCGACGTCGTCGAGCTGCAGATGCGCGCGGGCCTCGGCGAGATCGATCTCCCGCGACGGGTGGGCGTTCTTGACCGGCCGACCGCCGAAGAGCGAGGCGAAACCCTCTGCCCGGGCGGTGTTGATGGAATCCAGGGTCTGTCGCGGGTCCGACAGTGCCGCCGAGGTGAGCAGGCTCGCCGCCGGGTCGAGTGGGTTGACCAGCGGGACCGGCAAGGCGTTGGCGATGTCGACCGGATCGTAGAACGCCGCCTGATCGGGGTCGAAGAAGCCATCGACCGGCGCGAGCATCAGGTCGGTGCCGAACGTCGAGCGCTGCGGGGTGAAGACCGTGGACAGCGCGGGCCGCGGGACCCCGGTGTGCACGGCGACCGTCTCGCGCAACACGTTCAGCACCTGGGTGCTCATCTCCTCCGCGGAGACGAACCGATCGGCCGGGTCGGGGGCGGTGGCGCGTTGCAGGAGGCGGTAGTACGACGGATTGTTGCGGAAGACAGGCGTCTTCGACGCGGCGGGCAGACCGTCGACGTAGCGTCCGTTCCGCATCTCCATCGGCACGGTCAGGACCGCGAGAGTGCGCCCGATGCTGTAGATGTCGGTCGCGATCTGCGGTCCGGTCTTCACGATCTCCGGTGCCTGGAACCCGGGCGTGCCGTACAGGTGCCCGTAGCCGTTGATCGGCGAGACGGCACCGAGGTCGATCAGCTTCACCTCGTCGCTGCCGACCATGATGTTCTCGGGTTTGACGTCGTTGTAGACCAGGCCGACCGAGTGCAGATAGCCCACGGCGAGAAGCACTTCCAGGATGTAGGCCAGGCCCTGCTCCACCGACAGCAGGGAGTTGTCCGGATCACCCGCGGTGATCTGCTTGAGCGTCTGGCCGCCGATGTACTCCATCACGATGTAGCCGAAGCGGTCATCGTCGTCGACGTGCTCGACGAAGTTGTAGATCTTGACGATCCCGGGATGGTTGACCGAGGCCAGGAACTGCCGTTCCGCGACCGCGACGCGCTGCGCCTCCGAATCCGAGGAATTCAGCAGGCCTTTGAGGACGACGGGCCGATCGCTCACGTTGCGGTCGATGGCCAGGTAGATCCAGCCGAGGCCGCCGTGGGCGATGGCGCCGGCGATCTCGTACTGGTCGGCGACCAATGTTCCGGGAGCCAGTCCCGGGACGAAGGAGTACCGGGCGCCGCAGTTGCCACAGTCGCCGGTCGGGGGACCGGCGCCCTCGCCCTCGGCTCGACCGACGGGTTTGCCGCAGCGCCAGCAGAACCGCTTGCTGTCGGCGATCACCGGGTCGTCGATGACGGCGTCCTCGGGTTCGATGTCGGTGATCTTCGGCATCTCGACCAGGCCACTGCCGAGCCGTCGCTCGTGCACCGGCGGCCGACGCCGCGGAACCAGACGCCGGCCGAGCGGACCCGAGTCGGGTTCGGGATGGGGCACGGCCGGACGCTGCCGTTCGACGCGGTCGGTCCGGTCGTCGGGGTCGACCCCGACGGTGAACACCGGTGCGACGGCCTGGGTTCCGACATCCGGGTCGGCGCGGCGGCCGGGCCGGGGGTCGGTGGTGTCGGCCATGTCGTCGGGGCCCTCGGTCAGCGCCGCCAGGTCGGCCCGCTGGGTGCCGACGTCGACCACCTTCGCGGTCGTCTCGGCGTCCTCACCACTGGGACGGCCACCGCCCGGGCCGGGACCGCCGGGATCGGGGTCGTCGTCGCCGAGCAGGGCGTCGAGCGAGACCCGCTGGGTTCCGAGGTCGCCGCTCCGGTCGCCGTGGGTGACGTCGTCTGTGTCGTGATCGTTCCGGGCCGCGTCGTCCATGGGCATCAGTCCCGGTAGTACGGCTGAGGCGCGCCGTACCCACTGTCGAGGATGGACAGCCACCGGTCCCGGATCTCCTGCCAGCGGCCGGTCACCCGGATGCGCTCGAGCACTCCGTTGACGAACCGGATCATGTCGTCCTGCCCCTTGGGAATCCCGACGCCGTAGAACTCCTCGCCGAGGCTGGGGCCGACGACCCGCAACCACGGATCCTGCGCGGCGAGACCGGCGAGGATCGCGTCGTCGGTGGTCGCCGCGTCGATCTGACCCTGTTGCATCAGGACCAGACAATCGGCCCAGGTCGTCGTGCTGACGATCTTGGCTCGGGGCTGGATGGCCTGGATACGACCGATCGAGGTGGTCCCGCGCGCGGCGCAGACCCGCTTGTCGGCGAGCTGCGCCGGACCGGTCACGTTGGAGTTCCGGAACGACAGGATACGCTGCGAGGCAACGTAATAGGGGGCCGAGAAACTGATGTCGCGCAACCGGTCGCAGGTGATGCTCATCGTCTTGATCACCAGATCGACCGTCATGTCCCGCAGGGCGTCGATCCGCTGCGCCGAGCTCAACACCTGGAACTCGACGCGGCGGTCGTCGCCGAAGATGGCGCCGGCGATCTCGTGCGCGATGTCGACGTCGAAGCCCTGGATGTCGCCGGTGATCGGATCGCGGAAGCTGAACAGGTTGGACCCGATGTCGAGCCCGACGATCAGCCGACCCCGCTCGAGGATGCCGGCCATCGTCGAATTGATCGGCATCTGACGCGGGGGCGGCATCTGGACGGGCGGCCGCAGGGTCAGGGTCGCGTTGCAGGCCTCGGAACTCGGCGGCGGTTCGACGGGCACATCGACCTGCACGCCGGGCAGCATCGGTTGCCCGGCGGTCGCGGTCGGCGGGGGAGATTCGGGTGCGGGGAAACGCACGCACCCGGTGGCGACGAGGCCGGTGAGCGCGAGCAGGACCACGACGGTCAGCAGGCGGCGAGGCGAGGGGACGGTCGTCATCGGTACTCCCGGATGCGCGGGATGAGACCGCCCACGACCGCGACGCCGGCGAAGACGGTGAGCAGCAGGATGCCGGTGCCGGTGAACCCGAGGACCCGTTGCGCGGTGTTGATGTCGTCCCGGAAGGAGTTCCGGGCAGTCGTGATCGCATCGACCAGCGCGGTGTCCACCGCGGTGTAGGCGCGCGCCGAACTGTCCGGTCCGTCGCCGACGGTGTGCAGGCGCGCGAGACCGAAGTTGCCGGTCTGGATGTAGCGGCGGACCGCGGCGTCGGTGCGGCGCCACTCGGTCAGCGCCGCCGTGACCGTGTCCAGTTGTTCGCCGGTGACCGCGCTGTCGCCGTCTTCGGTGCCCTCGCGGACGTCGTCGACGATGTTGCCGATCTCGCTGGTCGCCGCGGAGAAGCTGCGCTCGAGACCGCCCTGATCACCGCGGCGGATGAGCGAGAGCGTCTCGGCCGATCGCGCCTGCTGGGTCAGGATCCGGGCGGCGGTCAGGTCGCGGAGCGGGTCGGCGCCTTCGGTGCGGGCGTCGCTGGTGGCGGCCACCGACATCAGACCGGAGGCGAGCAACCACAGGGTCCCGACGCCGAGGGCGAAGATGGCCGCCACGATGCCGATGTTGAACCGCCGCCGGGTCCGCCGCGCCAGGTAGCGCGACGTCAGGACAAGCGCGGCGAGCAGGAACAGCAGCGGCGCGTACACGGTCCATGGTGGACGGGTGAGGGTCTGCTGGGGGTCGGCGATGGCCATCGATCGCCGTTCGTAGAGGCGCTGCGCGGCCGGGAGGATCTGGTCCTGCATCATCGACGACGCCTGGCCGAGATACGCCGATCCCACCGGGTTGCCGAGCCGGTTGTTCGTCCGCGCCGTCTCGATGAGTCCGCTGTAGACCGGGATCGAGGTGGACAGGGTCTCGAGATCGGCGCTGACCGCCTGCTCGGCCCGGTCCGACACCATGCCGGAACCGGGTTCGCTGGAGGTACCGGTCGCCAGGATCAGCGACGACGACGCCGTCGCGAGCGCGTCGGAGTAGCGCTGCCGCAGATCGGGGGTCTCCAGTCCGCCGGAGATGAAGGCCGCGTTCGCCGACGCGTCGGCGATCGACAGCGAGCTGTAGAGAACCTGCGCGGCCTCGGCGAGCGGTTCGGTCCGATCGATGAGGCGCTGCAGGGTCTGGGTGCGATCCTCCAGGACCGTCGATGCGTACAGGCCGGTGCTCAGACAGCCGAGCGCCAGGATTCCGCAGATGATGATCAGCTTGCCGGGGGTCGTGACCGCGAAGTGGCGCAGGGTCTGGAACGGGGACTGGGCGCGTTCCCGGGCGGTGGCGACGAGTTCGCGTCGGTCGGCGAGCACCTGGCGGATCGGGGGTGAGGCCTGCGCCGGACGGATCGTGCGACCGCCACGCGTCAGCGCCGTCCGCACGGAGGACGCGTCGCCGGTCACCTACCTGATCCCTTCTCAAACGCTGGATCGTCTCCGGTGCGGTCCTACGGTCACCGGTTCCCCGTTCCGGATTCGCGTGACCGGGCGATCAACGTCAGGGGTTGTGTCATCTGGGTCATCGTTCACCGGGTCGTGCGTGTTTCACCCTATGTCATCGTGCCGGGTTCCTCCCGAGTCGACCGGCGCCGCGCCGCCGACCTCGGCGGTTCGCGCGTGCCGGGTGCTCGCCGACGGCACCTCGTGGTTCCGAGCCGCGATGAGAGGGCTTCGCGGTCTCCCTGGCAGGTGTTGCGCATCTCACTTACGGTGGAGGCACCCGGTCGGGGCGACCGGGTTGCGAGGAGGCGTGGTGCGCGGCGACGGCGACGGCTGGGTGATCGATCCCGACGGTTCTCGATACTGGGGTGTCCACGGCGCGGCAGGTCTCCTGCTGCGGGCGCCGCTGCCGGACGGATCGACCGGGGTGCTCCTCCAACATCGCGCCGCGTGGTCGCACCAGGGCGGCACGTGGGCGCTGCCCGGCGGGGCCCGCGACTCGCACGAGGGTGCCATCGACACCGCGATCCGCGAGGCCGAGGAAGAGGCCGGGATCACCGCCGACGACTTACGCGTAGTCGCAGCGGTCGTCACCCTCGAGGCGCCCGGCGGATGGACCTACACGACGGTCATCGCCGAGACGGACTCGCCGGTCCGCACGGTCGCCAACTTCGAATCCACGGAACTGCGATGGGTCGACGAGAGGCGCGTCGATCAACTACCGCTGCATCCCGCGTTCGGGCTCGCCTGGCCGTCCCTCCGCGACCGGATCGCGATGCTCGATCCGCAGGGATGAGCGGGGCCGGCGGGTGCGGTGACCGCCTGGCGATACCCACCGAGGGTGGAGACGGGGTGGTCCGACCCCTCGCGGCATGATCGGATTCGCGCCCGAATCACAACCCAGCGCGCGCACCGTGTCGCAGAATTGGACCAAGTCCATCTGTTTTCGACAACAAATAGTTGACTTGTGTACGAGATGGCTTGTCTGATCGTACGGAGTGCGGAATGTGACCATGATCATCAATCCGTCAGGTTTGTCCGAATCACGAATTCGAGCGTAGGCTGACGCAGCCTTCAATAGGCAAACGGGGGGCATGGCCGGGGGGCCGGGGGATCGCTTTCAATCAGGGATGGGGCCCTGATTCAGGGATATTGTCATGCCCATTTTCATTGGGCGCATTCGTCGTGCGATTGCGCCCGCCTGAGATGGGGGAATATACGTGTCGATCAAGAAGATGAATCGCGCCACCAGGACGGTCGTGACCCTGGCCGCAGCGGTCGGCCTGTCAATGGGAACCGGTGTCGCCGTTGCTGTTCCGGGATCTCCTGCGGGTGAGGTCAGCAGCGCGGAATCGCCTGCATCGGATACGTCGAGCGGCGACGATTCCGGATCGGATGCGCCGAGTGATGATGACGCCGGGTCGGACTCGCCGGCGGACGGGGATTCCGGGCCGGACGTACCGGCGGACGGGGATGTCGAGTCGGACGTACCGGCGGACGGGGATGCCGAGTCGGGTTCGCCGACGAGCGAACAGCCGACACCTTCGCCGACATCTGAGGAGGCCGAAGCGGTTTCGCCGGCCGAAGAGACTGCGGACTCAGAGGCTTCTCCCGGGGCGCCGGATGTGTCGGAGCGGCGCGCAACGGCGAGGATGACTCCGGAGGAGCTGGACGAGTGGGTGGATGAGAACACCTGGACTCTGCCAGACAGTGATCTTGCCGGAAATGGTCCCAAGTATTCGGTGAACCCGAAAAGCGTCACGGTCTATTACCCGGACGGAAAGGTCGCCGAAAAGGGGCAGCACGTCAACATCCGAGTTCGGAATCCGAAAACCGGCGAAGTGAAGACCCTGGGAACTCACATCGACGGGAATGGTCAGTGGAGTGAACAATTTATCGGTCAATCGCCGTGGGTCATCAATATCCGGGACCACAAGGATTTCCCGGGATGGGATTCCTACGAGATCACCTGGGTCCAGGTGTACGACCAGAACCACCATTTCGGTGAGCACGAGGAGCCGCCGATTCCGGGCGATCCCGGCGATCCGACTGGCCCCACGGATCCGACCGACCCGACCGACCCGACGGACCCGACAGACCCGACCGACCCGACGGATCCGAGCGACCCGACGGATCCCACGGATGACCCGACGGATCCCACGGACCCGACAGATCCCACGGACCCCGTTGAGCCGGGAGAACCTGTGATCGTCCCGGTTCCCGGTCCGGGCGTGACGATCGACATCCCGATCATCGATCTGCCCAGGTTCGAGGTGAGTTCGCCGAACGTCCCGACGATCGGCCCGGGTGGCGAACCAGTGCGTCAAGTGGAGAATCGAGACGGCACGGTCATCTACGGGTATGAGCGTGGACCCTCGTTCGTTCCGGTCGGGTACACCGACGGTCTGACCTTCGAGACCGGAACCGAGATGAACGCCTCCGAGGCCCCGTGGGTCCAGATCTCGGCGGGTCTGATCGGCATCGCCACGCTCGTCGGTCTGGGCGCGGTGGTGCGGCGCGCGCGGCGGTAGCCGACATGACCGCCCACCGCGGCGCCGGCCTCGCCGCCCTCGCCGCGACCGCGGGACTGCTGTTGGCCGGTTGTGGTGCGGGACAGGACGTCCCTGTTCCGCACCACACCGACTCGGCGGAGGCCGTCGAACCAGTGCCGGCATCCGAGGCTGTGTCCCCGGTCCCGCCGGCTGCGCCCGACAGGTTGAGCATCCCGGCCGTCGACATCGACGTGGCCGTTGAACCGATGTCGGCCGATCGGTGCCCGGTGTTGAATCCGCCGTCGAATGACTCGGCGTATTGGGTGGGCTGCCGGGCGCTGCCCGGTACGGACTCCGATGGCACCGTCTTCGTGATCGGCCACGCGGTGACCGGTGGGAGTGCGGTCTTCAACGACCTGGCGGAGGTCTCGCCGGGTGACACCGCGACGTTGCGCACGTCGAATGGTCGTCTCACCTATCGCATCGTCGACACCGAGCTGTACGGCAAGTACGGCCAGGCGCAGCTCGAACCCAAACTGCGCGAACGCATTCCGGGGCGCCTGGTGCTGGTCACCTGCTACCTCGGCAGCGACGGCCGCCAGCTCACCGACCAGAATTTCGTCGCCTACGCCGACCTCGAGTCCGCTGCCGGCGACTAGGGCCGACCACCCGGCCGAGCTCAGGCCTCGACGCGCTGCTGTGCGTCCAGCAATCGGTTCGCCCCGGCGACCAGCGCGTGGACGTTCGCCTCGTCGCTGCTCGCGCCCTCACCGACGGCCCAGGCCTGCCGGCCGTCGTGCTCGCACAGCAGGAACGTCGTGACCACGCCGTCGACGACCCGCTGGTGCAGCCGGACGATCTGAACCGGGGCGCCGACGTCGTACAGGATCGAGGTCATCGCACCGACGGGGCCGGCGGCGACGGCGCTGCGGGACATGATGCGGTCGGCGATCGCGAGCGTCGCGCGGCACTCGACCAGGTCGCCCGAGCACGGGACGGCGGAGAAGGAGCCCATCCGGATCGTGCCGCCGCGGGAGTACTCGTCGGTGAATTCCTGCCAGGTCATCCCGGCGGCCTCCTCGTGCATCCCGGGGGGAAGCGGGCGGCCGAAACGTGCGGCGAAGTGGTCGCCGCCGTGCCGGTCGTCGCGCTCGGTCCACGAACAGGATCGACGAGGTAGATGAAGAGGGTGCATCTCGAAAACCGATTTCGGTCGAAGAACGGATGACCGACTGGAGAGCGCAACCGACCCGCAGCGGGGGGTCGGTCAGATTCAGACCCCGCTGCGGCGGGTTACGAGAACGCTCGTGATGCACAACATGATCGGTCCACCATAGACCTGCGACACCGACCGGGCAAACGTGTTTCCGCCGGGGGAACCGCTAGAGCATCCCGGCGAGTTCGGTGGCTGCGGCGGCCGGGTCGTCGGCCGCGGTGATGGCCCGCACGACGACGATGCGCCGCGCCCCGAGCGCGGTGACCTCCCCGACGCGGCCGGCGTCGATACCGCCGATGGCGAACCACGGCTTGGCTGATCGTGTTGCGGCCGTTGAGGACACGAGGTCGAGGCCGGCGGCGGCGCGCCCCGGTTTGGTGGGGGTGGTCCAGCACGGACCGACGCAGAAGTAGTCGACGTCGTCGTCGGCGATCGCGGCGGCAGCCTGCTCGGGGTCGTGGGTCGAGGCGCCGATGACGACATCCGGTCCGACGATCCGGCGGGCCGTCGACGGCGACAGATCGCCCTGTCCGACGTGCAGGACATCGGCCCCGGAGAGCGCCGCGATGTCGGCGCGGTCGTTGACCGCGAGCAGGGCGCCATGCGCGTCAGCGACCATCCGCATGCCCGCGAGGATCTCGAGTTCCTCGCCCGCCTCCAAGGTCCCGAACTCGCGCTCACCCGGCGAGTTCTTGTCGCGCAGCTGCACGATGTCGACGCCGCCCGCGAGCGCCGCGTCGACGAAGTCGAGCAGGTCACCGCGTTCGCGCCGGGCGTCGGTGCACATGTACAGGCGGGCCGTGGAGAGCCGCCGGCGACGGTCCGTCGCGGAGCCGGGGTCCGTCGACGCGGAGCTGGTGCGGTTCGGGGTCGTCACGCCGACCAGGCTAACCGGACCCCCGACGCCCCGGCGTATGGTGGATCGCACGAACACACGGGAGTCCGGATCGGCCGGGCTGAGAGTGCGGACAGATTCCGCTGACCGTCGAACCTGATCCGGGTCATTCCGGCGAAGGAAGGTGATTCCCAGCGTGGATTCCCCACCGCAGCGTCCTGCTCGCCGCGCCCTGACGATCGTCGGGGGCGGCGTCATCGGGCTGACATGTGCGCTCACCGCGGCCGACGCCGGGTGGCGGGTTCGCGTCCTCGACGCCGGCGCCGACGAGCGCGCGTCCTGGGTCGCCGGCGGCATGCTCGGCTCACTCGGCGAAGGTCATCCCGGGGAGGACGCATCCCTGGCCCTCTCGGTCGAGTCGGTCCGGCTGTGGCCGGCGCTCGTGAAGCGGCTCGACGACCCGGGCGTCGTCACCGCCACCGACTCGCTGTTCGTCGCGGCCTCGGCCACCGACATCGAGTACCTACGGCATCTCGCCGACTTCGTCTGGGCCGGGCAGCCCGCCACCGATGCCGCGCTGCAGTCGGTGACCGGCCGCGACATCCGGACCCTGGAACCGTCGCTGAGCTCTCGACTGGTCGGTGGCTACCGCGCGGTCGGCGAGTGGTCCGTCGACAACCGGCGGCTGCTCGAGGCGTTGCGCGCCGCCGCGACGTCGGCGGGTGCCGAGTTGGTCTCCGCGCGCGTCGAATCCCTGGCCGATCTCGACGACCTCGGTTCCGACACCCAGATCCTGCTCGCCGCCGGACTGGGCACCGCGGCCCTCTGGCCGGGCGTGGACCTGCATGCGGCGAAGGGGGAGATCCTCCGCCTGCGCCGCACGCGCTGGTCGGTGCCGCCGCCCGGCCACGTCGTCCGGGCACGCCTCCACGCGCGGGCCGTGTACCTGGTGCCGCGCGAGGACGGAGTCGTCGTCGGCGCCACCCAGTACGAGGCCGAGGGGATTGCCGACCGCGCGCCGCAGGCCGGCGGGGTCGCGGATCTGCTCGCCGACGCGATCGAGGTCTTCCCCGGGCTGCGGACCTACGAACTGACCGAAGCGGGGGCCGGTCTGCGGCCGTGCACCGCGGACGGATTGCCCATCGTCACCCGTGTGGACACACGAACGGTCGTGGCAACCGGGCACGGGCGCAACGGGATCGTCCTGGCCCCGGGCACCGCCGCCCGCGTGCTGTCGATTCTCGAAGGAGCAGAGGAATGAGTATCACCGCGAACATCACCGTCAACGGCCAGAGCGTCGACGTCGGCGCCGATACGTCGGTGCGCGACGTCGTCACCGGTCTGGGGTTGCCGGACCGGGGGATCGCGGTCGCGGTGGACGGCGCGGTCGTCCCGCGCGGCCGCTGGGACCGGCACACCATGACCGACGGCGCCGTCGTCGAGATCGTCACGGCGGTGCAGGGTGGCTGACCTCGCCGATCTGAAGCCCGACGCCTCGGGGGCCGAGCAGAAGTCCGGCGACGAGACGATCCCGGATGCGGACCATCTGCGCATCGCCGGTCGCGACTTCTCGTCGCGACTCATCACCGGTACCGGCGGCGCGTCGAATCTCGCGACCCTGGAACGCGCGCTGGTCGCGTCGGGGACCGAGCTGACCACCGTCGCGGTTCGGCGCGTCGACGCGGCCTCGGGCACCGGGGTCTTCGATCTGCTGCGCCGGCTCGACATCGCCGTCCTGCCCAACACCGCCGGCTGTCACACCACCGCCGAGGCGGTCCTGACCGCCCAACTGGCGCGCGAGGCGTTCGAGACCGACTGGGTGAAGCTCGAGGTGGTCGCCGACGAACGCACCTTGATGCCCGACGCCATCGAACTCGTCGACGCCGCGGCCGCGCTGGTCGCCGACGGTTTCGTCGTGCTCGCCTACACCAACGACGATCCGGTCCTGGCCGCGCGACTCGCCGATCTCGGGGTGGCGGCGGTGATGCCCCTCGGGTCGCCGATCGGGACCGGACTCGGAATCCTCAACCCGCACAACATCGAGATCATCGTCGACGACTGCCGCACCCGCTTCGACGACACGCTACCGGTCATTCTCGACGCGGGCATCGGGACGGCGAGCGACGCGGCCCTGGCGATGGAACTCGGTTGCGACGGCGTGCTTCTGGCCACGGCGGTGACCCGGGCGGAGAACCCCGAACTGATGGCGACGGCGATGCGGCACGCGGTGGCCGGGGGCCGACTGGCCGCGCGCGCCGGCCGGATCCCCAAGCGCTTCTGGGCGCACGCGTCCTCGCCCGGGCGCGACCGGGACTGACGCGCGATCCCGCGACAGGCCATCCGAACGACAGACCGGGCTGCTCCGGGTTCGGCGGCTATGGTCGAGGCGTGTTGCAGGTAGCGAATCTGACGAAGGACTTCGGCGGTCAACGCGCGGTCGACGACCTCACCTTCGAGGTGGGGCCGGGACGGGTCACCGGTTTCCTGGGGCCCAACGGTGCGGGCAAGTCGACGACCATGCGGATGATGCTCGGACTCGACCGCCCGACATCGGGCACGGCGACGATCAACGGGCGGCGCTACCGGGACCTCGAGCATCCGCTGCGGCAGGTCGGTGCGCTGCTCGACGCCCGGTGGGTGCATCCCAATCGCAGTGCGCGGTCCCACCTGCGGTGGCTCGCGGCGAGCAACCGGATCCCGGCCGCCCGCGTCGACGAGGTGCTCGAGACGGTCGGGCTCACCTCGGTGGCCAAGAAGCGCGCCGGCGGCTTTTCGCTCGGTATGTCGCAGCGGCTCGGGCTGGCGGGTGCCCTGATCGGCGACCCGCACACGCTGCTGTTCGACGAGCCGGTCAACGGCCTCGACCCGGAGGGCATCGTGTGGATCCGCGGGTTCATGCGCAAGCTCGCCGCGGAGGGGCGGACGGTACTGGTGTCGAGCCATCTGCTCACCGAGATGTCGCTCACCGCAGACCATCTCGTCGTCATCGGGCGGGGCCGGCTGATCGCCGACTGTTCGGTGGCGGAGTTCACCGGGCGGGCCCGGCAGTCGGTGCGGGTGCGCGGCCCGCAGCTCGAACAGTTGCATGCCGCGCTCGCGTCGGCGGGGCTGAATCCCGCGCCGGGTGACCCGGATGCCCACGGGCGCCCGGTGATGCGCGTGCCGGACACCACGACCGATCGGGTCGGCGACCTCGCCGCCGCCGCGGGCATCACCCTGCACGAACTCGCCGCCGAATCGGCGTCACTGGAAGAGGTGTTCATGTCGATGACGGCTCACGCCGTCGACTACACCGCCGTCGACAACCGCGCTGTCCACAACCCCGCCGTCCACAACCCCGCCGTCCACAACCCCGCCGTCCACAACCCCGCCGTCCACAACCCCGACGCCCACAACCGGGCCGTCGGGAACCACGGGGGAGTGAACCGGTGATCGCCGCGATCAACGCCGAACGGATCAAACTCGCCAGCACCCGGTCGCCGTACTGGTGCCTCGGCGTCGTCGTGGTGCTGGGCCTGGGCTTCGCGGTGCTGCTCGGCGCCATCGCCGGCGGTTCCTACGGCCGTCCCGGCGAGACCGACACCCTGACCGACGACTTCCTGCTCGGCGTCAACCAGTTCGGGGTCGCGGTGCTCGCGATCATGGCGATCCTGGGCGTCACCACCGAGTATCGCTTCGGCACGATCCGACCGACGTTCGCGGCGATCCCGCGTCGGCCACAGGTCCTCCTCGCGAAAGCGGTCGTGTTCGGCGGACTCTCGTTCGCGGTGGTGGCCATCGTGTCCGTCGTCGCGGTCGTGGCGGCGCAGGTGCTCGCCGGCGTCGGGGTCTCGCTGACCGGGCCCGAGACCGTCCGGCATCTCTGGGGGACGCCGGTTTTCGCGATGCTGTGCGCGCTGATCGGCCTCGCGGTGGGTGCGCTGGTGCGGCATTCGGCCGGTGCGGTGGCGATCGTGCTCGTCTGGATGCTGGCCCTCGAGCGGATCGTGTCGGTGCTCCCGCGCGTGGGTGAGCACATCGTGTCGTTCCTGCCGTTCCTGAACGGGTGGAACTTCCTCGCCGGCGGGAGCGACACGTTCCACTGGAACGCCTACGGCTCGTTGGCCTACTTCGCGGGCTTCACGATCGTGTTGCTGGCGGCGGCAGTGGCCGTGACCAATGCCCGGGATGCGTAGTTCGCGGATATTCTTTCGCCGATGTCAAATCCGGGATTAGCCGCGTGTCGACAGGGCCATCCGGTCGGACCACATTGGTGCTTCCGGGCGGCCCATTGTAGGGCCCGGCAGACTAAAATTCGCGGTTATGTCCACGAATTGGCCGCTCGTCGAGCGCGATCGGGAGTTCCGCACGATCCAGGCGGCCCTCAGGGGTGAGACGACCGGCTGTGGGGTGGTCCTGACCGGTGACTCCGGCGTGGGCAAGACGACCCTCGCCCGGCACGTCACCGCCGAGTTGCCGACCGGGGTGCGCTGGGTGGCGGGCACCGAGTCCGCCCGCTCGATCCCGCTCGGTGTGTTCGCGCATCTCGTCGGCCCGGCGACGTCGAGCGATCCGGTCACCTATCTTGCGGCGGCCCGTGAATCGCTGCTCGCCGACGGCGATGTCGTGATCGGGGTCGACGACGCCCACCTGCTCGACGAACTGTCGGCGACGCTGCTGCATCAGCTCGCGATCGACCGTGCGGTGCACATCGTCGCGACGGTCCGCAGCGGCGAGACCGTCCCGGACGCGGTGACCTCGCTGTGGAAGGACAATCACCTCACGCGGATCACGTTGTCGCCGTTCACCAAAGAGCAGAGCGTCGACCTCATCGAGTCGGTGCTCGGCGGGCAGCTCGAGGAGCATTCGGCCGATCTCATGTGGGAGGCCTCCGGTGGGAACGCCCTGTTCCTACGGCATCTCGTCGACGGTGCGCGGCAGGCCGACACGCTGCGGCAGGTCAACGGCGTGTGGCAGCTACGCGGACGCGCCGCCATCACCTCGGAGCTGGCATCGCTGCTCGAGGGGCGGATCGAGCAACTCGACGCTCCGGTCCTCGGGGCCCTCAAATACCTCAGTCTGTGCGAACCGCTCGACATCGACGTCCTCGCCGAGCTCGCCGGCGAAGAGGCCGTCGAAGAGGCGGAGATCGCCGGGCTGGTGCGCATCACCCGCGACGGGCGGCGTCTCGACGTCGCCTTCCACCATCCGCTGTTCGGTGAGGTGATCCGGCGCCGCCTGGGTCTCGTGTCGTCGCGGCGGCTGCGCGGCCGGCTCGTCGAGGCGTTGCAGTCACGGCCCACGAACACCCCGGCCGAGCGGATTCGGCTCGCCGATCTCGCGATCGAGAGCGACGTGGAGGTCGACCTCGCGCTGGTACGGACCGCCGCCCGGGATGCCCTGAACCTCGCGCAGACGCCGCTCGGCGAGCGATTCGCGCGGGCGGCGCTCGACGAGGGCGGCGGCCTCGAGGAGGCCGAGCTGCTCGCGCGGGCGGTCATGTGGCAGGGGCATCCGGACGAGGCGCGGGACATCCTGTCCCGCTTCTCGCCCGACGATCTCGACGAGGGTCGACTCGTGCTGTGGGGCAATTCGATCATCGGCAACACGTTCTGGGCTCTGGGCGACGCCGATCGGGCCGACGAGATCCTGCGGTTGCTGACCGAGCGGGTCACCCACCCGCCACTCACGCCGATCGTCACCGGGATCGCCTCGGCGTGCGCACTCTTCGAGAACCGGATCGACGAGGCGATCACGCTGTCCGACACCGTTCTCACCGAATCCAGGGCGCTGCCGTGGGCGGTGGAGTGGGCGGTCTTCGGTGGCAGCCTCGCCCGTGCGGTCGCCGGTCGGGGAGCGGAGGTCGGGGCGCTGGCCGAACATTCGCGCGAGGTCGAGGTGGACGGATTGCTCCGGTTCCCCACCGGCTTCGGCGAGACCCTCGCACTGACCCTCACCGGCCGGCTCGACGACGCGGACGGCGCCGCGGGGCGTTTCGTGTCCGCCGCGCAGACCGCGCAGTACCTGGGCTGGGCGATGTCCGGAATACTGGTCGCCGCAGTCGAACTCGCTCGCGGATCGTGCGCCTCGGTGACCCGGCGGATGGAGCAGACCCTCGCCATCCTCGACAGCGGCCGGTTCTCCGAGTCCTGGAACTTCCCGGCCCACATCTTCCTGGTGCAGGCCCTGAGTGCGCTGGGGCAGGCCGACCGTGCCGCTGCCGCGCTGGCCAAGGCGCGCAAGCGGTCCGGCAAGCATGTCGCCGTCTTCGGGCCCATGCTCGCCATCGCGGCGGCCTGGCAGTCGGCGGCAGCCGGAACCGTCACCCCCGCCGTCGAACTGGCGCACTCCGCGGCCGCATCCGCCCGTGCCGCCGGTCAGTTCGCGGTGGAGGCCGAGGCCCTGCACACCGCCGCCCGATTCGGGGACGGCGGCGTCGCCGACCGGCTCACCGAACTGGCCGAGCGCGTCGACGGTCCGCTCTCGGATCTGTACGCGCGCCACGCCGCGGCGCTCCGCGACGGCGATGCGGTCGAACTCGATCTGTGCTCCGCGGCGTTCGAGGACTCCGGGGTGTGCCTGTCCGCCGCGGACGCGGCCGCGCAGGCCAGTGTCCTGCACGACGCGGCCGGCAGACGGTCGGCGACCGTGGCGTCGGCCGCGGTGGCGAACCGACTCGCGTCGCAGTGCGGTGGCCTGCGGACGCCGGCGCTGATCTCGGCCGCGCAACCGTTGCCGTTGACCTCGCGCGAGCGGGAGATCGCCAACCTCGCGGCGGCGGGCTTGTCCAACAAGGACATCGCGCAGCGACTCACCGTCTCGGTGCGCACCGTCGAAGGACATCTGTTCCGCGCCTACACCAAGTTGGATGTGGGTGACCGTGCCGAGCTTGCTGAGCTACTCCTCAAAGACCAGCGAAAGCCCGGCTGAAAACCACCCGTAGGAAACGGACAGTCGACGACAGGTCGTCGGCGCCGCTCGGGCGGGTGGTTTTCAATGGGGTCTTCGACGGCTCAGTCACCCGGCCGGCTGAGGGCCGCGATCACCTCGTCGTCGTCCACCTGGGTGAAGTCGTCGTAGGACAGGCCGACGGCCCGGAACGGCGTCGGCGTCACGAGGACGACGACCTCACCGACGCCGCGATCCCGCAGTCGCTGAATCGTATCCGACGGCGCGGTCGGCACGGCCACCACCACCCGGGCGGCGCCGGCTGACCGGGCGGAGTCGACCGCGACGGCCATGCTCGACCCGGTGGCGAGACCGTCGTCGACCAGGATGACCGTTCGGCCGGACAGCTCGGCGCGCGGACGACCGCCGCGGTAACGTCGTTCGCGGTCGTCGAGGATACGTCGCTGTCGATCGGCGGCCTCGCCGAACTCGCTGCGGGACACCCCGAATCGACGCGGTATGTCGTCGTTGACCACCAGGTGGTGCGCGGTGAGCGCGCCCATGGCGAACTCCTCGTGGCCGGGCGCCCCGATCTTGCGCACCACCAGCACGTCCATCGCGCACCTGCCTGTCGACGCCGCGATGGCGTCGGCGACCTCGCGGGCGACCGGAACCCCGCCGCGCGCGAGTCCCAGGACAACAGGTTCTGTTGTACCGGCCTCCGGAATGCCGGCGCCGTACCGGACTTCGACGACCCGCGCACCCAGCAACCGACCCGCCTCGCGGCGGTCGGCGAAGATTCGGGCGCGCATGGACAGGCCTCAGACCCGCACTGCGGGACCGACCTTCAGTGCGAAGCTCGGCACGTCGGCGAGACCGACGGTGGCCTCGTAGGTGCGGTCATAACCGGTGCTGCTGATGCGCCAACCGTCCGCGGTGCGGCGGTAGGTGTCGTCGTAGAACGCCGCGCCGATGAGCATGAACGAGAATTCGGCGACGATGACCCGGTCCTGCAGGTACCAGCGTCCCCGAGCGGTGTCCCCGTCGATCTCGATCTCCGGGTGCGCGACCCGGTGTTCGGTGATGACTGCGGGACCGACATTCTCCCGCATGTATCCGACCAGTTCATCTCGATTCGAGAACACCAGGCCCTCACCGTAATTGCCGGTGACATCGTCGGTGAGGGTCGACTCGAACGTCGTCCAGTCCTTGGTGTCGAGGGACCTCAGGTAGCGATACTTGAGGCTCTCGATCGCCCGCAGGTCCTCGAAGCCGCCCCCGGGCGCGCTCATTTCGATCTCGTTCCCGGCAGGATTCCCGCATCGATGACGGCCTTGACGACCGGTCTCGTCCGGGTCAGGAGGTCGTCGGTGCCGGCCCAGATGAACTCTCCGACAGCATCGGTAGTGGCCTCGATGTCGTCGTAGGTCGCCGCACCGGCGGGCGTGAGCCGATGCCCGTCCTCGACACGCTCGACCAGTCCGGCATCGACGAGACGGTCTACGCTTTCCTCCCACTCCTGTTCCGACCATCCCCGGGTCATCAGCACGATGCGCTTGCCCAGGGTGCGGCGCCGAACCGTGGGATCGGGGAGTTGCGACTCGTGGAACACGGCCGCGTCGAAACCGTTCAGGCCGTTGAGCGCGAGGGCGGCGATGTGGTTGTCGCCGCGCCACTCTCGGAGGATGGCGATGGCATGCCACAGGCGAAGGCGCGCGGTGTCCGGTCGAGGGGCTGTCGACCACGCGGCGGCGAGCGGGCGTCCTCCGAGGGGTAGTCGGGCGGCCAGATCGTAGTAGGCGGAGGCGAGTTCGTCGAGGACGGCGTCGTCGATGGAGTCGCCGAGGATCTCTCGCAGCGAGTCGTCGAGCATCTGATTGCGTCGTTCGTGGATCCGGTCGAGTCCGGCGTCGACGGCCGCGGTCCAGCTCTTCGCGATGAGTTCGTGATTGAAGTTGTAGAAGGCGGAGGCGACGACCGAGGGCGCGCACGGACCGAACGGGGCGCCGCGCGCACCGACATAGAAGGAGTATCCGTTCAGCCCGGTGTCCTGCTGCGCGCCTTTCAGTCTCGGGTTGAAGTAGGCCAGGATGTGGAAGGGTTCGAGGGTTTCGTAGGCGAGCCGGGCGGCGGAGCCCGTGCTGGTCGATGTCATCAACCCACCCTCTCCATCCGCGGGGCGGGTGTCAACCACCTGCGACGACGAGAGCGGGACCGTCAGGTGCGCCCGGAGTCGCGGCTGTCGAAGACGGCGTCGTCGCTCGTCCACCGATCGGTTTCCGCGACGTCGGGAGCGGCGTCTGCCGCGGACGCTCCCTGCTCCTCGTCGGACGCGGGTTCTTCGCGGCCACGGCGCCACCCGCCCTTCATGGGCGGCGCCTCGCCGAGGTGATCCGGGTCGACCGAGCCGTACCAGGCGACCAGCACTGCACCGATGACCGCGCCGACGAAACCGAGGATGGCCAGCCAGCCGAGTCCGGGTTTGGCCGTGTCATCGAGGAAGACGACCCCGACCAGGCTCGGGCCGGCCGTCTCGCCGACCACGAGCACCGCGGTCACCCCGTTCACCGCGCCGAGTTGCAGGGCGACGGTCTGGACGTAGAAGCCCACCGCACCCGCGGCGGCGATGGTCCAGGCGGCCGGATCGGTCAGCAGCGCCACGGGGTCGAACGGCTGGATTCCGTCGAGGATGCGCACGGCGATGGCGATGATGCCGAACAGCAGACCCGCCGATGCGCCGCCGACGATGGCGCCCGCCGGACCGAGGTTGTAGACGCCCACCAGAGCAAGAGCGCACAGGGCGAGCGTCGCGACGAACAGACCCCAGTGGAATCCGACCTCTTCCCCGCCGCCGGTGTGATGGGACGACGCCACGCCGAGCAGGCAGAGCGACATCACGACCAGCCAGATGGCGACCCATTCCCGCGTGTGCAGCGCGATGTTCAGGATGATCGTGCCGAGCAGGGCGGTGATGACCAGGTTGGCCGACACGATGGTCTGCGAGAGGAACAGCGGTAGGAACCGAGCAGCCAGGGCACCACCCGCGAAGCCGAGCACGACCAGCGTCGTGCCGAGGATGAAGGCCGGATCGACCAGCGTCGACATCGTGGACGAGAGGGTCGGTGCGCCGTTCTCGGTGGTGATGCCCTCACCCTCGTCAGCAGCGGCTTCGGCCACGCGGCGGGCGCCGAGCGCGCGCAGGACCGTGGACATCCCATAGGCGACTGCGGCGAGGCACGCGGCGATGACGCCGATGACGAACAGCTGCATGCCTCCTCCAACTCGGCCCGGATGAGCCTCGACAGGCTCGGACCGACGACCACCCCGACTGCGTACGCACGCGATCGGCTCGGGCCGCACCAGCGCTGTCCGCAACTGCTGCTCCGCAACCGGAAGCGAAGCACACGGACCGGCCGATCGTGGCAAAACTAACAGGGTGAACCGACAGGACGGTATCGAATATTCCCGACGCGACCGGTTTTTTTCGCAGTCCGTCCGGCGTCCGTGCTCGGGGTCCGTCGGCACTACACTCGCTCGGGTGAACAGCGCCGGACAAACCCATGTACTGATCACATTCGGCAGATCGTTCCTCACCCTGGAACTCGCGCGGCTGATGGCCGCGGCGGGTCACCGGGTGAGCATCGTCGACTCCATCCCGGTCGGGATCGGCCGATTCTCCAACGCGGTGAGCGACTTTCACCGCGTGCCCCCGCCGAAGTTCGAGCCGCTCGCATATTGCCTCGCCCTCGCCCGGATCGTGGCCGACAACGACGTCGACATGGTGATCCCGGTGCACGAGGAGACCGACATCATCGCGATGCTCGCCGAGGTGTTCCCGCCCGAATGTCGGCTGTTCCTCTCCGATTTCACCACCGAGAACCGCCTGCACAACAAGTACGACTTCCAGGAACTGCTCGTCGAACTCGGAATCCCGACGCGCAAGTTCGCGCGGGTGTCCGGACCCGAGGACGTCGGATCGCTCGATTTCACCAAGCCGTTCGCGCTCAAACACTGCTATTCGCGGGGCTCGCAGAAGGTTCACAAGGTGACTCCGGGCGATCCGCTCACCTGGCTCGAACACGATGAGCAGAACCCGTGGATCGCACAGGAATGGGCCTCGGGGAACAACTTCTGCACGTATTCGGTCTGCCACGAGGGTCGCGTCCACGCCCACGCCACCTACCCGGTGGACTACGCCATCGACGGCAGTTCGTGCCTCAACTTCCGGTCCGTGGATCATCCGCGGATCGCCGGGTGGGTCAGCGATTTCGTTCGCCGGGTGAACTTCACCGGCCAGATCGGGTTCGACTTCATCGAGGACCGGAACGGTGGCGGCGACCTGTTCTGCATCGAGTGCAATCCGCGCGCCACGAGCGGGATCATGATGTTCACGCCCGAGGACGGCGTCGATCGCGCGTTCCTCGGGACCTGGGATCCCGACGACGGACCGATCACGCCCGGGTCGGGCGTGGACAAGATGATCGGGCTGGGCATGCTGCTCTACGGGTGGCGTCCGTCGTCGCGCAAGGACCGGACCCTGCGCGACTTCGTCCGCGACTTCCGCGCCGCGTCCGATGTCGTCAGCAGTCCGTGCGACCAGAAGCCCGCGCTGATGCTCCCGTTCGCCTATGCCGGGATTCTGCGCAGTTGCCTCAAGTACCGGGTCGGGCTCGCGGAGGGTTTCATGCACGATCACGAGTGGGACGGCCTCCGCATCAGCCTGTGACACCCGTCGTGGATTCGGCACTTCGGGATGGGGACGGCACCGACGTCAAGGCGTAGAATCCCCAGTCACCATCACCTGCGTGTTGACCCCATGCGCAGGGTTGTCCGGGGGGACTCGAGCTCGAGGGGAGCTGCTCGTGTACATGTCCAGCATTCTGCGTCGCACGTCTGTAGGGGTCGCCGCTGTCGGCGCCGCCTGCGCGATCGGTCTGGCCACCGCGCCGGCCGCCTCCGCCGCGCCGGCGATCCAGCCGGTCGAGGCGGCGGGGTCGGTGGCGTCGATCTGCTTCAACATCCCGATCGGGCCGGCCTCGGTCAGCATCTGCCTCTGATCTGATCCGCGGCATCCGAAGTCGGATGGCGCCGACGTGACCGGGTGACCAATTTGCGCCCGGTCGGGTGCGATCCCCGGCCCGATGGCGCTCGCGCACGTACGATTCCCCGATGACGTCGACAACGGCCGAGGTCGAGGCGGGGACGGCTCCCAAGCGGGCGAAGGCGATCCTGGTCGCGCTGATCCTGGTCGCCGGGGTGGCCAACATCAATCTCGCGGTGGCGAATGTCGCGCTACCCGACATCGGCAAGGCGCTCGACGCGAGTTCGACGCAGTTGAATCTGGTCGCGGTCGGTTACTCGCTGGGCCTGGCGGCGTCGGTGCTCTACTTCGGCGCGCTGGGAGATCGGCACGGGCGCAAGCGGATGCTGGTCATCGGCATGTGCCTGTCGATCCCGGCGTCGCTCGTCGCCGGTTTCGCGCCCAACGTCGAGGTCCTGTTCGGTGCTCGTCTGGTGGGCGGCATCGCCGCGGGCCTGGCCTTCCCGACCACCCTCGCGGTGATCACCGCACTGTGGTCGGGGCCGAAACGGGTCCGGGCGATCGCCGCGTGGTCGGCGTTCGGCGGTGCGATCTCGGCGCTGGGACCGGTCCTGTCCGGGGCGCTCCTCGAGATCCTGGCCTGGCACTCGGTGTTCCTGGTGACCCTGCCGCTTGCCGTCGTCGCGCTGATCGCGGCGTGGCGGTTGGTGCCCGACGACAACGGCGATCAGGCGGCGGTCGTCGACAACCTGGGCGGCGTCGTGTCCATCGTGATGGTGGGCTCGCTGGTGCTGGCGATCAACTTCGCCCCGAACTCCGATCAGCGACTGCAGGTTTACATCCTGGCCGCGATCGCGCTGCTGGCAGGGGCGGGTTTCGTCTGGCGGCAGCTGCGTGTGCGGGTGCCGCTCTTCGACCTGCGGATCGCGGCCCGACGCACCTTCTGGGTCGCGGCGGTCGGTGGGCTGATCGTGTTCGGCACGCTCATGGGCGCGATGTTCATCGGCCAGCAGTACATGCAGAACGTGCTCGGCTATTCGACGCTGGCGGCCGGCGCCACGATCCTCCCGGCGGCGGCCGCCATGATCATCGTGGCCCCGCGCTCGGCCAAACTCGTGCAGAGCATGGGGTCGCGGTTCACGTTGCTGTCCGGTTATGCCTTCATCGTCGTCGGCCTGGTGCTCGCGATGCTCACTTGGGATGAGGACGCCCACTTCTGGCATGTCGGCCTCGTCTACGTCCTCGTCGGGGTGGGCGTCGGTCTCGCCGGCACCCCGGCGTCGCAGTCGCTGACCGGTTCGGTGCCGGTGCAGCGCGCGGGCATGGCGTCGAGCATGTCCGATCTGCAACGCGACCTCGGTGGCGCGATCCTGCAGTCCACCCTCGGCGCGATCCTCACCGCGGGTTACGCGAATCAATTGCGGGACACCATCTCCGGTTCGCCGCAGGCCGATCAGGTCACCGAACAGACCGAAGCCGCCCTGGCGAAGTCGTTCTCGAGTGCCGAGGTCCTGGCCGAACGCTATCCGCAGTACGCCGATCAGATCATCGCCGCGGCCCGCGACGCGTTCGTACAGGGCGACAAGAACGCCTACGGCGCGGCGGCCGCCATCGTGGTGGTGGGTGCTGCGGTGGTGTTCTTCTTCTACCCCAAACACGAGGCGGAGCGAACGGCGATGGCGGAGTACGCGGAACAGCGCAGCCTGTGAGTCGCTGACTCAACCAGCACTGCCCGGTGGCGGTGAGTCGAACGCCGCCAACAACATTCGTGCCGCCATCGCGATGAGCGAGGTCCGGTCGGCGTCGCGGGGTCGTTGCAGGGCGATGCGCAGGCACAGACTCGCGGTCGCACCCATGGTGAGGAACACCAGTTCGTCGATCGCCCGATCGTCGAGGTCGGGCCTCATCCGCGACGGGAGGATCCGCGCCAGCGGCAGGAGCGGTCCCTCGACCTCGGCCCAGGCGTCGCCGAAGCCGTGTTCCCCGATCTCGAGCGAGGCGCGGAGGACCGGCGCATGTGACTCGAATGACGACACTAGGGTCTCGACCACCGTGACCATCGCGGTGTCCGGTTGCTGATCCATCGCCCGGCCGATCCCGCTCGCGAGGGTGGCGGTGATGTCGTGAACGGCGGCGAGGCGCAGTTCTTCGACGATCGCGTCCATGTCGGCGAAATAGCGGTACACCGTCCCGATGCTGACGTGCGCGTTGTCGGCGAGTTCGGCGGTGGTGGGCCGTCGGCCGGGACGACGCTCCAGGAGTGTGAGCGCCGACGTGAGGAGGCGCTGCCTCATCTCACGACTGCGCTGCTGCTTGGGTGCCTTGCGCCGTTGCGATGCGGTGGTTTTGGGAGTCGTCGACGGTGCCATCAAAAGTGAATAGTAAGTGAGGAATGCTCGTGTTCTCATGGATCCATGGAACGGAGCGCACCCGCCGACCTCGTGAACACCGACCTCGCCGTGCAGCGGTTCGGGACGGCCGGCCGTGACTGGCTCGATCAGATGTGGATCGCCGACCCGCTCGCCGACGCCGTGGCCGCCGACCGGCAACCGGGCGGCCCGACCACGACAGTGCTGCGGGCGGCGCTGAAGAACGGCATCGACTCGGTCGACGACGCCACCGACTCGTTGCGCGCGCTGTTCGGGTTCCTCGATGACGAGCCCGACTGGGTCGATCATGATCGGATGAATCGCGCGGCCGACGCGCTGGTCGTCAACACCGCACCGCTGGGCATCGTGCTCGGCGCGGCATCGCTGGTCCGCGGGGCGGGAAACACGATCGCGGGCAAGCCACTCGCGGTCACCGGGCGTTACGTGTCCCAGCCGGCGGTGCGGTCGGTGGAGGTCGGTGAATGGCTGGGGCAGGTCCTGACGCCCGGCGGGATGCGCCGTGGCGGCGACGGTTTCGCGTACACGGTGCGGGTCCGGATGATCCACGCACATGTCCGGTCCATGCTGCTCGCGCGCGGAGACTGGGACGAGACCGCGTGGGGCGTGCCGATTCCGCAGCCGTACATGGCGTTCACCATCGCCGAGTTCGGGCACATCGCGATCGACGCGATGCACAAGCTGGGGGTGCGGTTCACCGACCGCGAGCTCGACGACATCTATCACCTGTGGCGGTACGTGGGGCATGTGGTCGGGATGAGCCCCGAGCTCAACCCGGTTTGCGAGGCCGACCACGTCCGGATCGAAGAGCTCTATCGGCTGACCTCGCCTGGGCCGGGTCCCGACGACCGGGACTTCGTGGTCGCGTTGACCGACGACTATCTGGTGCCCGAACTGGCCGCGGTGTTCCCGGGGCCGCAGGCCCTGCGACGCCGGCTGGCCACGAAGACCATGCACGGACTGCAGCGGGTGTTCATCGGTGACGCCGACGCCGACGCGCTCGGAATCCCCGACGGCCGGTTCAAACATCTGCTGAGACGGGTCGGACCGGTTCTTGCGGTGGCGGATTCGGCGCAGCGGGTCGGTGGCGCCCGGCGGGCACGAGCACGCGTCGAGAAATCCTACCGCGCACGGGATGTCGCCATGGCGCGGATGCGGGAGGACTACCGCGTCACCCACGACCTCGTCGACGCGGCGCCCGGCCCGCAGGCCGCCGCTCAGCCGTCGAATCGGCTCGCGGCCGTGACGTCCTCGGTCAAGCAGTAACTGACCGACAGCGGCTGTGTGAAGGCCCATTTCGTCTCGTCCTCGGTGCAGGTGAGGGAGTCCGCACCGCGGCTGACGGTCTTGGCGAGGATGGTGCTGTCTGCGGGGGAGGCGTCGCACGCGACCTCGCGGTAGTCGGCGAGTTTGCCGCCGCCGATCGGGATCTGGTAACAGGTGTCGACGGCGAAGTTGGGTGTGAGGCAGAGCTTCTGGTCGCCTTCGCCGAAGGTGAGCGCGGAGGTGTTGGGGGTGCCGCATTCCGCCGACGTGTTGACTTTGTCGGCCGCGTAGAAGGTGAGCCCCTCGGTTCCTTCGCACTCGGCCTTGGTCGCCTCGACCTTGCCTTCGCCGGCTTCGGCACCGATCTGCAGGCACTCGCCCACGTCGATGTCGGAGGCCTCTTCGATCGACTGCGTGCCGACGCTGACGCTGCAGGCCGCCAGCGCGGCGAAGCCCACGCAGGCCGCGATGACCGTGGCATGCCGGCCCAGCTGCCACAGAGGCTTGTCCACGGACGGCACGTCGCCGCCGGACTCGGCAATCCGATCGTCGGAGGGGTGCGAATAGCTGGCGGTGCTGCGCGACATCGTCGTTCCTATCGTCTGGAGTGGGCGCGTGCCCGGTCTCGGCGGCTCATCGTGGTGTTCGGGTGATGAACGACAGGATGTCGCCGGGCGCTTGGTGCGAACTTGGGGTCGACTTGTCCGGCCCTTGAGAGGCGCGTCCAAGTCGGGAGCGTGTAGCGGCGGCGAGAGGAGAGCCGATGTCAGGTCCGTCCGGCGATGTCGTCCGCGTGGTGCTGCCGCATCAGTTGTTCGAGTCGCACCTCGACGCGGACCCCGGCACCCGCTTCGTCCTCGTCGAACACGATCTGATGTTCCGGCAGTACCGGTTCCACGTGCAGAAACTCGTCCTGCACCGGGCGAGTATGCGCAGGTTCGCGGACCGGCTGCGGGACCGGGGTTTCGAGGTCGACGTGCTCGAGACCGACGCGGAGGAGTCCAGTCACGACCAGCTCGTGGAGTACCTGTCCGGCCGGCACCCGGCGTCGGTTCACCTGTACGACGTCGTCGACGACTGGCTGACGGGCGACTTGCTGGCGGCCTTCCAACACGCCGGGTGCCCACTGGCGGCCGACGACATCGCCGAGAGTCCGAACTTCCTCACCACCCGTGCGCAGATCCACGAGTTCTTCGCCGGCAAGCGGCCGCGGATGCAGCAGTTCTACACCTGGCAGCGACGACGGCTCGGCATCCTCGTCGACGACGATGGCAAACCGGCGGGCGGTCGGTGGAGCTTCGACACCGAGAACCGGAAGAAACTGCCGAAGAACCGTGAGGTCCCGCAACCGACACCGCCGGCGCGACATCCCGAGGTCGACGCCGCGATCGCCTGGGTGGCCGACGAGTTTCCCGACAACCCGGGCGACGCCGACGGTTTCGCCTGGCCCACCGCCCACGACGAGGCGCGGGCCATGCTCGAGCAGTTCCTGGCTGACCGGTTCGCGGAGTTCGGACCCTACGAGGACGCGATCAGCACCGAGCACCCGTTCGTCTTCCATTCATTGCTGACGCCCGCACTCAACACCGGGCTCCTGAGCCCACGAACGGTGCTGAGAAGGGCGCTGGAGGCCGGTGGACGTAACCGCGTCCCACTGGCCAGCGTCGAAGGGTTCGTGCGGCAGCTGATCGGCTGGCGCGAATACATGCGGGCGTCGTACGAGACCCGCGGGCGTGCCCTCCGGAGCCGAAATCATCTTGGCCACGAGCGCAAGCTGTCCGACGGGTGGTGGACCGCCGAGACCGGACTCGAGCCGGTCGATCTCGTGATCCGGCGAATCCTCGCCAACGGGTATGCCCACCACATCGAGAGACTGATGGTCCTGGGCAACGCGATGTGCCTGCTCCGCATCGACCCGGAGCAGATCTACGAGTGGTTCATGGAGATGTTCGTCGACGCCTACGACTGGGTGATGGTCCCCAACGTGTACGCGATGAGTCAGTTCGCGGCCGGTGAGGCGATCACCACCAAGCCCTACGTCTCGGGCAGCAACTATCTGAAGAAGATGTCGGACATACCGCCCGGCGACTGGACCGCCGACTGGGACGGGCTGTACTGGACGTTCGTTCGCGACCACCGGGACGTCTTCGAGGCCAATGCGCGGTCGAACTTCCTCGCCCGGGCCTACGACCGGTTGCCCGCGGCGACGAAGGCGGGCCACAGCCGGCGTGCCGGCCGCTGGCTGGGGTGACCGCCCCAATCCAGAGTGCGCCAGTGTCGACCGCCTGTCACGGTTCAGCGCTGCCCGAGCGATTCGTCGAGAGCGCGCAGCTGGTCCGCGCGGACGTCGCGGAGCACGGCGAGGGTCGCGGTGATCGCGAGGTCGCAGGCCTCGTCGACGCCGGCGCCGTCGACGATCAACGCGCGGTGGGCGACGTCGAGGCTCATCCCCAGCAGGAGCGACGCGAGGGTGTCGGCACTGGCCGCGATCCGCGCGCCGCGTTCGGCGTAGTTCTGGCGTAGGCGTGCGGCGATACGGGGTTCGAGCGCGGCGTACAACCGGCGGTCACTGCCACCCTCCCGGTGGCCGATGAGGACACGCAGACCTGCCGGGTGGCGTCGGGCGTAGTCGAACAGGGCCTGCACCGAGTAGCGGGCGCGGGCGCCGTAGGGCATGTCCTCACTCGCGTCGTACACCTCGAACATGAACGAGGTGAACGTGTCGAGCTCGCGGGTCATCACCCGGTTGACCAGCTCGTCGCGGGACCCGAAGTGGGCGTAGAGGGTGACCCGGGTGGTGCCGCCGCGTTCGGCGATGGCGGTCATCGTGGTGCGCTCGGCACCGACCTCGGCGATCACCGCGCACGCGGCGTCGAGCAACTCGTCGTCGGTGGGCCGATTGCGGGTGTTGCGGGCCGGTCGTGCGACGTCCGTGGCCACCGGATCGTCGGTGTCTCCGGTGGCCACGTCGTCCCGGTTCCGTTCGTCTCGTCCGTGCGCCTGCAGACCGCGCGGCCTTAGGAGGCGCGGTCCTCGACGGTGCGCCCGAAGTAGGCCGCCTCGACCATGTCCCGCCGGTTGCGGAGTTCGCTCGCGGGTGCCGAGAGCGCGACCCGACCGTGGTGCAGCACGATGGCGGCGTCGGCGATGCCGAGAGCGAGATCGATGTGCTGTTCGACGAGGACGACAGCCATCTGGTGTTCGTCGGCGATCGATCGCAGTCGGGGCAGCAGGTCCTGGACCGCGACCGGGGACAACCCCAGGCTCAGCTCGTCGATGAGGAGGACCTTCGGGTCCGCCAGCAGCGCCTTGGCGAGTGCGAGCATCTGCTGTTCGCCGCCGGAGAGATTGCCGCAGCGTCGGCCCCGCATCGTCTTGAGCTTCGGGAAGTACTGGTAGACGGTGTCGAGGTCGGGCCCGTTACGACGCTTGGCGAGACGGAGATTGTCCGACACCGACAGACGGTGGAAGACGCCCCGGGTGTCGGGGACCAGGGTGATCCCGCGCCGCGAGTTGCGTTCGATGCGACGGTCGATGGGGTCGCCGAGGGCGGTCACCGTGCCCGACATCAGTCCGAGGGCACCGACCGCGGCGAGCAGACTCGTCGTCTTGCCCGCCCCGTTCGGACCGAGCAGCGCGAGGATCTCGCCGGGACGGACGGCGGCGCTGAGACCGCGGACGGCGGGGACCCCGCCGTAACCGACGGTGACGTCGTCGATCGTCAACACCGGTGTCGTCGAATCCGGTGTCGTCGAATCCGGTGTGGTCGGGTCCGGTGTCGCCGGGCCGGGGGCGGCGTGCGCGCTCATCGCGTTTCCTTCGGGTCGGGTCCGGTCGGGGCGGCGTCCGGGTCCACCTCGGGACTGCCGAGGTAGGCCGAGATGACCGCCGGATCGTCCTGGATGGCGGCCGGGGGCCCGCTGGCGATCACCCGGCCGAAGTCGAGCACGTACAGGCGGTCGCACACGTCGAGGACGAGCGACATGTCGTGGTCGATGAGCAGGATGCCGATACCGGTCGCCGCGATCCGGCGGAGTTCGGTCCCGAAGTCGCGGCTCTCGTGGGTGTCGAGTCCGGCGGCCGGCTCGTCCAGCAGGACGAGTTGCGTCCCGCCGACCAACGCCCGCGCGACACCGACGAGCTTCTGCTGTCCCAGGGTCAGCTCGCCGGGGAACTGGTCGGCGGCATCGGCCAGGCCGACGAGTTCGAGTGCCGACGAGATGACATCGGCGGGCGGACGGGAACCGTTGAGGACGTCGGCGAGCATGGCACGCAGGCCGACCGGCTGGACCGCCACGGCCAGGTTCTGCTCGACGGTGAGGTCGGTGAACAGTTCGCCCGCCTGCCACGTTCGGGCCATGCCGGCCCGGCGTCGACGATGGGGGCTCGCCTTGTCCAGTCTCTCCCCGCGCAACGACACCGTGCCGGTGGCCTTGGTGAATCCGGTGACCGCGTCGACGAACGTGGTCTTGCCCGCGCCGTTGGGTCCGATCAGTCCGACGATCTCGCCCGCCGAGACCGAGATGTCGATGTCGGAGTTGGCGCTGACGCCGCCGTACCGGACCGACAGCCCGCCCGTCTCGAGGAGTGTCGTCGACGTGGCCGGCTTCTCGAGTGTCGACTCAGACATGTGCACCCTCCTGTGCGTTCTGTGCCGCGCCGGGCGCTTCCGGACGGGGGGACGGTTTGTGCCGGTGGGCGCGTAGCTTCTCGCCGAGCTCCGACATGGCCCCCGCGACGCCGACCGGGTTCAGCACCGCCATCAGCAGGAGGCTGCCGGCGGCGAAGAGCTCGTAGTACTCACCGAGAGCAAGGGTTTGGTTGAGGAACACGTAACCCACGCCCAGCGGCCCGATGATGCCGGCGAGGACCGCACCGGCGAACGACGTGATGCCGCCGACGTAGGTCATCGCGAGCAGCGTCAGCCCGATCATCACCGTGAACGAGCCGGCCGACAGCTGTCCGCGGCTGTAACCGATGAGGCAACCGCCGATGCCGGCCAGGAACGCCGACAGCGCGAAGCCGAGCAATTTGGTTGCGGCGACGTTGATCCCGACCGACGACGCGGCGCGCTCGTTGGAGCGGACGGCCAGGAAGGCCCGGCCGGTCGAGCCGCCCATGAAGCGCAACACCACGAGAGTCGCGATCGCGACGACGATCAGGACCATCAGCGAGAACCGGATCGTGACCAGGTTGGTGCCGTCGCGCACCCCGAGGTCGAGGCCGAAGATCGTCGGGTCCGCGATGAGGTTGCCCTCGAAGGACGTGATCGCCGGGTTGTTGAAGACGAAGCTCTGGATGGCCAGGGCCGCAGCCAATGTCACGACGGCCAGCTGGGCGCCGCGGATCCGGAGTGCGGGCACGCCCACCAGGACACCGAGGCCGGTCGCGATCAGGGCGGCGAAGATCATGCTGAACGGGAACGGCACATCCCAGTTGGTCGTCAGCTTCGACAGGGCGAACCCGGCCGCGCCGGCGAAGGCCATGCTCGCCAGCGAGATCTGGCCGAGGTAACCGGTGAGCAGGACCAGCGACAGTGCGATGAGGCTGAGGATCACCGAGGTGACGACGCCGAACCGCCAGCTGCCGGACGTGAGGAGGATCGCCACGACGACCACCGCGATGCAGACGACGGTCGGGATCAGCCGGATGCGGGGGATCCGGACCGCGGGCATGCGCACCTCGCCGAGCGAGCCGCGCGACGGTATCCGACCGCCGAGCAGGAAGAGGGCGATGACGACGATGACGAACGGAACGGCGTCGCCGAGGCCGGCCTGCGCCCATTCCGGCCACCAGTCCTTGGTGGTGAGCCACGTGATGGTGGATTGGAATGCGCCGAGGACAAGGCCTGCGGCACAGGCGATCCCGAAGGAGGTGAGCCGGCCGACGAGGGCGACGGCCAGGGCCGGGATGACGAAGAAGGTGTAGCTGGTCTCGGTGAGTCCGATGGTGTAGGACGCGAGGACGACGATGAGACCGGTTGCCGCACCGGTGAGTGCCCACACGATCGCCGCGAGGCGGTCCGGGGAGTAGCCGGACAGTCGAGCGGCGAGTTCGTCTTCGGAGCCCGCGCGGGTGGCGACGCCCAGGGTGGTGAGCCGGAAGTAGGCCCACAGCACCAGTGAGATGGCGATGGCGACACCGGCCAGGATCAGGTCCGAGACGTTGACGACCGCGCCGGCGATGTCGACGGTGTCCTCCGGCAGGATGGCCTCGGCGAAGAGGTTCTCGGTCTCGAAGCGGAGATGGACGAGCGCCTGGATGAAGAGCATGAGTCCCACCGAGGCGACGACCTGGGCGAGCACCGGTGCCGAGCGGAGCGGCCGGAAGATGAGTACGTGTGCGAGCAGGGCCCAGACGACCGCGCTGAGCACGCCGAGGAACAGTGCCAACTCCATCGAGGTGGGGTCGGACTCACTCCCGAGTTTCAGTGTGCCGATGGGCAGGACGAGACTGCCGTCGGTGCGCAGTGCGGCGACGAGATAGACCGAGTAGAGGCCGATGGCACCCTGCGCGAAGTTGATGATGCCGGTGGCGGCATAGATGCCCACGAGGGACGACGCGAGCACCGAATAGATGGCACCGGCGGATAGTCCGAGGAAGACGAACTGGAGGAACTGGCCCATGTGGCGTACTCATTCGTTCGGCGCGTACGGATCTCACGCGCGTGTGAGGATGCGGAGCTTTCGGATCGGGGAGCAGAGCCGGGTGTGGCGGGGTGGGTGACCACCCCGCCACACCAGCGACCCGTGTCAGTAAGCGCCCGGGATGCGCTGCAGCGCAGCCGGAAGCGGGGTGATGAAGCCGCCGGTCGCGGGTTCGGTCTTCTTCTCGGCGACGACGTCGAACAGCAGCATCTCGGTGGTGCAGTTCGGTGTGGTCGGCTTACCGCAGTTGAGCTTCGGGCCGATGAAGGACTGGTAGTCCGTGACTGCCTTGAGCGCACCGAGCACGTTCGGGCCGGTGAAATCGGTGACCTTGGCGTTGTTGAGCGTGATCGCGAAGTCGGCAAGGGTCGCGAAGGTGCCGTAGGCGTAGAAACCGCCGGTGCCACCCTGCTCGTCGATGAATTTCTGGGCGATCCCGAGATTCGCCTTGGCCGGCTCCGGTGCGGAGTCCATGGCCGGGGGCTGCCAGATCGGTGAGTATGTCTGTGCGCCAACCGCTTGCGCACCCATGGTGTCGATGAAGTCGGTGCAGGCCGCCATGAACATGGTGCCCTCGTAGTTCACCGACCGCAGCGACTGCGCGAGCTTGGTGCACACGTTGTCGTTCTGTGAGGTCATCAGACCGGCCGCGGCGGGGTTGCCCTCGGCCAGGGTGGTGGCCAGCGAGGTGAAGTTCGGGCCGGTCGGCGGGTAGTAGACCGACTTGACGTCGATGCCGAGCTGGGCGCCGAGCGGCTTCATCAAACCGTCGAACACCTGATGTGCCTGGGGGAGATCGGCATTCGCCAGCGACAACGAGTTCTTGTTCGCGGCCTTGAGCTGCTGCATGAAACCGACGAGGAACGCGGCGGGAGGCGGACCGAAGTACACGCGGTTCTCCGCCGAGGCGCCGGTGGAGGTGTTGAACGGGATCTGGCCGACCAGCGGGATGCCGGCCGAGGTGAGAATCGGCACCGCGGAGGCGGATTCGGCATTGTAGCCGTCGATCGCGGCGACCACGCCGGCCTCGACGAACTGATTGGCGCACGACACCGTCGATTCCGGTGCGGTCTGGTCGATTCCGCAGTCGACGATCTCGACGGGCCGGCCCCCGATGCCGCCGATCTGGTTGTTGATGTAGTCCAGGGCGGCGTCCTTGCCGGTGGTCACGCCACCCTGGGTGGCGGGGCCCTTGGTGGGGTTGAACAACCCCACCTTGATCGCCTCGCCCGACGCCTTGGTGCCGCTGGCATCCGCGGCGGAGCCGTCCGATGATCCGCCGTCGTCGCTGCTGCACGACACGACCGAGAAGATGCACGCCGCGGCGACGGCGACTGCCGCCAACCGTCCGGCTCTCCTGCGTGAATTCGACCAACGCATGTTTCGACTGCCTTTCCCGATGATCTCCGGGCACGACGGAACCGCCCTGCGAGAGGGCACGGCGACATCGCCCCGGCGGGGCTTAGAAGGATTGAGTTCATCGACCCAGCGCTGTGTCTGGGTCCGCGATTCCGGCACCGTCCGCCCTGGTCACGGCGGTGAGTCCACGTCGGATGTGATGTGGGCCACTCGAAAAGTAGCCATACCCTTACGCCGGTGTCAAGCTGTTCGGCGAAACTGGACACACAGTGGACCACATGGCACGACACTGCCCGTCACGAACGAGTTCGCAACGGGCAGTGGGACAAACGATTCAGTTACCGGCAGGTCAGGGCGGCCCTCAGTGGACGGTCACCCGTCCGTCGCGGCCGACCGTGACGTCGGCGGTGTAAGCACGGACGAGGTCCAGGCGCTGCCAGGAGGCGCGGCCGGAACGCTGGTCGTCGAGCGGATAACCCGCGGGCGACGCGGTCTGTTCCAGGACCTGACGCCGCTGCTCGTCGGTCAGTCGCGGGTACGCCCCGGCGATCAGTTCGACGGCCTGTCGGGGCACCACCATCGGATGTGTCGGCGACGAGACGCGTCCGAATCCGTAGGTCATGCGCTGGGCGTAGATCGTCTGGGCCGCGGCGTCGGTGGCGTAGGGCGTGTCACGCGCAATGCACACCGAGAGGGCTGCGCCGCAACGCCATTCGAGTTCCTTGCGGATCTCGGTGGCAGACGCGGCGAGGAGCCGGCGAAACTGCGGGTCGTTCCAGCGATCGGCGGCGGCGGCCTGCCCGACGATCGCTCCACCGATCACGTCGAGCGGGTAGTGCACGCCCAGCACGATGCGGTGATGTCCACCCTCCGAGGCACGGGCGAGGAACTGCGGCGCGAGTTCCGGGAGCATCGATGCGAACAGGGTGCCCCGCCAGAAGAACAGGCTGGTGTGGCCGGACGGGAACGACGGGTTGCTGCCCAGCGCGTCGTACTCGCTGGCTCCGGCGCGCATGTACTTTCGGATCCGCTCGGGTGCGACGATGAACGGCCGCTCGTACCCGAACACGTACTTCTCGACGAGCGTCGCGTTCGCGAGCCCACCGGCGCGGGCGAGGTAGTCGCTGAAGAGGGCCGTGGTCTTCGGGAGGCGATCGGCGGCGAGGGCGTTCCGGAAATCCCGTCCGAGCCGGTCGCCGAAGGCATCGGACATCGTCCAGAGCGGATCGTCGTGTGCGTCGGCGAGTGCCCGGCGCTGCAGTCCCGGGTTGCCGGCCGCCGACTGGTTGATCGCGACCGCCGTCTCGAGATTGCGAGCCATCACCTCGGGGTGATCGCGGCGCAGGGCGGTGAAGGTCTCGACCGGTTGCAGGTACACGCCGCCCGGATACGACGAGATGTCCGAGGCGTAGAGCCGGGCGATGTCGGTCACCGGGAACGGCGCCGGGGTCGGCTTGGCCGGCGCGGCCTGGGCCGATGCCGCGAGCGAGACGGTGGCCGCGATGGCCGCGACGCCGGCGACGATTGATGTCGCCAGGCGTCGGCCCGGCATCGGTCGCGGTCGGGCAGCGTTGTCCGAGATCACGCTCTGAATCCTAGAGGGAATGTTCGCGGGGTGAATGGCCGGACAACTACTGTTCATCCGACCGGCAACCCCTGCTCGAGGAGATCGATCGCGCGCAGCGTCGTCTCGAGCTGGGGCATCTCCCGGTTGTCGTCGAACTCGGTGGCCAGGTGGAAGGTCACCCCGGCCACCGCGTCGAGGAACACCTTGAGCCGGAAGTCGTCGGGTGCGATCCGTAAGTAGTCGGCGATGAGCTGGGTCATGTCCGAGATCATGCGCTCGGACTCGACCTGAAAGGTCTTCTGCAGCAACGGCTCGGTGCGGATCAGTTGCATGCGGAGCGGATTGCCGACCCAGGGGTCGTCGACCGTCAGGCGGTGCAGCTCTGTCATCAGGCGCCGGATGAGGTCGAAGTGGCTGAGGCCGGGCGGCATGGACTCGACGATCGCGTGCGCCTCGGCATGAAGGTGCTCGTCACCGACGACCACCTGCTCCTTCGACGGGAAGTAGCGGAAGAACGTCGTATGTGAGACGCCGGCGGCCTCGGCGATCTGCTCGACGGTGGTCTTGGCGTACCCCTGCTCGGCGATCAGGGTGATCGCCGCCTGCCGGATCGCGTTGCGGGTGCGCAATTTGTTCTGTTCACGCAGGCCCATCCGACGCCCCGGTGCGGGTTCCGGGGCGTCGGAGTCGGCGTGCACAGTCAGGCAGTTGCCCATGCGTGCTCACTTCTTGTCAGAAGGATTGTGCGGCTTCTCAGCTCGCCGGGACCGGGGACCTGGTGTCGTCCGGTTCCTCGAGCCCACGATGGCGGACTGCTTCGCCCTCGATGTCGAAGTTGATCACGAAGCGGTCGAGCCAGCGCGGGAGGCCCCAGGCCCGGTCGCCGAGCAGCGCGATCGCCGCGGGTACGACCAGCATGCGGATCACGAAGGCGTCGAAGAACACTGCCGCGGCCAGCGCGAAACCCATCATCTTGGCGGTCGTCTCCGGGGAGAGCATGAACGCCGCGAAGACGCTGATCATGATGATCGCCGCCGACGTGACCACCCGGGCTCCGTGCCGGTAACCGGCGACGATCGCCTCCTTGGCCGACAAGCCGTGCATGAACTCCTCGCGCATTCGGGTCACCAGGAACACCTGGTAGTCCATCGCGAGCCCGAACACCACGCCGATGAGGAAGATCGGCAGGAAGGAGATGATCGGCTGCGTGTGGGTGATCAATCCCAGCCAGCCCTCCTGGAAGATCGCCACGGTGACGCCGAAGGTCGCCAGGACCGAGAAGACGAATCCGAGGGTGCCGATGAGCGGGACCCAGAGCGACCGGAAGACGCCGATCATGATCAGGAATGCGAGACCGACGACCACGACCAGGTAGGGGATGAGTGCATCGTCGAGTTTCTGGGAGAGATCGGACATGATGGCTGTCTGACCGCCGACGTGGAGTTCGGCGCCACGGTTCTCGACCGTTGGTGCGAAGGCGCGGATCTGCTCCATGAGGTCGTGTGTGGCGGCTGACGACGGTGCGCTCTCCGGGGTGACCATGATGAGCGCGGTGTCGCCGGCCCGATTGCCTGTCCAGGTGAGCCCCTCGGGGTTGGCGACATCATTCAGGGTTGCGATGTGGCGGACGGTTTCCTCGGCCGCGGCGTTGATCGCGCCGTCCTCATCGTGCACGACGACGAGCAAGGGGCCGTTGATGCCCTCACCGAAACCTCGGCTCAGCAGTTCCTGCGCGGGTGCTTCGGCTTCGCTGGACAGCGACAGACCGAGTTCCAGCTTGGTGGCCGGGATGGCCGCGCCCGCGAGCGCCAGCAGGCCGATCACGATGAACGGGATGGGCCATTTGACGACGGTGCGCCCGACCTTGACACCCAGGGTGTCGTCCTCGGATTCCACGGCGTGCTTGATCCAGGGGATTCGGGGTAGGAAGGCGAACCGCCCGAACGCACCGAGGATGGCTGGGATGAGGGTCAGAGCAGCCAGCACCGCGATGAACACGGCGACGCCGGCACCCGCGCCCATCTGAGTGATGATCGGGATGCCGATCACCATGAGGGCCACCACCGCGACGATCACGGTGAGGCCGGCGAACACCACCGCCGACCCGGCTGTGCCGACGGCTCGGCCGATGGCATCTGACGGCGCGCCGCCGCGGAGGAGTTCCGCGCGGAACCGCGACACGATGAACAGCGCGTAGTCGATGGAGACGGCGATGCCGAGCATCGTGACGATGGCGGTGGCGGACTCGTTGATCGACAGCGCCTCGGCTGACAGCGTGAGCAGCAGGATGGTGATGCCGACGCTGACGATGGCGGTGACGAGCGGTATGAATGCGGCGATGAGGGCTCCGAACGCCACGATCATCACGACGAAGGCGACGGCGAAACCGAGCAGTTCGGCTGTGCCGCCTGCTTCCATCACCTGCATCAGCGACCCGGTCGCCTCCACCTGCAAGCCGTCGACGGAGAACTCGTCCAGGATCGAGACCAGTTCGTCCTTGTTCTCGACGGTGAGGTCGAGGATCGGGATGTCCTGGCGCACCTGGATGAGGCCGACCCGACCGTTGTCGCCGACGACCTGCGCAGCGAGTGCTGGATCAGCGGCCGCAACCGTCAGCGGGTTGACGACGGTCTGCGGCTCGATCACGTCGGGGAGTCCGCGGAGGGCCGCGGCGAGTTCGTTCAGCTGCGCGGTGTGGTTCTGCAGCCCGTCCTCGGCAGCCACGAGGATGCTCGTGGACGCCTGTTCCTGCTGGGCCATGACCTGTGGGAAGTACAGCTCGACCTGTTCGGTGGCAACCCCCGAGTCGGTGCCGGGAAGGCTGAAGTCCTGCGCGAACTTGGGCTGGAGTGCGCCGACCAGTCCGGCGACCGCGATGAGCGCAGCCAGCCAGGCCGCGATCACCGACCATTTGTGGCGAAAGCAGAAGCTTCCGAGCTTGAACAGAAACGACGCCATGCGTGGACCCCTCTGGTGCTGCGGAAGACCGGCCCCCGAAGGTCCCGGCGCAGATGACGAGAGAAATGGTACCCACTAACACTCGGGACTGAGTACCACTTTTCGGAGCGGGCTCCGTCACACCGCGCTGCAGGTGTGGCCGGCGTCGCCTTGCGAGAGGGTCTCGTCAGCGCGCGTTCGGCGGCGTCTGATGTCCGCGGGGATCGGCGTCCGGGCGGTGACGCGGATCGATCGGGTTGTTCGACGGCTGACCGGCGTGCCGGCCTGCGATGTACGGGTCGTTCCGCCCGTCCGCACCACGCCCATCAGCACCACGTCCGTCGGCGCCCTGTCCCTCGGTGTCCCGTCCATCCGCGTTCCGTCGGACATCGGGGTCGAGACGGTCCGCACGGGCGAACTCGCGCTCGACCTCGTGCCGCGACTCGGCCGCGTGTCCCTGGTGGTGGCGTGCCTGTTCCTGCAGCCGCTTGGCCTCTGCGGCCTTGGCATCGGCTTCGGCCTGCGCTTTCCGTGCCCGGGCGTCGGCCTCCTCGGCGACGGCCTCGCGGTGGCGGACGGTCGAGACCTGTTGCGTGGCGTTCTGCCTGATCTCCTCGGCTTGAACCCGTCGGCGTGCCTTTCGCTGACGAAGCAGCAGCAACACGAGCGCAAGAATGACGATCACGACGACGACGGCGATGATGATCCAGATGGCGGTGTCCACGACTCACTCCTCGGTCGGATGATGGTGCGCGTCGGGTACCCCGCGGCGGGGATGGCTAACCCATCCCCGTCAGCTCGCTGACCTGCGGTGGAGCAGCGTCACCGCGGGTAGTCCACTCGTTCGGGTGGCATTCGCCGGTCGGCGGAAGCGGTGATGCGGTCGTAGCTTCGGTGCCACAGCCATTCGAGAGGGCCTCGCTCAAATCGGCTGAGCCACAAGCGGGAGAACAGCATGAGCACCACGGCGATGCCGAGGTACAGGGATACCGTGGCGGGGACCAGCGTCGAGCCGTCGAGATGGTGCGCGAGCCCCAGTCCCCAGCCGTAACAGACGGCACCCGCGATCGCGTTCTGCAACACGTAGCAGGACAACGCCATTCGACCGACCGGTGTCAGCGCACGGCCGCACCGCCCGGGTGTGCGGCCGTCGGCGTAGTACCCGGCGACCCATGCGAGCAACCCCAGTGCGACGACCGGCGCGAACCCGTACCGCCCCACGACGAGTCCGGCATCGCCACCGGCCAGTCCGACGGCGAAGTCGAGAGGTAGGGCGACCCCCAGCCCGACGGCCATCAGGCGTCGCCGAAGCCGGGCGCCGCGCGGTTGCAGGACGCCGGCGCGCAGCAGGGCCGCGCCGATGAGGAAGAGCGCGATCGACATCGGCAGGATGAAGAGGACCTCGGCACGGAACATCAGGAAGTTCTCGGCGCGGAATGCGATGAGGTCGACGAAGCTGCCGCTCGCGTAGGGGTTGGGGGAGAGCTCTGTGTCGGAGCCGGACGGGGCCGGTGCGGTCACGAGAACCCATGTCACCAGGACGAGCAGCGCCACGTGCACCGACGCGGCCAGGGTGATGGCGACGTACTGGCGACGAAGTCGCATCGACAGCAGGTAGGCGACGATGAGTCCGGTGACCGCGTATCCCATGAGGACGTCGAACTCGGTGAAGAGGAAGTAGTTGATCACGCCGTCGACGAACAGCAGCGCGGCTCGCCAGTAGTACCGTCCCGGCCAGGGCCGGCCTCGTCGAACAGCCGACCGCTGCTGGATGGCCAGTCCGATTCCGAACATGATCGTGAGCAGACCGAGGAATTTGCCCTGGGCGAGCTGCTGCAGGAGGTCCTCGGCCACCGCCCAGGAGCCGGTGGCCCGGTAGGCGCCCTGGATGTAGCCGATCAACCCCTCCGGGTTGGTGAAGATCCAGATGTTGGTGGCGAGGGTGCCCAGAATCGCGATGCCGCGCAGGACGTCCAGCGCCGCGTGTCGGGTCGCCATCGTGTCTCCGTTCTGTGCCACTTTTTTGCTGACACAACCGTGCTATCAAAACTCGAAGTCAAGGTAGCACGGGTGTACTAGCATGGGTCAATGCCCAAGTTGATCGACCGGGACGGGCGACGCGCCGAGATAGCCGAGGCCCTGTGGCGGATCGTGTTGCGCGAAGGCGCATCCGGAGTATCGGTCCGCGAGGTGGCGGCCGAGGCGAACATCTCGGTGGGCTCGCTTCGACACGTGTTCGCGGACAAGGAAGAGCTGCTCGAGTTCTCGATGCGCCTGATCTATGAACGGGTGGCGCTCCGCATCCGCGAGCACGACCGCATCCGCGATCCGCTCCGCTGGGCCGAAGCCGTGTTGTCCGAGGTCCTACCGCTGGACGACGAACGGCGCGTCGAGATGCACGTCAACCTCGCGATGGTGACCGAGTCGGTGGCACATCCCGGTCTCGCGGATGCTGCGCGCGAGGCCCACGACGGTTTGCGTTCACTCTGTCGGACGGTGTTGGGCGTCCTCGACGAGCACGGGCTGATCGGCGCCGGCCGCGATCTCGACTCTCATGCGATCGCGGTACACGCCCTTGTCGACGGTCTGGCGATGCACCTGCTCCTCGCTGACACGGATTCGCCGGCTCGCGCGCAGCGCGTGCTCCGGGAGCATCTGACAGGGCTGGCGGCCGAGAGCCGAGAGACGTTGCAGTGAAGCGATATTCGCTGTCGGGCGGATACCGTTGTGCTGCTGCGGACCGGTCGGAGGACTAACTCTCCGGGTCCGTGTCACCCTCTTCGCGGGCGCGTCGTCGGTCGGCATGCAGCGACTTGACGCGCCGCTCCTCGCGACGGACCTCGATCTGGGTGGCGCGTTCGGCGGCCAGCCAATCCGGCATCTCGGCGAGGAGGTCGTCGATCTGCGCCGTCGTGAGTGCCTCGGTGATTCCCCCGCGAACCAGGCCCGAGTTCGAGATGCCGAGTTTCGCCGCGACCAGATTCTTCGGGTGCGGGCCGTCGGCGCGAAGCGTGCGGAGCCATTCCGGCGGGTCGGTTTGAAGGGCGGCGAGTTCGGCCCGGGTGATCGGGCCCTGCTGGAACTCCGCAGGAGTGGCCGGCAGGTACACGTCCAGCTTCTTGGCGGCGGTGGCCGGCTTCATCGACTGCGAGCTCATTCGACGAGGGTATCGGGCGGTAGCCTTTGGGCGTGACCACACCCGACGTTCACGCAGCGGGCGAGGCCCCTGTCTTCCGACTGGCGTACGTTCCGGGGGTCACGCCGAGCAAGTGGGTCAGGATCTGGGCCGAGCGGCGTCCCGACGTCCCGCTGGAACTCGTCGCCGTCGACGTCGCGGACTGTGCCGAGGCGGTCGGGGAGCGGCGCGTCCACATGGCGATCACCAGATTGCCCGATGCCCTGCGGTCCGGCGGTGCGCGGGAACATCACACGATCGACCTGTACGAGGAGACGACGGTCGTCGTGGTGCCGAAGGACCACGCCCTGACCGCCGGCGACGAGATGACCCTGGCTGATCTGGCCGACGAGCAGTTCCTGTGGCCGCTGGACGAGCCGTTGGCCGTTTCCGAGCGCCCGGGTGTGGCGGTAGACCATCGGCCCGATACCACCGGTGACGCAGTCGAACTCGTTGCGGCCGGCGTCGGCGTACTGCTCGTGCCGCAGTCGCTGGCGCGCCTGCATCACCGCAAGGACCTGGTGTATCGACCGGTCACCGACGCCCCGACCGGGTCCGTCGGACTCCTGTGGCCTGCTCCCACAACTCAATTGGCCGATGAGTTCATCGGCATCGTGCGCGGCCGTAAGGCGACGTCGTCGCGGGGGCGGACCGACGAGGCGCCCAAACGGTCGGCGAAGGAGAAGGCGGCGGCGAAGAGGGCGGCACGCGAGGCGGCCGGGAAGATCCCCGGCAAGAGTGCTCGTCGGGGGCCCGGTCGCCCGAAGCGCCGGTGACCCCACGCCGTGGCGTGCCGCCCCTCGGGAGGGTGCGTCAGGCGCGCCACTCAGCGGTGCGCTCGGGTGATGCCTCGGCGAGCGCCTTGAGAGTGTCGTCGACGCCGAAATCCTTGCCGTACACCGGCGTTCCCGGCTGTTGCCGCCACGACTCGGCGAGCGGTCCGGCGTCGACCGGGTCGAACCCGAGTTCGTCGACCACGCGGAACACGATCTCCTTGCCCGCCGTATCGTCGCCGGCGATCGGCAGCGCGATACGGCCCTCTGTGCCCGCGGGTACTCCCTTGTTCAGCAGGTGCTTCCAGTAGATCCCGTTGAACACCTTGTACACCGGGACGCCGAGCAGTTCCGACACCCAGACGCTCTCGGGGGTACCGTTCTCGATCGCCTCGATCTTGCCGTCGCGCTGCTGGGGGTAGTAGTTGTTGGTCTCGATCACCGGGGCGTCGGGCTTGCGGGCGTCGAGGATGCCCGGCGCGAGGTCAGGGGTGTTCTTCTGCGGGATGCTGACGATCACCAGGTCGGCGTCCTTCGCGGCGTCGGCCGCCCAAACGGCGGTGGCGCCGGTCTCGGAGGCCAGTTCGGCCAGCGTCTCCGGGTCGCGCGAGTTCGCCACCTGCACCTCGTGTCCCAGCGATGTCAGACGACGCGTGAGCGTCCCGCCGATGAATCCCGCTCCGATGATCCCGATCTTCACAACTGCACCTCTTGTTCGACGACGATGTTGTCCATCGGCGCAACGAGGCGACCGGTTCGGCGCATTCCCCGAGAACGACCGAAGGTGACGATCGCCTCCTCGGTGTCGCCGTGAGATGGGCCCTGGTGCCTATGAGGTGGCCGACCAGCTGTGCCACGTCAGAGACTCCACGACGATCACCGGTCCATCGGGCCGTCGGAGTCGATACTGCGGGTACTTCGCGGCCAGCGTGTCGATGCCGTGACTGCCGACGGATTCACCGGCGTCGACGACATGTGCCCGGCCGTCGACTCGCACCCACCACAGTTCATCCCAGTTGTCGGAATACATGTCAGCCAGGAGCGACACCGCGGGGTTGTCCGCGATGTTGGCGAGACGACGGAGTGCGGTGGTTCGTTTCGGCTTGTGATCCACGCACGTGTAGATGACGTCGTCGTCGAGTGCGCACACGACGGGGACCAGGTGCGGCTTGGTGGAGGGTGACACGGTGGCGAGTGTGACCGACCGCGCGGCGGCGAAACGTTCCCGACACAGGCGCAGGTCCATCATTCGAGGATGGCATGCACTCGTGGGAAACAAGGTCACCGATGAGTTCGGGCGCCGGTTCGGGTCCACCTCTGTGTCCGATCCCCGATCCGGGGGACCCGACCCGAAAGGGCCAGCACCATGACGCACGAGAACGTTGCCGTCAGCCGCACGATCTCCGCCACGCCCGACGAGGTGTTCGCGGCGCTCGCCGACCCCCGCACACACCAGGCCATCGACGGCACCGGCTGGGTTCGGGACGCAGTCGACACGACGCCGCTGCGGGAGGTGGGCCAGGTCTTCCGGATGAACATGTACCACTCCAACCATCCGGATGGTGACTATCTGATGGAGAACCGGGTGGAGGTGATCGAACCGCGGTCGACGATAGCGTGGCAACCAGGGCAGCGCAACGACTCCGGGGAGCTCGAATTCGGCGGCTGGACATGGCGTTACGACCTGGTGCCGGTGGGGGAGTCGTCCACCGGGCTCACCCTGACTTACGACTGGTCGGCCGTGCCCGCTCACATCCGGGAGTACATCGAGTTCCCGCCGTTTGCCGACGACCATCTGCGTAACTCGTTGAACCACATCGCCGAACTTGTCGGCTGATCGGCGAGGTCAGCGACTGAGCGAGACCCGGCGCCCCACCCCGATCGCCCGACGATCCGGTCAGCCGACGAGGTCCGGATCCGGATCGCGATGCGCCGACGCAGCCGATGTGGGTGACAGATCGGCGGTGAGCAGGTCGACGGTCGGGCTGCGCGTGATCACCTTGTGGCCCCACCACAGAGCGAGGAACACGAACAGTGCGCCGTAGGCGGTGAGCCAGAGTTCGAGATTCCCCGCGGATCCGTCGCGGATCGCCGGGAGATTCTGCCCCGCGATGACTGCAACACACATGAGCAACGCGATGATCGGGCCGGCCGGGTAGAGCCAGGCCTTGTAGGGGAGTCTGCCGAGGTCGAGACCCTGCGCCTGCCACGCCCGACGAAAACGATAGTGGGCCCACGCGATACCCATCCACGTGATGAAGCCCGCCACCGACGAGGCGGTGACCAGCCAGACATACGCGCGACCGTCACCCACCCGACTGGCCAGGAAGCAGAGGGCGCCGATGGCCGTCGTCGCGGCCACGGCGAGGAGTGGCACTCCTGATCGAGTGACCCAGGCGAACACACGTGGGGCGTTCCCCTGCACCGACAGGCCGTACAACGCGCGGGTTGCCGCGAACAGGCTCGCATTGCCCGCCGACAGGATCGCGATCAGGATCACGGCGTTCATCATCGATGCCGCCACCGCGATCCCCGCGTCGGAGAACACGAGGGTGAACGGGGCGATCGCGATGTTCTCCTCGGACGCATTCAGCAGATTGGGGTCGGTGTACGGGATCAGGAACGCGATCACGGTCAGGGTGCCGATGTAGAACAGCAGGATGCGCACGAAGACGGTGCGCACGGCGCGCGGAATCGCCGTCTTCGGTTCGACCGCCTCGCCGGCGGCGACCGCGATCATCTCGGTGCCCTGGAATGCGAAACCGGCGATGAGGAAGACCGACAGCATGCCGAGCGGGAAGTCCACGAACGGGGCGTCGTCGATCGTCCAGTTGCTGAAGCCCGGCGACGGACGGTCGCCGACGACACCGAGAATCAGCAGCACGCCGACGATGAGGAAGACGACCACCGCGATGACCTTGATCGCCGCGAACCAGAACTCGGCCTCGCCGAACGCCTTGACCGCGAACAGGTTCAGCGCCAGCAGACCCGCCAGGAACACGACCGACCAGATCCACGACGGCACGTCGGGTGCCCAGTACTTCATGATCAGCCCGGCGGCCACCAACTCGGCGGCCAGGGTGACCGACCAGTTGAGCCAGTAGTTCCACCCGGCTGCGAAGCCGAAGGACTTGGACACGAAGCGTTTGCCGTACTCCTCGAACGGGTTGCTGCACGGGATGTATGCCGACATCTCGCCGAGGCTCTGCATCAGGAAGAAGACCATGCAGCCCATCAGCAGATACGCCAGGATGGCGCCACCCGGGCCCGCGTCGGAGATGGTGGCGCCCGAGGCGACGAACAAGCCGGTGCCGATGGCGCCGCCGAGCGCGAGCATGCTGATATGACGACTCTGAAGTCCCTTGCGCAGCGACTCGTCGGGGGTGATCCCCAGGGGACTGGACATCGGCAGAGTCTAACGGCCGGTCGGCCCGTCGGCCGGGTATTGCACTGTTGCCCGAGTGCTGACCCTCAATCGAGGCTGGTCAGTTCGGAGACCAGTTCGTGCACCGGGTCACCGGGACCGATGTCGTAGGTGCACTGGTCGTGCCTCGGGTCTGGGACGAATGCCCAGAACAGTGCGGTTGCCGTCCCGGCCGCCCGCTGACCGGCGACCTTGGTCCGGAAGTCGTCGGCGCGCTCGGACGTCGAACCGCATGAGCCGGCATGCTGGCCGATCTCGTTCACCGCGAGGGGTTTTCCGACTGCGCGTGCCTGGCGTAGACGCTCGGCCAGTCCGTTCCACTGATCCCCGGGGAGCGCGACACCGTCCGCACCGTAGTCGTGATAGTCCAGGACGTCCACGTACGGGGAGCCGGCGACGTACTGGTAGTCGGGCCCGGCGGTGCCGCACTGGCCACCGCCGGTGAAGCCGGACCAGATCACCGCCCCGCCGTGCAGCCGGGCGACCATCGCACCTGCGCTGCCGAAAAACGACCGCAGTACGCGCGCGGCGTCGACCGGGCACGACCGCTGCTGCCATCCACACGACTGATCGCCACAGATGGACGGTTCGGGTTCACCCACCAATTCCCATCCCGCCAGGGCCGACCTGCTCTTCCAGCGTCCCACTGCCGTCCTGACCCACTGCTCGAACGTAAGTCCACCCGCGCCGGCGACGGTTCGCCAGCCGGATCGGTACCAGTCTCGTTCCTTGAAAACTCCGCTCTCGCATGCGCCATCGGCGGCCGCGAGGACAGGCAAGACCATCTGACCGTGCCGCGCGGCGGCGTCGAAGACGGCATCCATCGGCCCGAAATCCAATTGCTGGGTGTACTTGTTCACGGCCAGTTGAGCGAACAGATTGAAGCGAGTGAGCGAATGCGGAGGTAAGGCGGCGAAATAGTCGTCGAGATCAACCATCGCTCCGCAACCGGCATTCACCGACCAATCGGTGGCCAGCTGGTACGCATCGAATCCGGATGGCCACCAGTGCCGTCCATCGACGGTCAAGCCGGCCGGCGTGGCATCGACCCGGTTGGGCGCCGCATGTGCGGGCGGCGGCAGCAGCCAGCTCAGTAGCAGGCCGATGCTCAGCACCAGAATCGGAGTTCTCATCGCGGGCAGATGCATGTGTGCGTCCTGGGATGACGAGGACCGACTGTGGCGTCGGCCCGACTCGTCTGATGATTGCACGCCGGCCGCGCGGGTTTCGACCGCGTCCGAGAATGGGTACGGATGAACGTTTCGTGTGCGCCGAAATCGAGTTAGCGCAACTGGGCTCATTCCTCATTTCCCGACCTGCGCGACACTTGTGACACCATCGAGCTCGTGATGGGCGTACTGATAGTTGCTGCAGTGCTGTTCATCGCGAGCGCGGTGCTTGCATCGCAGGACCCGCGTCGTCTGGGCCCCGGTATCCTGCTGACCGCGGGCTTGTCGGGCGTGATGCTCGCCGCGGTGATCGCGGTCGTGGACAGGGGCGTCGACGACGACGGCTCGGTTCTCGCGCCGGCGGTGGTCATCGTGGCCCTCGGACTCGTTGCGCTGCTTGCCATCCTCATTCTCGGGGTGTCGTTGATCGTCAACGGCGTGACGCTTCTGCGCCGAGAGGGGCGCCGCCCCGCTAACCTCCTGTCGGCGCTCTTGGGTGCACTCCTGTCCGGTTACGCGCTCGGACTCCTGCTCGGGATCATCGTCGGATGGTTCGACGTCTCGACGAGCAACGCTCTGCTCAGATTCCTCCTGGCGGCGGGGATCCCGGCCGGTTACCTGGGATTCGTGTTCGCCTCGCTGCTGCTCTGGTCGTGGCTGTACGGCAGGTGGAGCAGGTGGCGGGCGCGACGGGCGAAGGTCGGCGCGATCATCGTCCTGGGTGCCGGTCTGCTCGACGGGTCCCGCGTCGGTCCACTGCTGGCGTCACGACTCGACCGCGGTCGCGAGATCTATGATCTGGCCCGGTCTTCCGGCCTGGACCCGCTGATCATCTGCTCCGGAGGCAGAGGTGGCGACGAGCGGCTGTCGGAGGCCGCGGCGATGGCCGAGTACCTCGTCTCGAAGGGCGTCGATCGTGAGGCCATCGCACTCGAGGATCGATCCACCGACACCGCGGAGAACCTCCGGTACTCGAGGCGTGTGCTCGACGAGCGTGGAGCGACCGAACCGGTCGCGGTGGTGACGAGCGGCTATCACGCCTTCCGCTCAGCGATGCTCATGCGGTCTGCCGGGATCGACGGATTCTCGACCGGCGCCCACACCGCGCGATACTTCGTCCCCAACGCCCAGGTCCGTGAGTTCTTGGCGGTTCTGCGTGACCACCGCTGGATCAACGCAGTCGTCCTAATCCTGCTCAGTGTGCCGCTGATCTCCGGCACCGCGGTGGCTCTCTTCGGCTAGTCGACAGTGGACGAGGGGGGCCTCGCGAGTCGCGGTGATGTTGGAGCCGATGACGGGAATCGAACCCGCGTATTCAGCTTGGGAAGCTGATGTTCTGCCATTGAACTACATCGGCGTGCGAGTGCCGGACTCGCGAACGACAGCCTAGCAAACCCGTGGCCGGGCCGGTCGCCGGCACGCGCAGATGTCGCAGAACGTGGCGTCAGGCGCAACGAACTGCGACATCTGGGCGAGGCCGGGTCTCGGCGGGCCGACGCGATTCGGTTGCGACGCAGAATAATTCGCCGGAAGGGGTTGCGCGGCGGGCGACCGCGCGGTAGCCTCGAACGTAGTTTCGAGTAAAGCCATGATGATGACGGGGGATGAAATCATGGCTTCTACCGGGCCATCTGCACCACCACTCCTTCTCGACCAGTACAAGCGCCTGCATGCACTTATGGACGAGATTGCCGAGACGCAGTCCACGGATTGCTCCGACACCGACCTCCTACAGGTCGCGATCGAGCACGAGCGCGCCGAACGACGGATGCTGTCGCTGTTCACCGATCACATCGTCGACATCGACGAGCGGTCAGCGTATCGGAAGATGGGGTGCCAGACCGTCTCCAACTTCGTCTGCCACGGTCTGAACCGGCGCGGCGAGGCGACCCGCCTGATGAATCGCGTCTGGGCCTTGGGCAGGTTCCCGGACATGCAGGGGGTGCCGCTCGAACCGCGCTTCCCCGAGACCGCCAAAGGTGTTGCCGACGGCGAGATCTCGGGACGCCATGTCGACGTCGTCATCGAGGTGATGCGCAAGATCCCCGCCGACGTGGACCCCGCCGACCGGGAAGCCGCCGAGGCGACGCTCGCGCACTACGCACGCGAGTACGACCCGTCGTCACTCCGTGACCTCGGCGCCCGCATCCTGGCCCACCTCGACCCCGACGGAACCATCACCGACGATCGCGACCGCGCCCGCAACCGCGGACTCAAACTCGGGCCGCAAGACGCCCAACTGATGTCCCGGCTCACCGCAACGCTCGACCCCGTGACGCGCGCCATGTTCGACGTCGTCTTGTCGGTGTGGGCCGCTCCTGGGATGAACAATCCCGCCGATCCCGAGTCGCCCACCGGGAACCCCGCCGCCGCGGACCCCGACGCGCTGGCCGCCGCTGCCGGACGCGACGAGCGCTCCGCCGAGAAGCGGAACCACGACGCGTTGCGCGCCATGCTGCGCTTCGTGCTCGACGCCGGCGCGCTCGGGGGTTCGCACCACGGGCTACCGCCACACCTCGTCGTCTCCATCACCGAATCGGCGCTGCGCGACGCGGCCGGCGACCCGGCACGGACCGCGACGGGAACCCTCCTACCCATCAAGGACGCCATCGACCTCGCCGCGGACGCGCAGCATCATCTCGCGGTCTTCCGGGACCACTCCAGCGAGGTGCTCTACCTCGGGCGGTCCAGGCGATTGGCCTCGCGCGCACAACGAATCGCCGCGGTTGCCCGCGACGGCGGCTGCACCTTCCCCGGATGCACGCGGCCGTCGTTCGACTGCGAGATCCACCATGTCGTCGAGTGGGACGCCCACCACGGCTCCACCGACCTCGACACCCTGGCGACCGCCTGCCCACCACACAACCGAGTCGTCGGTACCGGGGTGGATCAGTGGGCCACCACCATCGCCACCGACGGGGTCGACGCGGGCCGCGCCGTCTGGCACCCGCCCCGGTCGCACCCGTCGTCGACGCCGCGGATCAACCATGCCCATCGCACCGACGCCATCCTCGACCGGATGCGCGCTGATGTCCGGCGGCGGCGCAGAACAGCGGCACCGGAGAGCGGAGGGTCGGCGCCGACCGACACCGGCGCAGATCCTCCCTGACCATTCGATAACCTCGACACCGTGCTGCTCTCCGACCGCGACATCCGCGCCGAGATCGCTGACGGGCGCCTCGCCATCGATCCGTTCGATCCCGCCCTCGTCCAGCCCTCCAGTGTCGACGTCCGGCTCGACGGCCTGTTCCGGGTGTTCAACAACACCCGCTACACCCACATCGACCCCGCACAACGCCAAGACGAACTCACCTCGCTGGTCGAACCCGCCGACGGTGAGCCCTTTGTGCTGCACCCGGGCGAGTTCGTGCTGGGGTCCACCCTCGAGGTGTGCTCACTGCCCGACGACCTCGCCGGCCGACTCGAAGGCAAGTCGTCACTCGGTCGGCTCGGCCTCCTCACGCATTCGACGGCGGGCTTCATCGACCCCGGCTTCTCCGGCCACATCACCCTCGAGCTGTCGAACGTCGCGAACCTTCCGATCACCCTCTGGCCCGGCATGAAGATCGGGCAGCTGTGCCTCATCCGCCTCAGCAGCCCGGCCGAGGAGCCGTACGGCAGCGCGTCGGTCGGATCGAAATACCAGGGACAACGTGGCCCCACCCCGTCGAAGGCGTACCTGAACTTCCAGAAGCACGACTGAGGGGTTTCGACTCTGCTCAACCGGCGGGTGGACGGACCGGGTGGGCGCGGCTCCGGAAGTTCACCCAGCCGATGACAACCCGCCACGACGAGGATGGTTACCGGTGGTTCCGCCTGGGTAACCGTTGCCCTCATGAAGCTCACGGTGATCGGATGCGGCTACCTCGGTGCCACTCACGCGGCCTGCATGGCCGAACTCGGGCACGACGTCGTCGGCATCGACGTCGATCCGTACAAGATCGAACGCCTGCAGGCCGGCGAGGTCCCGTTCTTCGAGCCGGGGCTCGCCGACATCCTGCGCCGCAACATCGACGCCGGACGACTCCGCTTCACGACCGACCATCTCGCCGCCGCCGACCACGCCTCGGTGCACTTCCTCGGCGTCGGGACCCCGCAGGAACCCCGCGGGCACCGGGCCGACCTCTCGCACGTGTACTCGGCGATCGACGCGCTCGTGCCGACGCTGCGGGGCGCCCACCTCATCATCGGCAAGTCGACCGTACCGGTCGGCACGTGTGCCGAACTAGCACAACGGATCTCGGTACTGTCGCACGCCGGGGCGGATGTCGAACTGTCGTGGAGCCCGGAGTTCCTGCGCGAGGGATTCGCCGTCGAGGACACGCTCCGGCCGGATCGGCTCGTCCTCGGTACCGGTTCGCTCGACCCGAGCGGTCTCAAAACGGCTGGCGAAGAGTTCGAGGCCGGGTCGTCGGCCGGGGAGGTCACCCGCGAGATCTACCGCGAGATCCTCGAGACCGGCGTGCCGCTGATCGAGACCGACTGGGCCACCGCGGAACTCGTGAAGGTCTCGGCGAACGCCTTTCTGGCCACCAAGATCTCGTTCATCAACGCGATCAGCGAACTGTGCGAGATCGCCGGCGCCGACATCAACACCCTCGCCGACGCGATCGGGCACGACCCGCGGATCGGACGTCGATTCCTCAACGCCGGTCTCGGTTTCGGCGGGGGCTGCCTGCCCAAGGACATCCGCGCCCTGACCGCGCGCGCCGACGACATGGGCGCCCCGCGGGCCGTCGGCTTCCTGCGGGAGGTCGACGCCATCAACATGCGTCGCCGGGGTGCGGCGGTGGAACTGGTCTTCGAGGCCCTCGGCGGCGAGGTCCTCGGGCGCAACGTCGCCGTCCTGGGCGCCGCCTTCAAACCGGAGAGCGACGACGTCCGTGACTCACCCGCGCTGACGGTGGCCAGCAGGCTGGCGCTCGAAGGGGCGTCCGTGACCGTCTTCGACCCGAAGGCCATGGACAACTCACGACGCGTCCACCCGAGCCTCGGCTACGCCACCTCGGCGCGCGACGCGTGCGACCGGGCCGACGTCGTCGTCATCGCCACCGAGTGGGCCGAGTTCGTGCACATGGCGCCCGAAGAACTCGAGGGCGTCGTCCGCGCCAAACGCATCGTCGACGGCCGGCGCTGCCTCGACCCGCAGATGTGGCGCGACGCGGGTTGGGACTACCGCGCCCTGGGCGGCCCCGCTCCCACCCGCCCGGCGCCGCGAAACCACCCGTCCGAGCAGGTGAACGGATATGCGCCGGGGGCCACCGTCCGCTGAGTCGTGCTAGGTTGAGCTCGCGACTGTCCAGGGGGCACCTTCTCGCCGTGGGGGACATGAGGCGAGGTGCACGTGAGGTGCAGGAATCAACCAGATGACCGACACGGTGGCCGATCCGGCCGTGACACCGACGTCTGCGCAGGCAGAGGTCACGGTCAGTGCTGCCGTCGTCGACGCCGTGCGCGCCGAACTCGCTGGGCGGGGGATCGCGCAGAACGCCGAGGTCGTGCTGTTCGATCTCGATCCGCGGGCGGGCGTCTCGGTGGGACGCCTGGACCCGGCTCGAGGGACCGTCGCGGACTCCTACTCCGATTCCGGTCTGACTCTCGCCGTCCTGGATGAGGTGATCGCCGACCATCTCGTTCGGGTCGGGCGGGTGGCGGCACCGACCTCGCGCGAGTGGCACGAGGAGGTCCTCGACCTCGTCACCCGCGGCCGCGAGCGGCTCCGCGAGTCCGACGGCACCTTCCTGATGGGCCGCGACCACATCCGGCTGTTCCGCATGGCGCGCCGCGACGTCGCCGAAGCCGGAGCCCCGCTGACCGCACGCGCCGAGGGCCTCGCTCGCGCGGCGGTGTCCGGAGCCTCCGCCCCCGCGGTCGTGGTCACCGATCGCGTGAGCGCATGGCCCGGCCTCCGAGACGCGATCGCGCGAGCCGTACCCGTGCCGGTCGTCGACGTCGATCCGTCGGGGAGCATCACTCGGCCCCCGGCGCACGGCGGACACGCGGCGGAACCGGAGTTACCGCACGCCATCGCGGTGTCCGGCGATGTGATCGAACCAGACGTGGAAGTGGCGACCCCGCCCGCCGAACAGGATGAGGTCCCGACCCGGTCGGATGACGGCTTCTCGGCTCCCGCCGAGATGGCCGAGATGGCTCCGAGTGAAGACGATCATACGCACGACACGCACGACACCCCCATCTTCGAGTCCGTCACTCAGTCGCCACCGGTGGTGGCCACGGCGTTCGGGGCGCTCGCTCCGTATGTTGCTGCCCCGGATGTCCCTCGCGCCCAGCCGCTTCGGGACGACCAGCAGTTCGAGGAGCTCTCTCCGGTCGGTCACGATCTGCGCACGCCGAGGAATCCGGTTGCCGGGCCGCCGCCGTCGGGTGAGTCTGCGCCTCGGTGGACGTCGGCGCACACGCCCACGCCGCCGGTCCGGTCCGGCGATGGGGAGGTGAACGTCGATCCGATGACCGGGTATTCGGTGGACACAGGGTCGGCCATCGGGGCTCCACCGCACTCCGACGTGTCCGTAGCAGGGCCGCATTCGGCCGGCGCGAGCCGACGGCGGCACGGAGGCAAGCGCGTTCTCGCCGCGGTGGCGCTGCTGTGCGCGGTGGCCGTCGTCGCGGTGGCCACGGCGTTGGCCGTCGGACACGATGAGGCGTCGCCGACCGTCGCCGCACCGCTTCCCCAGCGCACCACCGCCACCCCGGAACCCGAATTCGCCGATCCCGCAATCTATGCCGAGGCCCGGCAACCGGCGCGCCGATACACGACTCCTCCTCCGCCGGAGACGACGACGCCCTCCGCAGAGGAGCCCGCGCCCCGGCCTCGTCCCCGGCCGCGGACTCCGCGTCCGCCAGGCGGCGTGACGATCCCGCTTCCCGGTCTGCCGCCGATCGTCCTGCCCTGACGCACGAACCCGATGACCGTCCCCGAGCAGGGTCTCAGTCGCCAGGCCGGAGCGCCAGTGCGCGGGCCACGAAGTCGAGGACGTTCTCGTAGTTCGCCGATGCATCGACGTCGGGGTGATAGGCATGTGCGAGTTCGAGACTCACGGCGCCGTGAACGGCGGACCAGGTCTGCATGGCTTGTTCGACGGGGTCGGCGGACAAGATGACCCCGGCCACCTGGCCGTACCGGATGGTGTCGACGAGGACCTCGAATGCGTTTGCGGCCACGTCGATCTCGGGCGTGCACTGCGCTGAGAACATCAGCCCGTAGAGCACCGGATTGGCGAGTGCGAACTTCCGGTACGCCACGCCGGCGTTGCGCAGACGAGTCGCCGGATCGTCATCCCTTGTCGCAATCGCCCGTCCGAATTCGGCGTACCCGTCGGTGACCAGGGCGTCCAGCAGGCCGTCCCTGCCGTCGAAGTGGTTGTAGACGCCCATCGGGGCGACCTTCGCCTCACCGGCCACGGCCCGAACCGTCAGACCGGCCGTGCCATCGCGCTCGAGGATCGTGCGACCTGCCCGGAGCAGCGCGGATCGGACGTCGGCGCCTGCTGTACGCGTGCGCGGCTTCGCGGGAGACATGTTGACAACCTACTGGAACGGTGTTCTTCTTGAATAGAACGTTGTTCTACAACTCTGGAACGTTGTTCTAACGGATTGCAGAAATCGCTTGCGCCACCCGACCAGGAGAAGATCGATGCCAACCGAACGCACGCATGCTCGCTGGTGGGCGCTGGGCGCCCTCAGCTTCGCCGAACTACTCGTGATGATCGACAACACGATCGTCAACGTGGCCCTCCCGACGCTCGCCCGCGACCTCGGCGCCGGGATCTCGGGCCTGCAATGGATCGTCGACGCCTACACGCTCGTCTTCGCCGGCCTGCTGTTGACCGGCGGCTACCTCGGTGACCGGTTCGGGCACCGTCGCGTGCTCCTCACCGGCATCGGAGGTTTCATGCTGGTGTCGGTGCTGGCGGCGTCATCCCAGAACCTCGGGCAGCTCATCGCCGGTCGCGCGGGGCTCGGGGTCTTCGCGGCGCTGGTCTTCCCCGCCACGCTCGCGATCATCACGGCCATCTTCGTCGATGCCCGGGAACGCGCGATGGCTGTCGGGATCTGGGCGGCGGTCTCCGGAGTGGCGGTGGCCATCGGACCGGTTCTAGGCGGCTGGCTCCTCGAGCACTTCTCGTGGACATCGGTGTTCTGGGTCAACGTCCCGTTCGGTGTGGTGGCCCTCGCGATGATCCTGGCGGTCGTACCCGGCACGCGACCGGTGTCGGTGCCCCGGTTCGACGCGCTCGGGGTCGTGCTCTCGATCGCCGGCCTGGGCCTGCTGACCTTCACCCTGATCGAGGCGCCCCACGTCGGTTGGGCCACGGCGCGCACGGTAGTGGGTGTCGTTGTCGCAGTGGTTATCCTGGCGGTGTTCGTCGCCACACAGCTGCGGATCGCGCACCCCATCCTCGACGTCCGGCTCTTCGCCAACCGGCGCTTTGCGACCGCCGCCGGAATGATCAGCGTGGCGTTCTTCGCGCTCTTCGGCTTCATCTTCCTGATCACGCAGTTCTTCCAGGCGGTGAAGGGATACGGTCCGCTGGCGGCCGGTGTCCGTACCCTTCCGTTCGCGATCGTGATGGCGGCGCTGTCGCCGGTTGCGATGGCACTGTCGCACCGTTTCGGGCCCCGGGTGGTGTCGGTGACCGGGGCCCTCCTGATGTCCGGCGGGTTCGCGCTCGTCGAGCTCTCCGCGCGGGACTCCGGGTATTGGGAACTCATCATCTGGGCGATGTCGCTGATGGCGGCGGGTCTCGCCTTCATCTCCGGTCCGTGCACCCAGCTCATCATGGACGCGCTGCGTCCGGAGCAGGCCGGCGCGGGCAGTGCGGTCAACGACACGACACGCGAGATCGGCGGGACGCTCGGTGTCGCGGTCCTCGGGTCGATCCTGACGTCCGCGTATGTCGCCGGGGTCGGGGACCGGCTGTCGGGCAGCGGGTTGCCGGCCGAGGCGGTCGACGCGGCGAAGCAATCGGTGATGGCCGGGGTGGGGGTGGCCGACCAGGCGCCGGGCGCGATCGGTGATGCGGTCCGGATCGCGGTGCAGGACGCCTTCATGGTCGGGTTGCACGACGCGGTCTGGGCCGCGGTCGCCGTCACGGCGGTCGCGGGCGTCGCGGCAACGTTCTTGTTGCGGGGCAGCGGAAGCGGTTCGCAGGCATTGCCGCCGGCCGAGGCGGAGGAGTCGGCGCCCTTCGTGGCTCGTCGCTAACGCTCCTCGCACCTCAGGGAGCAGAAGGGGTTGTCGCCAGCGCTCCTCAGTCAGGGAGCAGGGGGCAGGTCGTTCTTTCGGACTAGGAGACTGCTGAAATAGTCGGCGTCGTTTCGGTGTGGGGTGAGCGGGTTTGCCTGGTGGGCTGGGATCCTGGTGGGTATGCAGGGTGAGCCGGATC